>CAZFWG010000014.1:60020-67513 GCA_964522525.1 uncultured Alphaproteobacteria bacterium | reverse complement strand
TCCGCGAAGGTGATATAGGCGACCGGGATGCCCTTTTCCCGGAGCGCATTGACGATCGCTTCCGACTGGTTCGGCGGTACGACCTTGTCCTCAAGACCCTGGAGCACGATCAGCGGTTTGGTGAAGCCATCCAGGTGATGGATGGGAGAGCGCTCCACATAGAGGTCACGGCGTTCCGGATACGGACCGACGAGTTGATCCAGATAGCGGGATTCGAATTTGTGGGTGTCCTTGGCCAGGGCCTCCAGGTCGCTGACACCATAATAGTTCGCCCCCGCCGCAAAGACGTCATGGAAGGCCATGGCGGCGAGCACCACATAGCCGCCGGCGCTGCCGCCCCGGATCAGCAAACGCGCGGCATCCGCCCGGCCTTGCGCCGCCAGATGGCGCGCGCCTTTCACGGCGTCCTCCACATCAACAAGGCCCCACTGACCGTAAAGCCGTTCCCGATAGGCCCGGCCGAAGCCCGAGCTGCCCCGATAATTGATGTCAAGAACGCCAAAACCCCGGGTCGTCCAATATTGGATATCGAGACGGAACGTCGGTGCCCGGTGCCCGGTCGGACCGCCATGGGCCATGACGATCAAGGGCGGCTTTTCGCCCTCCGGCGCGACAAAGCGTTCATTCGTTGGCGGATAGAAAATGGCATGCGCCACTTCCTTGTCGTCCGGACCGGTTGCGTAGGTGATGGTCTCGGGTTTGGCGATGAAGCCGGGGCTCAGGAGCTGATCACCCGCCGACCGTACGACCGTGAAAACCGGCCCGTCCGGCCCGTCCGGATCGATCTCGATGATCGCATGGGGCCGGTCGGGGAAGGCCGCCAGGGCGAAGAGGCGCCCGGCCGCCACGGTGGGGTCGGTCACTTCGACGGGGCCCAGGTCCACGGGCGCCGAGGTTCCGGCTTGCGGATCGATGATCGCCAGGCGGTGGCGGGCCTCATCCGTGTAGGCGGCGACGATGCGGCCGTCCGGCAGGAAATCAAAAAAGGTCTGTCCCAGGCTCCAAAGGGGGCCGCCCAGATCCGCGTCGCGCTCCAGCACATTCTGCACGGTGGTGCCATCCCACCGGTAAAGCGCCCAATAGCCCGAGCGATCGGCCGTGAAATAGAGCTGGCCGTCCGGGCCCCAGGTGGGTTGCAGAACGGATTCCTTTTTACCCTCATTCAGGGTCGTGACGGTTCCAAGGGTTCCGTCTTCCTCAAGGGGCGCCACATGAAGGGAAACGGTGTCCCAGGGCATGTTGGGATGGTTCCAGGAGATCCAGGCGAGTTTCGCGCCGTCACGCGACAGGCGGGGATAGGCCACGAAATCCGGGCCCTCAAACAGCACCGTCTGTGTTCCGTCATCCCGGGAAACGGCCACAAGCGCGTTCCTGGCCTCGCCATGCGCGTCGACTGTCTCGGCGCGATGATCCTCCCGCACACAGATCAACCGGTTTCGCCCCCCATCCTCGACGCAGTCGGCAAAGCGCACCTGATCTTCCGGGGTGATGGGTCGGGGCGCGGCGCGGGCGATCTGCCAATAGAGGCGCTGATCCTTGAAATTGCTGAAGACGACGCCCTTTCCGATCACGGCATAGGCGCCGCCGCCATATTCATGGACGCGGGAGCGCACATTGAACCCTTCGGGGATCAAGGTCTCGGTCGCGCCGTTCGGGTGGCGGCGCATGATCACGGTTCGGCCTTCCTCCTGGGGGCGGTATTCAAGCCAATAGAGCGCATCGTTCCGCCCCTCCAATGCGCTGAAGCCCAGCGCGGCGGAGCCCAGATCCGTTGCCGAAATCGGCGAAACCCAGGTTCCAAAAGGGGAGGTTTCGACGGCTGTGGCGGGTGCGGACGATAAGCCGATGGTCATGGCGCAGAGCACTCCAAGCAGATGCGGAAAGTGTGACACGATATCCTCCCCATGGGACTATGGTCTGCGCCCCCGCCTCAAAAGCATCCCATCGCCGTTTACGGGGCGGATGGGGCCGTCTGTGTTTCGCGGGATCTCTCGAAGCGAACAACTTCGCCATGGCCCTTGTAGGAAGCTTGAGCCAGATCGACGAACAGGGGCGCGATGTCATCCGGCGTCGCCAGGGTGGCGGGATCCTCGCCGGGCATGGCGCGCGCGCGCATTTGTGTACGGATCGGGCCCGGATTGATCAGATTGACCCCCACGGACGTATTCTGGCATTCCGCCGCATAGGTGAGCACGAGGGATTCAAGCGCCGCTTTCGACATGGCATAGCCGCCCCAATAGGGCCGCGGTGCTTGCGCCACCGAAGAGGTGACGAAAATGGCCCGGGCGTTGTCGGCCGCTTTCAGCAGGGGATCGAGGGATCGGATCAGCCGCCAGTTGGCCGTGACATTGACATCGAGAAGGGCCTGCCAGTCATCGAGGGCGATATGGCCCACCGGCGTCAAGCCGCCCAGAATGGCGGCGTTGCCCACCAGAACGTCAAGCCGGCCCCATCGTTCGTGAATGGAGGCCCCCAGACGATCGAGCGCCTCGGCGTCATTGAGGTCGAGGGGAACAAGCGTCGCCTTGCCGCCATCGGCCTTGACCATGTCGTCGAGTTCTTCGAGCGCGCCGGTGGTCCGTGCCAGGAGGATCAACTCCGCGCCTTCCCGGGCAAAGGCCCGGGCCACGGCATGTCCGATACCCCGGGACGCTCCGGTGATCAGCGCCAGGCGGCCATCGAGACGTTTCGGGGCGGGCGGGGGAGAAGCGGTCATGGCCTTGGCCTTCCGTCAGTTCTGAAGAAAACTGAGCTGATGCACCGCTTCCCCGTCATCGTGGTCGACGAGCGGGATGGGATAGTCCCGGGTGAAACAGGCATCGCAAAATTGTGGCGCGCGTTCGTTGCGCTGGGGCTGACCCATGGCCCGGTAGAGACCATCGATCGACAGATAGGCGAGGCTGTCCACATTCAGGTGCTCGCGCATCTCATCCAGGCTCATACGATGGGCGAGCAGTTTATCCGTCTCCGGTGTATCCACGCCGTAATAGCAGGCCCCGATCGTCGGCGGACTGGCGATGCGCATATGCACCTCGCGCGCGCCGGCATCGCGCACCATCTGAACGATCTTCAAGGACGTGGTGCCGCGCACGATGCTGTCATCGACCAGGATCACCCGCTTGTTCTGCACGGCCGCCGGGTTCGCGTTGAGCTTCATGCGGACGCCCTGCTGGCGCGAGCGATCCGTCGGCAGAATAAAGGTGCGGCCCACATAATGGTTCCGGATGATGCCGAATTCAAAGGGCAGGCCCGCGCCCTGGGAATAGCCGATCGCGGCGGGCACGCCGGAATCGGGGACCGGCGAGACGATATCCGCCTCCACCGGCGCCTCGAGCGCCAGTTCCCGGCCGATATTCTGGCGCGCCGTGTACACGCCCTTGCCGTCAATGACGCTGTCGGGTCGGGAAAAATAGACATATTCAAAGATGCAGAAGCGGCTTCGCCGGGGCGCGAAGGGAAAGAGGCTCTGGATTTCCTGGCCCGGTTCGATCACCACCATCTCGCCCGGTTCCACCGAGCGCACGGGCGTCGCCCCCATGATGTCGAGGGCGCAGGTTTCGGAGGCGAGGATCCAGGCATCCCCCAGACGGCCGATGATCAGAGGACGGACACCATGGGGATCGCGAATGCCGATCAGCTTCTTGTTGCTCAAGCAGACGAGGGAATAGGCGCCCACCACCTTGCTCAGGGCATCGGCCAGCCGATCAGTCAGGCGATCGGACAGGGAGGTGGCGATCAAATGCAGGATCGTTTCCGTATCCGACGTGGACTGAAAGATCGCGCCCCGGGCAACGAGGCTGCGCCGCAGGGTGGAGGAATTGGTCAAATTGCCGTTATGGGCGATGGCGATCCCGCCATTGCGCAGATCGGCATAGTGGGGCTGGACATTGCGCAGGACCGTGCCGCCCCCGGTGGTGGAATAGCGGACATGGCCGATCGCCATATGGCCGGGCAGGGCATGGAGCGTCTTGGCTTCCTCGCCGAAATTCTCGCCGACAAGGCCCAGATGCCGCTCCACATTGAAGCGTTCCCCGTCGAAGGAGACGATCCCGCATGCTTCCTGGCCGCGATGTTGAAGGGCCTGCATGCCCAGGGCACACAGCACGGCCGCGTCGTCCCGGCCCAAAACGCCAACGACGCCGCATTCGTCCTTGAAATGGTCCTGCGAACCAGGGTCCGCCCCATGGTCGGCACGCGCGTCGCCGTCACCGGCGTCCGCGGGCCCGCCTTCCGTTGAGTGATGCATCAGCGAGGGTCCAGCCTGTTGCGGACAAGGCGATCGATCGCTTTGCGCTCGTCCTTGGAATACCCGGCCTCGTCCTCTTCTTCCCTGCCGTCATCTTTCGATTTTTCCTCGATGACTTGTTCCAGGGTCGGCGCGTTATAGGGCACGCCAGAGCGATACGGAGCCGCTCCCTTTGTTATCGGACCAGGGAGGACGACTTTCAAGGCGTTTGATGTGCCGACCACGATGGGGAAAAGACGCGCTTCCACAAACCAGGGCGGGGTTTCCTGTTCGCCAAACACCAGGACATGGGCCTGGTAGAGAATGGCGACGAGGGCCAGGCCGCGGGCAAAGCCGAAACAAAAGCCGAGGATCTGGTCCCAGGTCGCCACCCGCTCCCCGCCGACACGCTCCAGGATCCGCCGATTGGCCAAGGTGAAAACCACGACGAGCCCCGAAAAAAGCGCCAGGACGAAAAAGGTATGGAAGAACCAGTCGCCGGTGATGAACCAAGTGAGCGACGGGCCGACCAGGAGGTAAAGCGCATAGGTCAACAGGGCCGACAGCACCCAGGCGGACACGGACAGGGTTTCGCGCACGCAGCCGCGCAACAGGGCAAGAAACGCCGAGCCCAGGACAAGGCCCAGGATGATGGCGTCGGTGAATGTCAGCGGTGCATCACTCATCACGGGCAAAGAACGTCGCGAGCGGCGCGCCGTCAAGGCGCTTGTTAAGGACGTTGCACAGGCGCTTCACGCTCAAGGGGCGGCCCGTCGCAAGGCATCACCGTGACTCAACGCTCCACCAAATCCCTGCACAATCTCGATCAACTCACCCAAGGAGGTCACAGGTTCGGCAAGAATGGTTTCCGAGCCGTTAGCACGGGTCTTGCGTTGCCCACGCCCGCCGCGGGAAATGGGCCCGATGGCGTGGCGGAACCCCAGTTTTTCCGCTTCCTTCAGCCGTGCCTCCCGCTGCACCACCGGACGCACCGCGCCCGACAGGCTGATCTCGCCGAAAAACACCGCGTCATGGGGCAGGGCGATGCCCGTCGCCGAAGAGACAAGCGCCGCCGCCACCGCCAGATCCGCCGCCGGTTCCAGGATGCGGATTCCTCCTGCCACATTGAGATAGATGTCTTGGGCGCCAAGGCCAACGCCACACCGCGTATCGAGAACCGCGATCACCATCGCGAGGCGCCCGGCATCCCAGCCTACCACCGTGCGCCTTGGCGTGCCCAGGGAGGTCTGGGCCACCAGCGCCTGGACCTCCACGAGCACGGGCCTTGTGCCCTCGACACCGGCAAAGACCGCCGAACCGCTCGCCCCTTCCTCCCGGGCGTCGAGGAACACGGCCGAGGGGTTCGCGACTTCCTGGAGGCCCGCGCCCGTCATCTCGAAGACGCCGATTTCCTCCGTCGCGCCGAAGCGGTTCTTCACCCCCCGGAGGATCCGGAAATGATGGCCGCGCTCCCCTTCGAAATAGAGCACCGTGTCCACCATATGCTCGACCACGCGGGGGCCGGCGATCTGGCCGTCCTTGGTGACATGGCCCACCAGGACCACCGCCGTGTCGCTGCGTTTGGCGAAGCGCACCAGATCATGGGCGGCGGCCCGGACCTGGGAGACGGTGCCCGGCGCGCTGTCCATGGTGTCCGACCACATGGTCTGGATGGAATCGACAATCACGAGGGCCGGCGGGGATTTTTCCAACGTGGTCAGAATATCCCGCAAATTCGTGGCCGAGGCGAGCTGCACCGGCGCTTCCGCCAGACCGAGCCGGCTTGCGCGCAGGCGCACCTGGGCGGTGGCTTCCTCGCCGGAGATATAGACGACGGGCGCGCCCTGCGTGGCAATGCGCGCGGCGAGCTGCAACAGGAGCGTGGATTTCCCGATCCCCGGATCGCCCCCCACCAGGATGGCCGAACCCGGCACGATGCCGCCCCCGGCCACCCGGTCGAATTCGGCGATGCCCGAGGCCATGCGTGGCGGATCCTGGCCTTCCCCGTCAAGGGCCACCAGATCGATCGTCCGTCCCCGGGCTTTTCCCGAAGCCAGGCTCTGTTTGGGGGCGGCTTCCCCGGCCTGGGCGGTGAGCCCCCGATCCTCTTCGATGGTGTTCCAGGCCCCGCAGGCTTCGCATTTGCCCTGCCATTTGGCGTAGACCGTGCCGCAGGCGGTGCAGGCAAATGTTTCTTGGGATTTGGCCATGGAAGCGCTCGCGAATCGGAGGAATGAGAGCAAGAGACTATCACGGACGGACATCGTCGATGGTGAGACACCGCCTTCAGGCTGTTGACAGCGAGATCATTTCCGGATACAGTTCCGGAAATAATTCTCATGCAAAGAGGTTGAGTGTGCCCCGTCCGTCATCGTTCCGGCCGTCTTCTGTCAATTCGGAGCGCCTGTCCCGTCACCGCCGCAAGCTTGACGAGCAGGGCCAGCAACGCGTCGAAATCACCGTGCCCCGGGCCGACGTGGCCCTGGTTAAACGGCTGGCCGCCAAATTGCGGGCAGGGGGCGCTGATGCGGAACGGGTCCGGGTTCAGGCCGCACGTCTGGTTTCCCGGCCGGACATTCAAACGGGGGCGGATCTCTATGCGCTGCTCGCGACGGCGCCGGGTCTAGGCGAGGTGACCTTCGAACGGGACAACAGCGAAGGCCGTCCGGTCAGCCTTGAGTGAGCACGGCGACCATGGCCGGGTTTCTTATCGATACAAATGTGGTCAGTGATCCGACGAAGCGCAAACCCAGCGCTGCTGTGAAGGCATGGTTTGCCGGGCAGGATCCGGTCAGCCTGTTCATCCCGACACCCGTGATCGGTGAACTCTATCGGGGCATTTTGCGATTGGCACCGGGCAAGCGGCGCACGGCCCTGACTTCCTGGCTGGAGGAAACCCTGCTTCCCGCCTTTGCCGGTCGCGTTCTGTCCTTTGACGAGGCTGGCGCCAAACAATGGGGCTCCTTGATGGCCGAAGGGGACCGGGTCGGCGCGACCCGTTCCGCGGCCGACGCCCTCATCGCGGCCATTGCCGTGCGATACGGTCTGGCTGTTGTTACACGGAACATTCAGGACTTCGAGGGTTTCGGTGTCGATCTCGTCAATCCATGGGAGACGGCAGAGGCAGGCTGATGGATTCCTGACCTACCCGGGCACATTGACGATGTATTCGATTGTCGGCCTAATACCCATAATCGGATCATGCAAGGCGCGGCCTCCGTTCGCGACCATATGTGGACAGAAGCCAATACGATGACCGAAAAGGGGC
>CAZFWG010000014.1:0-59920 GCA_964522525.1 uncultured Alphaproteobacteria bacterium | reverse complement strand
GTGCCGGACTCCCGGGAGTTCCGCAGCCACGGCGCCTATGAGGGCGTGCACCGGGAACGTCAGATCGAGATCGCCAAACAGCTTTTCGCCGCCATGGGTATCGCCCGCCATGACAAGGAGGCCCGCCAGGGTTGGGTCTTGCGGGGCTTTCGCCAATTCGACGCGCCGGTCTCCGTCGTCGTGACTTATGATCGCTCGATCCATGGCGGTGACATTGCGCCCTTCGATTGTGGCGGGGTCGCCAATGCCCTTGTCAATGCAGCCTGGTCCCGGGGGCTTGGCTGCGTCATCAACAGTCAGGGCATCATGCAGTCCCCCGTGGTGCGCGAACATGCGCGCATTCCGGACGATCAGGTGATCATGATCTGCATCGCCATGGGCTTCCCGGACGACAGCTTCCCGGCGAATGCCGTCATCTCCCGGCGCAAATCCGTTGACGAAGCGGCGGTGTTTGTGGGCTTCGAGGACTGAGACGCCTGCCTTTCGCAGACAAGAGGCGGATGGCGTGGATTGGATCGGCTGGGTCCCTTGCGACAGCCGGCAAATCCGTTCGATTGCCCTGCGTCCCATTATAAACGCAAGACCGGAGGAAAAGACGCCATGTCCCGTCCGCCATTGCCACCGTTTACGGAACAAACCGCGATCGAAAAGGTCCGTCTTGCCGAGGACGGCTGGAACAGTCGGGATCCGGAAAAAGTGTCCCTGGCCTATACGCCCGACAGCCAATGGCGCAACCGGGCGGAGTTCATCACGGGCCGCGACGAGATCGTTGCCTTTCTCACCCGCAAATGGTGCCGGGAGCTTGACTATCGTCTCATCAAGGAGCTTTGGGCCTTCCGGGAAAACCGGATCGCGGTACGCTTCGCCTATGAATTCCACGATGACAGCGGCACCTGGTTCCGGGCTTACGGCAATGAAAACTGGGAATTCAACGAAGCCGGATTGATGCGCCGGCGGATCGCCAGCATCAACGATCATCCAATTACGGAAGGTGAGCGGAAATATCATTGGCCGCTCGGCCGGCGGCCCGATGATCATCCGGGCTTGAGCGATTTGGGCTTTTGACAAAGGGGCCGCCCCGGTCCCGGGGACGGCCCTCAAGACGGTGAACCGGGTTGGGGGGCCTACCCGGCCTTGGCGATCTCGATCCGGCTTGTGTTTTCGCGCACCATGTCGGGCTTCGTGATCTCGATCATCAGCACACCGGCCCCGAAACTCGCCCGGATCAGGCTTGGATCCGCTTCAAAGGGCAGGGTGAGGGAGCGGGAGAACGTGCCGTAGCCGCGTTCCAGGATGTGGAACTCCCGCAGGTCTTCCGACGCATTGCGGCGGCGCCAGCCCTTGATGGTCACCACATTGCCCATGACCGCGAGGTCGATGTCGGATTCCGTGAAACCCGGCAGTTCCGCCTCGATTTCGATCGTATCCGTCGTTTCGACCAGATTGACCCGCGGTGTGAAGGCGAGGCTTGGGTCACCGGCACCTGCAGGATCCTGAAGCACGGTGCTGAAGACCCGATTGATCTCGTTCTGCAGAAACTGCACCGTGCTCTGCGGGAGCCCGCTGCCTCCATGGAGACCCGGAATCGGTGCGAAGCCCGTGCTGGGGACGCCCATATCCGTGTCTTGAAGGACGCTGCTGAACACGCGGTTGATTTCCGCGAGCAGCGTGGCGCCGAAATTGTTGATGCCGGCACCCGAAACCGTCGCGCCGAACGGGATGGCGCCCGCCACGGGCGGATAGCTGGGCAGGGTCTGCGGGACCGGCGTGAAACCGGTGCCGGGCGCCACAGGTCCACTGGCGGGCAGGGTCTGGAGCAGCAGGCTGACGATCCGGTTGATCTCGGCCTGCAGGGTCAGGATGGGGTTGCGCGCTGTTGGAACCTGGCTTGGCAGGTCACCGGCCGATCCAAGCGCGTTGTTCATGATACGGTTGATTTCCGTACGAAGCACGGAAACATTGCCGCGATCGAGGGTGTCGGTGTTGGCCGCACGGCCGGGAAAGGGGGTCAAGACGGTCATGGCGATTTCCTGGTTACTCAAAGGGAGGGGACGGAAGGCCGGCCCGTGGAGAGGCCGGAAAGAAGCCAAACGCGGGGCACGGATGGCGGATCCGCGATCCCGGCTTGGGCCCTCACGATCTACACCCCGAGCCCTTAAGGCTTGGTAATCGCAAGACGTTTTTGGGGCTTCAGCGAAAAGACAGGACGAGACCTTCGTCGGGCGGCACATCGTCGTCGACAAGACGGGCCCAGGCCTGCGCGATGGCCTGGCTCCCGGAGAGGTGAGTGGGCGAAATGAAATTCGCGGCCTCTTCGTAGAACCGCCCCAGATCCTCGGTCATGGCCTCATTGAGGCAATTCCCGGCCTGACCGATCCGCCGGGCCGCGTAGTCGGGCACCGAGAAGAACTCCCGCACGGGCCCTGGAAGGCCGACCACGGCCGCCCCGGCCGACGCCGCCTTCCAATTCAAGACACCGATGGCCAGGCTTCGGGTCAGCCGATCGCTCAAAGCATGATGCACCGTCGAGGTCACATGATCCCGACCCAGAAAATCGACGAAGACCGTGGGTCCTTCGGTCATCAGGGCTTCAAGATCATCATAGGCAAAAACGTCGTGATAGAGTCCGATCTCTTTTACATAGTCCAGATGATCATCAGAGGTCAGACCGATAAGCTGTGTGTCCTCGAGGCGCTGGAGCTGGAACGCCGTTGTCAGGGCGGCTTTCGATGACGCGCTCGACATCACCACGGTGGAAGGTGTCAGGATGCTGTGGCAGATCGTGTCGGCGATCCACCATCCGGTGGAGAACAGGGGGCGGAACAGGGCCTGCTCGGCCTCGAACTCCTCGTCATAGGCCGGGTCCTGATCCGTAAACAGATAGCGGTTATAGAGGGTTGCCTTGCTCCGTTGTTCCCGGATCCCGTCCGCAAACCCGGCCGCCGACCGACGGGAGGGCAGGACATCGAGCGTCTCACTGACGGGAAAAAGGCCGTAGACGCGCTCGCCCGGTTCGATGTCGGGCAGCCGGGATGTCTCTACCGTGGCGAAACCCCAAACCGGCGGCCGTCCCCAATCCTTGGGCGCAGGAAAAAAATCCCAGTAGTTCAGGCCGCCGCCCATGGCGGAGTAAATGACATTGTTGGCGGTGAGGGCAAACAGATCAATCCGCAGTCTGACGGCACCGAAGGCGAGAGGGGGGCGATCGAGGGTGACAAATCGAGCATCTCGGAGACTGGTTCGACGCACCTGAAAGTCCGTCATGGATTACGCCCTCAACAACAGTGAACTAATGCTCACGTTATCGAGATCCTTCTGGATCCGCAATTTGAAGTCGTGACGGACAGACAAAAAAGAGAAGAGATTGAAAAGCAGGGCGACTATGGCATACGTTTTTGTTCGATAAAGATATACAGATCCGGATATCTGTAGGTGTCACTGCTTCTCGTGGCTTGTATCTTTTGTTTTTACATCAATTGAGTGGCAAGAACTAATCATTTCAAGGCACTAGGACCTTTTATCGACGCGTAAAGAATGCACCAGCCACTTGGAAGTGCAAGCCCGTTGTGAGCTTCTCCTTGCTTGTCTCGTCCTAAAAGAGGGGGCGGCGTGACTGAAATCCATTGAAAATCAACGCTTAAGGCATGGGGATGGCTGTTCGCGCGACGCCCGCTCCCCTGGCGTTGTGTGGGCGCGGACAAACACCAAATCGAAAGAGGTGGCCTCGCGGATGACCTGATCCGGGTCAGGAAGAGCTGTCCCCGTGCTTGCCGGCCTGCCACCCTTGTTGCGCGAGATGGGCTTCGCCAAACATCCGGGCGCTGTCTTCGAGGTGCGTGGCGAGCGTGTCGTTCCAGCGATTCAAGAAGCCGAACAGGCTGATCACCGCCACGATCTCAAGGCAGGTTTCGGCGTCGAAATGGGCTTTCAGAGCCTCGAAATCCGCCGGAGTCGTTGCATTGGGGACTTGAGCCGCCAGCTGAGCAAGACGCAAAGCGGCCCGCTCGCCTTCCGTGAAGCGGCCATCGGTCTCATAGGACCAGATCGCTTCGAGTTTGTCTGTATCCACACCAACGCGATGGGCGGAGTGGGCCGTATGGGCCATGCAATACTGACACCCCGCCGTCCGGCTCGCCACGTGGGCGATCATCTGTTTGAGGCCGGGATCAAGACGCCCGGGCCCGAGGACCGCCATACCGAGCCCGGCAAACCCCTCAAGCAGTCCCGGCACCCGTGCCATGGTCAGCATGGAATTGGGGACAAAACCCATGGCCAGTTCCACGGCCTGGAACATGGGCTCATAGGCGATCAGTTCACGACGTGATTTGGCGTTGATATGGGGCATGGCTTTTCTCCTGTTTGCTCCTTTACGGTGTAGGCAGACAAATGTGCCATTCTGCCTCATGTGTCATTTTGTTCATATGTTCCGTGTGCCAGGTTGGGCGGCCCCCGTGGCAAGGGAATCGACGGGCTCTGTCCTCGCCCATTAACCCTCCTGTGGCGGTGGATCCACCTTACTCTGATTTAATGTCAAATCGGAATGGGGTTCTCTCGTCGACGTGATAAGCTCGTGAAGTCATTGTTTTGACGGGGCTATCCCGAACGCTGCGTGCCCCGCGGGGCGGGGCCACGGATCTGCCCGTTTCTTGGTTCAGCCTTGGCATCACTCGGTTTTTTCCGTGATGCCGAAGGTTTCAAAATGTTCAGTAATCATATTGATGAGCGGAAATAACGAACGGAGACGGGGATTGGGGTATCCGGGAACGCGGCCCGCGGGAACAACTCAAAGTTTAAATTGAAATGTTTTCATTTGTATTCCGCGCGGGAGTTTTAGATGACAACAGGGAACGTCATCCGATCAAAATGTGTGGATCCATGAGCTTTACAGTGCCTCCGCTACGTTGCTTTCACCGCTTGGTTGCTTCCGGCAAACAGGGGGCAGTGCGTGCCCTTGCCATTGCCGTGACCATGGTCCTTGCCGTCGGCCCGGCAGGCGTTCGGGCAGCGGACAATCTGCCGGAGTGCCAGCCCGTTTCCCTTGCCGATGGCACGCCCGTGGATCTGGGCGATCATCTCGGCAAAATCGTTTATCTGGATTTCTGGGCCTCCTGGTGCGGCCCCTGCCAGCTCTCCTTTCCCTTCATGAATGAGCTGCGGGAAGAGTTTCACCCGGACGAGCTTGAGGTGATTGCGATCAGTGTCGACACGGAGCGGGACAAGGCCCTGCGCTTCGCCCGCCGCAATCCATCGAGTTTCACCCTGGCGCTGGATACGACTGGTCAGTGTCCCACGCGCTTCGACGTCGATGCCATGCCGTCGTCCTATGTATTTGGTCCGGGCGGGGAATTTCTATATGAACATTCGGGCTTCAATCCGTCCGACGGGAAAGAGATCCGACAGCAGATCGCCGAAGCGGTTCGGAACAATCGGGGGAGACAATGATGTCGCGTAATTCTTTCCGCCTGATTGCCTGCGCTTTCCTCTGCTCGACGGTTCTCGGTGGATGCGCCAGCTCGGTGCAGCCCTGGGAACGGGAAATCCTAGCCAAAGAGGCGATGACTGACACCCAGAATCTGCGGTCTTCCTTCGAGAATCACTTGTTCTTCTCAAAGGAAGCCAATGCGGGCGGCGGTCAGGTTGCCGGGGGTGGCTGTGGCTGCAACTGATCGGGCGAGGGGACTCCTTGCTCTGACTGCGGCGGCGCTGGTTCTCCCGGGCATCAATGATGCCTCGGCGCAGAACCGGGGCTTCAACAGTCCCAATGCGGAGCTTTCCTACAACCGCGCCTATTATTTCGAGACGGACGACCGGGTCGAGATCACGGAGGATCGCCTTGTGCTCTCCGCTCCGGTTTCGGAGCGCTGGCGCGTTGGCCTGCTTGTGCATTTGACGGAAGTCAGCGGGGCTTCCCCCTTCGCGGTGCGTCCGAACGCATCCGGAACCGGGGAAGAACTGATCTTCTCACCCATCAGCGCTGATTCCGCCGATGCGGTTGGCTCGGCCAGCGGCGCGGCCAATGCGGCGCCGGGCCAGGATCCGGCGCTCATCCGCGGCCAAATCGACGACACCCGTACCTCCATCGAGGGGGAGCTGCGCTATTTCGGTGACCGCTACAGCATCGGTGGGGTTGTCGCTTTCTCCCAGGAATTCGACTATGAATCCCGCTTTTTCAGCCTGAACTTCAACTATCGCTTGAAAGGCGGGCGGACGACCCTGTTCGGACAGGTCGGCTACTCCGATGATACGGTGTCGGAGTTCATCTTCCGTGATAACATAGAAGAGGATAAAGACCGGCTCGAACTCCTGGGCGGTGTCAGTTACATCTTGAACCGGAACAGTGTCGTGGAACTCAGTCTAAGCTATATTCGTGCAACCGGGTTCCTCAGTGATCAGTACAAGGGCGTTTTTCTGACGGATACCGAAACAACGCTGCCGGAAGAACGCCCGGACGACCGGGATATTTTCACGCTGTTCACGCAATATAGCACCTACCTGGCGGGCTCCAGATCGGCTTTACATGTCAATTATCGGTATACGGCAGATACATGGGATACGGATTCCCACGCCATCAACGCCCAGCTTCGCAAGGAAATCGGCGACACCTGGGAGATCGTGCCGGGCATTCGTTATTACAGTCAAAGCGATGCGACCTTCTATCGGCCGTTCTTCACGTCGGCACAAACCGGGCCGGGGGCCGCATTCTCGAGCGACTATCGCCTGGCAGCCTTCGGTGCCCTCAGTCCGTCCATCGAACTGACAAAAGCCATCAATCTCGAGGACTCGCCCCTCAAGACACTCAAAGTGCGTGCCTATTATCAGCGCTATATCAGGCGGGGTGACTTGGCCATCAGCGACGGTCTGAATACCGAGGTTGATGATTTTGACGCAAACAGTTTCGGCGTCAGTCTTGAAAGTGTCTTCTAAGAACCGAAACCCCAAACTCCATGTCCGGCAATTCCGGGCCATGGGCTCTCCGTGCACGATCAAGATCTACCAAGCGGATCGTTGGGCCGCCCAACGCACGCTCAAGGCGGCGGAGGCGGCGGTCGCGGCGCTTGAGCAGAAATATTCCCGCTTCCTGCCGGACAATTTTTTCGCATCGATCAACAGGGCCGCGAAGGCCGGGACAAGCGTGTCGATTGACGAGGAATGCGCGGCCCTTCTCGACTACGCGCAAACCTGCCACGAGACGAGCGAGGGTCTTTTCGACATCACGTCCGGGGTGTTGCGCGCCGCCTGGGATTTCAAGTCAGGCCAGCTGCCGAGCCAGGAGGCGATTGATGACCTGCTGCCGCGGATCGGATGGCAGCACGTGTCCTGGACCCGCTCCGAGATCCGTTTCGGGCGTCCGGGCATGGAAATCGATTTCGGCGGGATCGTGAAAGAATACGCCGCCGATACCGTCGCCGGCCTGCTGGAACAGCGGCGGGTGCACCATGGTCTGGTGGATCTGGGCGGGGATATCCGGGTGATCGGTCCCCATGCGGACGGCCAGCCCTGGTCGGTCGCCCTGCGTCATGGGCGCAATTCGGACGATATTATGGGGGCCATCGATCTTGCCAAGGGTGCCGTGGCCAGCAGCGGGGACTATGAGCGTTGTCTCGTCATCGACGGGGTGCGCTATGCCCATATCCTCAATCCCCGCACGGGATGGCCCGTCCATGGGCTCGCCGCGGTGTCGGTAGTGGCCCCCCATTGTGTGGTGGCGGGCAGTTGCGCCACGATCGCCATGCTCAAGGGGCTTGAGGGTCTGGCCTGGATCAAGGAAGCCGGGATCCATGCCATGGTGATGGACAATCAAGGCATCCGCCACGACTGTCTGGACAATGATTGATCCTCACGCGGCAGGGCGACAGCATACCAATCGGTACGCTGTCGCCATCAGAAATGAGGATCCAAGACGGCTTACAGGATCTCGAACAGTCCGGCCGCGCCCTGGCCGCCGCCCACGCACATGGTGACAACGCCATATTTCACGCCCCGGCGGCGCCCTTCGATCAGGAGATGGCCGACACAACGGGCGCCCGTCATGCCATAGGGGTGGCCGATGGCAATGGCCCCGCCATTGACGTTGTAGATCTCGTTGTCGATGCCGAGGGTGTCCCGACAGTAAAGACACTGGCTCGCAAAGGCCTCGTTCAGTTCCCACAAGCCGATATCGTCGACTTTCAGCCCGTGACGCTCGAGCAGGCGCGGGACCGCCTTGACAGGGCCGATGCCCATTTCCTCCGGGGACACCCCATGGGTGGCGAAGCCCCGGAAGATGCCCAAAGGCTGAAGGCCCCGGCGTTCGGCTTCCTTGGCGTCCATGATGATGCAGGCACTGGCGCCATCGGAGAGCTGGCTCGCATTGCCCGCCGTGATGAATTTGCCTTCCTTCACCTGTTGGCCGTTGGCGAAGACCGGACCCAGCTTCTGAAGGTCCTCCAGGGTCGTCTGGGGACGGTTGCATTCGTCCTGGGTGATCGTGTGCTCGACCACGGTCGTTTCATTGGTGGCCTTGTCGAATTTATGCCATTGGACCGTAAGCGGAACGATTTCGTCGTCGAATTTGCCGGCCGCTTGCGCGGCGGCCGTGCGCTGCTGGCTCTGGAAGCCGTATTCGTCCTGGACCTCGCGCGAGATGCCATAGCGTTCGGCGACGATCTCCGCCGTCTCGATCATGGTCATCCACAGGGCCGGGTGGCTTTCAAGGAGGGTTTCCTCGAAGAAATGATCCGTGTTGAACGTACCGCGCTCCACGAGCGAGATGCTCTCCACACCGCCCGCCGCGATGACGGGCGTGCCGTTGGCGATCACCTGCTGGGCGGCATAGGCGATGGCCTGGAGGCCGGAGGCGCAGTAGCGGGTCATGGTGGTCCCGCCGGTGGTGACCGGGCAGCCCGCCTTGATGGCGGCGTTGCGGCCCAGATTGTGGCCCGTGGCGCCTTCCGGATAGCCGCAGCCCAGGACGAAATCCTCGACATCGCCCGCGTCGATGCCCGCCCGGTCGATGGCATGGGCGAGGGCGTGGCCCGCCATGACCGCCCCGTGGGTCTGGTTGAAACTGCCCCGATTGGCCTTGCCGATGCCGGTGCGCGCGGTGGAGACGATAACGGCCTCTCTCATGGGTTCTCTCCCTCAATGGGCACGGATGAGTGCCGGAAAAAGCAGTCCCATGTCAGGCCTTCGGGGGCCTGGAGGCAATAGGTCTCCCGGTTAGAACGCCCATAACCAACGGCTTTGTGAGGGGAGGGGCGTGTCGCCGGCTCAGAGAGAATCTTCGCCGTCCGGCGGCACATCCGGTGCCCGGTTCAAGAACCGTCCCAGATCTCCGGGTTTCGCCTGGCCGGCCCGTTCTTTCAGAAAGCTTTCGGCCGTTTCCACGGCGCCGATTTTCTGGGCAACCGCGGTAACGATCCACTGGTTCAGGGAAACGCCATCCTCTTCCGCAAGTCGAGCAGCCATTTCCTTGAGGGATACCGGCAATTGAAGCGGATATTTGTGTCGGACAGGTTTGTTCATGATGTCAGCCTCTCAATGATCTGCCTGGGCTTCAGAACCTCAAGGCCCGACCTCTTGATCCCCGCAAAGTCCTTTATGTTGTGGGTCACGATCGCGTCCGCCCGACCGTTGACCGCGGCCTCGAACACCATCTCGTCATCGGCGTCCTTGAGGGAGGGGCGCAGTTTGAAGGGCACATCGACCGGCTGCGCAAAACCTGCCAGCGCATTCATGATCGCGCGTACGTCGTCTACCGAATGTCCGGTGACGGCACGAATTTCAGGGCGGCCAAGAACGGCTTCGTATTCAAGAAACAACGCCGTAGAACAAAGCGGGCGGACGGCACCCGTCTCCACAAGCCGGAGCAGTCTGTTGCTGGCTCCCTGTCGACTTCTAAACGCAGCGACAATGACATTCGTATCAATGACGATTTTCACCCACTCATTATAGTGACATCCTATGAGATGTCAATATTAGAGTGGACTTTGAACAAGGCGTTTGGGTCTCCGGGTTGGAGGGCCCATAACCAGCGGCCTTTTGAGGGAAGGGGCCGCGAACTTACGCCTTCAGCACATCCATCTGGATCGGGCCTTCGGCGCGGCCGTTGATGAACTGCTCCACGAACTCGTTGCCCGACTTGTCGATGTCGGCCGCCGGTCCCCGCCAGATGATCCGCCCCTTGTAGATCATGGCGACATCGTCGGCGATCTTGCGCGCGCTCGCCATGTCGTGGGTGATGGACAGGGTGGTGGCGCCCAGATCCTTGACCCGCTCGACGATCAGCTCATTGATGACATCGGCCATGATCGGGTCGAGGCCCGTGGTCGGTTCGTCAAAAAAGATCACCTCCGGATGGGTGGCAATGGCGCGAGCAAGGCCCACCCGCTTCTGCATGCCCCCGGACAATTCCGCCGGATAGAGATCGCCCACCTGGGGCCCCAGGCCGACCTTGCCCAGGGTTTCGATGGCCACCTCCTTCGCCTCCCGGCGGCCGACGCCCTTGCCGCGGATGAGACCGAAGGCGACGTTCTGCCAGACGGGCAGGCTGTCAAAGAGGGCGGAGCCCTGGAACAGCATGCCGAACTTGCCCATGAGCGCGTCGCGTTCCCGCTCGGTCATCTCCGTGGTTTCCTGGCCGTCCACCTGGATCGACCCCGAATTGGGTTTGAGCAGGCCCAGAATGCATTTGAGCATGACCGACTTGCCCGTCCCCGATCCGCCGATCACGACGAGGGAACGACCGGCGTCAACGGTCAGATTGAGGCCGTTCAAGACCCGCTTGCGTCCGAAACTCTTGCAGACCGATTTGAGTTCGATCTTGGGAACATCCATGGACGGATCACTGAATGCCATAACCGGGTACGCCTTTAGGAGAACAACAGGGACGTGAGCAGATAATTCGCCGCCAGGATCAGGATCGAGGCGTTGACCACGGCAAAGGTGGTCGCCGCGCCCACGCCCTGCGCCCCTCCCTTGCTGTAATAGCCGTTGTAGCAGCCCATCAGGGCAATGATGAACCCGAAGGCCGCCGCTTTCCACAGGCCCGACGACACGTCGTCCGCCTCCAGAAAATCGATCGTGTTCTTGAGATAGGGGCCTGAGGAGAAGCCCAGCGACTGGGTGCCCACCAGATAACCGCCCATGACACCGATGATATCGGCGATCAACACCAGGATGGGCAGGGAAATCACGGCGGCGATCAGGCGCGGCGCCACCAGATATTGGAACGGGTTCGTGGACAGGGTGCGCAGGGCATCAATCTGTTCCGTGACCCGCATGGTCCCGATTTCCGCCGCGATCGCCGAACTGACCCGGCCCGCGACCATCAGGCCGGCCAGCACCGGGCCCAACTCCCGCGTGATGCCGAGCACCACGATATTGGGCACGATGCTCTCCGCATTGAAGCGGGAGCCGCCGATATAGATCTGGAGCGCCAACACCGCGCCTGTGAACAGGGCGGTGAGGCCCACCACGGGCAGGGAGAAATAGCCGATGCGGAGCATCTGCTGGGCCACGAGGCTCACATAGATGGGCGGGCGCACGCAGGCCAGCACCGCATTGCCGGTGAAGGTCGCCAACAGGCCCACCTGCTCGAAAAAGCCCAAGGTGAAGCGACCGATGACCGCGAAAGGGTTCCATCGCTGGTCGAGTTGGGATTTGGATTGAATCATCAGCCCTCTCATCAACCGCCTTTATACTGGCGGGCATAACGCTGCCCGAGGCTGGTCAGGATTTCATAGCCCAAGGTACCGGCCGCCTTGCCGAGCGCATCCGCGTCCTGCTCGCCACCGAGCAGGGTTATCCGATCGCCCGTCTGGCTCATCTCCTCCGGCGCTTGCGTGACATCCACGGTGATCAGGTCCATGGAGACACGCCCGATCACCGGAAGGGCGATCCCGGCGATGCTGGCCGTGGCCCGTCCACCGGCTGCCCGCTTATATCCATCGGCGTAACCCACGGAAAGCGTTGCCACCCGGCGTGGACCTTCCGCGACATAGGTGGCTCCGTAGCCGACCGCCTCGCCCCTGTCAATTCGCCGGGTCTGGAGGATCCGCGCCTCGAGCGTGACCACCGGCGCCATGGGATTGGGCCGATCGGCGAAGGGGTTGGCCCCGTAGAGGCCGATGCCCGGACGCACCAGATCGAAATGGGTTTTCGGATTTGACAAAATCGCCGCTGAACTCGCGAGACTGCGCGGCGCCTCGGGCAGGTCGGCCGCCAGGGCCGCGAATCGCTCCCGCTGCCGGTCATTCATGGGGGCGTCCGGCGTGTCCGCACAGGCCAGATGGCTCATCACCGCCGCGAGCGGCAGCTGGGGCAGGCGGTTGGAGATGCGCGCGAGGCCCTCGGCGTCGAGCCCCAGGCGATTCATGCCGGTCTCCACTTGGAGGAAAGCGCGGGGCGGGTCGGTCCGGTCCTTGATGGCGTCGAGCCACGCCTCCACCGCTTCCGGCGTATTCAGGACCGGCTGAATGCGATGCTCGACCGCGAGGCCTTCCTGGCCCGGTGGAATGCCGTTCAGAACGGCCACCTCGGCCCGGTCTATCGCGCCGCCGCCCTCCCGCCGCAGGCGCAGGGCCTCGCCCAGATGGGCCACGAAAAAGAGGTCACATCCCTCGCGGGCGAGCCGACGGCCGACGGGGACCGCGCCCAGGCCATAGCCATCCGCCTTGATCACACCGGCCGTGCGCGCGCCCTTCGCGACCTGGCGCAGGGTCCGATAATTCGCGGCAAGGGCATCGAGGTCGATGGTCAGCCAGCTGTCGGCGGCGGCGGGTTCCGGCGGTGTCGGGGCAGCGAATGTCGACGTCTTCTCCATGGGCTTTCCTAGCACGGCGGCCCCGGCCTGCCGAAGGACGAAACACGCCGGGGCGCAATGCCTCCAGGGCGGTATCCATGGAGGCCGACCAGCATGACCCGATCATGACGAAAGTCGGGCCTCAGAACAAAATGGTTTGGAGGCGCTCGGCGAAAAGGGCTGCGGAGGCCGGGGCCAGCCGGAAAAAGAGTTCCGGTTCGATCATCTCAAGCTCCATGATCTGGAACCGGTCATCGACGGGAACGCCATCGACCCGGATGTAAGCCGGGTCACCGAAATGGCGGGAGGCCCTTGCCGCCTGGTCGGCAATGCCCTCATCAGGGGTCATGAGCTCGGTGCGCCCGCCATGGTCCTCCTGGACGCGGAAGTCCCCAAGGGCAGGCCGCTTGCGCACCATGTGACCGAACCGTCCCCCGAAGAACATCACCGAAAGCTCACCCTGGGTCGCGATTTCCGGCACGAAGGGTTGCACCAGATAGGCCTGGTCCCTCGGCAATGTCTGACGGATCCCATCGGGAACGTCATGACACAGACCGTCGATGCGGTGGGTGTGTCTGGCGCCCGCGCCGATCACGGGTTTGAGGATCACCGCGTCCGTCCCGAAGACATCGAAGGCGGGGCCGAGGGACCGGGGCG
Organism: uncultured Alphaproteobacteria bacterium; assembly: GCA_964522525.1. Lineage (GTDB taxonomy): Bacteria > Pseudomonadota > Alphaproteobacteria > JAJFIK01 > JAJFIK01 > CAYUYV01. The sequence continues at coordinate 46,482 of CAZFWG010000014.1, read as the reverse complement.
CAAAGGGGTCGATGGCGCGGGTCGGGATGGCGTCGAGCCCCGCGTCGGCAAGCTCCATGAGGTAGGTTTTCTCCAGCGTCCCCAGAATGAGGCTGGCCGGATTGACGAGGCGCACGCCGGCCGTTTCCGCCTCCCGGATCCACGCGGCAAACGCATGGGCGTTCTGGGTGTAGTTCCAGGGGGAACGGACGACCACACCTTCGCCGGCAAGATCGCTCGGCGGGACGGCCTCCCAATCGACCGGTGAGACCGTGATGTTCCGTGTCAAGAGGGCCTCAACGAGGGGCTCGTCATCACGGATCAGAAGGGGATCGCGCTCCGATCGTTCGGCCGGGTCAAGCTCGGCGCAACTGAGAAAAAAGATCCGGCGCGTCGTCATGGGCGTTAGGGCCGGTCAGCGATAGCCGCCGGGGGCGGGGCCCCGTTCGGGGGCGGCGTAACTGTGGAAGCGGGTAATCTCCGGATCGAAATGGAGCTTGACCACGCCCGTGGCCCCGTGCCGGTGCTTAGCGACGATGACTTCGGCCAAGTTCTGAATGAGGTGTTTCTTCTCTTCCCAGGCCGCCATGCTCTCGTTGTAACCCTGAATGACCTTGCGCATTTCCTCGCTGGCGCCGATTGCCGCGTCAGCGGGCGGTTCGGTGGGCCGCTTCTGGTCGTGATAATATTCCTCACGGAAGATGAACATGACAATGTCCGCATCCTGCTCGATGGAGCCGGACTCGCGCAGATCGGCCAATTGCGGCCGCTTGTCGTCGCGCGATTCCACAGCCCGGCTGAGCTGGGACAGGGCAATGATCGGCACATTGAGTTCCTTGGCCAGCGCCTTCAGGCTTGTCGTGATCTCGGTCAGTTCCTGAACGCGGTTTTCGCTGCGCTTGCGGCCCGAGCCCGTAATCAGCTGGACATAGTCGATGACGATGAGGTCGAGGCCCGGCTTGCGCGCGACCCGGCGGGCCCGCGAGGCAATGGCCGAAATGCTCAAGCCGCCGGTGTCGTCGATCATCAGCGGAATGTGCTGGATCTCGGACACTGCATCGCTGAGGCGCCCGAAATCCTGACGCGTGATCGTCCCGTCCCGGATCATATGGGACGGCACCATGGCCTGTTCGGCGAGGACCCGCGTGGCGAGCTGATCGGCGGACATTTCCAGGGAAAAGAACAGGACGCGCCCGCCCGCCTCATGCATTTCATTGCCCGAGGCGTCCCGGCCCACCCGGAACTCCTTGGCGATGTTGAAGGCCATATTGGTGGCGAGCGCGCTCTTGCCCATGGCGGGCCGTCCGGCAAGGATGATAAGATCCGAGCGCTGAAGCCCGCCGAGCCGCCGGTCCAGATCGACAAATCCCGTGGGCATACCCGCCAGACTGCCCTCGCGCTTGAAGGCGGCATCGGCGCGGGTCAGGGCCGTCTCCAAGGCACGGGAGAAATCAAGGCTGCCCTCGCGGTATTTGCCCTTCTCCGCCAGCTCGTAGAGCTGTTGTTCCGCATCGACAATCTGCTGGGCGGGTTCGTCATCGATATCCGCATCCCGGGCCCGGTGCACCATGTCCTCGCCGACCCGCATCAGGCCCCGCCGCACGGCGAGATCGAACAGGGTGTGGGCGTAGTCGGCAACGTGGATCGTCGTCGTCGACGCGGCGGCCAGATTGGCCAGATAGCTGGCGCCGCCGATTTCCCTGAGGACGGGATCCGTCTCGAGTTGGGCATGGACGGTCAGCGGGGTCGCGATCCGCCCCTTGTCGATCAGCTTTCCGACAACATCGAAGATCTTGCCATGGAGCGGCTCGTAGAAATGCTCCGCGCTGATCACGGCATTGGCCTGAAAATAGGCCTCGTTGTTGATCAGGATGACCCCGAGCAGGGCCTGCTCGGTCTCGATGCTGCTGGGTTGGAGGGACGCATCCGCATGGTCGTCATGCTCCGTTTCCTCATGGGGGGACGGATCGGAGGATGCAAGCGCGGCTGAGGCAATATGTTGCGACATGGCACTCGGTGATTGGCGAGCTTCGGGAAGCCGGGATTTTACGGAAGTGATTCGCGCGGGGTCAGCGAGGACCGACGGGGAGGGACGCGAATGCGGGTCGACCCATTGATGCGGGTCGTCCGCGCGTGCAGCAAGGGCGGGCTTCCATTCCTCCACAAGAAATTCGGTTTGCCTAAGGTCTGGGGATAAGTGTGCGCCCTGCACACAGGCTTATCCCCAGATCAATGATCAACGAGGCAACGGCGGAGGCATTTGGCGGCGAGTGAATTCATCTTAAGCGGGAAAGTTCCCGTTAAAGATGTTTTTACTCGCGCGGTTCGTCAGAGGCAGTTTCCGCTTCCGGCGCGGCGCCGTCTTCAGCGCCGGCCTCTTCGTCGGGCAGGTCCACGCCTTCCTCGAGCAAGGCGTTGAGGTCGAGATCGTCGTCCTCATCCTCGTCGACGCGGGCCGTGACGTCCTCGCCCCGGGCCTGACGTTCCGCTTCTTCCTCGGAACGCGCCACATTCATGGTGACCGTGACCGCCACTTCCGGGTGCAGGCTGACGCGCACCGGGTGAAGACCCAATTCCTTGATGGGTTTGTCGAGCTGCACTTGGCTCCGGGTGATGGTGAATCCGCCTTCCGTAACCAGGATGGCGATGTCCCGGGAGGCCACCGAGCCGTAGAGCTGACCGCTTTCGCTCGACTGGCGAATGGCGATGAAGGTCTGACCGTCGAGTTTTTCCGAGACGGCCTCGGCCTCCTGGCGGCGCTCCAGATTTTGAGCCTCGAGTTGGGCCCGGCTTTCCTCGAACCGGGCCTTGTTCTCTTCCGTCGCCCGGAGCGCTTTGCCCCGCGGCAGAAGGTAGTTCCGGGCGAAGCCGTTTTTCACCTTAACGACGTCACCCATTTGTCCGAGCTTTTCGACCCGCTCCAGCAACACGACATCCATTACGCAATCTCCTCTGGGGCCGGATGGTCCATGAACCGCCGGCGAAATTCGAACCACTGATCGAGGATGCCCAGAAGGGTGATCAACTGGGCCGCGAGGCCCTGCATCACCATGAGCATCAAATACATCAAGGCCAGACCGCTGAAACGAAGTCCGCCCGTCATCCCGGGGGTTCCGCTTTGGGAAACCCAGGCCGCGCTGACACCGTGGGCGGTGATCAGTCCGGCCAGAAAATAAGGCGCCGACAAAATGACCGCGGATGTCGCGCCGATAAAGCCTGTCTGGGACGGCAGATATCCCATCAAGAGCGTAACGGACAAGGCAATCGCCAACCCGAAGGGCAGTTCCAGCCGCAGCCAATCGAAATCCGCCCGCCGCGCCTGGCCCGAAACCTTCACGATCGCCTGTCCCAAGGCCAGATTGAGCACCATGATCACGCACCACAACACGGCGGCGATGCTCGGGAAGACCTGCGCCGCGACGGCGTAGAGTTCGTCCTTGGTCATGGGCTGCCCGGCCTCTTTGAGATCGTCGAGCAGTTCCTTCGGTTCCTCCATATTGGCGTGGAGAGCCGCCTCGAGGGTGGGCACCAGCCCGCCTTCCGAACTGGTGAACGCCACATTGGCCAACACGAAGAGGCCCAGAGCCATGACTGCGATCCAGGTCACGAGGCGGCCGACCGGATACCAATCCTCCGGATCCGCTTCCTCGGCCGGCTCCCCGGCATCCATGGCCTCTTCCTCGTCGCTTTCCCGTTCCGGCCCGCCCTCGATCTCGGGGCGCCCGTCCCGGTGACGCAGCGCAAAGCGCGACAGCAACACGGGCGGCATGGCGCAGGTCAGGGCAAAGATCACGCCGACCGTCACATTCATCACGATGAACAGGAAAAGGGTGCCGGTCACGGCCGCCATGGCACTTACGGCGGACCCCCATCCCAGACCCGCGATGATCAAAGGCAGCGGCAGCAGATAGACGAGGAGCAGGGACAGCACATTGCCGGCCAGCATGGAGAGAAACAAAAGCGCGCTCACCAAGCCCGCAATGATTGCGATCAGCCAGCCCCGTTGCATCTGTCGCGCTCCACATTCACCCCTAGGCGCAAGGGGCATTTTTCAGCCCCCGCGAACACTGCCCATCCGGGTCGTCAATCACCCACATAAGGGAGAAGAGCCATGAACCGGGCCCGCTTTATGGCGCGCGCCAGCTCCCGCTGCTTTTTCGCTGAAACGGCTGTGATCCGGCTCGGCACGATCTTGCCCCGCTCGGACAGGAAACGCTGCAGAAGCCGTGTGTCCTTCCAATCGATGGTCGGGGCGCCGGGGCCCGAAAACGGGCAGGATTTGCGCCGGCGGAAGAAAGGGCGCCGGACGGGCACTTGGGGAATTTTTGCATCAGCCATGTCTGTTCAGTCCTGTTGAACGGGCATTGAGCGGGTCCGCAGGCCAGTTCTGGCCAGGTGCCACGCTTCGCCTTGTGTCTTGAATGCCGTGTCTCTCGAATAACGAGAAGGGATCAGCTCTGGGCTTCGCCGGCCTCTTCGCGGGGCGGGCGCGGCGGACGGTCTCCGCCCCGGTCACCCCCCCGATCGCCTCTGTCGCCGCGATCACCACGGTCTCCGCGATCGCCTCTGTCGCCGCGATCTCCGCGGCCGCCACGATCTCCCCGGTCGCCCCGACGGCGATCGTCCCGGCCGCCGCCCCGGTTCTGGAGTACGGCCGAGGGACCGGTCTCGTGTTCGTCGACCCGGGTGGTCATGAAGCGGATGACGTCCTCATGGAAACGCATCTGGCGTTCCATCTCGGCGACGGCGCCATGGGGCGCATCGAGATTGAGGAGGACATAGTGACCTTTGCGGTTTTTCCGCACCTTGTAGGCGAGGTTGCGAAGGCCCCAATATTCGGTCTTGGCGACGGTGCCGCCCTGTTCCTCGATCACCCCGCGCATCTGCGCCGTGATCTGATCGACCTGTTGCTGCGAGACGTCCTGCCTCGCGATATAGACGTGTTCGTAAAGTGCCATTGCGACAGCATTCCTTGTTGATCGTTGACGGGTGGACGACCGAGGTGGCGGACCGAGCCCTTTTGGGGCCGGGCCGATGGATCGCGGGCGGCAAGGAACGGTTTGTCGCAAAAAACGTTCAAGACAATTGCCGTCTGCCCAAGGCCGATAGACCAAGGCGTCATCGACGGAATTGTTGCCCGGACCACCTGGGTTCCGGTTCTTCCAGCGTGCCAGAAGAAGTCGGGAACTATAGCGGGCTTGTCCGCCTGCGCAAGACCTGCCGCGAGGGTATTCGGATTTCTTTCGGGCCGATGGCTTGACAGGACCTGACGATTTCGGCGACACCCTCGCGCATTTCCGCCCGGACGGTCCGGGCCGCTTCAGGGCAGGAGGGATCGCGTCCATGGCACGTGCCTTCACATTTCCCGGCCAGGGTTCGCAGAGCGTGGGCATGGGCCAGGCCTTGGCGGAGGCCTTTCCGGCCGCCCGCGAGGTTTTCGAGGAAGTCGACGACGCCCTCGAGAGCCGGCTGAGCCGCGTGATGTGGGAAGGACCGGAAGCGGATCTCACCCTGACCGAAAATGCCCAGCCGGCCCTGATGGCCACGAGTGTGGCGGTGATGCGTGTCCTGGCGCGCGAAGTCGGCTTGGATCTGGCTAGCCAAAGCAAATTTCTGGCGGGCCATTCGCTTGGCGAATATTCGGCGCTTGCGGTCGCCGGGGCGCTGTCCGTAGCCGATACCGCGCGGCTGTTGCGCACCCGCGGACGGGCGATGCAGGACGCGGTGCCCGTCGGCGATGGGGCCATGGCCGCCCTTCTGGCCATCGATATCGAGACCGTCGCCGAGACCGTCATCCCCAAGACCGAGGATCCGGACGCCGTATGTGCCATCGCCAATGACAACGCGCCGGGCCAGGTCGTGATCTCCGGCCACAAGGCCGCCATTGAGGCGGCCGTGGATCGGGCCAAGGCGGCCGGGGCCAAGAAGGGTGTTCTGCTACCGGTCAGCGCGCCATTTCACTGCGTTTTGATGCGGCCGGCGGCCGAGGCCATGGCCGGGGCGCTTGCGGACATCCGTTTCGGCGCGCCGATCGTGCCCATCGTGGCCAATGTGACGGCGGAGGCGGTCGGCGATCCGGACACGATCCGGACACTTTTGGTCGACCAAATCACGGCGCGCGTGCGTTGGCGTGAATCGATCACTTATATGGTTGAAAACGGCGTCGAAGAGGTCGTCGAGGCCGGTGTGGGCAAAATCCTCACCGGCATGCACAAGCGCATTCATCGGGATTTGAAGACAACCGTGGTCGAAACGCCGGCCGATATCGAGGCCTTTGCCGCAACCCTGTGAATGGGGGGCGGACGGCCACGGGGAGGAGGGAAGCGCATGTTTGATCTGACCGGCAAGAAAGCCCTGGTGACGGGCGCGTCCGGCGGCATCGGGGGAGCGATCGCCCATGCGCTCCATCGCCAGGGAGCCGATGTGGCCCTTTCGGGAACCCGCGCCGAGGCCCTCGAGGCCCTGCGCCAGGAACTGGGCGATCGCAGCCATTGTCTGACCTGCAATCTGGCGGATCGGACCACCGTCGCGGCCTTGCCGGGCCGCGCGGAAGAGGCGCTCGGCGGCCTTGATATTCTGGTCGCCAATGCCGGGATCACCCGGGACAATCTTTTCATGCGCATGAAGGATGAGGAGTGGGACGAGGTCCTGGCCGTCAATCTTTCCGCCAGTTTTCAGCTCATGCGCGCCAGCCTGCGGGGCATGATGAAGCGCCGTTGGGGCCGCATCATCTCCATCACCTCGGTGGTTGGCGTGACCGGCAATCCCGGCCAGGGCAACTATGCCGCCTCGAAGGCCGGCCTGATCGGCATGTCGAAGGCGCTGGCCCAGGAAGTGGCCAGCCGCAACGTGACCGTCAATTGCGTGGCGCCGGGTTTCATTGAGACCGCCATGACGGGCGCCCTCGACGACAGCCAGAAAGAGCGCATCAACACCATGATCCCCGCTGGCCGCATGGGTTCGCCGGATGACATTGCCGCCGCAGTGGTTTATGTGGCGAGTGACGAAGCTGCCTATGTGACGGGTCAGACCCTCCATGTGAATGGCGGGATGGCTATGATCTGATCAAAATTGGGGGGCATGGTTACATCCCGACCTGGACCGCGCTGGTTTGCGGGTCGAGAGTGTGATAGGTAGCGGCCGGACTTGCGGGAAAAGCGCCAGGATGCGCGGATTTCCCCGAAAGAAAGCCCGGTTGCCCTTGGACACATTGGGGAAGGACTTGGCGGCCCGCCGGAGGCGGGTGGTCCCGTCGTCACAATGGGTTCGCAACAAAGAGCCGGGGCTGGTTAAGGTAGCGAGTGAGCGAAAGCCACTCTGGCATTCGTGTGGTCAAGCTGAGGAATCAAGACAATGACGACTGATATTGCCGAACGCGTAAAAAAGATCGTTGTCGAGCACTTGGGCGTAGAGGGCGAAAAGGTCGTTGATACGGCCAGCTTTATCGACGATCTGGGCGCGGACAGCCTGGATACCGTTGAACTGGTCATGGCCTTCGAAGAGGAATTCGGCGTCGAGATTCCCGATGATGCGGCCGAGACCATTCAGACCGTCGGGGACGCGATCAAGTTCCTCAAAGGCGAAAACAGCAAAGCGTCCTGATTTACCGGTCCGTTTGATCAGGGTGATGACGTTCAACGACGTCATGCCGATCTCCGGATTTTGGTGTCGTTTCCCTGCGGCACCAAAACAAACCGCCATCGTCGTTCCGCTCTTCACGGAAACGAGGGGGCCGCGATCCAGCGGCCCGATCATGCGGTCCCGATCATGCGGCGAGCACACGGTATTTGTCGGCGCTCCATGCCGATTTCAGGAACCGTCGAGTAAAGGGAATCACCATGCGTCGTGTCGTTGTAACGGGTCTGGGTCTTGTCACGCCTCTTGGCACCGGTGTCGAAACGACGTGGGCGCGCTTGCTCGCCGGAAAATCCGGCGCCCGGCGCATCGAGAAATATCAAAAATTCGATGATTTCGATCCCGCCCTTCTGCCCTGCCGCGTTGCGTGCCAGCTGAAGCGGGGCGACGGATCGGAAGAAACGTTCAATCCGGATCAATGGGTCGATCCGAAGGATCAGCGGCGTCTCGACGACTTCATCATTTACGGCCTCGCCGCCGCCCAACAGGCGGTTGATGATTCCGGCTGGAAACCGGCCGATGAGGAAGCGGCCTGCCGGACGGGTGTGTTGATCGGTTCGGGTATCGGCGGACTGCCGACCATCGAGGACACGACCCTGACGCTCCACAACAAGGGGCCACGCAAGGTCAGCCCCTTCTTCATTCCCAGTGCCCTGATCAATCTCCTGTCCGGACAGGTCTCGATCCGTTTCGGCTATAAGGGCCCCAATCATGCCGTGGTGACCGCCTGTTCCACCGGCGCCCATGCCATCGGGGACGCGGCCCGGCTGATCGCCCTGGATGATGCGGATGTGATGGTGGCCGGCGGCGCGGAAGCGGCCATCAGCCCCCTAGGGATTGCCGGTTTTGCCGCATCGCGCGCGCTCTCGACGAATTTCAACGACACGCCCGAGCGCGCCTCGCGCCCCTATGACAAGGACCGCGACGGGTTCGTGATGGGTGAAGGCGCGGGCGTGGTCATCCTGGAGGAACGGGAGCACGCGCTGGCCCGGGGCGCCAAGATCTATGCCGAGGTCGTGGGCTATGGGCTTTCGGGCGATGCCTATCACATTACGGCGCCGGCGGAGGATGGCGACGGCGGGTACCGGTCCATGCGCATGGCGCTGCAGCGGGCCAATCTGACGCCCGGTGACATTCAGTATGTCAATGCTCACGGTACGTCGACGCCCAAGGGCGATGAGATCGAAGTCCGCGCGGTGGAGCGTCTGTTCGGCAATGCCGCCGCCAACATGTCGATGTCGTCGACCAAGTCCTCGATCGGCCATCTGCTGGGCGCGGCCGGGGCCGTGGAGGCGATCTTCTGCATCCTGGCCCTTCGGGACGGGACGGTGCCCGCGACGCTCAATCTCGAGAACCCTTCCGTGGAAACGGCGCTTGATCTGGTGCCCCTGACGCCCAAGAAACGCGAGATCCGAGCGGTTCTCTCCAACTCCTTCGGTTTCGGCGGGACTAACGCTACACTGGTGATGGTGCATCCGGAGGCGTGACGGACCCCGGTGCGCCGTGGGTCAAGCCGGGGGCTCACTGCGCCCCATCTCATATCCTCCGGGGGATAGCGAGAGGAGCGTCATGCGTCTACTGCGGATCCTTTTTGTCTCATCGGCGCTGATCGCCTTTCTGGCCGTCGCCGGCATTGCCGGCGTTTATCTCGTCGGCAAGCACTATTTCGAAAAGACGGGACCGGTGGCCGCCGATGGCGCGGCCGAGACCACGGTCCTGCTCGATCGGGGGCTCGGCCTTCAGGCCATAGCCCGCCGTCTCGAAACGGCAGGCGTGATCGAGGATGCGCGGATCTTTGCCATCGGTGTGCGGTTGATGGGCCGGGGCAGTAAGCTGAAGGCCGGTGAATACGCCATTCCCTCCGGCGCGAGCATGCTCGACATCCTCGATATTCTGGTCGACGGGCGATCCATCCTCCACAAACTGACGGTGGCCGAGGGCCTGTCGGTCGCCCAGGTGGTCGATTTGTTGATGGCCGATGAGATCCTGGTCGGCGAGATCGAGACCTGGCCCGAAGAAGGGTTCCTGCTGCCGGAAACCTACCTGTTCCAGCGCGGGACCACGCGTTCGGAGCTTCTTGAGCGCATGCGCGAGGACAAGGAAGCGGTTCTAGCCCAGCTTTGGGAGGACCGGGCGCCGGATCTGCCCCTGGAGAGCGCCTATGAGGCGGTGACGCTCGCCTCCATTGTCGAAAAGGAAACGGGGGTCGCGGAGGAACGACCGCTTGTCGCGTCCGTCTTCGTCAACCGATTGCGCCGGGGCATGCGGCTCCAATCCGACCCCACCGTGATCTATGCGATCACAAAGGGCCGGCCGCTCGGGCGGCGCATCCGGCGCAGCGAACTCGACGCGGACAACCCCTACAACACCTATGTCCATGCGGGCCTGCCGCCGACGCCGATTGCCAATCCGGGGCGGGATGCGCTGGCCGCGGTGCTCAATCCACCGCAAACGGACTATCTTTATTTCGTGGCCGACGGCAGCGGCGGTCATGCCTTCGCCAAGAGCCTACGGGAGCACGAGAGCAATGTGCGCCAGTGGCGAAGGGTTCAACGGGAAAGAGGCCTGCGCTGATGACCATGGACATGCCTGAGGCCCGTTTGGCAACCGATCGTCAGGGGAGTGGCAAGACGCCTGTGTCCTCGCTCAACAGCATGACCGGATTTGCCCGGGTCGAAGGCAGTTTCGGCGCTTATCACTGGGCCTGGGAAGCCAAGAGCGTGAACGGACGCGGGCTCGACATGCGGCTGCGCCTGCCCTCGGGCCTTGATTCCCTCGAACCGCTCGTGCGTAAGCGGATCAATGAACGGTTCAAGCGCGGCAATGTCCAGGTCAATCTGCAAATGACCCGTACGGAAGGCGCCGCGACCCTTCAGATCAATGAACAGGCGCTGGCCCAGGTGCTCGATGCCATGGCCATGTTGGAGGGTCGTGTCAAAGGGATCGAACCCGCCCGGCTCGACGGCCTTCTGAATATTCGCGGCGTCCTCGATCTTCAGGACCCCAAGGAAAGCGACGAGGAACTCGAGGCCCGACGCACGGCCATTCTCGGCAGTTTCGATGATCTGATCGAGGCCTTCGCCTCGGCACGGGCGCGGGAGGGCGAAGCCCTCGGCGCCGTGATCGCGGACCAGTTGGATCAGATCGCGGGTCTCATTGACGCGGCCGCCGGCCACGCGGCGAGCCAGCCGGAACGCTTGCGTGAGCGGTTGCGCGGTCAACTTGCGGCCCTGGGCCAGGACCAGGCGCTTTCCGAGGAGCGCCTCTATCAGGAAGCGGCAATCCTGATGACCAAGGCGGATATCCGCGAAGAGCTGGATCGCCTGCGCGCCCATTTGGAGGCCGCCCGGGAGCTTCTGGGCGCCGGCGAGGCGGTGGGCCGCCGGTTCGACTTCCTGATCCAGGAATTTAACCGGGAAGCCAACACTTTATGTTCCAAATCCAATGAGATTGGCCTGACGCGGACCGGTCTGGAGCTGAAAGTGGTCATCGATCAGATGCGCGAGCAGATCCAGAACGTCGAATAGCCTCGAATCGGCCAAGCTCGTCGCGTCGAAACCGCAAGACGGGGACGGGAAGGGCACGCGGCGCCCCATCACCCCCGTTCCTCAGCAGGAGACCGATCCATGGCCATTGAGCGGCGCGGCATGATGTTCGTCTTGTCTTCGCCCTCCGGCGCTGGAAAGTCCACCCTGGCGCGGGGCCTTCTGGAGGCGGACGATCGCATCGACCTGTCCGTAAGTGTGACCACGCGCCCGCCCCGGCCGGGCGAGATCGACGGCCAGGATTATCACTTCAAGACGATGGCTGAGTTCGAGGCCATGGTTGCCGCGTCCGCGCTGCTGGAGCATGCGGAAGTGTTCGGCAACCGCTATGGTACGCCGCGTGCGCCCGTGGAAGCGGCCCTTGCCCATGGCCGGGACGTCCTGTTCGACATCGACTGGCAGGGCGCGCAGCAGCTTGAGAAAAACGCCCTCAATGATCTGGTTCGCGTGTTCATTCTGCCCCCGTCGACGGGGGAACTGGAAAACCGTCTGCGGACCCGGGCCCAGGACAGCGATGAGGTCGTCGCCCGGCGCATGGCCAAGGCGGGCGACGAGATGAGTCACTGGGCGGAATATGACTATGTGATCATCAACCGCGACCGCACCCAGGCCCTGGGCGAGGTGCAAGCCATTCTGGCGGCCGAGCGCCTGCGCCGCACCCGGCAGATCGGTCTCACGGATTTCGTGGCGGGCCTTCGGGGCGGGCGCTCCGCGGATCCCCAGTCTAAACCTTCGTGATCGCTTCCTCGAACAGCCGCGCGTAATCATCCGCCGTCGGTTTGACCGGGTTGGTCGCCGTGGCCAGATCATCCAGCGCTTCCGGCACCAGATCCGGGAGGCGATCCGTGGTCAGACCCATTTCCCCCAGATTTTTCGGCAGGCCCAGCTTGGCGTTCAAGTCCTCGACCATGTCCGCGAGGTCCACGCTGGGGCCGAGCCTCAGGGCGTGGCGGATCCGCTCATATTTGTCCTTGGCATGATCCGCGTTGAAGCGCAGCACCACGGGCATGATCACCGCATTGAGCGTGCCGTGGTGGAGGCGCAGATCCTTCAGACGCCCGGCGGAATGGGCCATGGCGTGGATCGATCCCAGGCCCTTGGAAAAGGCGAGCGCCGCTTCCGTAGAGGCCATCATCATGTGCCAGCGCGCCTCCCGGTCGGAGCCGTCGGTGACGGCACGCTCCAGATAGCCCATGGCGATGGCCCGTTCGATGGCGTCAAGCGCGATGGCTTCCGCCGGCGGGTTCACGGCCGGGGAGAGGATCGCCTCGATGCCATGGGTCACCGCGTCCATGCCCGTGGCGGCGGTGAGGTGTTTGGGCAGACCCAGGGTCAGTTCCGGGTCGCAAACCGCCCGGCCGGCGAGGAACCGGGGCGACACCAGGGTGCGCTTGCGACCGTCCTTGGTGATGACCACGAAGCCGTTCGAGACCTCGCTGCCCGTGCCCGAGGTGGTCGGCACCGCGATATAGGGCGCCGTCGGGGCATAGGCGCCCCGGTCCAGCGCCGGAATGGTGCTCAGATCCACGTCATTGGTGGCCATGAAAGCCACCGCGCGGCCCAGATCCATGGAGGATCCGCCGCCCAGGCCCACGACGCCGTCACAGCGATTGGCGCGGTAGAGGGTCAGCGCCTCGATCACGGCCTCTTCCGTGGGGTTTTCCGGCGTGCCGTCGAAAATGAAAACGGGTTTGTCCTCACCCATGGCCGAGCGGACCTGAGAGGCGACGCCGATGGCCATCAGACCCTTGTCCGTGACCAGGAGCGGGCGATGAATGTGCAGGTCCTTCAAGGCCCGGGGCAGTTTCTGAATGGCCCCGAAATCGAAAATGGTGGTGGTCAGATAGGGCAGGGTGGGCATGGCGTCCTCCGGGCTTCAAACCGTTTCCCCGACTGTCTCACGACATGGATGAGGGAACAATCAACTGTGGGCGAGACAACGCCGCAGACGTGTGCTTTCGGGTTGGGCGCCCGTTCGGGTTGGGAGCACCGATCGGGCCGATCGTCCTGTGCCGGGTGCATGGAGCCCTAGGGAAAATGCATCACGTCATCATTTGTATAAGGACTGATCTCGACAATCTGACCCTAACCGCCGCTCAAATATCGGGAGATGGTTCCGTCCGCACGGGTCACACGCGGCGACAAAAAAACGGAAGGGGCGACCCCCTTCCGTTCAAAGATGACCTTTGGTCGATCAAAAAAGTCGTGTGCGTCAGAAATGGAGCACCAGGTCGGTGACGACCCGGTAGCCATAGGCCGTGTCCTCACGGTTCGTCACGTTCACTTCCGCCGCGGCGCCCAGAATGACGTGGTCGGAATTGAACGGGCGCAGACGGAAGCCGCCCCCGACGGTCGTGATCAGCTGGGGATCATCCGCGCCGACATCCAGGAACTCCGCACCGGTCAGTTGGGTCAGTCCGGGAGTCGTCACCCGATCTCCCCCGTTGACGGGCACGAACACGCTGCTCTCGATCATGGGATAGAAGCCCGGCAACAGCTCATAGGAGAGCGAGGTGGAGCCGTGGAAGAACGACGAATTCGAGTTGTTGAGGGCATACTGAACCCCGACGGAGCCTTGCGCCTGGAAGTCATTCCAGATCTTCGCGCCCGTTCCGAAGACATTGATGAAGCCCGCGCCCACCCCGTTGAGTTCGATTTCTCTGGGGCCCAGAAAGGTGGAGATGTTCCCGGCCGGGGCCGTATAGCGGATGCCGCCGGTGATGATTTCCCCGTCTTCCGGATCATAATGGAACGCGTATTTGAGGCCCGCGGCGATATCATTGGGGCCGTCGTCGTCAGTCAACGTTCCTTCAAAATCGACATCCGTGTAGCCGTCCTGAGTCGCGATCAGGCCGAGCCGTTCGCTGAACGCCACACGGATCTGTGCGGCTGCGACCTGGATCGTGCCGCCACCCGTGACAAAATCATCCGGCACATCGTGATAGGCGTAAAGCGCCCGAACTTCCGACGTGATGAAGGGCGTCTCATTGAAGAGGGGGTTCAGAACGGAGGGGACATAGCGGTCAAATCCGCCGTCCCTGAGCGAGCCGCTCATGTTGAACTTGCGTCCGAACACCTCGAATTCATTGTCATCCGCGACGGCGGGCCCTGTGAACGCAAGGGCCATGGCCACAGCACTCACTCCAAATACGTACTTTTTGATCATGATCAAATCCTTCCGAATGACCATTGGTCCCGTCCCCGAAGGACAGGATTTCATGTCCGGGTTTTGGCGCACAAAGAAGAACTCAACATTGAGCGTGATCAAATTTTTGCCTTGATCACCAGCCCCGCCCGCATTGAATGGATGCCCATCCTGAAGTCAAGCCAGACAGAAGCCTGCAGGAAAGGAAAACGCCATGATCGGCTATGTCATGTTCGGCACGAACGACCTCGCGAAATCCGCGGCCTTTTACGACGCCCTCCTGAGCGAATTCGGCGCCAAACGGACATTCGGCGACGACAATTTCATTGTCTGGGGAACCGAGGAAGGGGGCGCCATGCTGTCCGTTACCAAGCCCTATAACGGCCAGGAGGCCACCATTGGCAATGGGGTGATGGTTGCCCTTGCCGCCAGTGGCCCCGAGCAGGTCGACCGGGTCTACAAGAAAGCGATCGAGCTGGGCGCCCCTGTGAAGGTCCGGCGGGACCTCGGGATTTTCCGAATTTCTATGCCGGCTATTTCCGCGATCTGGACGGAAACAAGCTCAACGTGTTCTGCTTCACAAGGCAGGGCTTAGCTCACAACTAAAGGTGGCTCGCGGGCGCTTCAGGCGTAGTCCGGATGATTCGTGCCAAGGCCAGGGCCAGGCGGCAGAAGCCGGCCACGTCGATTTCTTCCGCGCGCGCCGTTGGCGGCAATCCGGCCGCCTCGATCAGGGGTTCAGGCTCGGGCACCAGGCTTTTCAGACTGCCCCGGAGCATTTTGCGCCGTTGACCGAAGGCGGCCGCCGTCACCCGTTCAAGGGCCGGGGGCGGACAATCCATGACGGGATCCGTCGGCGTGAGCGACACGATGGCCGAGGCCACTTTCGGCGGAGGGACGAAGGCCGAGGCGCTGACCTCGAACAGGGAACTCGCACGGCTGCGCCATTGGGCGAGCACCGACAGGCGGCCATAGGCCTTGGTGCCCGGCATGGCGACGAGCCGGTCCACCACTTCCTTTTGCAGCATCAAGGTCAGGCTTTCATACCAGGGCGGCCAGGCCGCACCGGTCAGCCAACGGACGACCAGCGCCGTTCCCACATTATAGGGCAGATTGGCCACGACCTTGACCGGCATTCCAGCCCAGGCGGGCGGGATCAGGTCGGGCTCGTGGACGCTCAGGGCATCGGCTTCGACCACCCGCAAGCGGTCCGGCACGGCGTGGCCGATTTCCCCCAGGATCTCCAGGCACCGGGCGTCCCGTTCGATCGCCAGCACATGGGAGGCGCCTTCCGTCAGAAGGGCACGGGTCAGGCCGCCGGGCCCCGGACCCACTTCGACAACAATCCGGCCTTCCAGGGGGCCCGCCGCCCGGGCAATCCGGCGCGTGAGATTGAGATCGAACAGGAAGTGCTGACCGAAACTCTTGCGCGGGGTGAGGCCATGCCTCGCCATCACGTCCCGCAAGGGGGGCAGGGCGTCGAGGGCGCTCATGGCCGCGTTGCCGGCGTTGCGGCGCCCCGGCGCCAGCCCATCTCCTGGGCCAGCCGCAGGGCCGCCATGAGATTATCCGGACGCGCCACACCTTGTCCGGCAATGTCATAGGCCGTGCCATGATCGGGGGAAGTCCGGACAAAGGGCAGCCCCAGCGTGACATTAACCCCCCGGTCGAAATCCAGGGTCTTGATCGGGATCAGGGCCTGGTCGTGATACATGCACAAGGCCGCGTCGTAGTGTCGGCGGGCGGCCTCATGGAACAGCGTATCGGCCGAATGGGGGCCGGTCACCTGGAGGCCCTCCTGCTTCAGGGATTGAATGGCGGGGCCAATGACGTCCTGATCTTCTCGGCCCAGGGTTCCCTGTTCCCCGGCATGGGGGTTGAGACCGCTCACCGCGAGCCGCGGCGCGGCGAGGCCGAAATCCCGCTGTAGGGCTTGCGCCACGATGCGCGCCGTACGGACGATCAGCTCCTCCGTGATCAGGCCCGGCACTTTCGACACGGGCACATGGATGGTCAAGGGAACAACCCGGAGCAAAGGCGAGGCCAACATCATCACTGGATGGGGAACAGGGTTCCCACCCTTGCCCCTTGTTTCCGAGGCCAGGGCCGCCAGAAACTCCGTATGGCCCGGAAACTCGAAACCGGCTTCATAGAGAGCGGCCTTGTTGATCGGGTTCGTCACAAGGGCAAGGGCGGCAGGAGGGTCTTCCATGACCAGCCGGACGCCTTGACGAATGGCGCTCGTGACACCCGGGGCATGGGTTCTCTCGGCCCGGCCCGGCACTAAGGGCTCTGGAACATCGACGGAAAGGGGCAGGACCGGAAGGGCATGGGGGAAAACCTCGACGGCCTCGTGGGGCGCCTGAATCTCCGTAACAGGAACATCGAGGCCCAGGTGACGGGCCGTGAAATCATAGAGCCGCGGGCTGCCGATGACGGCAAAGGCGGGGCCTTCCGCATGGAGGCGCTGCCACGCTTTCAAGGTGATTTCGGGGCCGATGCCCGCCGGATCCCCCTGGGTCAGGAGGACCGGTGCGGGATCCACGATCGGCGCTTGAGCGCCCATGGCCTCTACCGGATTTCGACGGTCGCGTCCCGGCGCAGGTCCCTGAGGAAGCGGCGCTGGACCATGGACATTTGCTGCTGGAACAGCCGGTCCTCGATGGCGTCCCGGGGCGGCAGCAGGGATCCCATGATCTCATGGCTGCACACGAACAGAATGTGAAAGCCGACCTCACTGCGCACAGGCTGTGTGGAATCCCCGGCGGTCAGGCCTGACAAGGCCTGTTGGAACTGCGGCGTGAAATCGCTGGCCAATCGATTGCCAAGATCCGCATACCGCAGATCCTTGGCTTCGGCGCCGATCTTGTCGAGTTCCTCGCACGGGATGCGGCGGGTCGAAATGCCGGTCGCGGCCTGGGCCGCCTGCTGAATGATGGGGCCCGGAAAACTCTCGAAGGCCGGAACCACGAGCTGCTTGACTCGCATTTTGATCTGGTCCGGCCGGGCGCCATGGCCGATCCGGCGGTCCCGCAAAACGATGATGTAGTAACCGCCAATGGTCCGGATGGGTGGCGACAGGGTGCCCGGGCGCATATCGGCCAGGGTTTCGGCAAGTTCCGTCGGCAATTCCTCGGCCGTGACCCAGCCCACATCGCCGCCGGCGCCCGCCGAAGGGGACTGGCTGAACTGTCGGGCGAGATCGGCGAAATTCGCCTCCCCCTGGCGCAGCTGATCGACAAAGCGCAAGGCCGCGCGGCGCACGGATTCGTCTTCTTCCGGTGAACCCACACCCATGAAGAGTTCGAGGAGGCGGTATTGGGGTTTGTCCGAGCTGGCGGCCAATTGCTCAAGCATTTCGTCGACTTCATCCTCACCCACATTGATCCGCGAGCCGAAGCGCCCCTGGGTCAGGGTGTCCCAGGCGATGCTGGCGCTGATCTGGCGCCGGAGGGTGTTTTCGTCGACGCCGCTTTGGCTGAGGATCCCGATGATCTGCTCGCGGCTGAGATTGTTGCGCGCGGCGAGGCGCGTGATCGCCTGGTTAACTTCCTGATCCGAAACGGCAAGCTCCGCTTCGGCCGCTTCCTGGAGCTGTAATTCCTCGTCGACAAGGGTGCGCAGGACCTGTTCGCGGACCCGCTCCAGGGCTTCCGGCGTGGGGTTCAGGCCTGATGTGGCCACCACGAGGCGCACCCGCTGTTCCAGATCATAGGCGGATATGACTTGGTCGTTGACCAGGGCCGCGATGCGCTGAACATCCTGGGCACGCGCCGGCAGCCACGCCATGACAAACGCCAGTAAAACGATGCCTGCCCGCACCCCAAAAAGCACATGATGGGAATGTTGAAATCGGACCATGCCGTCTACTCCGCGCCCCCGCAAACCAAGCTCCCGCAAACCAAGTCTTGGATCCGTGAATGGGTCACCGAGCCCACGGACCAACCTCGGCACCAAACATTACCGTTTTCCAAAGATGAAAGATAACGGAACCGGGAGGGCGATCAACCACAGGGTCTGGCCGTCAACCCGTTTAAGGTGAACCCCGCCCGCTTTCCCGTCTTCCAGCCGCAACTCAATCACCATTAGGACCCCGCACTGCGCAACTTGAAGCGGAACAGGATCGCCGTTTCCGGTTCCACATCCCGGTCTTCCGTAAAGGTCTGTTGATAGATCCCCTCGATTTCGGTGCATTCATTGCGATAGATCAGGCCTGCGAAATTGCTGATCATCTCGCCGCCCTCCAGGTCGCGCCGGGCGCCGCCCCGGGCAAACCAGTTCTCGGCAAGACGGGCACCGCCCTCGAGCCGGATTTCCGCCCGTTCCTCGAGCAGAAGTTCCGGCTGTTCCTCGATGGTCAGATAACTGACTTGCAGATCGATCGGACGGGTGCGGACGGACAGGTCGACTTCGTTGCGCTCGAAGGTCAGCTCATCCCGGTCGATCCGGAAGCGATGGGTGACATCGATGAAATTGCCGGCCTGAAAATTGACCCGGCCCACATAGTCGGAGATCTCGTCCTCAAGGCCGCTGCCTTCAACGAACTCTTCCTGGGCGTCCAGGCGCAAGGATTGACCAAGAAGGACGCTTGCGGAGAAGTTTCGGCCATAGGTTGCGTAGCGTACGCCCAGATTGGCCCGGGGGCCGCTTTCCCAGACATCGAGGCCAGTGAATTTGTTGAAAGCGAAAAGATTGGTCTCGTCGAACTCGAAACTGACGCTGTCCTCGTTGGGGATGCCGTCGGGATTGCCGCCCAAGGGACTGTAGACCAGTTGCACGATGGGTTCGATGACATGGCGCTTGTCGCCGCTGCCCTTGACGAAGGGCCAGCGCCAATCCGCCGCCGCCAAGGCGACAAGGCGGGTCTCGGTGATCGCCTCATCCTCCAGAAGAGGGGTGGGCACCAGATTGCCCTCGTCATCGGGGACGTCGACGGACCCCACAATGGTCTCGTTGTCGGTGGTGTGATAGACATCTGCCCGGCCTTGGGCCGTCAGGGTCAAAACATCCCCCAACCGCGACACGGTACTGCGTTCCCAGGTGGCGGTCAGGGAGCCGCGCTGGGTGTCGACACCATTCGTAGCCAGATCATCGTCGAAATTTTCGGTCCGGATGATCGAGAGGGCGTTCAGATCCACAAAGACCTTGCCGCCCAGAAACGGATCCTCGAAGACCGACCGGTGCTCCACCAGGGCCGGCACGATCGGCGTCGTCGCGTCGTCGTCCTCAAGGCGCAGGCCGTCGAAGAAAAAGCCGTCATAGGTGGTGCGCCCGCCATCGGCCTTGAAGCGGTTGAAAAAGAGATTGGTGGTCAGACGATCCTGTTCTGTGATGTTGAAGCGGCGCAGATAGGTGTCATCGGAGGTCAGTTGGAGCCGGTAGCCCCATTGATCCGTATTGTTGAGCTGGAACTTGCCGTCGCCGAAAAGGTGGCCCCGGATGGAGCGCCCCTCCGGCGCCCCGGTCACATCGTCGAAAACCTGGGCGTTGGCGATGCTGCCTGACACGGTGTAGGCGCCACGCCGGGTCCGATGGCGGAATTCCCCTTTGGCGACAAGGCCTTCAACCGACGTCACCAGAGGCGACAGCGTCAGATCCATATTGGGGCGGAGATTGACGAAATAAGGAATTTCAGCCTGGGTGCCCAATTCGTTGGAGTTGCCGATTGTCGGCACAAGGAAACCGGATTTGCGCTTCACCGTGGGATCCGGGTGCCGGAAATAGGGGATGAACGCGATCGGCACGCCATAGATCTCGAAGCGGGCGTTGCGATAACTCACGGTACGGCGTTTTTCGTCATGAATGATCCGGCTGGCCTTGAACTGCCAGAACGGCTTGCCCCCGTCCTGGCACACCCGGCAGGGGCTGTAGACCGCTTTTTCCAGAATGGTGACGCCGTCCTCCTCGCGCACGGCGCGGGCGGAAGCGAGGCGCGCATCCTCGGAGAAAACGAGGCGCAGCCCGGTAATGATGCCGGCCTTGAAATCGCCCTCGACCTCGATGCGCTCGGCGAAGGCGGTGGGTCCGCTGGGATCGGTCAGTTGCACATTGCCCGAGGCGATGACCTTGCCGGTCGCTTCGTCATAGGTGACCCGATCGGCCGTCAGCACCCGGCCATTCCGGCTTGCCTCCACGGAGCCGACGGCGGACCAGGTCCGGCTCTCCCCATCATAGGTGAGCGTGTCTGCCTGGAGAAGGATCGGATCGTCCGGCTCGCCCACGATCTCTTCCATGGAGACATTGGCCTGCTCATCGGCGCCGGCGGCCTCATCGTCGTCCTGACTGAATGCGGGTTGGGCGAGGAGGCAAGCCGCGAACAGGGCCGTCAGAACGGCCAAGAGGCGCCATGGGCACAGCCATGGCGGCGTTGCAGCGCCCGCATCGTGAGGCATCAACCGTCCTCCAGATGGAACAGGAGTGTGATTCCGGCAAGCGCGCTCACGATGGTGGGGGCCCAGGCCGCAAGGACGGGTGGCAGCACGCCGGATTGCCCCAAAGCACCGGCCACGTCGGAAATGAAGAACAACACAAATGCGGACAGCACCCCTGCAACGATGATCTGAACAACGCCCCCCATTCGGCTCATGCGCAGGGAAAAGGTCGCGGCGACAAAGACCATAGCGGCAAGGAAGAAGGGTGTCGAGACGAGGCTGTGCCAATGGAAACGATGTCGGTTCACGGAAAATCCGGCGGCGCGGGCGGTCGCGATGAAATCGCTCAGCTCCCAAATCGTCAGGGTCTCCGGTGACGCGAAGCTCTCCTGGATGCGTTTGGGGCTCAAGGTCGTCGGTAGCACGAGATGCTCATGGAACACGGGCTTGCCCCCCGACGCCATCACCCAGGCCTCGTCCAATTGCCAGGCCGCGTCGTGGAGAACCGCCTCCTTGGCGTCGATGCGCCGGGCGAAACGTTCGCTGCCTTCAAATTCCAGGATGATGATGCCGGCGAGCTTGAGGTCTTCTTCCCGTTCCGCGTCCAGAACATCCACGGCGTGGACCACCCGGTGATTGCCCCGCCGTGATTCCCTCAGCCACAGGCCGTTGCGGCTGATGTTGAGGGTGCTGTGTTCGCCTCGCAAGAGCGTGCGTTCAATGACCTTGAAGCGCGCATACATGGTGGCGGACGCGGTGTTGAAGACCAGAATGACCACAAGACCGATCACCCCCGATATCACGAGGGCGGGCGCCAGAAACTGCCACACGGAGACCCCGCTGGCCCGCGCCACCACCAGCTCGTTGGAGCGGGTGAGTTTCGAGAAGGTCCATATGGCGCCGAACAGAAAGGTGAAGGGAAAGGCCTTCTCGAACAGATTGGGAAGCTTGAGAAGACTGAGGCCCAGGGACGTGATCGCCCCGACTTTCTCTTTCGAGCCGTGATGACGCAGCATCTCGACGGAATCGATCATGAAGATGATCCCGGTGACGACGGCCGCGACCAGTCCGATCCCGAGCAGGAACTGCCACCCGAAGTAACGCATCAATGTGAACGAGATACCGGGCACCGGGTCCTAGGCTCCCCTGGCTTGCTGACGGGCGGGCAGGACATGGCGCAGCACCCCCGTAAGGTCGAGGTTGAGCGGGCGATGGAAGGGCGGCACGCGCGCGATGATCAGGGCCGCGATCAAAGCCGCCAGAAGGGGCACCGCGTATTGCGTGGCATTGAGCGCCGGATTGAGCGAGGCAAAACTCTGGGAGGCAAAGCCCAGAACGCGGACCGTGATGATCGCAACCATGGCGAAGACGATGCGGGCGAAATAGCCGCGCCGCGTGAATGTTCCGCACAGGATCGCAATGAACGCAATCATGGCAAAACTGATGCTGTAGAGCGGCGTGGCGAGACGGCTGTGGCCTTCGGCCAGAAGTCTGCGCCGCTGCAGGTCCGACATCGCGTCCCTGTCCGGTGGATTGAAGAGTTCTCCCAGATAACGCTCGCTCAGATCGCGGGAGATCTGGGTCGTGGCACCGCTTTCGAACTGGCCCAGATCGAGGATCGTGCGGTCGAATTTGAGGATCTGGAGCTGACCTTCGTTGTTAGCGACTTCCTGGACCTCGCCCCGGTGCATCACCAGGCGCGGACCCTCCGGCGTTTTGAGAAAGATGCCCCGTTCGGCCAAATAGGTCCGTGGGCGTCCCGGCCGCCGGGAGTCATGGACCATGATTCCCTTCAGGTCTCCCCGCGTCGGGGCCGACGCGATATAGACCGTCAGGCCCGCAATTTTACTGGTGAATTGACCCTCACGGACAAAACTTGCGGCCAGGTCGCTGCGGATCTCGTAGATCCGTTCCTTCATGTTGCGGTAGCCCAGCGGCATGAGCCACAGGGACATGGCGAAATTGGCCAGGGTGACGAGCACCGCCACGGCCAGAATGGGGGCGAGCATGGTCGCCCGGCCCATCCCCGCCGACCACAGAACAACGGTTTCGCTGTCCGTATAGAGGCGATGGAGACCGTAGAGGACCCCGCAAAACAGCGAGATCGGCAGGATGACCGTGAGCATGCTCGGCAGCAGCAGGATCACGAGATAGAAGAATGTCCCGAGCGACTGGCCGCCATTGAGAATCAGATCGAGCGTCCGCAGGGACTGGGTCAGCCAGATCATCATCGTCAGCAGCCCCGTGAAGAACAGAAAGGGCAGCGCCATCTGGCGAAAAATGTACTGGAAAATGATGCTCATGCGGCTCTATCGATCACCACCCGCCCAGGCTTTGCCCGGCCGCGGACTCCAATTCTTTCGAACTCTCCACAAACCATGAGCCTTGATGGAAAACAATGGCGCTGTCGCGGCTGGCGGGATTTCTCCATGGCTTGCCATGGCTCGCGGAAAGCGCATAAATTCGATGCTTCTCACCTGAAGTCCACGTCCTTCGATGCGAATCGGCAATTGTCGGCAGGTTAGAGCCGTATCGGATCCCTATTTCCGGCCAAGGGCGCCCGCGATAACCGGACAGGCCAGGATTTCCGAGATTTTCACCGCTTGGCGCAGACGAGTCTGCTGCATTCGCCTGTCCACCACGACACTGGGGCATTACCATGACTGTTCGTTTTTCCAAATACACACTGCCGAAATCCGGCGCCCTTGTGTTCGCGTTGGCCGAAGGCGCGCCCTTGCGCGGCCCGGCGGCGGAGCTGGACAAGGCCATGGACGGCGCCCTCAAGCGGGCGATGGCGACGAAGAGGTTCAAGGGCGCGCGGGGGCAGATCCTCGAACTCATCGAGCCGCCGGCGCCGGCGCCGGCGCGCATCATTCTGATCGGGCTCGGCGTGGCCGAGACGCTGGATGCCCCGGCGGCGGAGAGCGTGGGCGGCAAATTGATGGGCCATATGATCGCCCACCATGCCAAGACCGTGTCCCTGGTGCCCGACCTTCCCAAGGGCGCGCGCGTCGACGAGGCGGCCTTCGTGGCCCATCTGGTGATGGGCATGACCTTGCGCAACTACCGTTTCGATAAATACCGGACACGGAGTGACAAGGACAACGGCGCCCCGGAACCGAAGATCACGGCGATGAGCGATGTGGCCACCAAGGCGCGGGATCTCTTCAAGGTCATGGCGCCGGCGGCCGAAGGCACCAAACTGGCCCGGGATCTGGTCTCCGAACCGCCGAACATCCTGACGCCGAAGGAATTCGCCAAGCGCTGCGCGCCCCTGTCCTCGCTCGGTGTCGATATCGAGGTCCTCGGCGAAAAGGAAATGACCAAACTGGGCATGCACGGCCTGCTGGGCGTCGGTCGGGGCAGTGCCCAGGAATCCCAGCTCGTGATCATGCGCTGGCTCGGCGCGTCCGGTCCCAAACCCGAAGGCCGCAAGGGCTCGCGCGCAAAGGCGCAGAACCATCCCCTGGCCTTTGTGGGCAAGGGCGTCTGTTTCGACAGCGGCGGACTGTCGCTCAAGCCGGCCCAGGGCATGGAAGACATGAAGGGCGATATGGGCGGCGCGGCGGCCGTTGTCGGCGCCATGCACAGCCTGGCGAGCCGGAAGGCCAAGGCCGATGTGATCGGCGTTGTCGCGCTCGTGGAGAACATGCCGGACGGCAATTCGATCCGGCCGTCCGATATCCTGACCTCCCTGTCGGGTCAGACGGTCGAGATCGTCAATACGGACGCGGAGGGACGGATCGTCCTCGCCGATGCGCTCTGGTACGTCCAAGACCGCTTCAAACCGCGCGTCATCGTGGATCTGGCGACCCTGACCGGCGGCATCATCACCGCGCTCGGCCATGACTATGCCGGTCTGTTCACGGATGATGACGCCCTAGGCGATCAGCTGCTCGATGCGGGCGCCGCCAGCGGCGAGCCACTGTGGCGTCTGCCCATGGGCGAGCCCTATGACCGGATGATCGACAGTCAGTTCGCGGATATGAAAAACAGTTCCGGGCGCGCGGCCCAATCCGTGACTGCGGCCCAGTTCCTCAGGCGTCACACCAACGGTACGCCCTGGGCCCATCTCGACATTGCGGGCACGGCCTGGATCCCGAAGCCCAAGGACACCGCGCCCGCCTGGGCGACGGGTTTTGGCGCGCGGCTCCTGGATGCTTTCGTGAAGCGTCACTATGAGTGAAGGCTGAAGGGACGGGGGACCCGACGACATGACCGAGGTCTGGTTCTACCATCTGGAACGCTCGCCCCTTGATGCCGTGCTGCCCGATCTCCTGACCAAGACCCTCGACCGGGGCTGGCGGGCCTTGGTGCGGACCGGGAGCCAGGAGCGGCTCCAGGCCCTTGACAGTCACCTCTGGACCTTCCGGGACGACAGTTTCCTGCCCCATGGCACGGCCGGTCGTCCGGATGCGGCCGAGCAACCCGTTCTCCTGACGGATCAATTGGGCAATCCGAACAGGGCAGAAGTCCTGTTCCTGGTGGATCGCGCCGCGTCACCGGAACTGGGTGGATCCGATCTGGCCGTTGAAGGAGAGGGCGCCTATGAGCGGATCATTCTGCTCTTTGACGGCCGGGACGGGGAGGCAGTCTCGGAGGCCCGGACGCTCTGGAAGAACGTCAAGGCGACCGAGGCCGGCCTTGCCTATTGGAAGCAGTCGCCATCGGGCAAATGGGAGAAGAAAGCCTGACCTTTCTGCGCCGTACAGGCCATCCCGACACGGATGGTCACTTCACTTGCGGCTTGTAGGTGCCGAAGGACCATTCATAGCCCTCCGGGTCCATCACCCGGTATCGGCGCGTCCCGAATTCCGTATCTTCGGGTCCGTAAACGACCGTCGCTCCGGCTTCTTTCGCCTTGGCAAAATGGCTGTCCACGTCATCGACGACACAGTAGACACCGCGGGTCGCGGGCGGCAGGTCCCTGGTGGTGGTGCGCTGCTGATCCGTGCCCTTACCGAGCATGATGACACCACCGCCAAATTGCATTTCCGCATGCATAACCGTGCCGTCATCGCCGTCATAGCGCGCGGAGGTCTCAAAGCCGAAAGCGCGTTCCAGGAAATCGAGGGCGGCGTTGGGGTCTTCGTAGCCGAAATAGGGCACCATGCCGGCACGTTCAGTCATTCCACTTCCTCCTCATGGGCTCTCATGTCGCCGGGAACAAGAATACGATCTGAATTCTGAAACGGGTCGGCGCGCATGTCGCAAAGCCCTTAAACCTTCGTAACGCGCCCCACGCTCTGGCGTCCTCCAATCCTCAAGCCTCTTCCCGCGCCGCCTCATAGGCTTCCAGCGCGGCCATCCAGTTTTCCTCCGCCTCGCGGATTTTCTTTTCGATCTGCCCTCGGAGTTTTCCCAGTTCCGCGGCCTTCTCGGGGTGGTTCGTGTAGATCGTGGGATCGCCAAGCTTGGCCTCGGCCCGTTCGAGCTTGGCGGTCAGGTCCGACACGGCCTTTTCCCATTTTTCCGCCTCCCGCTTCAAAGGCGCGATTTCCGCCCGCCGTTCCGCCGCCGCCCGGCGTTCGGTGACCCGCGTGGCCTTGGGATCGTCAAGGGCCCCGTTCTGCTTTTCCCCGGAAGCCTTGCCGTTCTTCTGGGACAGGAGCCAGGCGCGATAGGCATCGAGATCATCCTCATACGGCGTCACCGTGCCATCCGCCACAAGCCATAGTCGATCGACACAGGCCTCCACCAGATGCCGGTCGTGGCTGATGAGAATGACCGCTCCCTGATAGCTGTTCAGGGCGTGGATCAGGGCCTCGCGACTGTCCACATCCAGATGGTTCGTGGGCTCATCGAGGATCAGCAGATGGGGCTTGC
Organism: uncultured Alphaproteobacteria bacterium; assembly: GCA_964522525.1. Lineage (GTDB taxonomy): Bacteria > Pseudomonadota > Alphaproteobacteria > JAJFIK01 > JAJFIK01 > CAYUYV01. The sequence goes on along the minus strand of CAZFWG010000014.1, from coordinate 19,981 downwards.
TCCAGGTGGCGAGCGCCAACATGATGCGCGCCTTTTCCCCGCCCGAGAGGTCCCCGATCTTGGTGTCGGCCTTCTCGCCCGTGAAGCCGAGCGCGCCGAGTTTGGCCCGGCGCTGGGCTTCCGTCGCATCAGGCAGCAGGCGCTCATAGAGCTGATAGGAGCTTTCGGCCGGGTTCAACTCGTCGAGCTGGTGCTGGGCAAAATAGCCGACCTGCAGGGGCGGCGAGCGGCGCAGGCGTCCGGCCATGATTTTGAGCCGCCCGGCAATCAGCTTGGCGAACGTGGATTTGCCGTTGCCATTGGCGCCAAGAAGGGCAATGCGGTCATCATTGTCGATGCGCAAGGTCAGCCGCCGGAGGATCGGCTTTTCCGCCTCGTATCCGACCTGGGCGTCTTCCATGGTGATGATCGGCGGGCTCAGGGGCTCCGGGTCCGGAAAGGTGAAGGGGGGCAGGCGGTCTTCCACCATGGCGGCAATGGGCTGCATCTTGGCCAGGATCTTCAGGCGGCTCTGGGCCTGGCGGGCCTTGGAATCCTTGTAGCGGAAACGTTCGACAAAGGCCTCGATATGCCGGCGCTGAGCTTCCTGCTTCTTCTTCAGGGCCAGTTGCTGCTCGAAGCGGGCCCGGCGCTGGGCTTCGAACTGGTCATAGGTCCCCGAATAAAGGGTGAGGCGGCCGCGCTCCAGATGAAGAATGCCGCCCACGGCGCGATTGAGCAGATCCCGGTCGTGGCTGACCAACAAAACCGTGTAGGGATAGGTGCGCAAATAGGTCTCGAGCCAGATGACGCCTTCGAGATCCAGATAGTTTGTGGGCTCATCGAGGAGCAGCAGGTCGGGCGCGGCGAACAGGACGGCGGCGAGCGCCACCCGCATGCGCCAGCCGCCGGAAAAATCCGAACACGGCTTAGCTTGTGCCTCCTCGTCGAAACCGAGCCCTGCCAGGATCGAGGCGGCCCGCGCCGGCGCGCTATGGGCGTCGATGTCGGCGAGGCGCGTCTGGATCTCGGCGATCTGATGGGGATCGGTTTCCGTCTCGGCCGTGGCAAGAAGGCGGCTGCGTTCCGTATCGGCGGCAAGCACGGTGTCGAGCAGACTTGTGGACCCTCCCGGCGCTTCCTGGGCAACCGCGCCGATCCGCGCATTGCGCGGCAGGCTGATGCCCCCCTGTTCGGGGCCGACCTCACCCATGATCAGGCGCAGGAGTGTGGATTTCCCCGCCCCGTTGCGGCCCACGAGACCCACCTTGTGACCCGCCGGGATGGCCGCCGTGGCGCCTTCCAGGATCAACCGGCCTTCGATGCGATAGGTGAGGTCGTTGATGTGTAGCATGGGGAAACCGATACTTGCGGCCCGCGGGCCCAAGCGCTTTCATGGTAGGGTGAGAGTGCGGGCCGAAGCTAAACGCAGCGTGGGTCCGATGGCAAGAAATCGACACGGCCGGAGCACGCGCCACGCAGGGGACAAAGCGCGATTGAAGGATAAAGCCTTGCTTCCAAACCGCCTTGAATTTGCAGGGGAGGCGGGAGTCGCGATGCGCCGGAGGGAGAGGTTACAGGCATGTTGAGAATAATCCTTGTCCTTATTGTTGTGGGTGTCCTTCTCGTGGGCGGCGCCTATCTGCTTGGCGGACCTTCCGGGCAGCCGGAGCCGGACGAAGTCGCCAGCGCCGATCCCGGAACCCTCAGAACGACCGAGAGCGGCGACGTGGTGGGCTACACCTCTCGCTCCGGCGCCCAAGTCTGGAAGGGCATCCCCTTTGCCGAAGCCCCGGTGGGTGATTTGCGCTGGCGCGCGCCCCGGCCGGCGGTGGCGTGGGAAGGCACCCGCGAGGCGCTCCAGTTCGGGCCCCGCTGTCCCCAGATCACCAATGCCCTCGACCAGGGAGAGGGCCTGGCGCCGGGTACGCTCATGGGCTCGGAGGATTGTCTCACCCTGGACATCTACGCGCCGAAGGGCGCGGCGGCCGCGGCGCCTCTTCCGGTCATGGTCTGGATCCATGGCGGGGGCAATGTCTGGGGCCGCGCCGGCCAATATGACGGCGGGAACCTGGCCGTCGATCAGAATGTCCTGGTGGTGACCATCCAGTATCGCCTCGGGCCGCTTGGATGGTTCGCCCATGAAGCCCTGCGCGCCACGGCTGAGACCCGCGAGGACCGCAGCGCCAATTTCGGCACCCTGGACATGATCGCGGCCCTCGAATGGGTGCGCGACAATATCGAGGCGTTTGGCGGTGACCCGCGCCGGGTCACGGTGTTCGGGGAGAGTGCCGGAGGGCGCAATGTGGCCTCCCTCATGGCTTCGCCCCAGGCCGCCGGTCTCTTTCACCGGGCGATCCTGCAAAGCGGCAGCTTCGCTTCCGTGCCCTTGAGCGAGGCAGAAGGTCTGTCCGGGGATCATCCCAATGCCGCCCGCTCCATGGTGCGGGCCATGGTTCAAAAGGCCCAGGGCGCCGACGCCGATCCGGATGATCTCTCGGAAGAGGACCTTGCCGGCCTGTTGCGGGATCAGGATGTGGCCGCCGTCTTTGCGCCTTACCAGGAGGGCCAGGCGGGGCTTCTCTATGCGCCCACGATCATCGATGATGCGGTGGTGGTGCCGGCGGACGGCGTGATCGAGGCCACCGGCACGCCGGGCGGGTTCAACGCGGTACCGGTGATCAGCGGAACCACTCGCGACGAGACCCGGCTTTTCAACTTTCTGAACCCGGACTATGTGAACAATCTGTTCTTCGTGTTCTTCTGGGCCAAGGATCCGGTTCTCTATGACGTGATTGCCGACTATCAGAGCCTCATGTGGCGGGTTCAGTCCGTCGACAATGCCTTGTCCCGCATGCGCGCGGCGGGCCATGAAGCCGTCTACGGATATCGCTTTGATTGGGACGAACAGGGCCGGTTTCTGACCACGGATTTCTCCAAGCTGTTCGGCGCCGCCCACGGCCTGGAGATCCCCTTTGTCTTCAACCGCTACCGGTTCTTCGGTCAGGGCGACCGGTTCTTCTTCACCGAAAGCAACGCGGCCGGCCGGGAAACCGTGTCCAAGGCGATGAGGGACTATTGGGGCCGCTTTGCCCATACCGGCGTGCCGGGGCAGGGGACGGACGGCGTCCTGCCGGAATGGTCCCCGTTCGGCGAGGGGCGTTTGATGGTTTTCGATACGCCGGCCGATGGCGGCACCCGGGTGATCGACAGCCTGGAGACCGTCGAAGACGCCCTTGATCGTCTTGCGGCGGATGACCGTCTCTCCACCGAGGCCCAGCGGTGCCAGGTGCTGGACGCGGTGATCGCCTGGTATCCCCAGCTCGCCGGTTACCGGGCGTATTTCCTGGACGGGGCCTGTCCCGCCTGAGAAACGCTATGCGCTGTCCGGGGCGTCGTCCGTCAGATCCGGGCGGCGGCCCGACGCGATGGCCATCAGATAACGGTATCGCAGCGCCATATAGGTATAGGTCGCAACGAGCGCCAAAACGAGGATCACATGCGTGCTCCAGTGACCTTCGACACCGTCCGGATCCATATCGATGATCATGAAGCTGATGGTCGTGGCCAATGTCACGCCGATAATAATGTAAACCGTCAGCTTGATGGTCAAAGGAAAGGATACGCAGATATACCGTTCTATGAAGTTCAGGCCATCGCCTTTGCGATTTTGGACGAAGGCATAGATGATTAACACCACCGCCAGGATGAGCATGAACGAGTCATAGGCGTAGGCCAACGCGCCGAATGTTCCCGTCTCGTCTCCGATGAGACGCCGCGCCGTGATGGTTGTCATGGACGTATAGAACAGGAGCGTGGCCGACAGATATTTGAGCTTCTCGATTTCCGATATGTCATTGCGCCGTAGGCGGATGGCCACATCCCGGTCCCGCCAGAGATTCATGCCCAACCGGTACCAGGGTTGTTGTCCATGCAGACGCAGGGCCGGGCGGGACGGGGGCGTCTCGGGGAGAGGAGGCGCTTGGGTGGGCGGCGTTTCGCCTGTCGTCTCGGCCTGGTTGCGCCCCAGATCCGAAACGGTCCGCCTGTAGAAGCGATAGAACATGTCGACAAAGATCGCGACCACGACGCCCGAAAGGATCGAGATCGCAAAATCCCCAAGACCGCCCAACATAACGCACTTCTCCAATTGATCGGGATCAGACCAGCCCCACCATGCAGCCAAGCCCTTGATCCTTGGTCAAGACCGCAACATGGCGAACGCTTGGGGACGCCTCGCTTGGCAAGGGGCCCGGCCCCCGCTATAAGGCCACGGCATTCCAACCAATCAAGGTCCGTGCCGTGTCGGCAAGGGCTTCATGTAACAGTGGGACAAGACCGATGGCCATTGAGCGCACCCTTTCGATCATCAAGCCGGACGCGACCGAGCGGAACATCACCGGCGCTATCATCAAGAAATTCGAGAATGCGGACCTTCGGGTGGTGGCTCAAAAGCGCATTCGCCTGTCCCAGGAACAGGCCGAGAAATTCTACGAGGTCCACAAGGAGCGTCCCTTCTATAACGACCTGGTGACCTTCATGACGTCCGGTCCGGTCGTGGTTCAGGTGCTCCAAGGGGAAGGCGCCATCGCCAAGAACCGCGAAGTGATGGGCGCGACCAATCCGGCCGAAGCAGCCGAGGGCACGATCCGCAAGGAGTTTGCCGAGAATATCGAGCGCAATTCCGTGCACGGTTCTGACTCCCCGGAAACGGCCGCCCAGGAAATCACGTTCTTCTTCAAGGACGAAGAAATCGTCGGCTAATCTTTCTGTGGGCGGAATGGTTTATCATTCCGCCCGCCTTGCCGCGTGGCTCAAGACGAGATGAGCCACATGGGCGGCTTGGCGTCCGTGAACGCGGCCCGGCCCTTCTCGAACCGTACTTTTCCTTCCGCCACCAGCCGGACGCATGCGGGATAAAGCTTGTGTTCCTCGGCCAGGATCCGCGCGGACAGACCCTCCACCGTATCGTCCAAATAGACGGGCACCGCCGCCTGACCGATGATGGGCCCCGCGTCGAGCTGCGGCGTCACATAATGGACCGTGCACCCCGCGATGCGGACCCCCGTATTCAAGGCCGCCGCCTGCACATTGAGGCCGGGAAAGGCCGGCAGCAGGGAAGGGTGGATGTTCAGGATCCGGCCCTGCCAGCGGGCGGCGAACTGGGTGCTGAAGATACGTTTGAACCCGGCGGAGCAGACCGTATCGACATTGGCCGCCAACAGGGCGTCCTCGATGACGGCGTCAAAGGCTTCCCGGCTGGGGGAGTTTTTGTGCTCGATGACGCGGGTATCGATCCCGGCCTCTTCGGCGATCTTCAGTCCGGCCGCATCGGCGACATTGGAGATGACGAGCCCCACCTTTGCCGGAAAATCATCGTCCTTGCAGGCATCGATCAGGGCCTTCATGTTTGATCCGCGGCCGGAGATCAGGATCGCCAGGGTGTGCATGGGGCCATGTCCTCATTCGGAGCCGTCGATGACGGGCGGTGACGCGGAGGGTCCTGAAGCTTCAGCCTTTCTCGCTCAAGCGCCCGAGAACACGGGGCGTGTAGGGCGCAAGCGTTGGTGCTGCCATTATAGCGCTTAAATCCGCTTCCGCGACCACCAGGATCATGCCGGTGCCGCAATTGAAGGTGCGGGCCATCTCCGTGTCCGGAATACCGCCGGCCTCCTGGAGCCAGTCAAAGACCGCCGGGCGCGGGACGTTTGTGGGCTCGATCTTGGTACCTAGGCCTCGGGGCAGAACCCGGGGCAGGTTTTCAGGCACGCCGCCGCCGGTGATATGGGCAAGCGCCTTCACGCGGCCCTCCCGGATCACAGGCAGAAGCGCGCTCACATAGATATGGGTGGGCTCGAGCAGTGCCTCGCCCAGGGACCGCTCCGGGTCGAAGGGCGCCGCGTCGTCATAGGAAAGGCCAGCGCGTTCAAGGACTTTGCGGACCAGGGAAAAACCGTTGGAGTGCAGACCATTGGAGGCAAGCGCCACCAGGACATCGCCCGCGCGGACATCGCCGCGCGGCAGAAGAGCCGAGCGCTCCACCGCGCCGACGGCAAAACCCGCAAGATCGTAATGGCCGGGCCGGTACATGGCGGGCATCTCGGCCGTCTCCCCGCCGATCAGCGCGCAGCCCGCGCGCCGGCACCCTTCGGCAATGCCCGTGACGACACGGGCCGCGATTTTGGGCTCCAGTTGACCGGTGGCGAAATAATCGAGGAAGAACAGGGGCTCGGCGCCCTGGACGATCAGATCATTGACGCACATGGCGACAAGGTCGATGCCCACCGTCTCGTGGCGCCCGGTCTCGAAAGCGATCATCAATTTGGTGCCGACCCCGTCGGTGGCGGAAACCAGAAGCGGATCGTTGAAGCCGGCGGCCTTGAGATCGAACAGGGCCCCGAAACCGCCGAGGGCCGCATCCGCCCCCGGCCGCGCGGTGGCGCGGGCGACGGGCGCGATCCGGTCGACAAGCGCGTTGCCGGCATCAATATTGACGCCGGCCCGGGCATAGGTCAGACCCTCGGGCACGTCCCCCTTTTCGCCAGGATGGTCAGGTTTATCGGGGTCGGCCATGGGAATAGTCCTTGACGGCGGGTCCATTGACCCTGGAGAGGCATATCGAGGCTAGGCATAGCCTGGGCCCGCGACGTATTCAAAGGGCTCGTATTGTGGGCTAGGGTTCTGGCCGATGGCCAAGAAGATGGCCAAGAAGGAGAGAAACGAATGCGGCTGATGGCATCTGGCCGGCGTGATGGGGCGCCGCGGGTCTGGAAATGGGCCCTGCTGGTCGCGTTATGCGCGTTTTCAGGCGTTACCCAAGCCCAGGCGAATGTTTTCGCGGTGGAAGGCGTGCAAGTCGACGCCACGGCCGACAATGCGGCCGACGCCCGAGAAATCGCCCACTCCCAAGGCCGCCGCGAGGCGTTCACCACGGTTCTGCGGCGCCTGACCCGGCCCCAGGACTGGCCGCGCCTGCCGATCCTGGGGGATCAGGCGATCACCGAAATGGGCGCCGGCTTGCGCATTGAAGATGAACGCAACAGCCGGAATCGTTATCTGGCCCGCATCACCTATAATTTTCGCGCCGAGAGCGTGCGCCAGGTGCTGCTCGACGCCAATATCCCCTTCAGCGAGACCCAATCACCGCCGATCCTGGTCCTGCCGGTTCTCGAGGCCGATGGCCAACTGATGCTGTGGGAACAATCCAACCCCTGGTTTGAGGCCTGGTCGGCCCAGTCCCTGGGCAACGAACTGGTGCCGGTAATCGCGCCCCTGGGCGATCTGACCGATATCTCCGCGATCGATGCCGATACCGCGCTGCGGGGCGACTGGCTTTACATGGAGACCATGGTCCAGCGCTACGGGGCGAGTGCCGTGCTCCTGGCCCATGCGGTCCAAGGCGCCTCGGATGTGAGCTTTTCAAACGACCCGTTGGGTCAAGGCGGCACGCCGGGCAGCAGCTATGGCGCCGGTACCGCTTCGCGACCCGCCGATGTGGGGGTGCCCCCCACGGGCGCTGTGCCGGCCGAAAGCGGGGATGTCCGTCTTCAACTGTCCCTGGTCCGCATTGAGAGGGCCGATCGCCGGCCTTTCAGCACGGTGGTGCAAGGCCCGCTCGTCCGGCCCCAATCCGCCACGACGGAGACGGTCTATGACCTCGCCGTCCGGGAAGCCCTCTCGGTCATCTCGGATGACTGGAAATCCCAGACCCTCGTCGATTACGGCACGCGCTATCTGATGGAAGCCACGGTGCGCTTGGCCTCGGTGCAGGATTGGACCGACATTCGCGGGCGCCTGGCCGACATTCCCACCATCGTGACCACCGAGACCCTGGCCCTGTCGGCGCGGGGTGCGGAGCTGCGCATCGTCTTTGCCGGTGCGATCGAGCAGCTTGCGCTCAACTTGAACCAGCGCGGGCTGATGCTGTCGGGGGAGAACGGCTATTGGGAAATCACGCGGCGGGGCATCGTGCCGGCCGCCCTTGAAGATACCTATGGCAATCGTCCGCCCGTCTATCCTCTTAATCAGGGCGTGCCGACCGCCGATGGCGGATTGGGCCAGCCCTATCCGCCGCAAGGCACGCCGGCCGGGTTCAACGGTCCCGGCGCACCGGAGCAAGGGGTCCCCGGCCAGACCTATCAGGACAATGCGTCCTATCCGGCCGAGCCTCAGCCCGCCTATCCCAACGGCAATCAGGGTGGTCAGCCCGCCTACAATCCACGTGGCGATGATGGGGCCTACCAGAACCGGTGATGCCGTTTCCCCTGCGCCAGAAACCATGACAAGTCGACCCCCCGACACCGATCCGGGCGCGGCTTGCGCGCCCGACGATCCGCCGCGCCAAAACCACCCCCGCGACGGCCAATTGCTCCTTGAGCTGCCGGTCCGAACCGCCTTCGATCGCGCGGCCTTTTGCGTGTCCGAATGCAATCGGGCCGCCATGACCTTGATCGAGGCCTGGCCCGGCTGGAGCGCGCCCTGGTGCCTCCTGGTCGGACCAGCCGGATCCGGCAAGACCCACCTTGCCCATATCTGGGCGCAACGAACCGGAGCGGCCGTGATGGCGCAGGAGGGCCTGACGGTCGAGGCGGTGCCGGACCTCCTGAAACCGGGGGCCCTGGCCCTGGAGCTGGGGGACGGCCCGGTCAGCGAAGAGGCCGCCCTTTTTCATCTCATCAACCTGGCGCGGGAACAGGGCGCGGCCCTGCTTCTGACGGCGCGGAGCCATCCGGCCGCCTGGTCCTTCGAGCGCGCGGACCTCAAAAGCCGGTTGCGGGCCATGCCGTCGACGGAACTGGCCGCGCCCGATGACGCGGTCCTGGCGGAGCTGCTCGCCAAGCTGTTTCGGGACCGCCAAATCACCGTCGCGCCCGGTGTCATCGATTATTTAACGGTGCGCATGGAACGTTCGTTCCTCACCGCCCAGGCCCTGGTTGCATGGCTCGACCGCACGGCGCTCGTGCGCAAGAAGCCCATCACCACCCGTTTGGCCATGGAAATCCTGACGCGTTTCGAGGAAACGCACGAACAGGTATCCAAGCCGGGGACATGACAGTGGATAACCCGATCCACTATGGTGGAAGGGCTGGCGATGGTTCCTGGGGCGAGGGGCCGCACGCCGTATTCTCTGGGCGGGATGACCAGATCAATGGTTATGGAGGGCGGAGCCATGAGCGTCGATCAATCCGATCCCCGCAGGTCAGAGACGGGTCTTCCCGACGTCCCGGCGGCCAATGGAGAGGATCACGGTTTCATCGCGGCACCGGGCGTGCGCAACGGGATGGAGCTTGAGGCACACGGGGTGGAACAGCCGCCCCTGGCGGTGCCTGTCGGTCCCGACGCGGCCTTCACCATGGCCTCGCCCCGGCGTTTCATTAATCGGGAATTGTCCTGGCTCGCGTTCAACAAACGCGTCCTTGAGGAAGCCGCCAACACCAAGCATCCCCTGCTGGAGCGGGTGCGCTTTCTCTCGATTTCCGCGTCGAACCTGGACGAGTTCTACATGGTCCGGGTCGCGGGCCTCGTGGACCAGATCCAGGCGGGGATCGCGCCCGTCAGCCAGGACGGCCTCACGCCCGCCCAACAATTGGAGAAGGTCAACCGCCGGGCCAATGATCTGATCCTCGAACAGCAGGAAATCTGGCAGACCCTGCGCACGGCCCTGCGCGCGAACGGGATCAGCGTCCTCAAACCACAGGAGCTGACGGCGGAGGAACGGGCCTGGCTGCGGGACTATTTCGAGGCCCATGTCTTTCCGGTGCTGACCCCCCTGGCCACCGGACCGACCCATCCCTTTCCCTTCATCGCCAATCGGGGCTTTGCCCTTGTCCTGAAACTTCGCCGGGACAGTGACGGCCATCCGATGAATGCCATCCTGCCGGTTCCGGCCCAGCTCGAACGCTTCATCCGCCTGCCAACGGTCAATACCCAAGGCAATGGCTGGGGCGAGATCCGCTTCCTGTCGCTCGAACATGTGATCGCGGAATTCCTGCCCATGCTCTTTGCGGGCTATTCCGTCGTCGATCACGGGGCGTTCCGTATCCTGCGGGACAGCGACATCGAGGTCGAGGAAGAGGCGGAAGACCTGATGCGCCTCTTTGAGCATCTCTTGCGTCAGCGCCGCAAGGGCCAGGTCATCCATATGAAGATCAATATGAATATGCCGGAGGAGTTGCGCTCCTTCATCATAACCGAGCTTGAGGCGCCGTCCGTCCAGGTGGCACTCGTCGAAGGGGAGGTCGGCCTCGCGGAGACCGCCCAGCTCATTGTCGATGACCGGCCGGATCTGAAATTCACGCCCTTCAATGCCCGCTTTCCGGAGCGCATTCGCGAACTGGGGGGCGACTGCTTCGCTGCCATTCAGCAGAAAGACATTATTGTTCACCACCCCTATGAATCCTTCGACGTGGTCGTCCAGTTCTTGCGTCAGGCCGCGCGGGATCCTGATGTGGTGGCCGTCAAACAGACGCTGTATCGCACCTCGGATGATTCCCCGATCGTCGAGGCCCTAATCCAGGCGGCCGAGGCGGGCAAGTCCGTGACCGCCCTTGTCGAGTTGAAGGCGCGGTTCGACGAGGAGGCCAATATCGGCTGGGCCCGGGAAATGGAATATGCAGGGGTCCAGGTCGTCTACGGGTTGATGGAGCTCAAGACCCACGCCAAGTAGAGCCTCGGGGTGCGCCGGGAGGGCGGCCGGCTCGTCTCCTATGTCCATTTCGGGACGGGCAATTATCATCCGGGTACGGCCAAGGTCTATACGGACCTCTCCGTGTTCAGCGCCAACCCCGAACTGGGCGCGGACGCCGTGCGCGCCTTCAACTATGTCACGGGGTTCACGGTGCCGCGGGGGTTGCGGAAGATCTCGCTCTCGCCGGGCGGCATCCGCGCCAAGCTGCTTGAACATATCGAGGCGGAGATGGCCCATGCCCGTGCTGGGCGGCCGGCGACGATCTGGGCGAAAATGAACAGTCTCGTGGATCCCACGGTCATCGATACGCTCTATCGCGCCAGCCAATGCGGGGTCCAGGTTCACCTGATCGTGCGCGGCATCTGTTGCCTGCGTCCCGGTGTCCCCGGACTTTCGGAGAACATCCACGTCAAGAGCATCATCGGCCGGTTCCTGGAGCATTCGCGCATTGTCTGTTTCGGCAATGGTCGTGAATTGCCCTCGACGGAGGCGAAGGTCTACATTTCTTCTGCCGACTGGATGCCACGAAACCTCGACCGTCGTGTCGAAACCTTGGTGCCCGTCGAAAACGAAACGGTCCATCAACAGGTGCTGTTCCAGATCATGGTGGCCAATCTCAAGGACAATGAGCAAAGCTGGGTACTGGGTTCCGACGGCTCCTACCGACGCATCTATCCGCGCCGCAAGGAAGACGGTTTCAGCGCCCATCGCTATTTTATGAACAATCCCAGCCTTTCCGGCCGGGGCCGGGCGATCGAATATGATCGCCCGCCGGAAGTTGAAATTGGAGACTGAATGTAACGGCGCGACAGGAAGGGGGCCTTTGGGCCATCTGACGATCCCGCCGACGGATCATCCCTCTCGGAACAAGCGGGTTAGGATCTGCCCATGAAACCCCTCAAGCAGTCGGCGAAGACCATGACCAAACCAACCGGGTATCCCAAAACCCTGGTCGAAACCCTGACCGAACGTCCCGTGGGCGTCATCGATATCGGCTCCAATTCCGTCCGCCTCGTGATTTTCGAGGGTCGGAACCGGGCGCCGAGTGTCATTTTCAATGAAAAAGTGGGGTGTGAGCTTGGTCGGGAGGTGGCCCTGGGGCTGCCGCTCAACAAGGAGCGGGTCGCCGACGCCCTCGACGTCTTGTCCCGCTTCGCCGTGATCTCCCGATATTATGGGGTATCCGACATGTTGGCCGTGGCGACGGCGGCCGTGCGGGATGCGGAGCCTGAAAGCCGGCAGGCGTTCCTGGCAGGCGCCGAGAAGGCGCTCGGTGTGTCCATCCGTGTGCTGTCGGAAGCCGAAGAAGCCTGTTTCGCGGCGGCCGGCGTGCTTTCAGGCCTGCCCTGGGCCCGGGGAATTGTCGGGGACCTCGGCGGCGGAAGCCTGGAGCTGGCGCGCATCGAGGATGGCCAGATCCACGAAACTGCGTCCCTGCCGCTGGGTGTCCTGCGCCTTCAACCCGGCGACGCCGCCAATGACCGTCATGTGGCGGAACATGTTGTCAGTGAATTGGCCCGCCTTCCCTGGTTGAGGGCCGCGGCCGGGTATGACTTCTATGCTGTCGGAGGCAATTGGCGCAATTTCGCCCGCGCCCATATGGCCTATCGGGGCTATCCGCTCAATATTCTCGACGGCTACTGCATGCACACGGGCGAAGTTGAGATTCTGGTCCGCGCCATCCGCAAACGTGATCCCGCTGCTATGGCGGCCGTTCGCACTCTGAAAATACGCCGGCAAATGTATATTCGTCCGGCAAGCGTGGCGCTCGAGACGCTGGTCAAGACGATCGGTGCGCGGCATGTGGTTATTTCCGGCCATGGTGTCCGGGAAGGACTGGTTTTCCAGAATCTCGACCTGGATATGCGGGCCCGCGATCCATTGATCGAAGGCGCCTATGCCATGGCCGGGCGCATGGCCCGCACCGTGATCGACGATGGTCATGTCAACGAATGGATGGCGCCCCTGTTCGATGAACCGGATGCGCCGGTTCCTGTGACCCGTCTGACAGCGGAGGAACGGGCCGACCGTATCCGCTTGCGCCGGGCGGCCAGCATCCTGGCCGATGTGGGATGGGGCTTCCATACCGACAACCGTGCGAACCGCACCGCCGAATTGGTCCTGTCGGCGCCCCTGATCGGGATTGATCATCCGGGCCGGGTCTTTCTCGCGCTGACCCTCTGGTATCGCTACACACAGATCCAGACCTATGAAGGTCTATTGGGCTCGGTCATGCATGCGGGCAGCCCGGCCATTTCCCGGGATCTCGTGGCCCATGCGCGCACATTGGGCCATGCCCTCCATCTGGCCTTTGAGTTGACGGGTGGCGCCTCCGATCTGTTGCAGCATGCCAATCTGAGTGTCAAAGGCCGACGGCTGGTCCTGACCCTGATGGGGCCCACGGCCGCGCTCAAGAGCTATGACGTGGACAAACGGCTCAAGCAACTGGCCCAGATCGTGGGCCTTGGCGGCCATGAACTGGCCGTGGCCTGAGGGTTGGTGCAGGGGTGATGCCCATGAAGAGCGTTGTTGTCACGGGGTCCTCGACGGGGATCGGGTGGGGTTGCGTGAAAGTCCTCACGGGGGCGGGCTATCATGTTTTCGGCAGTGTCCGGAAGGAAGAGGACGGCGCCCGGCTTCGGGAAGAATTCGGCAAGCACTTTACGCCATTGCTGTTCGACGTGACGGACGCCCAAGCCGTCGCGCGCGGGGCCGCCCAGGTCGGAGAAGCCCTGGGCTCGACCCGGCTGGCGGGCCTCGTCAACAATGCGGGCATCGCCGTTTTCGGACCGCTGGCCCATCAGCCCGTCGATGATTTCCGCCAGCAACTTGAGGTCAATGTCGTCGGGCAGATCATTGTCACCCAGGCTTTTCTGCCTCTCCTGGGCATGGACGCCACGCGCACCGGCGATCCGGGCCGGATCATCAATATGAGTTCCATTGGCGGAAAGATGGGAGCGCCGTTTCTTGGCGCCTATGCCGCGTCCAAATTCGCGCTGGAAGGGGTATCGGACAGCCTGCGCCGGGAGCTTGATCTCTATGGGATCGATGTGATCATCATCGGACCCGGTGCCGTGGCGACACCGATCTGGGGCAAGGCGGAAGATGTGGGCCTCGGCCCCTATGAGGGGACCGACTATGAGCCCGCCTTGCAGAAGTTTGCCGACTATTTCCTGGAGCAGGGCCGCAGCGGGTTTCCTCCGGAAAAACTGGGCCGGGCCGTGTTGAACGCATTGACCGCGCGCAAGCCCAAATGGCGCTATGCCGTCGTGCCCGGCTATGTCACGAATTGGCTTTTGCCCAATCTCCTTCCCCGGCGGATGGTCGACCGACTGATCTGCGGAAGGCTGGGCCTCACGCGCAAGTAACGACGCATCGCTCCTAACCTATCCGAACTCCGGCATCGTGACGAACAAGGGCACGATGATCGCAATGGCTGCAATCCAGGTCGCCAGACCGCCGATGACGGCGATCGCGGCGCGGCCCATGGAAATGTCGATGAAACGAGGCCAGAACAGGATCGGAAAGCCGATGAACATGAACATGCTGATGAGATTGATCCCGAGATCGACAATCATGGGAAAGCCGGTCTGATACAGGGGAATGAAGAAGGACACGAGGATCATTGCGATGCCCACAAAGGCGCTCAGCACGCTCCAGGCATTCCAATAGTAGAAATAGCCGGCCGCAAAACGGAACGGGATGATCCCGCCCGAATAGAGGCTGATCAGCACACCGAGGCCATAGAAAACGATCAGGGCCAGGATGTCGCGAAGGAACTTGTCGATGAAGCCGATGCCGGTGAAACGGATGGGATCCAGATAGCCGGTCTCCTTCGCCCAGTCGGCAAAGGCGACGAATTCCTGGCTGACCGCGCCGACCTGGACGCCCAGCGACAGGGTGAAGGGGAAGAGCAGATTGGAAAGCACGATGGCAAGCGCCGCGAACTTGACGGGGCCCAGATAGGGATCGCCCTCTTTCTCCGCGTTGATATCGAAGAAACGCCCCTCACGGTTTGTGACAAGGGCATGGAAGTCCCGGAAAAAGGTCAGGGGTTTGAGCAGGATGGCGAAGAGCGTCGTGAAAAAAAGCGGCAGTCTCAGAAAGTGAAGCATGACGGCCTCCCCGCGCCGAACCTGTCCCCCGACACAAGGCTTTAGCAAAGTCCCGCGTCAGCGGCCAGACCTGTGATCGACGCGGCCGAAGCAGGACGTGCCTCCGGCCGCGTCGGCCTCTTTTGTTTGGGGTGGGGCTGTGTTGTCAGCGGTTGTTCATCTGGGGACGGACCGCGACAAGACCCCGTTCGGTGATCCGATAGGGGCCGCCCCCGCGCGAGGCGATCAGCCCCCGCCGCTTCAAGCGTCTGAACAAGGAAAGGTCGGTATCGGCGAGGGTCCACCCCTCCCGTGTGACGCAGGACGCGGCGATGATCTTGCGCCTTTCGTCCCGCTCCAGAATCACGGCACCGCCCTGGGCAAGCGCGTGCAGCACGCGTTGCTCCCGTTTGGAGACATTCATGGAGATTTCTGCTCTGACAATAAGGAACCCGGACCGTCGCGGTGGTTCCGCGAGGTGTTCTCAAAACTGCCTGTCCGACGGGGGACAGGCCTTACCGGGCCTCAGAACAGAAAGACATCAACACTCCTGCGAAAGGAAGACGTGAACCTACGCGCCAGCCTCAGGCTGTCAAGCTTTCATCGTCACCGTCCATCCAGGAACCGACTGCCGTAGTTGACATCGAAGAGCGGATCGCCAAGGACCAGCACCCAGTAGCAGCCTCGGATTTCTTGTTTTTCATCCACCAGGGGCCGCTCGCCGATCGCGAAACCGATCCCCACTTCCTCGGCTTCCTTCCAAAGCATGGCCTCCCGGTGGGAGGGACTGTCGAGCCAGGCTTGGACGACACCGTCTACGGTAAAGTCTCCGACGGCCACGTTTTCCTGGACGCGTTTGAAGATATAGGCCGCTCTCCGGGCGCGGTCGCCGGCCGTCGATTCATCCGCGCTGAAATGGCTCATGACTCTGCGGCTGGCCATGTCCTCGGCGTGGTCTTGGGCCGCGCGATCAAGGCGCACACTGACGGTCAGCCAGTTGCGCCTGTTGGCCCGGCGGACCTCGTTGATCTCGGCCAAGACGCCCTTGCGGATCTCGCGAAGGCCGTCGGTCGTGGCGGCGAACGCCACGCATTCCTGTGGGTCGATGGCCCGGGCCTCGGCCGCCCCGAGACCGAGAGAGAGGAGGACGGCCGCCAAGATGCGATACCGGATCATGGATCTACCCATAGCGCTCAAGGAGATAGGCGCGGGCCGCAAGCGAGCCACCCACGGCATGGTCCGTATTGGGATCGTACAGGGCCACGAGATTGCCATTAGGGCCGGGACCGGGCCGGCGGATATGGGGCAGTTCCAGTTCACAGAGGAGTTCGCGCAGGAGCCTCGCCCGCGGGTCGCCCTCCGCCCCCCACATGTCGAGGGGTTCCGAGATTGTCCCGGTCCGGCCCCGACGGCTCATCCCGCTGCCCAGCCGGAAGGTGAGGCCGAGGGAGGAGAGAAGCGCGTTCAAGGGCCCCAGAAACAGGGACACGGGCGCCATGCGCCCGCCATAGGTCCGGTAGAGATAGCGCACGACATCGGCGCTCTCATACATGCGGGTGTCCGTATTCGGATCAATCAGATAGGGAAACTGGCTTTTGCCGCCCATTTCCTGGACCTGGGGGCGGAAGTGCTCCCCGTTTTTGGGGCAGGGTCTGATTTCCGCCGGCAGGCGCAGTTCCGTGACCGCTTCCCGGGCAATACGGCAGAAGGGACAGCCCTCGAATTCATAGAGAATGACCGGCTGATCGGGCAGACGTGCGGGCGCCCGGCCCGGCCATCCGGCCCAGAACCGGCTCACCGTGGTGGCCGTGGAGAGGGTAAGGAGGAGCGGTTCGAGAATCAGGGAAAGCGTCTTTGCCATGATTGTCTTCCAGACTAGTCAGCAAACGTCTCTTCACAATGGAGGTCTGACACCGGTGCGATGGCGGCAAATGTCCGAAGCAGGAGCGCCCCGAATGCAGCAGCAGTAAGGGAATAAAAGAGACCGAAAACCGAGGAAAGAATGGCGAGGAACCACAACAGCGCGTTGGCCATGAACAGGATCTCAAAAAGGGAACGGAACGTCACCTGTTTGAGCGGCACCCTGTTCAAAGGCATTGTGGTCCCCTGTTATTCTTGATCCGTCTCCACAAGGACGACCGAACGGCCCCGGGCGCCGAGGGCGAGCCGGCCCTGTTTGAGGCGCAAAGCGGCGTCCCCGAAAATCTCGCGCCGCCAACCCGAAAGGGCGGGCACATCCGCCGCGTCGTCCGAGGCAATCCGCTCCAGATCCGCGCTCGTGGCGATCAGTTTGGCCGCCACGCCATGATCTTCGCAGACTTTCTTCAAAAGCACCCGTAACAAATCCATCAGAGGACCCGTGCCCGGCGGCGTGGGCGCCGGTTTCTGGATCACCGGGATTTCCTCGCGGGGCAGGGCCAGCCCTTCGGCCACGGCCGCAAGCGCGGCGGCCCCTTGCGCGGAATTGGCAAACCCTTTGGGCACGCCCCGCAGACGATCCATATCCGCCTTGGTCTTGGGCGCCGAGGCCGCCAGTTCCAACAACGCATCATCCTTGATGATCCGTGCCCGGGGCACGTCCCGGGTCTGGGCTTCCCGTTCCCGCCAGGCCGCCAACACTTTGACGATGGCCAGGAATTTCCGGGAGGTGTTGCGTGTCTTGAGCCGCCGCCAGGCGTCCTCGGGCTCCAATTGATAGAGCCCCGGATCCTCCAGGGTCGCGATCTCCTCGGCCACCCAGGGCGCGCGGCCTTCCTTCTCAAGACGTTCCGACAGCATCGGATAAATGTCCCGCAAATGGGTGACGTCGGCGAGGGCGTAAGCCAGCTGCTTGTCGGTCAACGGCCGGCGGCTCCAATCCGTGAAGCGGGAGCTCTTGTCGATCTCCCGCCCCAACAGGGACTTCACCAGGGTCTCATAGCCCACGGAGTCCCCGAAGCCACAGACCATCCCGGCGATCTGACTGTCGAAAATGGGTTTGGGCAGGACATCGAGCCGATGGACGAAAAGCTCCATGTCCTGGCGGGCGGCGTGGAACACTTTGAGAATGCCCGGCTCCCGCAGCAGGGCCGTCAGGGGCGCGAGCGTCTCGCCATTGGCCTTTTCGCCGCCGAGTTCCGGCGCGAGAGGGTCGATGATGGCCTCGACGCCGGGGCCGGATACCTGGATCAAACAGAGTTTGGGCCAATAGGTCGTGTCCCGCAGAAACTCCGTATCCACACACAAAAACGGGCTCGCCTGAAGCTCCCCGCAAAGGGCCTCGAGCCCCGATCGGTCTGTAATGATGCGCATGGTCACCAGCTATAGCCCAGCCACCCCGCCATCCGCCAGTTCGCGGCCAAGACTTGTAGCAGAACGATTGTTCTGCTAACGTCGAGACATGCCCCGCGCCAAGTCCCATAGCCCGGACGGCCTGGCCGCCGCCGCCATGGATGTGTTCTGGCGCCGGGGCTACGAGGCGACATCCATGGAGGATCTCGTCGCGGCGACGGGGGTGAGCCGGCACGGCATTTATGGGGATTTCGGGGGCAAGCACGACCTGTTCCTGGCTGGCTTCGAGATCTATGACCGGGAAATCGTCACGCCCGCCTTCGGCTCCGTGGAGGCCCCGGGGGCCGATCTCGACACGGTGGCCGCTTATTTCGAACATCAGATTGCCCTGGCCGAGCATATCGGTCTGCCTGGCCCCGGCTGCCTCGTGGCCAACACCGCGACGGAGGTGGCGCCCCATGACGCAGCGGCCCTGGAGAAGGTCCACGCCCACCACGGGCGGCTGCACGGTGGGTTCCGGAATGCCCTGGCAAACGAGGCGGGGGAGGGATCGGACGTGGATCTGGGCAGCCTCGTCGAGGCGCTGGTGATTTTCGCGCAAGGCCTGTGGTCCGCCTCCCGGGTCACGGACGACGCGGAGGCCCTGCGCCGGGCGGTGCGCGCCCATCTTCAGACCCTCAAGGAAAGGCTCAACGGATGATCGACAGGGTTTCCACGGGGCACGCTTGGCCGGTCCGGGCCTTTCTTGTGACGGCGCTCGTCAACGCGGTCTGGATCAATGCGTCGGAAGTGTTCCGCTATTTCGTCTTTGTGATGCCGATGATGCGGGCCGCTTTTCCCGAAGTGCAGGGCGTGGCGCCCATGGATCTGGGCGTCTTCGCCGTCTGGGGGCTGTGGGACACGATCCTGGTCCTGGCCGCGACCGGCGCGGTCTGGGTGGTTTTGGACCATTTCGGCGGCGGCGTCGGAAATGCGCTTATGGCGGGCTTTTACGTTTGGTTGGCGATCTTCGGCATTCTTTGGCTCGGCCTTTACAACATGAACCTGGCCACGCCGGCGGTGCTGGCCGTGGCCCTGCCCTTGAGCCTTCTCGAAATGCTGGTCGCGGCCCTGATCGTCCGTTGGGGGAGGGGCCGGTTTTCGGCGTCTCCGACCCCCGTTTGATCCATGTGCTGGGCGGCGTAGGGTGCATCGCGCCTGGGGCTTGATGCACCTTACTTTCCATAAATATTCACTACGCCCGTTTATGACGTATCATCTATAGTCAAAGAGGATCCTAGAATAATCTCTTTAATTTCTTTGCCTTCGATATCCAATTTTTTATTTACAATATCGTCATATAATAAATTCAATTTACTAAATGACCAAGGAAGTACATCGATCTTATTTTTTAAGATATACCATTTTTTGAAAGATCCCAGTATATTGAGACTTTCGACAGGGAATTCTTCCACATCGCCGGGCGTTAAATGGCAATATTGTGGATAGTAAATTTCCCACATCTGCACAAAATCATGCATCTCTTTTAATTGATTTCTCAAAAATTCATCGCTATACACAGTGCGAATATAAGCAACAACGGAGGAAAATTGCACTTCCCGTAATTGCAACTTTCTTAGGTATTCTATATTTTTTTTGTCTTTGATTAAATCCATATACTCAATAAACCATTTCTGCTTCTTTAACTCAGATTGGTACAGCTTTTGCCGTTCCTCAAATTTTTCAACCTGGGACCAGTATTCTTTGTTTTCTTGTCGATCTTCGACAGTTGTCGACAGGTTGCCTACCATCACGTTTCTCGCCTTTAAAAAGCCGCGTTTGCAATCACCAACCCATCGTCAGCACGGTCTTTCCCCTGATTTGGGATCCGTGCGGTGGCGGTTGAATTTCTTTCCCTTGAAGGCCGTGTTCACTGGATCCACCAGGTCCCTCCTTCTCAGATTGTCCATCC
>CAZFWG010000013.1:66352-70152 GCA_964522525.1 uncultured Alphaproteobacteria bacterium | reverse complement strand
GGCAAGTTCTACGCGCTGCCCCAGGCGCCCCAGCAGTTCAAACAGCTGATCATGGTGGCGGGCTTTGACCGCTATTTTCAGATCGCGCCCTGTTTCCGGGATGAGGATGCCCGTGCGGACCGCTCACCCGGTGAGTTCTATCAGCTCGACGTGGAGATGTCCTTTGTGGAACAGGAAGACGTCTTCCAGGCCGTCGAACCCGTGCTGCACGGCGTGTTCGAGGAATTCGCGAACGGACGGAAACTGCCCGCCGGGCCGTTCCCGCGCATTCCCTATCGCGAGGCCATGCTGAAATACGGTTCCGACAAGCCGGACCTGCGCATTCCGCTCGAAATCGTCGATGTGACCGAGATCTTCACCCGCGACGATGTGGAGTTCAAAGCCTTCAAACAGGCCGTCGCCGGCGGCGGCGTGGTGCGCGCGATCCCTGCACCGCAAAGCGCCGACCGTCCCCGGAGCTTTTTCGACAAGCTCAATGACTGGGCGCGCTCCGAGATGAAAGCGCCGGGGCTGGGCTATGTGGTGTTCGAGGAAGGCGAGGGCGGTGTGCTGACCGGCAAGGGGCCCATCGCCAAATTCCTGCCCCAGGAGGCCATCGACGCCATGGCGGCCCAGGCCGGGATCAAGGCGGGGGATGCCCTGTTCTTCGCCGCCGGCAAGGAGGCGGAGGCCGCGCATCTCGCCGGAGCCGCGCGTGTGCGCATCGGCGAGGAACTGGGCCTCAAGGAAGAAGGCGCCTTCCGGTTCTGTTGGATCGTCGACTTCCCCATGTTCGAGTTCGACGACAAGGAAAAGAAGGTCGACTTCTCCCACAACCCCTTTTCCATGCCGCAAGGCGGGCTTGAGGCCCTCAACACCAAGGATCCGCTCGATATCCTGGCCTATCAGTATGATATCGTCTGTAACGGGATCGAATTGTCCTCCGGCGCCATCCGGAACCACGAACCGGAGATCATGTTCAAGGCCTTCGAGATCGCCGGCTATGATTCGGACACGGTGGAGAAGGAATTCAGCGGCATGCTGAATGCCTTCCGCTATGGCGCCCCGCCCCACGGCGGCATCGCGCCGGGCATCGACCGGATCGTCATGCTGCTGGCCGGGGAGGACAATCTGCGGGAGGTCACCCTGTTCCCCATGAATCAGCAGGCAGAAGACCTGATGATGGGCGCGCCGGCCGAAGTGCCCATGCGGGCCCTGCGGGATGTGCACATCCGCACCGTGGTGCCCGAGGCGTCAAAGCCCGAGGCCGCGAAGGCGGGGGAGGCGAAGGCGGGCGAGGTGAAAGCCGGCGCCTGACATGCCCGGCGCTCCCCACATGATCCCGGCACTGAAGAAGGCCTACCCCATTTTCAGGCTGGGTTCCTGATCGCAAAGGGATGACGGCGCGCGCGAGCGCGCGTCGTTGAGGAAGGCCACGCAGGCCTGCGCGTCCATGGGCCGGCCGGTGAGATAGCCCTGGACGATATCGCAGCCCATCTGTTTCAGGATCGCTTTTTGTTCGGGATGCTCCACGCCTTCCGCCACCACGCGCATGTGCAGACTGTGCGCGAGCTGAATGACGGCGGTAACAATCGAGCGCGAATCCACTTGGGCGGCCAGATCGGCCACGAAACTCCGGTCTATCTTCAGGCAGCCAAAGGACAGGCTGTGGAGATAGGAGAGATTGGAATAGCCGGTGCCGAAATCATCCAAGGCCAGTTCGACACCCATTCCCGACAACCGATCGAGTTCGCGCCGCGCCGTCTCGAAATCCCAGAGCAGGACATTTTCGGTGATCTCGATTTCCAGGCGTTGGGCCGGGACCTGATGCGCCGCCAGACGCTCTTCGATCATTTCCGAAAGCGCGGAGTCGCGGAAGTCCCGCGGGGATACGTTGACCGAGACGCGTTCAAGACCATGGTCATCGAACCAGGTCGCGGTTGTCCTGAGAACCTGATCCAGAATGTTCCGTGTAAGATCCGTCATCAGTCCGGCTTCTTCCGCATAGGGAATGAAACGGGCGGGGGACAGGTCGCCGAATTCGGGATGCCGCCACCGGGCCAGCGCCTCGAGGCCCCAGACCCGGTTGGTCGCGAGGCAGATCTGCGGTTGGTACCAGATCTCGAATTCGTCCCCCTCGATCGCCCGGCGCAGGCCGCTCACAAAGACCTGCCGCTCCTGGGTCTCGCGAAGCATCGCGGGCTCGAACACCGCCCACTGATTGCGTCCATTCCGCTTGGCGCGGTAGAGCGCAATGTCCGCATGATTCTGAAGTTCCTCGGGCGTCTGGGCATCCTCCGGCATGCATGCGACGCCAAGGGAACAGGTGGGGAAGAAATGGGTTCCGGCAAAGGAGACGGGCGCGCGCAATTTCACCAGGAGATCGCCCAGAATGCCTTCATGCAGCTCCGGTGATCCGATCCGCGACCGCAGGACAAAGGCGAATTCATCACCGCCAAGGCGCGCCGCAAGGGCGCCCGGATGGCCCTGTTGGATCTCCTGGAGACGCAGTGCCACGGCCCGCAACAGGGCATCGCCGGCGGCGTGGCCAAAAGTGTCGTTCACGTCCTTGAAGTAGTCGAGATCGATCAGGATCAAGGTGACCGGGGGGCATTCCTGCCCGTGTGCCTCGGCCCGGCGGGCAAGGAAGCGTTTGAAGCTCCGGCGGTTCGCAAGCCCCGTCAGCTGGTCCTGGTCGGCCAGGGCCAGGGCGTTTTCGTGGGCGCGCTCCAGGGCCTCGGTGCGCTCCCTGACAAGGTCTTCGAGATTGGCGTTGAGATTCGCCAGGCGCTGGTTCGCCTCGAACAGGGCCCGGGATTTGTCTTCCAGGAGCCGCTCTGCCTCGAGGCGTGCCTGTTTTTCCCGTGCGGCCCGTTTCCTCAGGCGATCAAGCTGCGCTTCGGGAGGGATCGTCATGGGCCGCTTCACACCGGGTTATGGTGAAGGTGACGAAGGTGCCCTGATCATCGGCCCCCGTTGTGTGGGCGATGGAGAGGGGCTCCTCGAAGATTTCGGAGGCCCCCCGGATCATGCCCAGCGCGAGATGGGCGAGGGGGCGGCAGCTTCGGTATTCCATTACGATAGAGTCATCGCTGCGCTCGATGATCCGGAATGTCGGGAGTTCCGCATCCGGATAGAGTTTGCGGACTTCGAAGTGGATCTTGTCCTCGATCCCCTCGAGAAACGAGATCACGCCGCCTCCGATGTCGAACATGGAGGCAAAGGGGCGCCGCAACCGGCCGATGAGGTGGTGGCCGAAGGCGTTCAGCAGTTCCGGAACCTGCTGTCCCGTCAATCGGGTCAGGGTGGTGACGAGGGCGAATATTTCCGTAGCCGGATAATTGCCCACCGCCGTGTATGCCCCACCGGATTCAAGATCCGTGGCGTCGATGAGGTCATCCACCATGTCCTCGCCCAGGGCCTCCTCGACGAACCCCAGAAACTCCGTAAATACAAAACCCTTCATGGGCGCGACCTCCCGGTGATCGGGACCGGAGTGTGCGCGAACGGGATGAAAGGACCGTAAAACCACTGGGCCAAATGAGGCCCGATGGCATTTCCCGGCTGTTCACCCTGTCGTGACGAGAAGGCGGGCCGGACCGGTCATTCGGAGGACGGGGTTGCGGCGTTGAAGCGATCCCGGATCGCGGGCAGGCGCACCACGAACCAGAGCGCGGTCCAGACATTGCCGAGCACGAAGATGGGGAGCGCCCAGGCAAGCCCGACCCAAAGACGCCGCTCGAACAGGACGATCACCACGGCGCCCAGGAAGAAACCGAGATAGAGATCGGCCAGGGTAACGGCACCCCAGGGCTGCCCCA
>CAZFWG010000013.1:33316-66252 GCA_964522525.1 uncultured Alphaproteobacteria bacterium | reverse complement strand
CGAGCGGCGTGATTGATGTGGAGCATTTTTCCGTACGCGGTCTTCGCGGGCGCCAATCCGGTTGTCGGTGCGGGCTGCGGGACCAAGACGCGGATCGGGGCGGTTGATCCGCGTAGATCGCCCATGATACGTAACAAAACTGCGGCTGTTGCTCACGGCCGTCCAGGGGAGGGGGCGCTTCTCGTGGAGCGCAATTGGCATCGATCCGGAACGAGCAAAACAACGAGCACGGTGCGGATTGGGACGTATTTAGGGGTTGCTCGTGCAGGCTGTCCTACAGGAAATTAATGTCGACGAGTTCGACGTCATTATTGTCGGTACGGGGCCGGCTGGAACCACCCTCGCCAGAGAACTGAACGATGCCGGCGTCCCCAACGTCATTTTCGAAGCGGCCCGCGAACGCTTTGACGCCGACCTCCAGAACGAGCTGTCCGATCTCGAAGGCATCGGCCACTTCACCAAGCAACACTGGCCCCAACACTGGCAATTCGCCCTTGGCGGCACGAGCCGGGTCTGGGGCGGGTGGAGTTCAAACCTCGACCGGCGCGATTTTGACAAATGGCCGATCTCAATCTCGGACCTGCGGCCGGGATATGCCCGTGCCGCCGACATTCTCGGGCGCAGCCCGTCGGTCGTGGAATATGTCGACGCCGCCATTCCAAATTTTAATTTTCGGCCATTCTCACTTGGTGACGCCGTTCAATTCGGGAAGTTCTATCCGGGCAGCCGCATGCCCTCGCCGGTCATTCTGGGCCACTACCTGACCCGCGTGGAGCTTTCCGACGACGCCCTGTCCGTGAAAGCTCTGGTGTTTCATGCCGATGGTGAGCGTGTCACCGTGCCGATCACGCCGCGTCAGACCGTGGTTTTGGCCTTGGGTGGCATCGGGAACGCCCACATCCTTTTGCAACCCGATGAGCAAGGCGAGCAGATTTTCCGCCGCCTTACCCCGGAAGTGGGCGTCGGCATTTGCGAGCATCCCCATGTCTACAAGGCCGGGGCGATCCTCGCGCGCAAGCCGATGTTCACCCCTCCGCCGGAAAGTTTCGGCCGATACGTCGCGAATATCGTGCCCGACGATGCGCTTTATGAAAGCGTTGACCGCGTTGCGTGCGCCTTTGAGCTGATCCCGGTGGTCGGCGAAGACGAAGGGACGACCACTGACAAATTATTTGAATATGTGATCAACACCCGCAGCGAAATGCTCATCACGCCGCACAATCGGATCGAGATCGGTCCTCAAAACGCATACGGCGTCCATCGGCCCATCGTGTTTTGCACCGTCGAAAGCACGGACCTGCTCGCTGTCCACAAATATCTGCGGCATCTGGCCTACAGCCTCGGCGAAACCGGCGATGGTCTCGTGAAGATCAACAATGACGGCGTGTTCCGTGAGATTGCCGGGGGCGGACACACCATGTGCACGACCCGCATGTCGGAGGATCGCCGTTCGGGTGTCGTCAACCGGGACTGCTTCCATCACGAGGTGTCCAATCTCGCCCTTGCCGGGTCCTCGGTGTTCTCCTCCGGGGGCGCCGCCAACCCCACAATGACCATCATCGCATTGGCCTCGCGCTTGGCCCAAACCTTGAGAGCGACCTATGCTTGACCGACGTCACTTTCTGCAAACCACCACCCTGGCCGTGGCGAGCGTCGCAACGCCATGGACCATTGCCAGCGCCGCGCCGCGCCAATCGGCGACCGCTCCCGTCATCGCGCAGGGTGAGCCTCGTTCGTCCGTAGCGGGAGAACTCGACCTGTTTCGCGGCTACTGGTCCGATGACAATGGTTGGTTCCGGAGGCAGACATGAAGTGGCTCGACCGCATTCTGCAGGCTGACCGGCGTCTGCTCCTGCTCGGCGCGATCATGCTGCTGGGCGTGACCTTCAGTGTCGGTTTTTTCGCAAGCCTGACCGGCTTGTGCATGGCGGGCAGCACATGCGTCTACAAATATATCCCGGGCATTCGCAGCCTGCCTTTCTTTGACGAACCTCTGGGGTTGACCAGCACCGAAGCCATCGACGGCAAGCCGGTGATTGCCACCGACGCCAATGGCGATTGGGATATGGCGTTCGTCAATTCCGATGCCGGCTTCACCACGGTGGGGGGCTGGGTCTTTAGCGGGTCGATTGCCGCACCGTCCGCCTACGACAATATCGTGCTGGTTGCCGGTTTGGACCTGCCCGACTTTGACATCGACGCCCAGAAGGTCGCGGACGAAAACGAATGCGCCCAGCGCTGTCTTGAAACGCCGGGCTGTGCGACCTTCACCTATGCCACAAAAAATCACTACGACCGCAACCGCCATCAGATGTGCTGGCTGAAGAGCGGTTTCGGCAAGGTGGACTACGTCAAGGATGTGGACCACTATTTTTCGGGCTTCGCCTATCGCGCCAAAGAGGTTCGGGCGCTCTACAGCGCCTCATGCGCGAGCTGCCACAGCGATGTGTCCGACGCCACCCATTCGGTCGGTCCCCATCTGAATGGTTTGCGGGATCGCAGCGTCGGCGCGGCCGAGGGCTTTGCCTATTCACCTGCCCTGGGCAACGCACAAGGACAATGGGACGCGGATGCGTTGGCGGCCTATCTGCGCAATCCCGCCGATGTGTATCCAGGCGGAAAAATGCCCGCCATCGGTCTCAATGACGGCGACGCCCATGTGCTTGCCCACTGGCTGCTGACGAACACCGCAAGCACCGAGTGAGCATGGTGCGCATCAGCCTATTGGTGCCGTAACCGTCTTTCTACAGAGTTTGGAACAAAAAAGACCCGGCAAGGAGTGCCGGGTCTTTGAAGTTTGAATGAAGGCGAGCTGATTACGAACAGCCCGTGGTGCTGCCGCAGGTGTCGCATTTCATGCAGGTGCCGTTGCGCACCAGGGTCATGTGACCGCAGGACGGGCAGGGATCCCCCTCATAGCCCAACATGCGCGCTTCGGCGGCCTTCCGTGCCCGGAGATCCTGTCCGCCGCCCGCCACGGCATCGATGGTCACGCTTTGGCTCGTGCGGTTCTGCATGACCCGCATGCCGCCGGTCCCATCCACCGCATAGGCCGTGGTTTCCTCCTCGGCGATCTCCAGGTCGACCTCCTGTTCCGTGGACGCGCCACCGGCAATGACCTTGAGATGCTGGACCGAGGAAAGGCCGCGGGTGTAGCCCGTCGACGCGATCTGCTGGATCACTTCCTTCAGGCCTTCCACCTGCGTTTCGCCGGTCAGGGCATCGCTCTGCACGCCGTCGCCCAGATGCAGGGCATCGTCCTCCGCCACATGCGCGAGGTCGTGGCGTCCCAGATAGGACACGGCCAGTTCCCGGAAGACATAGTCGATGAGCGATGTCGAATTCTTGATCCGGTCATTGCCCTGAACAACGCCGTTGGGCTCGAAGCGGGTGTAGATGAAGGCATCCACATATTCCTCGAGCGGCACGCCATATTGCAGGCCGATCGAGACCGCGATGGCGAAATTGTTCATGAGCGAACGGAACGCCGCGCCTTCCTTGTGCATGTCCACAAAGATCTCGCCCAGGGAACCGTCCTCATATTCGCCCGTATGCAGATAGACCTTATGCCCACCGACCACGGCCTTCTGGATGTAGCCCTTACGGCGATCGGGGAGGCGGCGGCGCGCGGTGACCCGGCGCTCCACGATCTTCTCGACAATGCGCTCGGCCACCACTTGCGTCCGCGCCGCCATGGGCTGGGCGCTCTGGACGGCCTCGCTAAGGCTTTCCTCCGCCTCGTCCTCGTCGAGGAGCGCGCTTGACAGGGGCTGGCTCAGTTTGGAGCCGTCCCGGTACAGCGCATTCGCCTTGATGCCCAGCTTCCAGGACAGCATATAGGCGTCCTTGCAGTCGTCGACGCTGGCGCTGTTGGGCATGTTGATGGTCTTGGAGATGGCGCCGGAGACGAACGGCTGGGCCGCCGCCATCATCCGAATATGGCTTTCGACGGACAGGCAACGCGTGCCGATCCGGCCGCAGGGCGTGGCGCAATCGAAAACGGACAGATGTTCGTCCTTCAGGCCCGGCGCCCCTTCCAGGGTCATCGCACCGCAGACATGGAGGTTTGCCGCGTCCACTTCGGCCTTCGAGAAGCCGAGGGAGGCGAGCATGTCAAAGGAAACGTCGTCGAGTTCCGCCGGATCGAGCTTGAGTGTTTCCGTGCAGAACGCTTCGCCGAGCGTATATTTGTTGAAGGCGAAACGGATGTCGAAAGCCGTTTCGAGCGCGCCTTCGATCGACGCCAGCGCCTCCTCGGTGAAGCCTTCCCGGCGCAGGGCCTCGTGGTTCAGACCCGGCGAGGTCTTGAGCGTGCCGTGCCCCACCGCATAGCGGATGATGGCCTCGACCTCGTCCGTCCCATAGCCGAGCGCCTTGAGGGCCTCGGGCACGGTGCGGTTGATGATCTTGAAATAGCCGCCACCGGCCAGCTTCTTGAATTTCACCAGCGCGAAATCCGGTTCGATCCCGGTGGTGTCGCAATCCATCACCAGGCCGATCGTCCCCGTGGGCGCGATCACCGTCGCCTGGGCATTCCGGAAGCCGTGCTCGCTACCGGTTTTCAGGGCGTCGTCCCAGGCTGCCTGGGCCGCCTGAACGAGCCCGGGAATGGGGCATCCCTTGGTGTCTAGGGGAACGGGGAGGGTGTGGAGATCCTCATAGCCGTCCTTGTCCCCATAGGCCGCCCGGCGATGATTGCGGATCACCCGCAGCATGGCATCGTCATTGACCCAAAAATGGGCAAAGGGCTTGAGCTCCTTCGCCATCTCCGCCGATGTCGCATAGGACATGCCCGTCATCAGGGCACTGACGGCACCGGCAACGGCGCGACCCTTGTCGCTGTCATAGGAGATGCCCATGGCCATCAGGAGGCCGCCCAGATTGGCAAAGCCCAGGCCCAACGTCCGGTAGTCGTGGGACAGCTGCGCGATTTCCTTGGACGGGAACTGGGCCATCATGACCGAGATTTCGAGCGTCAATGTCCACAGACGCACCGCATGGGCGAAGGCATCCACCTGGAACTGGCCATCCTCGTCCCGGAAATTCATGAGATTGAGGGAGGCGAGGTTACAGGCCGTGTTGTCCAGGAACATATATTCCGAGCACGGATTCGAGGCCCGGATCTCGCCGCCATGGGGGCAGGTGTGCCAGTCATTGATGGTGGTGTGGAACTGGATGCCCGGATCGGCGCAGGCCCAGGCCGCTTCCGCGATCCGGTCCCAAAGGACCGGCGCCTCGACCGTGCGCGCCAGTTCCCCATTGGTGCGGAATTTGAGATCCCAATCGCGGCCCTGTTCGACGGCCGCGAGGAAATCATCGGTCACGCGCACGGAATTGTTGGAGTTCTGTCCGGAAACGGTCAGATAGGCTTCCGAATCCCAGTCCGTATCGAAGATGGGAAATTCGATCGATGTGAAGCCCTGACGCGCGAGCTGGATCACGCGGCTTGCCATATTGTCCGGGATCATCACGGATTTGGCCGCCTTCAACTCCCGTTTCAGGGCCGGGTTCTTGGCCGGATCGAAACAGTCTTCGCCTTCACCCTCGCAATTGACGCAGGCGCGCATGATGGCGCTCAGATGCTTCTGATGGAGCTTCGAGCCGGTGACCAGGGCGGCGACCTTCTGTTCCTCGGTGACCTTCCAGTCGATGAAGCCCTCAATGTCCGGATGATCGATGTCGACGACGACCATCTTGGCCGCGCGCCGCGTCGTGCCGCCGGATTTGATGGCGCCCGCCGCCCGGTCGCCGATTTTGAGGAAACTCATGAGACCGGAGGATTTGCCACCACCGGACAGGGGCTCGTTCTCGGCGCGGATGCGGGAGAAATTGGTGCCCGTGCCGGAGCCGTATTTGAAGAGCCGGGCTTCCCGGACCCACAGATCCATGATGCCGCCGTCATTCACGAGGTCGTCGTCGACACTCTGGATAAAGCAGGCATGGGGTTGGGGATGCTCATAGGCGCTGGCCGAACGGGTCAGGTCGCCGGATTCCGCGTCCACGTAGTAATGGCCCTGGCTTGGTCCATCGATGCCATAGGCCCAATGGAGGCCCGTATTGAACCATTGCGGGCTGTTGGGCGCGGCCTTCTGGGTCACGAGCATGAAGCGCATTTCGTCGAAATAGGCGCGCGCATCGCTTTCGCCGTCGAAATAGCCGCCCTTCCATCCCCAATAGGTCCACGCACCGGCCAAGCGGTCAAACACCTGGGTCGCGGAGCGTTCGCCGCCCCTGGGCACAGGCGCGTCGTCCGTCTCGTCGCCGTCTTCCGGGAGGGAGCGCTGCAGCCATTCCGGCACGCCGGCTTCGTCCGCCCGTTTCAGGCATTCGGGCACGCCCGCTTTGCGCATATATTTCTGCGCGAGAATATCGGTCGCCACCTGGCTCCAGGCGGCGGGGATTTCGATCCCCTCCTGGCGGAACACGACCGTGCCATCCGGATCCCGGATCTCGCTCGTGGTGGTGCGAAACTCTATGCCGTGATACGGGCCCTGATCTTCTCGTGTAAAGCGGCGGTCGATACGCATGCGAACCGTCTTTCCCTTCTTGAGCATCGGTCGGAATGATCACCCTGACCGATTCTTCCGTTGTCTAAAGCGAACGCAGCCCGGGCGTCCGCGCACCTGACCCAAAACGGGACGCAATGCGCGTGGGGACGACCAAAGGCCATATGAAAATGGGAGGCACAAGGTGTTGTGTGTGCCCCACCAGCTGATACAAACTCTAGTGGCTGATCCGGGCGGTGGCAAACATTTTGTGGCTGTTTCGTGACGGCACACCAAATGTAGTACTGAGGTGCGGATCGGCCATTCTTAACTCTTTGGACTGGCCATCTGGATAGATAGGGGATGCGCGGCGGCGGGGCTGGACGATGCGCGGCCGCAGTGTAATAGTCCGCAGCGCTCCTGAAATAACGGGCCTGTTCCCTGCCTTAGCGCGGGCGGGCGGCTCCAGACCGGTTCAGACATCCATGCTTGGTCTTCTCCGACTTATCTTCACCTGGTGGCATGGTGCGACATTCGGCACGATGCTCAATACAAGGTTCAATGGCCGTTTCGTCGGTGAGGACGATCAGGGCAACCGGTATTTCGAGCAGCGCAAGCTGCCCAAGGGACAGAAATACCGCCGCCGTTGGGTCATCTATAACGGCTATGCGGAAGCGTCGAAGGTGCCGCCGGAATGGCATGCCTGGCTCCACCACATCGTTGAGGAACCGCCCACCATCGACCCACCAAAACGCCAGGTTTGGGAAAAAGACCATCAGCCCAATCTGACCGGCACACCGGACGCGTATCGTCCCAAAGGGACCGTTGGCGGTCCTGGACCGCGACGCCCCGCGACGGGAGACTATGAGGCTTGGCGCCCCTCGGGCCGTGGTCAGGAATCGGATCGTAAAAAGACCGGGACGGACGACGGGACGCCGTAGACCGGACACAGTAGCGTATCGAGTGGGCGAGGGGGCATTGTCCTTCCATGCCTCCGACGAGGGACAAGCGGAAATCATGCAAAACAATCTGGTCGAAACGCTCATCGGGGCCGTTGTCGTGGGCGTCGCGATTGTCTTCTTTTTGTTTGCCTATCGCACCGCCGACACGCGGGGCTTTTCAAGCGGCTACACGCTTTCCGCCCGGGTCAATAACATCACCGGCGTGGGCGTCGGCACGGATGTGCGCATTTCCGGCATCAAGATCGGTTCGGTGTCGCGCCTCGACCTCGATCCGGAAACCTTCGAGGCCGTGCTGAGCCTGTCGATCGACAGCCGTTATCGGCTCACGGAGGATACCTCCCTGAGCATTGCCTCCGAGAGCCTGTTGGGCGGCAATTTCGTGACGCTCCAGCCCGGTGGCGATTTCGAGAGTTTGCTGCAGGACGGCGACGAGATCGTGCTCGCCACGGGTACGGTCGATCTGCTTTCGCTCATCCAGCAGGCGCTGTTCGGCACCGGCGACAGTCCGGGCTCGAGCGATGATGAAGAGGCGGCCACGGACACGTCCTTCTGATTTCCGGACGCCATGGTCATATTTTCACCGCGTCCGTGGTTCAACGCTGGGAAAATCGTCGCGAGGGTTTTCGACAAATGGCGCATGCTTCCATGACACTTTCCGTTCTCTGGCGCTGCTTCGGCCGGCCCGCCTGCGTT
Source organism: uncultured Alphaproteobacteria bacterium (assembly GCA_964522525.1). Lineage (GTDB taxonomy): Bacteria > Pseudomonadota > Alphaproteobacteria > JAJFIK01 > JAJFIK01 > CAYUYV01. The sequence goes on along the minus strand of CAZFWG010000013.1, from coordinate 58,112 downwards.
CTGGCACTGCTCGGGATGGGAACCGGATCCGTCTGGGCTCAAGCCGCGTTCGATCCCCGACCCGACACGCCGCCCGCCGGTTTTCAACAAGGGACCGCGCCCGGCAGCGAGGAACAGGAAGAGCCCCCCGTGCCCATGGCGGCGGTGATCCGAGGCCTCGACAAGATCACGGCGCGGGTGCGCGAATACACCTTGCCCGTCAACACGCCCCTCAATATGGGGGCGATCGAAGTCACGGTGCGGGCCTGTCATGCCCGCCCGCCCGAAGAGCCGCCTGAGTCCACCGCTTTTCTCGAAGTCGTCGAGAAACGCGCGGACGGCAGCCGCGAGATGGTCTTTACCGGCTGGATGTTTGCGTCCTCGCCGGCGCTCAATCCGCTTGAGCACCCCGTCTATGATGTCTGGGTGATGAGCTGTAAGGCCTTGGACCCGCTGCAAGGGGCTTCGAGGCTGTAGAAATCGGCCGGACGGCGCAGGGCCTCGGCCAGGCGCTCGTGATATTCCACGCGTGATATTTCGACGGTGCCGAAGCGCTTGAGATGCTCGGTCACGAATTGCGTGTCGAGCAGGCTGAAATTGCCCGCGATCAGGCGCGCGACGAGATGGACAAGGGCCACCTTGCTGGCGTCGGTGACACGGCTGAACATGCTTTCGCCGAAAAAAGCGCCGCCGAGCCGCACCCCATAGAGCCCCCCGACAATCTGCCCCTCCTGCCAGCATTCGACGCTGTGGGCGTGCCCCATGTGATGGAGCGCCGTGTAAAGATCGACGATCTGGTCGTTGATCCAGGTATCGTCCCGCGACGGTTGGCTCGCCGCGCATTCACCGATCACGCGGGAGAAATCCGTGTCGATCCGCACCTCGAAGGCATCCGCGCGCACGGTACGCTTCAGGCGCTTGGGCACATGGAAACCGTCAAGCGGGATGATGCCGCGCAGATTGGGGTCGACCCAGAACAGGCGCGGGTCGTCCCGTCCTTCCGCCATCGGAAAGACCCCGATTGCATAGGCACGCAGCAGGAGGTCAGGCGTGATTGGATCCATGGCACCGGCGAAAGTCTGGGCAGGGGATACACCGCCTATTGATGCTTGAGATAGTTTTCAAGCCAATGAATGTTGTAGGCGCCTTGCCGAAAATCCGTGTTGCCCAGAAGGTCCTGGAACAAGGGGATGGTGGTGTCGATCCCGTCGATCACGAATTCCTGCAAGGCGCGGCGAAGACGCATCAGACATTCCTCGCGGTCGCGACCGTGCACGATCAGTTTGCCAATCAAACTGTCATAATAGGGCGGAATGCGATATCCGGAATAAACCGCCGAATCGACGCGCACTCCCAATCCGCCGGGCGCGTGGTATTCGCGGATCTGTCCCGGCGAGGGGTGGAAGGTGCGCGGGTTTTCCGCATTGATCCGGCATTCGATGGCGTGGCCCTCGAACTCCAGACCGTTCTGGGTGATGCTCAAGGGTTCTCCGGCCGCCACAAGGATCTGTTCACGGACCAAATCGACGCCGGTGATCATTTCCGTGACCGGATGCTCGACCTGGATCCGGGTGTTCATTTCGATGAAATAGAACTGGCCGTCTTCCCACAGGAACTCCACGGTGCCGACGCCCAGATAGCCGAGCTGAGCGACCGCGCGGGCGACAACGTCGCCGATCTGATTGCGCGCCGGCCCGTCCAGGACGGGCGAGGGCGCCTCCTCCAGGACCTTCTGGTGACGGCGTTGCAGGGAACAGTCCCGCTCGCCCAGATGCACCACTTGGCCGTGGGAATCGGCGACGACCTGGACTTCGATATGGCGCGGGCGTTCCAGATATTTCTCCAGATACACCGCATCGTCGCCGAATGCCTTCTTGGCCTCCGAGCGGGCCGTCGACAGGGCCGTCGCGAGATCGTCCTCGTCGCGCGCGACTTTCATGCCGCGTCCGCCGCCCCCGGCCGCCGCCTTGACGAGAACCGGGTAGCCGATCCGCGCCGCGACGTCCCGGGCCGTCCCATCATCGGTGATGCCGCCGTCCGACCCCGGAACGACGGGCATGCCGGCCGCCAGGACCGCCTGCTTGGCGGCGATCTTGTCGCCCATAAGGCGGATATGTTCCGCTTTGGGACCGATAAAGGTGATGTCGTGGGCCGCGACGATTTCTGCGAAGCGGGCATTCTCCGACAAAAAGCCATAGCCCGGATGAATCGCCTGGGCGCCCGTGATCTCGCAGGCCGCAATGATCGCCGGAATGTTGAGATAACTCTCCGCAGCCGGAGCAGGACCGATGCACACACTTTCGTTGGCGAGGCGAACATGCATGGCGTCCGCGTCCGCCGTCGAGTGCACTGCAACGGTCTTGATGCCGAGATCCTGGCAGGCCCGGTGGACCCGCAAGGCAATTTCGCCGCGATTGGCGATCAGGATCTTGTCGAACATGCCCGTCCTTTCACTCCGCGCTCAAGGCCGCCGGCACGGGGCGTCGTGGCCACCCCACCCGCAGGCTATTCAATGATGAGCAGCGGTTCGCCGAATTCCACGGGCTGCTCATTGGCGACGAGCAGACGCGTGACCGTGCCGCTGCGCGGCGCGGGAATGTGATTCATGGTCTTCATGGCCTCGACGATCATCACGGTCTGACCCTCGGAGACTTTTTCGCCTTCCCGAACGAAATTGGGCGCGCCGGGTTCGGGCGCCAGATAAGCCGTGCCGACCATGGGCGAGGTCACGGCCCCTGGATGATCCGATGGGCTGCCGGCGCTTTCCGCCTGGCTCGTCGTGGACACGCCTTGCGCGGTCGGTGCGGGTTGCGCCTGGGTCAGCGGAAAGGCGGCCTGCACCGTGGAGGACTGGCGTGCCACGCGCAGGCGCAATCCGTTCTGCTCCACTTCGATTTCCGTCAAATCCGTCTCGGTGAGCAGGGCCGCGAGTTCCCGGATCAGATCCTGATCAATCGCGCCCCGCGGGCCGGCAACAGTCTTGGCTGTATCCTTTTGCGTCACGCTTGTGACCTCATATTTTGGGACAACGGCACCGCTTTCGGTATCGGTGGCCTTGAGGGCCCATTGAACCCGTTGTCCGTCATCCCGGGCCTCCTCGACGCCCCTTTGCTGGGGCGGGCTTGCATCCCCCCGCCTCTCTGGTCGCCGTCAGCCCCACGGTATCCGCCTGCCTATGTGCCAGCCTATGTGGAAGAAGGCCCGAGGGCCGCGGCCATGGCATCCAGGGCCAACAGATACCCATTCGCGCCAAATCCGCAAATCACGCCTTGTGCGGCTTGTGAAACATAGGAATGGTGGCGGAAGGTCTCACGTTTAAAGAGGTTCGACAAGTGGACTTCGATGACCGTGCCTTCATAGCTTAAAAGCGCATCAAGAAGGGCAATCGAGGTGTGGGAGTAGGCGGCGGCATTGATGATCAGGCCTTCGGTCGTGCCCCGCGCTTCCTGGATCCAGGTCACGAGTTCGCCTTCGGCATTGCTTTGACGAAAATCGACGATCAGCCCTTTCTTTTGGGCATGATCGCGCATCAGGATTTCGATATCGCCAAGGGTGGTGGTGCCGTAGATTTCCGGTTCCCGCTGTCCCAGAAGATTGAGATTGGGTCCGTTGAGCGTGAGAATACGTGTGGCCATGGCCTGTTGCCCTTCATGCGATCTGTCTTGCCGGCGCGTGGGCCTGATCATACATCCGACTCGAGCGTCATCATGTCGGTGGGAAGGCAGGCGACCATGAAGCTGACCGTCAATGGCGAGGCCCGCATTCTGGAAGGGCCCCTTTCGGTGACCGGTCTGCTCGAAACGCTCGACCTGCCGGCCACCAAGATCGCCGTCGAACGCAATCTGGAAATCGTGCCCCGGTCCCGATATGGCGAGACGTGGCTTGAGGACGGGGACCGGCTGGAAATCGTCCATTTCATTGGAGGAGGGTGACTGTGACCATGGAGGATCCCCTCATTGTCGCGGGTCGGCAGTTCGGCTCTCGGCTGATCATCGGGACTGGCAAATACCGTTCCTATGAGGAGAACGCCCGGGCGCTCGAGGCCTCCGGCGCCGAGATGATCACGGTGGCGGTGCGTCGGGTGAATTTGACCGATCGCAGCCAGCCCATGCTGGTCGATCACATCGACCCCCAGCGCTATACCTTCCTGCCCAACACGGCGGGCTGTTTTACCGGTGAAGACGCGATCCGCACCTTGCGGCTGGCGCGGGAGGCCGGCGGCTGGTCCCTCGTGAAGCTCGAAGTCCTTGGTGATCAGAAAACGCTCTATCCGAACATGCGCGAGACCCTGCGCGCGGCCGAACTGCTGCTTGCGGATGGTTTTGAGGTGATGGTCTACTGCTCGGATGATCCGATCGCGGCCAAGGAACTTGAGGATATGGGCTGTTGCGCGATCATGCCGCTTGGCGCGCCGATTGGCTCGGGCCTGGGTATTCAGAACCCGGTCAATATCCGGCTCATCGTGGAGCAGGCGCGGGTTCCGGTGGTCGTGGATGCGGGCGTGGGCACGGCTTCGGATGCGGCCATCGCCATGGAACTGGGCTGCGATGCCGTCTTGATGAACACGGCGATCGCGGAAGCCAAGGATCCGATCAAGATGGCCCGGGCCATGCGTCATGCCGTCGAAGCGGGGCGCCTCGCCTATCTGGCCGGGCGCATGCCGCGGCGCAAATATGCCGATCCGTCATCGCCCCTTGCGGGTCTGATCTAGGGTATGCGTGTCGATCAAGCGGTTTTGCGGTTTGAAAATGTGATAAAACAATGACTTGAGACATCCCTTCACGACACGGAATAAATTGGCGGGACTTTGGAGCCTTGTTCATTCGTATGCGGCGCAAGGTGAAAAGTGTCGATTTCGGCGGACGGAAACGACTCGAAAAAAGGGGGCCTCGCGGCCCCCTCTTGTTTTTGCAAAAGCGGGAGAGCGTTCAGCCTTTCTTTGTGCTCTCGGCCTTGATCAGGGAGCGCAGGATGTCTTCGCGCCAGCCCGAAACCGGCTGATCGCCGACGATGAAAGTCGGTGTGCCATCCACCTGGAGGAGGGTAGCCAGCCGGCGGTGGGCATCAAGAACCCTTTCCGTTTCCTCGCTCTCCATGTCCCGCGCCAGGCGGTCCGTATCCAATTTGAGTTTTGCCGCGATGCTCATGATGCGGTCTTCGTCGATATTGCCCTTGGTGGTCATCAGGGCCCGGTGCATCTCGAAATAGCGGTCCTGCTTGCCGGCGGCCACCGCCGCCTTGGACGCCAACAGGGATGCGGGGCTCAGGATCGGAAATTCGACAAAGGCGATGGCCAAGTCTTTTTCTTCCTTCAGCAGATCGAGGATCGCCGGCATCGCCCGTTTACAGAAGCCGCAGCGATAGTCGAAAAACTCAACGACACGGACACTGCCCTTCGGATTGCCCGCCACATGGAGGCCCGGCAGGTCCCAGACCTCGTCCAGATGGGCCGCGATGGCCTCGCGCTGGGAGGCTTCTGCCACTTCCTTTTGTTTTTCCTCATAGCGATTGAGCGCCTCGACGATCATTTCCGGATTGTCGAGCAGGATCTGGCGGACCTGGGCGGTCAACTCCGAAGACGGCGCGGCGACATCCGCCGTTTCGGCCGAGGCCGAGATGGAAACCGCCGTGATGGCGGCACTGGCGAGGCCCGCAAGGGCGCAGGCGGTCAAGAGGGAGAGCGTGTTCTTCATGGCGTGTTCCCGGTTTTTAGGCCTTGGGGCATTTCAAACTTTCAGAAGGCAAACGATGCGAAAAAGCAGGCCGTCTGCTGATCAGCGACGGCGGCGACGGGCAGCCTCTTTCGAGGCCTGGAGAATATCATTGGCCCTGTTCCATTCCGGCGAACCGGGTGGCAGCTTGGCCAGGGACCGGGCGGCGAACTGGGCGGCACGCCCCGCATTGCCGACGATGTAGAAACGCTCCGCCGTCGCCAGATTGGCCATGGTTTCGTTACCGAGGCGCGAATGGGCAATGGCCAGCTGATGCCAGACAAAGGAGTTCTCGCCGTCCTGCCTCGCGGCGGTCTGCAGGTGGCGCAGCGCTTCCCTGCTGGTCTCTTCCTTGGCGCCTTCCTCATCGGTCGCCAGCAGCGCCTGACCGAGAAGGAGCTTGAACAGGCCTTCGTCGGGCAACAATTCGACGGCGCGGCGATAAGGGTCGATGGCGTCGGCGGGGCGGCCGCTTTCAAACAGGGCCTGGCCCTTGAGTTCATGGAAATAGGGATTGTTGGGTTCGGCGCTGAGCAGCGGCTCGACCTCGGCCAGCGCTTCATCCACGGAGCCGCGCTGGAAATGGGCCACAGTACGGGCGTAATGGGCTTCCAGTGAATTGTCCCCTTCCGGAAAGCGGCGGAAGGTCACTTCGGGCCGCTCCAGAAAACCGTAGATCTTGGCCTTGACCAGGCTCAGCCTGCGGATCGCTTCGGGCGAATCCTTGATGTGCGTATACGGAGATTCATCCACGCGGGCGCGCAAGGCGGCGATCCGATCGCTGGACAAGGGGTGGGTGCGTACGAAGGGATCCCGGCGGCCCGGGGTCAGCAGTTCCTGGTCGCGGAACTTGCCGAAGAATTCAATCAGCCCTTCGGAAGAAATACCGAGGGCATCGAGATAGCTCACGGCGGCCTGGTCGGCCGATGCCTCATTGACCCGGCTGTGGGAGAGAACCCGCCGCTGCGCCACTTGCTGACCGCCCAGGAGAAGGGCGAGACCCGCATCGGGCGCGCCCGCCGCCGCCGCCAGGATGCCAAGGGCCATGCTGATCAGGAGCGGGGCGGTGGTCGCCGCGATGGCGTCATCGAAACGCGCCACATGGGCGCCGGCGATGTGGCCGGTTTCGTGGGCGATCACGCCGATGATCTGGTTGGGACGATCCGCCGCAAGGATCAGGCCTGTATTGATGAACATGCGCCGCCCCACCGTGACAAAGGCGTTGATCGACGCGTCGTTCACCAGATAGATGCGCACGCTGCTGGGCTGGATGCCGGCGGCGGCGAGGATCGGATCCGAATAACCCCGGATCATGCGTTCCGTCTCCGCGTCGCGGATCAGGCTGATACCCTGGCTTCGGGCCGGCATGGCGCTCAGCGCCAAAACCATGACACCGATCAGGACGACACGCATGGGCGCGGTCACGGCGCCTGCGAGGGATCCGAAAAGGGCACCGTTCCAAGAATGACGGGCTCTGATTTCCATGCGTTGTTTCCCATCCCTGTTCCGCGATGCGGACGCGCGCTGTCTCACCCAAATTCGGTGCCCGCCAACCCCAAGGTCATCACATCACATTTTCGCGCTTATGTGATGTTGCCCCCGGTTGACGGGTGTGTCATGTGGCAATCCCGTGACTTTATCGCACCGGTACCTCCCGTGGGGCATCGCCGCTGGACATCCGTCGATTTAGGGTACTCTTTCATCGAGAAGCTAACGGCTGGAGGAGATCCATGACCACAATATGGCACCCGCCCCCGGGCGCGAGGGCGGTTGTGGGTCTTTTGTTGGCCATGTCTCTTGCCAGCTGTGCCACGGATCCCCAAACGGGCCAGGGGCGATCGGCGACGGGCGGCCCCGGGGCCGAGCCGCCCGCGCGCGGCTATGTTATCGCGGAAGAACCCCAGGCGGCTCGGATCGGCACACGAATCCTGAAAAAGGGCGGCACTCCGGCCGATGCGGCCACCGCGATGGCACTCACCCTTTCCGTCACCTATCCAGCAGCGGCCAGCCTGGGCAGCGGCGGGGTCTGCCTTTATCTCGATGCCCCCTCCCGCCGCATCCTGAGCCTGGATTTTCTGCCGCGCCAACCCCGGGACGGTGGTCCCGTGGCCGTGCCTGGCCTCGTGAGCGGCCTCACCGTGCTCCATGGTCAATGGGGCACCTTGGACTGGGAAACGGTCGTGGCCCCGGCCCAAGGTCTGGCATCGGCGGGTCATCCCTTTTCGGAAGCGATGGCCAATCGCCTCGAGGCCTTTCCAGACCGCGCGGATCTGGATCCCTATCTCGCGACGCTCCTGTCGGCGAAAGACGGAACGCCCCTGGCGCCGGGAGAGCGCCTCACCCAGCCGGCGCTCGGCCGGGTGCTCGCGCGGCTCGCCGAGACGGGTGGGGATGATTTTTACAAGGGCGAGACGGCGGCCCTCTTCCTGGCGAGCGTGACGCGCGCCGGCGGCGCGGTGACCGCCGACGACATGGGCGGCTACCAAACCCGTGTTCGCCCCGCCCAGGCCCTCGTCCTCGCGGACGGCGCGACGGCCTATATCCCGGCCGCCGATCTGGGGGCCGGCAGCTTCGCCTGGGCGGTTCTTGATGTGGCTTTGAAGGAGGAGAGCGCCGACAGGACCGATGCGGCCCGGATGATGGATCTCGCCAAGGACACGTTGGAGGCCCATGGCATCATCGCCATGGCCGCCAAGGATTTCGGCACGACCAGTTTTCTGGTGGCCGACCGGTCCGGCTCCGCCGTGGCCTGCGGCTTGACGATGAACGGGGTTCTGGGCGCCCGGCGCCTTGGCCTGAGCGACGGCATCGTCTATGCGCGCACGCCGACCTTGGAGGATTCCGCGAGCCTATCGGCCGCGTTCCTGACGCCGGCCTTCCTGATGACGGGCAAGCAACAGAGTTTGTCCTTTGCCGGGGTTGGCAGCGGCCAGGCCGCTGGACCGGCCGCCGTCTTTTATATGATGCTGGCAGCTGCGCGCGATCCGGAGGTCTCCGCTGCGGTCCTGAAGGCCAACGGGGCATCGGCCATGAACAGGGCGCATTTTATTCATTGTACAGAAGGCTTACCGAGCGCGTCCGGGACCTGTGTCCTCGGTCTTGATCCCCACGGCGCCGGTCTGGCCATTGAAGCACGAGGAGGGCCGTCATGAAGATCACCCCGACATCCAGCGGATCCCATGGTACCGGCCCGGCAGCCCTGGCGGCCCGAGCCCATGTCTCGCCCTTCCTCGCCATGGATGTAATGCGCGACGCCAATCGACTTGAGGCGGCCGGGCAGGACGTCCTCCATCTGGAGATTGGTCAGCCTTCGGCGCCGGCGCCTGAGGCCGTCCTGTCGGCCGCCCGGAACATTCTGGACAGCGGACGTGTTCCCTATACGGAGGCCGTCGGTGTCGATCCCCTGCGCGCCCGGATCGCCGAATCCTACCAGGGTCTTTACGGCCTGGAGGTGGATCCGGCACGGGTTGCCGTGACGGCCGGGTCGTCAAGCGCGTTCCAATATCTGTTCACGGCCCTGTTCGAGCCGGGCGCGCGGATCGGCCTTACCCGCCCCTATTATCCCGCCTATCCCAATATGCTGAAGGCTTTTGGACTGACGCCCGTCTTCATCGAGACGGATCCGGATGATGGGTATACGCTCAATCCGGCCCGTGTCGCGGAGGCCATTAAGAAGGGTCTGGACGGGCTCCTGCTCGCAAGCCCCGCCAATCCCACCGGAACCATTCTGTCAGCGGAGGAGCTGAACGCCTGTGCGGCGCTGACCCGTGATGCCAGCATTCCCTTCATCGTGGATGAGATCTATCACAGGCTGGAGCACGGCCCCGAACTCGCCCCGTCGGCGCTGGCCAGCGGCCAGGATGCCATCGTCGTCAACAGCTTCTCGAAATACTACTGCATGGCGGGCTGGCGGATCGGTTGGACGGTGGTCCCGGAGGATCTGATCCGCACCATCGAATGCCTGGCGCAAAATCTCATGGTGGCCCCGCCGACCCTGGGCCAATACGCGGCATGCGCCGCGTTCGAGCCGGAGGCCACGACGGCCTATGATGCCGTGGTCGCCGACTACACAAAGGCGCGGGATCTTCTGACAAGCCGGTTGCCCGAACTGGGTTTTGAGCGTTTGTCCCGGGCCGATGGTGCCTTTTATATCTATGCGGATATTACCCGTTTCGGCATGGATTCGGTCGCGTTCTGCGAGCGCCTGCTCAGCGAGACGGGGATCGCGATCACCCCAGGCCTCGATTTTGACGATGTCAACGGCCATGCCACGGTCCGTCTGTCCTTTGCCGGAGGCGCGGGACGGGCGGCGGCGGCCCTCGATCGCCTCACCCAATGGTGCCCTTCGCGTCTAGCCGAAGGGCAGGCTGCCAAGGCCGCCAAGGCGGGCAGGGGAGTGCAGCCATGAGGCTCCCCCGGCACTTCGCTGCCAAGAGCTTTTTCATTCTGCTCGGACTGCTTTACGTCCTGGTCGCGCCAGCCCTTGGCCTGTTGGACGGGTTGGAACGCGACGAAGCGACGGTGGCGGGCGGATTTCCGCAGGAACCCCAGACCTGGTGTCTGAGCAGGAGTCTGGGCCTGCTGTGTACGACCCATTTTGAACTGAAAATCGCCGGTCGCATCTTTTCTCATACGGATCTTGTCGGCGGGCGGAAAGCCAACAGCCTCAGCGTTCTGGTCGAGAATGGTGAACCCGTTCGTGTGCGATACAATCGCAAGACCTGCCTCGGCTATCTGTGCACAATCCTGGAGGCCGATCATAAGGGAGAGACGCTCGTCTCCTATACGCCGATCGGGACCCATGACGCCATGTTGATCTGGGTATCCATCATCTGCGGAGGTTTGTGCTTTTGGGGGGCGGCCCGCCTATAAGGTGAATGTCGGTTCCAATAGACGTTTTCTTGCGGGGGATCGGGGACCGCGACGGCGCAGCCAGAGCTTCTTTCCGGGGAAATCGATGGCGAAGCTCTGCCGCGCTAGAACGTCATTGCCCAGAATGGCCGTGGTGCGGTATTCCGCGTTCAGATAGCGGAAAATCTTCAACTCGCGAACCGTAAAGATCCACTTGGGAAAGCGCTGTCGTCCGATCGTCATCCGTGCCACCTGGACAAGAAAGACGGGCCGTGAGGTGCCGGCGGCATCGACCATCGCGCCGCGCCCGGACCCGACCGAGGGCGGAATGGCGCCGAGGATCTGAGACGCCTTCACGCTGAGCAGGCTGTGGGAGGCGCCGGTGTCGAGCAGGCCCAGAAACGGCTTACCGTTGATCGAAATCCGGGCAAGAAACAAGTCCGTACGCAGAACGCCGAGATCGGTCGAGCGCAATCGCGTCGACGTCCAAGCACCACTCTTGCGCCGCTTGGGGTCACGCTCGCTGATGTAGAAACGGGATTCTTCCAGGTCGAAAAGCACAAAAAAGGAAGACAGAAAATCCATGCCCAAAAGCCCGGCGGGGCTGTCCTGGCCCGCCACATCCCAATCGGGAAGGATGATGGTCCTCAGATTGCGTTTCTCAAAACCGTTGACGGTGAGGCTTTCCAGTTCATGGACCTTCTCGGTCTGTTCGCGCAGGCCGAAGATCACGACCGCATCCTGACCGTCTTCCTGGCCGATCATCAAACGGTTGCTCAAATTCTCGAAGATGACCGTATTGCTGGCCGCGGTGTCGACGACGAAGTCAAACGGCCCTTGGCCGTTCACGAAAACCGGAACGGTCAGGCCATTGTTGTAGGCAAGGCGCAGATCAGACCCCGCGAGGTCCTGGGCCAGGGCTTCCGAAAGCGCGCCCGCGACGACGATCCAGAGTCCAACCCAAAATCCGATTAATCTTGTGAGCCGCATGGCCTTCAACCCTCAGAACCCCCTCCGGAAAACGCCCTTTTCCCGCGCATTCGGGATCCGTCGCGTCGATCTCTTGGAGCTCTGATTTGAATTGTGCGCCATTTGTCCGCCGACGCAAGGTTGCTCGTGCCCTTGCGCCTGTCAAATTCGGCTTTACCATTCGACGGCGATGGCAAAACAAGGTCATGGAGGTCGAGGCCATGAGACGATGGGCGGTTCAACAGATTTTCATCTGTACCCTTTTGTTTTGGGGTCTCGTAGGCGGTTCGGTTCACGCGGACGAGACGCCCTATGATGTCGTGATCCGGGGCGGACTGATTTATGACGGTTCAGGCGCGGCACCCATGGTTGGCGATGTCGCGATCAGGGGGGATGCGATCGCCGCGATCGGTGACCTGAAGGACGCGGAAGGGTTGAAGGAAATCGAGGCGGGCGGAATGGCGGTCGCCCCCGGTTTCATCAATGTTCTGAGTTGGGCCACCCAATCCCTGCTCGTTGACGGCCGCAGCCAGAGCAACATTCGCCAGGGTGTTACGCTTGAGGTCATGGGCGAGGGCTGGTCCATGGGGCCCTTGAACGCCAAGATGAAAGCCACTGAACTCGAAAAGCAGGGGGATCTCAAATTCGACATCCCCTGGACGAGTTTGGGCGAGTATCTGGAGCATTTGGAAGACAAGGGCGTTTCCACCAATGTGGCGTCCTTTGTCGGCGCCTCCACGGTGCGCATTCACGAGGTGGGCTATGAGGACCGCGCGCCGGCGCGCGATGAACTGGCGCGCATGAAAGCCCTTGTCGCCCGGGCCATGGAGGAGGGGGCGCTGGGCCTTGGAACCTCCCTGATCTATGCGCCGGCCTTCTACGCCGAGACCGAAGAACTCATTGAGCTGAGTAAAGTCGCGGCGCGCTACGGGGGCATGTATATTTCCCATCTGCGCAGTGAAAGCGCGCGCCTGCTCGAGGCCATGGACGAATTGATCACCATTGCCCGGGAGGCCGACATCCCCGCCGAGATCTACCATCTCAAAATGGCGGGGGCGTCCAATTGGAGCAAGATCGACCCGGCGCTCGAAAAGATCGAGGCGGCCCGGGCAGAAGGGCTGCGCATCACGACGAACATGTATCTGTATACGGCCGGGGCCACGGGCCTCAATGCGGCCATGCCCCCTTGGGTTCAGGAAGGTGGCCATGACGCATGGGTCAAGCGGCTGAAGGATCCGGAGATCCGCGCACGCGTGATCCAGGAAATGCAGACACCGACCGACGCCTGGGAGAACCTCTATCTGGCGGCAGGCTCCGCGGAACGTCTTCTGCTCGTAGATTTCAAGAGTGAGGCCCTCAAGCCGCTGATCGGCAAGACCCTGGCCGAAGTCGCCGCCATGCGGGGGACCTCGCCGGAGGAAACGGCCATCGATCTCGTCATCGAGGACGACAGCCGTGTCGGGACGGTCTATTTCCTGATGTCGGAGGAAAATGTCCGACGCCAGATCGCTCTCCCCTATATGAGTTTCGGATCAGACGGTGCCTCGCTGGCCGCCGAGGGCGTGTTCCTCAAGCGTAATTTTCATCCCCGGGCCTATGGGAATTTTGCCCGGCTGCTTGGGAAATATGTACGCGAGGAGGGGGTGATTTCCCTGGAGGAGGCCGTTCGCAAGCTGACGTCTCTGCCGGCGGAGAATTTGGGCCTGAAACGTCGTGGCCGGCTGCGGGAGGGCTTTTTCGCCGATATCGTGGTCTTCGATCCCGCCACGATCACCGACCACGCGACCTATGCCGAGCCCCACCAATATGCCACGGGCGTGTCCCATGTCCTTGTGAATGGTGTCGCGGTCTTGAAAGACGGGGAGCATACGGGTGCCATGCCCGGGCGCGTGGTCAGGGGTCCGGGTTGGACCGGGTGGAATGAGGCCCCCTGACGGCCGCAGCCGTCATGGGACCGATCCGTAGGCGGTGAGGTACCGGAGAACCGGCCGGAGCATGGCGTCCGGCCGGCCGGTTCGCTTTTATTTCAACAAGGCCGCAAGCTTGCGGGCATAGACCCGCATACCGGCCCGGGCATCGCCCCACCGGGTGAAGAGATTGGGGTTCGCCTGGATGATCGGGCCCCGGTAGTTATGTTTGTTGACAGCGATCACTTCCCCGGACTCGCCGTCTAGGAAGACACCCTCGACGGTGATCGAACCGATGCCGACGGATTGTTGATTGAAGACCCGGCTGCGGGTGCGCTGAAGGGGGAAGCTGCCGATGATGTCCCGGTTGGGTTCCACATCGATGATCGCGAGAGCGACCACCAGAACGCCGGGTCCGACCTCATCGACGATTTCCGCCTTGCCTTTAAGACCCGAGGTCAAACGACGGTTGAAGTTGCGGTCCAGGAAGGCCATATCGGAACTCGTGACGCCGATTTGGGCCCGCTCGTTGACCAGGGCGAATTCCAAGGGCTCAAGATAGACTTTGTCATAGGACGAAAAGTCTGTACCAGGACGGACAAGCAGAAGATCGAAATCGGCGGCCTTCGACGGCTCGAGCCCTTCCGTCAGGTCCTGAGGCATGTAATCGAAGCCTTCGGCCTTGGGAGCATCATCCGGCTGAGCGTCCTGGGTCTCGGCAGCCGTCTCTTCTGTTGTTTCGGCTGCGTCCGTTGCTTTTACTTCTTTGGCTTCCGCTTCTGTTGCCCCGGCTTCAGCAGCCTTTGTTTCCGCCGCTTTCGCTTCGGCCGTTTCCGTCTCCGCAAAGGCCGGTGCCGTGAGCAGGCTCCAAGCGACGGCCAATCCTGTTACGCCCTTCAGGGTCGTGTGCGCCAATCCACGCATTGGAAGTCTCCTTCAATCCTGGGGATTGCTCCCCGCCCAACTAGGGGAACCACTCTAGCCACCTCGCGCGAAAGGCACCAAGGGATTGAAGGAAAAGTGATGGCGGCGGGATCTGTCTGTTATGAAAACGGCGCCCTCTTGGATGAAGAGGGCGCCGCTTCCGTTACTTTCTGAGCTTAAGATCTTGCGTGAAAGCCGTTAGTGGGAACCGGCCTTGTCGCCCGGCTCGAACACGAACTGCATCCGCTGGCCCGCGCACCGGGAGATCGAGAACTCAATCGGGCGTCCCTGATCATCCACATTGGTGCTTTCGGCGACCACGATCGGCTGAGAGCGCGGCATGTTGAGATGCCGGGCGTCGTTGACCGTGGGCAGGCGGGCAGAAACCCGCGACTGCTTGCGGAAATAGTCCTTGATGCCGAACCTCTTAAGCGCCTCGTTGAGCGAGCCCGTCTCCCGATAGGCTTCGACAATGCCGTCGAAGCGGGCGGCCGGGAAGAAATGGGCCGTGATCGTCAGAGGCCGTTCATCGACCGCATGGACCAGTTCGAGCAGGACCACGAGCTGACCGGGACGAATGCCGAGGCCTTGGGCAACCCGCGCATCCGCCGGCATGTGTTCGCCCCGCAGGAGACGACCGCCGGGAACCCGTCCCAGACGTTTCACATTCTCACTGAAGCGCGAGCGCCGGTCGATCAGATAGTCGATGACATCGTCCTGAACGAACGTCCCGCGCCCCTGTTCCACACGAATCAGACCGCGGTCCTGCAGCGAGGACATGGCCCGGCGCAACGTGTGCCGATTAACGGAGAACCGTTGAGCGAGTTGGGCTTCCGTGGGCAGGCGGGACCCTGCCGCAAAAACACCGCTCGTGATCTCACCTTCGATGGCCTGAGCGATCTGACGCCATAAAGCGATACCTGTATTACGTTCCATACTCCAACCTCCTGCCGGGGAGCGTGATTTCCATCGAGTCTGTGGAGCCTGTAGGAGAGAGGCGCACACTCTTAGGGGATCAAGCGAAACCCCGGCGTTTTGTGCCTGAGGGGTACGTCCGGTCGCGCGGACTACCCCCATTGCCGGTTAGTCTACATCATTCGACAAATTCGTCAATGGTAGAGGATGTCTGTCTAGACCAATTGGGGAAAGGTGGCAGAAATTCAAGGTTTTTGCCCAGTGTCCCGAATGATCGGGCCACCCTTATCTCGACACACCTCCGTGCATCTGTAGAGTGTGTCTGCAAGGGATGCCGCTACCGCACCAGTGACGCCGTAGGACCCGAAACGGCAGCTTACGCTTCCAACTTGCTCAATTTCAGGCAGAGGCCCGGACGGTTTCGTCCGAGCAGGCGGCACGCGCGTGCGGTTCGTGAACAAGGGAGGCATGTGATCAGTGACGGGCGCTCAGGAAATCCTCATTCGCAATGCTCGGCTCGTTCTCAGCGATCAGGTGATCGATGCCGGACACATCGTTTTGCGGGACAGGCGGATCGCCGATCTCGGTCATGGACCCGGCGGGGCAGGGACGGGTCTCGATTTCGAGGGGGACCTGGTCATGCCCGGCCTCATCGAACTCCATACGGACAATCTTGAGCGTCACCTGATGCCACGCCCCGGTGTCTTCTGGCCGTCCTTTGCCGCTTTGTGCGCCCATGACGCGCAGATCGCCACCGCCGGCATTACCACGGTTTTCGACGCCGTCTCCTTGGGGGAACGGGACGGCCGGGAGGAGCGCCATGCCTTCCTGGACGATGCCATGAGCGCGATTGCCCAATCCATCACCGCCGACACGCTCCGGGTCGACCATTTCGTCCATCTGCGCTGTGAGGTTCCCAAACCCCATGTCTGTGAATTGTTCGATCACTATGCCCCCTTGGGCCGGGTGCGCCTTGTCTCCCTCATGGACCACACGCCGGGCGATCGTCAGTTTCCCGATGTGGTGAAGTTGAAGGAGTCGTCCGTCAATCACTATGGGGAAGATCCGGATGAGTTCGACCGCCGCATCGCCCAGGATCTGGAGAACCAGACCCGCTATGCAGCGGCCAATCGGCGGACCATTGCCGGGCAGGCCCAGGCCCGTGGGTTCGTCCTGGCCAGTCATGATGATGCCAAGACGTCCCATATTGACGAGGCCGCCGCCCTCGGGGTCACGGTGAGCGAGTTTCCGACCACGCTGGACGCGGCCCAGGCGGCGCGCGGGGCGGGCCTGACCACGATCATGGGCGGCCCCAATGTGATCCGGGGCGGCTCCCATTCCGGCAATGTGGCGGCGCGTGATCTGGCGCGCCATGATCTCCTCGATGCGCTGTCATCGGATTATGTGCCCTTGAGCCTGATCCACGCGCCCTTTCGACTGGCCGAGGAGCTGGGCTGGGACTTGCCCCGGGCGCTCGCGCTTGTGACCAGCAATCCGGCCCGCATGGCGGGCTTTGACGACCGGGGTGTGCTTGAGGCGGGACGTCGGGCCGACCTCGTGCGTGTTCATCTCGGTGCCGATGGTCCCATGGTCCGGGAGACCTGGGTCGCCGGACAGCGGGTCGCCTGAACGGAGGGCCATCGACCATGGAACGCTATGC
This sequence comes from uncultured Alphaproteobacteria bacterium, assembly GCA_964522525.1. Lineage (GTDB taxonomy): Bacteria > Pseudomonadota > Alphaproteobacteria > JAJFIK01 > JAJFIK01 > CAYUYV01. The sequence continues at coordinate 41,196 of CAZFWG010000013.1, read as the reverse complement.
GCTTTATTTCGCGCCCCATCCGGAAACGGATCTGGCGGGCTTTGGCGCCAGTTGGCTGGGGCGGGACGCTTTCACCGATACGTCCATTCCCCGCGACGATGACGGGGGCATGCTGATCGATCCCGACCGGCTCGATGACATCACCGCAAGTCCGCGTCGGTACGGCTTCCACGCGACCATCAAGGCCCCCTTCGAATTGGCGCCGGACCAATCCCGAGAAGCGCTGATCGAGGCCCTGGAGGCCTTTGCGGCAAAGACACCGGCTTTCGAAGCCCCGCCCTTGGAACTCACCTCCCATTTCGGCTACACGACCTTGGTCCTGAGCGAACCCAGCGCCGCCATGGAGGCCTTTGCCGCAGCCTGCGTCCGGGACTTTGATCCCTTTCGCGCGGCGCTGACGCCGGAGGACCGGGAGCGTCGCCGGCCCGATCGCCTGAGTGAGCGGCAACGCGCCTATCTCGATGAGTGGGGATATCCTTATGTGTTCAAGGAATTCTTCTTCCACATGACCTTGAGCGAGCGTCTGACGGACCCGGAGGAAATCGCCTATATTCTCGAGATCCTCGAGCCGATTGCCTCGGTCCTGAGCACGCAGCCCCTGGCGGTGGATGCGCTCTGCCTCTTCCATCAGCCGGGCCGGGAGGCCCCCTTTAAGGTCGTGCACAGAGCGCCTTTAAGCGGATGAGCGGGCGGCCCGTGCCATCTCGTACCCACGAGGCAGAGGTCATTTCAGGCCGCGATGTCCTCGCCCAGGGTCCCGGAAATGGTTTCCAACAGGCCCAGAACGGAGATCCGAGAGTCGCGGATCTGAACCCGGGTCTCGGACAGACCCTTTTGGATCTGATCCAATCGCTGCCGGCCGCTCAAGCCCGCGTCCTCGAGCAAGGCGCCCAACGGACCCACGGCCCGGATGCCCGGAATGCGGGCCGTGACGGGATCCATGTCCGGCAGGGGCACCGTGACCATCCATGCCCCGCGCGTCAGGGGCGGATAGCCGGGCAGGGTCGCCTTCGCGCCCGCCGCGATCAGATCCCGCACCCGTTCCTCAAGCCTGCGCTGGTGGAGGTCACGCTCCTCATTGTCAGCGCTGTGGATGGCGTTTTCGCAGTGGCGATCCGCATTCCCGCAGATCTCCGCCATGGTCTCCACGGCCACCCGAAGGAACTGGAGGCTTGTCACCATCTCGCCCGTGCGCGACAGGCCGGTGACCTGGTGAAGGGCCTTGAGCCGGCCATGCGGTTTGGGAGAGGATAATCCCGCCGACACTTGAACCCCGCGCAACAGGCGGGCGGCCAGGCTGGCCTGACCAGTGGAACGACGGGTAGTTGCAGACGGACGAGACGCGGATTTAGCCATGAACCCCTAATCCGTTAATATGCGCAAAGTAATCATGCGCACCCCTATGAGTTTGATTCTGGGCGATCATGACTGATACTTCGTTAAAGCAGGGGCTGTTGGGGCGCGATTGACGAAAACGCCTGGGTCCTTCAATTGCATTCTGTTTTGGAATCAAGACTTTAGATGTTGTGTTCCAAGGGCCATCGGCGCCCGCGGAGCCGAACCGGGAGCTTTCATGCTGCGCGTGATTTATGCCGTCTGGGAAATCGCGTCCTTGCCGTTTCTGACCCTCTTCAAGCCGCCCCGGATCGGTGCCGCGTGTCTCATTGTGGATCAGGCCGGGGGCGTGCTGCTCGTGCGTCAGACCTATCGCAAGGGCTGGCACCTGCCGGGCGGGGGCGTGAAATGGGGCGAGTGCGTCGAGGACGGGGCCAAGCGGGAAGCCTGGGAGGAGACAGGGGTCGTCGTGGACGGACCTTTGGAACTCTGGGGAGCCTATACCTATCTCAATCCTCGCTATACAGATCATGTCGTGATCTATCTGGCCCGGCATTGGCACCGGGTCGAGCGTTCCTCCTTCGAGATCGCGGAGACGCGCTTCTTCGATCTTGATGATCTGCCCCCTGATCTGGGGGCCGGCGTGCGCCGCCGCCTCGATGAACTCGCGGGGCGCGTGCCCAAGAGCCTGTCCTGGACAGGTGAGACGCCCGAAGCGGCTTAGGGCCCGTCTTTTGGCGGGTAGAGCGCGCGCTTCAGGAAAGGGGCGGGCGCCGATCGAACCAGGGCGCGGCGCGTTCCAACTGCCCGGCCAGGGCGAACAGCAGATCATCGGCGCCAAAATCCGCACTCATCATGATGCCCACGGGCAGGCCCTGGCGCGTCCAATGGAGGGGCACGGACATGGACGGGGCGCCTGTCATGTTGTAGGGCGCCAGGAAGGGCGTGTAGGCGAAGAGCTCCTGGATATAGGTGTCCGCATCCTCGCGCATGAGGGTCAGGCGTCCCAAGGGCGGCGGCAGTGTCGCCGTCGTGGGCTGAAGGATGATGTCATAGGTCTGATGAACCGCAGCCATGGCCCGGCCCAGCCGGCGCATATAGACCGCGGCGGCCGCGTAATCGGCGGCGCTCATGGCCTTGCCGCTCGCCACCATGGAATGGGTCAGGCGCTCCAGATCATCCGGCTCCGGATCACGGCCGAGGGTTGCCGCCCGTTCGGCCACGGTCTCCGCGACATTGGGGAAGATGAGCCCGGCCTGGGCCTGGCGAAAGCTTCCATAGTCGAGGGGCAGCGCGGCAGGCTCGACATGGTGGCCCAATTGCTCGAGAAGGGCGGCACTGCTCTCCATCGCGACCCGGACTTCCGGGGCAAGGGTCACGCCGTCCGGTTCGTCGAGCACAAGGGCGATCCGTAGACCGACGGGATCGCGCGCGACGCTCGCCAGAAACGGGCCGCCCGGCGGTGCCGCGTAAGGGTCTCCGGGCTCAGGCCCGGCGGTGGCATCAAGGATGGCCGCACTGTCCCGAACCGATCGGCTGACCACATGCATGTGGGACATGCCGTTCCAGCCTTCGCCCTTGTCGGGTCCGAAAGGGACCCGGCCACGGGTCGGCTTGATCCCGAACAGGCCACAGGCCGCGGCGGGAATGCGGATTGATCCGCCCCCGTCGCTGGCATGGGCAACGGGCACGATGCCGGCCGCGACGGCCGCCGCCGCGCCGCCACTCGATCCGCCGGCGGAACGGGAGAGGTCCCATGGGTTCCGGGTGGCACCGTGGAGGCGGGGCTCCGTCGATACGGTTAGACCGAATTCCGGGGAATTCGTCTTGCCGAAAATAACGAAGCCCGCCTCTTTGTAGCGGGCCGTGAGGGTCGAGTCCTGGGAGGCGAGGGCATCGGCGAAAAACCTGCAGCCACCATCCGTAATGGTGCCGGCGAGATCGACGCCCAGATTTTTGAGCAGAAAGGGCACGCCGGTGAATGGCCCTTGGGGCAGACCATTCGCGATGGCCGAGCGCGCTTCGTCCTGATGGTGGAGCACGACGGCATTGACGGTGCTGTCCACCCGTTCCATTCGCGCAATGGCCGTTTCAAGAAGGTCCGTCGGCGTTATGTGACCTGAGCGAACGAGTTCGGCAAGACCCGTTGCGTCATACCGATCATAGTCCTCGAATATGGCCATGCCCGATCCTCCCCGTGGTTATCAAGGGGTCACTCCTATCAAATGCCCCTTCTTTTTTTCCAATGGGAAGACGCACTCCATGCTTTGTCAAGCGGGACGAGGAGAGGGTAGAGTCTCCGTTCCACAATGGAATTCGTTGGTACCAGGGCAATTGGAGACGGCGTTGATGGCAAGCGAAAGCATGGGCAGCGGGCTATCCCTTCGCAGGGCCGCATTGACGGCGGGGCTTGGCCTGTTGGTGATGGCCCTGTGTGCGCCGCTCGCCTTTTTCCAGTTCTTGCCCCAGGGTATTGTCGACGGTGACGGCGCTGCGACGGTCGAACGCTTGCGAACCAACGGGATGCCCTATCTCGTGGGCACATTCCTCTTGTTTGTCACCTATGTCATGGACGTGGTGGTCGCGTGGGCGTTGTATTGGCTGTTGCGACCCGGACAGCCGGCGCTGTCATTGCTCACGGCGTGGATGCGGCTTGTCTATACCGGTTTGGCCTTTATGGGCCTGATGTCATACTTCCAGGCCTATGATCTTGCCACATCGTCCGATTTCAACGGGCAAGTGGACGCTGCGGTGTTGCATGCGCAGGTACTTTTTCAATTGTCCGGCGCAGGGACGATAACCGCTGTCGCGCTCCTGTTTTTCGGCGTTCACTTATTGGTCCTGGGCGTGACCATTTGGCGGGCGCCCCACGTCCCCAGATGGACCGGCGCGGCCGTCATTCTGGCCGGCGCCTCCTATGTGCTCCTTCATGGTGCGCAGTATCTGGTGCCTGAACTGTCGCTGGGCTGGCTGATGCTGTTTGCCCTGGGCGAACTCGTCTTTATGCTCTGGATGCTGATCGCCGGTTGGTGGCTGACCGACGCGACCCCCACAAGACCCCAGGAGACAGGACGCTAGGGCATCTTCAACACACGCCTGTTCATGAAGATGCTCTTGTCACGTCGGTTTGAGCGTATGGCTTTAAGCGCATGCAGGGCGGAAAAGCGGTGCCCGTTCGGCTCTGCCCCACGCCTGAATGCACTTTAGGAAAACCGGTCCCGGTCATGGGGGGCAGTCAGGTCCTGGGCCGGGCCGATAGGTACGACGCCTGTCGGATTGATGGTCTTGTGGCTCTCATAGTAATGGCGCTTGATCTGGTCGAAGCGGACGGTCTCCGCGATGCCCGGCATCTGATAGAGATCCCGCAGATAATTCGATAGCTGAGGATAATCCGCAATTCGACGGATGTTGCACTTGAAGTGACCCACATAGACCGGATCGAAACGGACAAGGGTGGTGAACAGCCGCCAGTCCGCTTCCGTCAGTGCCGGGCCGACCAGGTAGCGCTGGCGTGACAGGCGCTCCTCGATCTGATCCAAGGCGTCGAATAGGGCCGTCACCGCTTCTTCATAGGCCCCCTGTGTTGTCGCGAAACCGGACTTGTAGACCCCGTTGTTGATCCGGTCATAGACAAGGGCATTGATCTCGTCGATTTCACGCAGATACAGGGAAGGGGCGAAATCGATCGCGGCCTTGTCTTCCGGCAGGAGACCGTTGAAGGCACTGTTCAACATGCGAATGATTTCCGCCGATTCATTGCTGACGATCGTCGCCTTCTCCTTGTCCCAAAGGACGGGAACCGTGACCCGCCCGGTATAATGGGCATCGGCACGCTGGTAGACTTCATAGAGACGGGTGGCGCCGTTGAGCGTGTCGCTGGGCGATCCGTCTTCCCGGCCCAGCGTCCAGCCTTCTTCACCCATGAAGGCATCGACCGGCGTCAGCCCGATCATGTCCTCAAGCCCTTTCAGCTTGCGGAAGATCATGGTTCGATGGGCCCAGGGGCAGGCGTAACTCACATAGAGATGATACCGGTCCGCTTCCGCCTTGAAGCCCCCCGCGCCTGTGGGTCCGGGAGAGCCGTCCGCAGTCAGCCAGTTCCGGAAAGCGGAGTCCTGGCGCACGAAACGCCCGCCGGTGGATTTGGTATCATACCACTGATCAACCCATTTTCCGTCAACAAGCAGTCCCATGATGTTCTCCCGATTGGCCGTGTGAAAGGAGGGCGGGGGGACACCTGTCCACCCCGCCGCTGAAGGTTCAGCAGTGTCTAGATCGTATCCACAAGGACGATCTCGCTGTCGGTCGTCGCCCGGATCTCGATCCGGTCTTCATCCCGCACGGCAATGCCGTCCCGAGGCCTTGCCTCATGACCGTTGACCGTGATCCGGCCTTCCGCCGGGACGAGATAGGCGTGACGCCCGGGCTCGAGCGCATGAACCACCGACTGGCCCGCCGTGAGCGTGGCGCCCAGAAGAGCCGCATCCTGACGGATGAGGGGCACATCCTGGGACCGGTCTTCCCGGCCGGAGGCGAGGGTGATCAGACGGCCCGCCCGTTCGCTTTTGGGGAATTGGGCCGTCTCCCAACGGGGCGCGCCGCCGTTTTCCCGGGGCAGGAGCCAGATCTGGAACAACTCCGTCACGTCATCCTCGTGGTTCATCTCCTCATGCTCGATGCCGCTGCCCGCCGACATCACCTGGATGTCACCGGCCACGGTGCGGCCCGCATTACCCAGGCTGTCCCGGTGGCTGATGGCGCCGTTGCGCACATAGGTGATGATTTCCATGTCCCGGTGGGGATGGCGTCCAAAGCCCGTATGGGGCTCGATCCGGTCGTCGTTCCACACACGCAGCGCGCCCCAATGGAGGCGATCCGGATCGAAATAATGCCCGAAGCTGAAATGGTGGCGGGCGGTGAGCCAGCCCGCATCCACCCGGCCCAGGCTCGTGAAGGGACGCATGTCGATCATGGCCTGTCTCCTTTGCTTCCACGGGGGATCCACCCGATCCCCCATCACCTGGAAGCAAATATGGCCCGCGTGCCGGCCGGCATCATCCCCCTTTCCGGCAAAAGACTGTTTCCCTGCCGTGAACAAGCGGTGCGTTACACCGGCTCGTAGGGAAAGACCGAGGTCGTGGCGCCCAGATCCGTCATGTCGCCGGCCATGGCCGGAAAGGCGTGGGAGAGGAGGGTCGCCGGCGTCCAGCCCTCGCTGCGGGCCATGGAGCGCACGGGCCGTGGCTGGGAGAACAGGATCACCTCATTGCCGCGCACAGCAAAGATCTGTCCGCTGACATCATGGGCCTGAGCCGAGGCCAGAGCCACGGCCGTCTGGGCCACCTGATCGGCCCGCATGGCGTTCTTCATGCGCTCCACGCGCTGGGCGGAGGCCTCGTCCTTGATGGGGATGGTGGCGATCATCCGGGTCCAGGCAAACGGCGCGATGACATTGGAGCGCACATTCTTGATCGCGCCTTCCATGGCCAGGATCCGGCTCAAGCCCACAATGCCCATCTTGGCGGCGGCATAGTTCGCCTGACCGATATTGCCGATCAGGCCGGATGTGGAGGTGAACAGAACGAAATTGCCTTCCTCCTGGTTCCGGAAATGGGCGATGGCCGCCTTGGCCATGTTGTAGCTGCCATGGAGATGGACATTGATGACGGCTTCCCAATCCTCGTCGGGCATTTTGTGGAACATGCCGTCGCGCAGGATGCCGGCCGGGCTGATCACCGCATGGAGACCGCCGAAAGTGTCGAGCGCCTGGGTCACCATATGCCGGGCGCCTTGGGGGTCGGACACACTGTCCGAATTGGCGACGGCCTCACCGCCGAGTGCCCGGATCTCATTGGCGACTTCTCCCGCCGGACCCGCATCGCCTGCATCGCCGCCGGCCACGGCTCCGCCCAGATCATTGACCACGACCCGCGCCCCTTCCCGGGCGGCAAAGAGGGCGCATTCCCGACCGATGCCGCGGCCCGCTCCCGTGACCAGAACGATCTTATCCTGCAATACACCAGCCATGACGTGCCTCCTTTGGATCGGTCGCTTTGACGTAGTTGAAGCCGATTATGAAACGATTGCGCGGCGCGCGCCAATCCGCAGGGCGTCGAGGGCGGATGCAAAAAGGGCTTGGCCCGGATGGTCGTTTGACCCATAGTCGTCTGGCTGGGCATTGGGCCCGGCACGTGACGTGTGTCGACGCGCTTCGTACGCATCATCTGGAATGAGAAATCATGGCCCCTTTGGCGATATATGACCGGTCCCGACGACCGTGCCGTCCTCGCCGCCGCCGTCCCGGCGGAGTGGGCCACCGTCGTCGCTGAATTTCTGGCGCGTGCCATGCACGGGCGGATGAATGCGGGACAGGGCCCCAGCCGGGCCCTTTTTTCATGTCCCCGTTCATTACGAAAGCTCGAGCAGCGCCATGGTCGCGATACGGATTGAAGCCACCGGTGACACCGGAGCCATCGAACATCTTCTGGAAACGACATTTGGACCCGGCCGCCACGCCCGGTCCGGCTATCTGCTGCGCGAGGGCT
>CAZFWG010000013.1:0-33216 GCA_964522525.1 uncultured Alphaproteobacteria bacterium | reverse complement strand
ATGGTGCGTTCTCTGAAGGGGCGGAACGAAACGCTGATCCGGGGGCGGATCAGCGTTGCGCGGGATTAGTGGCCACCAGGGTCCAGATGTTCCTTGAGGAACACATCGACCGCTTTCAAGGCGGCGATACGGGAATCACTGCTGGTAAGCCCATGGTCCTCCCCGTCGAGGGTGATGAGCTGCACAGGCTTGCCCGCTTTCTTCAAAACCCGTTCCATCTTCCGGCCTTGGCTGTATTCAACGACCTTGTCGTCACGGCCATGGACGATGAGAACAGGAGCCTGGAATTGTTCGGCATTGCGCGCCGGAGACGTGGCTCTCAATTTGTCCCGGTTGCGACCTCTGCTGCCGATGGATTGCGCCCAGAACTGTTTCGAGGTCGAGTTGTTTTCCTCCGACAAGAGATCAATGAGATCGGACACGCCGTTGATCGAAATGATGCAGCGGTAGAGATCGGGGGTCTTGACGCCGCCCATGAGGGCCGCATACCCGCCATAGGACCAACCCATGATGCACATCCGTTCCGGATCGGCGATGCCCTGATCAATCAAATGGCGGGCGCCATCGGTGACGTCGTCCTGCATCTTGCCGCCCCATTCGCCATAACCCGCTTCGAGGAATTTGGCACCATAGCCGGTGGAGCCCCGGAAATTCGGCTGCAACACGGCATAGCCACGATTGGCAAGGAACTGCGCGAGATAGTCGAATTCCATGAGGTCCCGGGAATGGGGTCCGCCATGGGGCAGAATGACCGTCGGCAGATTTTCGGCGTTGGTACCCGGAGGCGTGGTCAAATAGGCCCGGATGGGCAATCCGTCCCGTGCCTCATAGGTCAGCGCCGTGACCTTTCCAAGCGGCACATTCGCCAGATCCGGATAGGCTTCGCCAAGCACGTTGGCCTGCATCTTCGATGGATTGACAATGTAGAATGTCTCCGGCGTGCTCGGGCCGCTGGTGACAACCACATGGGTTTCCCTATCATCCGTCGACGAAATAATGCGATTGACGGATGTTCTGTCGAAGGTGCGGTCGATCAGGGCCTGAAGCTTGGCGCGGTCCGGATCGATGACATGCTGGCGTCGCTGGTCGTCTTGGTAAAGGGCAGCCAGCACCTTGCCCGTGCGATCGTCGATGATGGCACTTTGGGTGCCATGGTCGGGATGACCATAGACCATTTTGCCAAGTTTGTTGGCCTTCAGATCATATTCAAAAAGGGCGCTGGGCCCATCCTCGCGATTGGCGGTCACATAGAGGACATACGGATCGGCGCCAAACCCAAGGATCCCATAGGTCGGGTTTTTGCCAATGCCATAGGAATCGATTTGCTGCCATTTGCCGCCATCGATCTGCACTTCAACGATTTGCAGAGCGTCTTTTCGATTGTTCTGGTTCCAGCGCAGCCATGCGTTGTGATCCGGACTCACCATCCAGGATTTTGTGTAGGTGCGATTGTCCAGAGGAGTGTCGCTCTTATAGCCAACGCCCCGTTTCATCAGTTGGGCGGCGCCGTTTCTGAGAGAGACTCGAAACACATGGGAGGTGTCGCCGGTCCACGCCTCGACGAGGGCCTCCTTGCCCTTATAGAGATTGCGCGACATCAACTCCTGATGCTGGGGCACGACACCGCCGGTGCTGCTGGCGAGATTACTCCCCTGGCGTTGCCGGTTGCCCATGCCCTTGATCGTGCGCATCAGCATGTCGATGTCCTTGCCATCCGTGCTCACGGAGACGAGCCGGGAGAGCTGAACGGTATCACGGTACTGACGAACAAAGGCATTGGAGTCCATGGCGATCAGCGCCCGTTCATTGGTGATCCAGAAGATGTTCCGGATCCGGGCATTTTCCTGCTGGAAAGCCGCCGGGTTTCCACCGCCGAGGGGCGTTATGAGCGCAACATTGCGATCCTTGTAGGTGCGCACGATCGCCACATGGCTTCCGTCCGGTGAAAGCTGAGCGTTCGTCACGAGGGGCAGATTGCCGAAGGCTTCAACGGGAAGCTGATCGCTCGCCTGACCGGCGCCAAATGTGGAAACAAGAAATGTCAATACAAGGAAAGTTGTCCTGAAACAGCCCATCGGTCCCGCGGTGTCCCTATTTTATGTTGCCCCGGGCTATGCGCGCATGAATGGCGCCAGCCTCTCGATGAGAGTATAGCGTGTTCTGACGCGGGAGCCAATGGTGGCGGCGGATGCTTCTGCCGTTAGGGTTAACGGGCTTCGAGACGCCAGCCGATGATCAGGGTACCCGCAAGGAGAATGGCCAGAAGCAGGGGGGGAACCAGGGTGACTTCCCGGCTCGCCTTGACCTCGAAGCGTTGATTGTCGACAAGCCCGAGCCAGCGGGGACCGGCCATGTCCCGGCCCCGGCGGACCCGACGCAAGGCGGGGAGCCTCAAGGAGTCCGGACCCTGGCGCGCGATCCAGTACCGGCCGCCGCCGCTTGCCTGCGCAACGGGCGCGAGAGGTTCCGCGCTCGCCCGCACGTCGGAAAACTCCTGGCTGTTCAGCGGGCCAACGGCGACCACAGCCGACAGCCCGTCGCTTTCCAGACGGAACAGACCGATTTCATCCGTGTCCATGGTCTGGCGCCACTCCCCGGGCTTGATCTCCTCCAGGGTCAAGGTGGTTTGTGTCCCGGACGGGCTCGTCACGGTCACGGGTGGCACCGCATCGGCCATGGTCCGACGGCGGATTTCGAGTTTCTCTCCCATGCTCCGGGCCGAGAGCACTTCTTCCTCGAGCTCGGGTTCCCTCATCAGCCAATGGGCCAACCGGCGCAGCAGCTCCTGTTGCGGTCCCCCCGATTCGAAACCCCTCGCCCAGAGCCAGGCATGGTCCGACAGGAACTGGGCGACGCGGCCTTCCCCCGTTCGATCAAGCACAAGCACGGGCCGGTCATCCGGACCCGTCATGGTCACCGTACCCCGGTCGGGGGCGGCCTCTATCACCCGGAACCAGCGCCCCCAGGTCGGGTCCACATCCGCTCCGTCTCCTGAGCCGGGCAGATCGGCGGTCACCGGATGGCGGCGTCCCTGACCCGTCACCCGGGGGCGAAAGCCGCGCTCGATCACCCGCCCGGTCGGCGTTGCGGGCAGCACGGCCGCGAGCGGTGTGCGGTGGACGCTGTTGACGGTGGCATAGGCCGGACCCGCCGCCGTGAGCAGGGCACCACCCCGCTCAACGTAGCGTGCCACATTGCCCAGATAGGCCGGATGCAAAACACCACGTCTCTTGAAGCGGTCGAAGATCACGAGATCGAACTCGTGGAGCTTCTTGTCGAAGAGTTCGTCCGTGGGGAATTCGATCAGGGCCAGTTCGTCGGGCCGGGTGAAGTCCTGCTTGTCCGGTGGACGCAAAATGGTGAAGTGAATGAGATCGACGGCGGGGTCCGATTTCAGGAGATTGCGCCAGGTCCGCTGACCGGCATGGGGCTCACCCGACACGAGCAGCACCTTCAACCGGTCGCGCACGCCATTGATCGACAGGGCGACGCGGTTGTTCAGGAGCGTGAGTTCCTCGTCCGCCGGAGTCACTTCGAGTTCAAGGACATTCGCCCCCGAATGATCGATGGGCACGGCGAATTCGATAGCTTCGTTCAAGGGGACAGGCTGGGTGAGGAGGGTCGTGCCGTCAAGGCGCACGGTGACATCTGCCTGGCCTGCGCCAGCCTGACCGCGGGCCTGGCGTGCTCGTGGGGTCTTGCTCTCGCTTTCCGGTCCCAGATCCTCGATCCGAAACCGGATCGTCACCGTATCGCCGACAATGCCGAAGGCGGGGGCGTTGACGACGGTCAGTTTGCGGTCGCGCTCATCCTGGCGGCCCGTGATCAGGGCGTGGACGGGGGCATCGAAACCGGGGATCCGTCCGTCCTCCGGCACGTCGTGGATCTGCCCGTCCGTGATCAGAATGGCGCCGGCCAGCCGGTCGGGCGGGATATCCGCACTTGTGGCCTTCAGGGCGGCAAAGAGGTCGGTGCTGTCCTCGGCGCGGGCGCCGCCCCGCGTCACGCGGACCTCAAGACCGCCATCCCGTGCCAGCCGGCCTTCAAGCGCCTCAAGCGCCATGTCCGTGACATCCTGGCGTTCACCGATCGTCTGGCTGCGGCTTTCATCAACCACGACCGTTACCACGTCGGGAATGGGCTCGCGATCCTCCTGGCGCAGAATGGGATTGAGCAGGACCAGGACCAAAAGCAGGACAAAGGGCATGCGCAGCCACAGGCCCCGGACCCGGAGAAAGAGACCCGCCGCAAGGAGCAGAACCGCCAGACCGGCGATTGACCAGACCAGGACTTCCGGCAGGAGAGGGGCGAATTGGAGATCCCAGGTCATTGGCTCAAGCGCTCCAGGATCGCGGGCAGATGGACCTGATCAGCCTTGTAGTTGCCGCTCAGCGTGTACATCACGAGATTGATGCCGAAGCGATAGGCCATCTCCCGTTGCCGTTCGCCGCCCGGAACCGTCGCGGCGATCGGATTGCCGGTGCGGTCCCGCGCCCAGGCGCCGGCCCAATCATTCGACCCAATGATCACCGGCGTGACCCCGTCATGGCGGGTCGGCGCTCCTGCGAGGGGCGTGGTGGCGTCCACGGCATTGGTCGACAGCGCCTGGACCCAGATCTGGCCCCCGGCGAAGCGGCCCGGAAATTCCGGCAACAGATAAAAGGACCGCCGCAACACATGGCCCGGCGGAACGCTGGAAAGGGGCGGCAGGTCGAGTGCGTCCAGGATCTCGCGCAGCCGGCCTCGGGCTGTGTCGAGGCCCGCCGCGTCGAGGCCGCGCACGCCGTCCCCGTGATCCGCCGTGTCGAAAAGGACGGTGCCGCCATTCTTCATGAAGACATCCACGGCCTGCAGAGCCTCGGGACCGATCGGCTGCGGGTGGTCCGTGATCCGCCAATAGATCAAGGGATAGAACACGAGAGGATCCGTCGCCGGATCAACGCCCACGGGTTGGCCCGGCTCGAAGGCTGTACGGGCGGCGAGGACCTGGCTCAACGCGGCGAGGCCCTGGCGGGCGATGGCATCAGAGGGACCGTCGCCGGTGACCACATAGGCGAGATGGGTGGTGCGGGTCAGGGCTGTCGCCTTGGCATCCTCGGCTTCCTGGGCTTGGGCCTGATCTGGCAGGAGACACAAAAGCGTAAGCGCGGTCGCCGCTCCGCCCACCAACCGTTTGAGCCTTGCCGCCTCACCGGTCAGGCCCACCGTGAGTCCGAGATCGGCCAGGAGCATGAGCAGAATGACGAGGAACAAGGACGCCCGCAGATCCGCCGTGGCCGTCGTATCATAGCCACTGATCCGGGTGTTGCGCCCGAGTGCCGGCAGGACCCGGAAGGATCCGGGGGCAGGGGCCAGATTGTAGGCCAGTTCCGCCCCGTCCTGACCATAGAGACCGGGCGGGTTGCGATAGTCAGGGGGCTCTTTCAGCTGCGCAGGATCGAGCGGAAGGGCCTCGGGCGTGGGCAGAACGAGGGACCCCGAGCCGTCGAGCAGACGGACGGGCGGGCGCGCGGCCGTGCCGGATCCGGCGGCCACGCCCCCCGAAACACCGGAGGACAGATCGAGCAGACGGCGGAGCATATCCACATACAGGCCCGACAGGGGCAGATTGGACCAGTCCTGATTGGCCGTGACATGGACGAGCACGATCCAGCCCCGGCCCCGTCGGTCAGCCGTCACGAGGGGCGTGCCGTCGGCGAGGCGGGCCCAGGTGCGGGCGTCGAGATCGGGCGAGGGTTCCGCCAGGACCTGACGTTCGACAATGATCTCATCGCGCAAGGCCAGACCGGCAAAAGGGCTTGACGGCGGAAAGGGCGCGAGCTTTTGCGGTGTGTCCCAGGACAAGGTGCCGCCGAGGGCGCGGCCGCCCCGGCGCAAGGCCACGGGAATCAGATCGTCGCTGCGCCCGGCAAGCCTGGGGCCGGCAAAACGGACGAGGACGCCGCCCTCATCGACCCAACTGCTGACGCGGTCGAGGTCGTCGCCGACGATTTGTCCCACATCGGACAGAATCAGAACCGCAAGGCCGCTGGCGAGAACATCGGCGAGGGGGCCTTCCCTTAAATCCGCATAAGGAGCAAGGGCCCGGCGCAGATAGTAGAGATCCGACAGCAGCGGTCTCGTGGATTCCGCCCCGGCGCCCGAGATCAGGCCCACGGGGCGGCGGCGCCACCGGCCATCGAGCAGAAACACACCGGCGGCGGAGGGACCCACGGCCGGGTCGGCAAGCATGATGCGGGAGACACGATTGCGGATATTGAGGGGGAGGGAGACCTTTGCCGTGGTCTCGGTCGCGTCACTCTCCAGGCCGAAAGGGACCGTGGCCAGCAAGCGGCCATTGGTGCTCAGCAAGGTCACGTCACCGGCGCGCGCCCGCCGGGCCCCGTCGGCGGCCCGGATGACGGGAATGGTGATTTCATCGCCCTGGGTCTCCGGTCCATTGAGCGCGAGGGGGCGTGCGTCCTCCGGCTCCACCATGACCGTCAGGGGACCGATCGCGGCCAGGGCAGCGGCAAACGCTTCGCCCGAGGCATAGTCAAAGCCGTCCGACAGCCAAAGGGCGCGGGCGGCGCTGCCCGAGGCCTCGAACTGTTCCTTGAGGGCTTCGAGAGGGGCGATCAAGCCGGCCCGGTCGGGTGCGAAAGGTCTGGGCACCAAGCGGTCGGCGGCGCGGCGGGCTTCCTCCGCGCTGACCGGTGTCAACGTCGAGGCATGGGGCGCCGTCGTCGGGATGAGCACGATGTCGTGGCGCTCCCGCGCGGCCGCGCCCAGCACATTGTCGAGGACGCGCCGCCGGCTCTCCCAGCCTGGCGCCGCCGCCCAGCCCGTGTCCACGGCGACAACCAGGGGGCCGCCATGGGATCGGCCGTGATCGGCGTTCCAGACGGGCCCCGCCAGGGCCAGGAGCACAAGCGTGACCAGCGCCATGCGCAACAGGAGCAGCCACCAGGGCATGCGGGCCGGCGTTTCCTCCCGCGTGGTGATGCCGAGCAGCAGGCGCAAGGCCGGGAAACGGATCTTGCGCGGCGCCGGCGGGGAGACCCGGAGCAGCCACCACAGGACCGGCAAGGCGGCGAGGCCAAGAAGGACAAGGGGCGTTGTAAAACTCAGCGCACCAAGTGTCAGCATCGGTATCGGTCTTCCCCTTGAGCGCATTCGGCGCTGGAGCGGATCGGGCCTGAAGCCCCAACATCATTCCGTATTCAGTGGTCGGTGGCGCCGGCGGGAGCCGTGGCGTCACAGTCCCGCACGAACCTTCGAGCCGGCAACAAGATTATAGAGTTTCACGAGACCATTGCGCGCCGGTTCGTCAGTGCGGTGACCCGTCACTGTCCACCCCCAGCGCGCGGCGATGGCCTGAAGCGCCTGCCGATGGTCCCGCATCTTTTCCTGATAGGCCGACCGCACGGCTTCGGCCCGGCCCAAGGTCATGGTGGTGTTGTCCTCCACATCCTCGAACTCGGTGCGTCCCGTATAGGGAAGATCTTCTTCCGCCGGGTCAAGGACATGGACAAGATGGCCATGGGTGCCCCGGCCTCCGAAATCCCGGAGCCGGGCACTGAGGATCTCGAGATCCATGAGAAAGTCACTGATCAGGATCACCCGGCTGAAGCGGGGCAGGCGGACGGGATTGGGCACCTCGCCCAAAGGCAGGGCAGGGGACAGGGAAAGGGTTTCGGCCATGTGGCGCAGGGCGATGTCGCTGGCGCTGGGGCGGATCTGGCCATCGAGCGGCCCGATGCGCTCGCCCGCCCGGATCAGCAGATGGCCGAGTGCCAGGGTCAGGATGGCCGCCCGGTGATGTTTCGTCTCCAGATCCTCGCGGCTCGCGAAATCCATGGAGGGCGAACCGTCCGTCCAGAAATAGACCGTATGCGCGGCTTCCCACTCGTTTTCCCGGACATAAAGCCGGTCGCCGCGGGCCGACTGGCGCCAATCGACGGCGCTGGCCGGATCCCCGTCGCCATAGTGTCGGTACTGCCAGAAGGTCTCGCCCACGCCCGCGCGCCGGCGCCCGTGAACGCCCGGCGCCAGGGTCATGGCGATGCGCTCCGCCTCGACCAGCAAGGGAGGCAGGCTGCGCGACAGGCCATGGGCGGTGTCCCGCAAGGCGAGGGCCTTCTGGCCCGGGGCTGGCGCGGCGGAGGTCACGGGCCGGTCCTCAATCGATCGTCTTGACGAGCGTATCGATCACGTCGCGGACACTGCGCCCGTCGGCCCGGGCGGCGAAGGTCAGGGCCATGCGATGGCGCAAAATCGGATGGGCCAGGGCCACCACGTCATCAAGGGAAGGGGCAAAACGGCCCTGGATCAGGGCACGGGCGCGCACCCCCAGCATCAGGGCCTGGGAAGCGCGGGGGCCAGGCCCCCAGGCAATGTGCTCACGCAATTCCTCCAGACAGCCCTCGCCGGGCCGCGCCTTGCGGACGAGATCGAGGATGCCTTCCAGCACGGTTTCGCCCACGGGAAGACGGCGCACGAGGTCCTGATAGCCCAGCAGGGCGTCCGCATCGAGGATGCGGGTCAGCTCCGTTTCTTCCGCACCCGTGGTCGCCAACAGCATGCGCCGCTCCGCCTCGAGATCCGGATAATCCACATTGATCTGCATGAGGAAACGGTCGAGCTGGGCTTCGGGGAGGGGATAGGTGCCTTCCTGCTCAAGCGGGTTCTGGGTCGCGAGCACATGGAAGGGCTTGGGCAGATCGTGACGTTCCCCGGCCACGGTCACGTGGTGTTCCTGCATGGCCTGGAGCAGGGCCGACTGGGTCCTCGGGCTTGCCCGGTTGATCTCGTCGGCCATCAGCAATTGACAGAAGACGGGGCCGGCAATGAAGCGGAAGGAGCGTTTGCCGTCGGTGCCTTCCTCCAGGACTTCCGACCCCAGAATATCGCCGGGCATAAGGTCGGGCGTGAATTGAACCCGCTTGTCATCGAGGCCCAGCACATGGGCGAGTGTTTCCACGAGCCGCGTCTTGGCGAGCCCCGGCACGCCAACGAGCAAGGCATGGCCGCCGGACAGCAAAGTGATCAGCGTTTCCTCGATCACCGTGTCTTGACCGAAAATCACCGCGCTAATGGCGTCGCGGGTACGCCCCAGCGCATCGCCCGCCTCGCCGACCTGGGCGACGATATCTTCGTCAACGGTTTCGACGACCTTCACGTGGCTTTGGGAGCCCTTCCGTCTTGTCTTTTGGGACATGTTCAATCCAGACCAACAGCGCCGGCGGATGGGCGCCGACCGCGTGACTATATGCCTTGTTTTACGGGCAAAGGCCCATCTTCTCGGGTCGCAAGGGCAAAACGTGCCAAAAGCAGCCCGATCCTTTCACCCATACAATGAGGGTGGCGGCATTAAGGCCGAATTTCGATGGGGTGGGTCAAGCCGGTTTGAAGGATCACTCCGTTTGCCCCGCCGCCGTCGGGGCAAGGGAGCGGCGAACGGCCACGGCCGTGGCGGGGAAATCGGTGAACACGCCGTCGACCCCAAGGGCATAGGCCTGGGAAAGCTCGGCCTCGATGCCCGCCCCATCCTCGGGCGGGGCGTCATCCCGGTAGGTCCAGGGATAGACCGCAAGGCCCAGTCCATGGGCGCGCGACACGAAATCCGTGGACGCGCCGGCGGGCGTGACGGTCAAGGTCTTTTGAGGCCCCACGGCGGCCGCGTAAGACGGGATGTGGTCCAAGGGGATATTGCTTTTCACCCCCTCCTTGCCGTCGGAGATGGCAAAGACCAGCTGGACCCGGCGCACGGGATGACGGTCCTTGAGGACTTTCAGGACCTCCGGCTCGAAGGACTGGACGATCACAGGCGCGCTTTCATCCATCCATCCCGCCGCTTTCAACTCGGCGATCAGGAGACCGGCAATATCGAACCCCAAAGCGCTCAAGGCGCCGGGTTCCTTGGTTTCCGGGATCACGCCAATGGTGCGATCCGGCGTCGAGCGGGCTTGGGCGAGGGCGACGACCTCGGCGAAAGTGGGAATGGCGAATTGCCCGTCATAGGCCTTGGACCGGTCTTCCCGGGCCTGCCGGGCCCGCAGGGTCTTGAGCTCGGCCAGGGTGAAATCTTCCACCCACCAATCGGTGAGGTCCTGTCCATTGCTGGATTTGGTGACGCGCCGGTCGGCAAATACCGCGTGATCGGCCACATCGGTCGTGTGGGAGAGGTGACGCTCATGGCGGGCCACGAGCACACCGTCTTTGGTGACGACCAGGTCCGGCTCGATCCAGTCGGCGCCCTGATCAATGGCAAGCGTATAGGCCTCGATCGTGTGTTCGGGCCGCAGACCGCTCGCCCCGCGATGGGCGATGACGGCCGGTGGCTCACCGCTCAAGGTGCGCCATCCCGAGGTCATTCTGTCGTCTCCTGAAACCGGCATGGCCGACAGGCCCATGAGGACGGCGATGATCGCCCCTGTTCTCGCTCCCATGGTGCCCCCCATCGGCATCTCGCAAAACACGCCCGCAATTGGTCAATTCAGGCGGACGGCGGTGCCCGTGACCAGGATTTCCGCCGTGGCCTGCATGATCATGGATGTGGTGAAGCGGACGGTGACAATGCCGTTGGCGTCAAGCTTTTCGGCATTGGCGATCATCCGATCGAGCGCCTGTTCGCGCGCCTCCGCCATCAGCTTCGTGTATTCGGAAACCTCACCGCCGACAATGGTGCGCAGGGCCGCGAGGATGTCCCGCCCGAAAAACCGCGCGCGCACCACATTGCCTTTCACGAGACCCAGGGTCTGTGCGATCTGACGGTCCGCAAACTGATCTTGACTGGTTATCAGCATGAGACACTCCCCCGATCACTCGTCCACATTCTTTGAATAATAATCATCGTCTTGATTGTCCAGGCGCTCCTTGACAACGACCCAGAGCAGGATGCCGATCCCGACGAGGGGAACGAGACCTAGAAGACCCCAGGGAAAAGCCGCGATCATGCCGACCGCCATCATCACGAACCAAATGACAACCCCGACCGCCAGACTGACCGTCAGCAGCCGGAAGGCGACCTTCACGGCACCGTTGGTGTCCCCTTTCTTGTCCTCCGCCATCTCACCCTCCCAATCGATCCGACCCCGAGCAATCCTTATCCCGTGTCTACTTATTCTAGATGATTTTAGGATTTGCGGTGCCCGCACAACACGCCGAACGGCCGCGCCGTTTCAAAACGGAGCGTCCGAATGGGCTTGAACCGGGTTGTTTGCGCTCAGCCCTCGACAGGGCTTGGCTTGCGGCGGCGCAGAAAGCTCCAGGCCAGGGCGCCGTCCACGGCGGCCAGGGCGAAATGGATGAGGGCGATCATCATCTCACCGTGTACGAACCAAAAATAAAGGCCCAGCGCGATAAGCGCCGGAATGGCGAAGATCAAAACATTCTTGAGCAGGCCATCGACTTTCGAGGGACGAGCGTCCGATGTGGTTGAGGTCATGATGCGCATTGGTTTCCTGTTCAGAAACCACTCCCTGTATTTTGGTCATTCTGACGGCTGACCACCCGTTGCAAGAGGAGGGGGGCCAGGAAAAAGTCCGCGATGCCGAAGGCGATGACGCCAAGCCCGATGAGCCTCAATTGCGAACCCCAGAAGAGATACAGGCCCATCGCGATGATAATCAGACTCGAGATCTGCAGGGCCCGAAGCACCACGGCCGTGGTCTCTTGAGTCACGGGCTTTTTGCTCTCGGGCATTCCGGTTTCCCCATCCAGCACCAGACCCTATTATGAAGGGTGCCGGATCCCATGGCTAGTTCTTCCGGCTAGGGTCCGTGGTCCAACGGGAATGAGCCATGTCTGAACAGTCGAAAAACGGGTCGGGGGCTTCCGAGGAGCCGCCCGTGCGCGGCCTGGATGAAGCCCGATCGCAGACCGAGACGAAAACGCGGGGCCTGCCGCCGGTTCACCTGTGGAACCCGCCCTATCATGGCGATCTCGATATCCGCATTCACCGGGACGGATCCTGGTCCTATTTGGGCTCGCCCATCCAGCGGCCGGCGCTGGTGCGGCTCTTTTCCACGATCCTGCGGCTCGATCCCGACGGCCGATACTATCTTGTGACGCCCGTCGAAAGGGTCGGCATCACCGTGGAGGATGCGCCTTTTCTGGCCGTTTCGCTGGCCGTTGACGGGGAGGGAACGGCCCAGCGGCTGACCTTCACCACATCGGTGGGGGACAGCGTCGTGGCGGGCCCCGACAACCCCCTGCGCGTCGTCACGGATCCCGAGACCCAGGAGCCGGCGCCTTACGTCCATGTGCGCCGGGGTCTCGAGGCCTTGATCTCGCGGCCTGTCTATTACGACCTTGCCGAATTGTGCGTGGTGCACGACATGGGAGGGGAACGCGTCTTCGGTGTCTGGAGCGAGGGCGCCTTTTTCCCCTTTTCCCCCGCTGACGATGTGGAGCCGTTCACCTGATCGCGCGCCCTTGGCCGTCGGCGGATCTGTCCGGAAAACCGGCGCCCCACGGGCGCCGCTGCGCCCCGGACCTCGCTTTGAAGGACTTCCGCCGTGAAAGACGAGCTTCTGCGCCGCATCGCCGACCGGGTTGCCCCGGCCCCGGATCTTCTGGATCTGGCCTCCCTCGTGCCCATGGCGAGCGACTATGACCTGAACGCCCATCTGAACCTGGACCGGCGGGACCGGGCGGACTTGAAACCCGCCGCCGTGCTCGTGCCCCTGATCGACACGCCCGAGGGTTTGTCGATCCTGCTGACCTTGCGGGCGGCCCATCTGAAGTCCCATGCCGGGCAGGTCAGTTTTCCGGGCGGGCGGCTTGAGCCCCACGATCCGACCCCGATCGAGGCCGCGCTTCGGGAAGCGGAAGAGGAAGTGGGTCTCGCCCGTGACCGGGTCGAGGTTCTGGGTCTTCTGGATCCCTATGAGACGGTCACCGGCTATTGCGTCATGCCCGTGGTCGGGCTTATCCAGGGACCCTTCGAGCCCCTGATCGATCCGGGTGAGGTGGCGCAAGCCTTCGAGGTGCCGGCGGCGTTCCTGATGGATCCGACGAACCATCAGTGCCATGAAGTGGAATGGCAGGGTCAACTGCGCTGCTATTACGCCATTCCCTTCGGGGAACACTATATTTGGGGCGCTACCGCCGCGATGCTGGTGGCTTTTTACAAAAGGCTGTTCGAGGAATGCTGAGATTTCTTCTGCTGCGTCTCTTGATCCTGCTGCTGCCCTTCGTCCTGTTCGGCCTGTATCTGTGGGTGGTGCGCAAGCGCGATCCGTTCGATCTGGCGAACTGGAATCCCGCCCCGTTGATCCTGTGCACCAGCGTCGCGTTTGTCGCCTTGGCCATAAGTTTCTTTTTCCTGGCCTTTACCCAAGGGGAAAAGGCGGGTGCGACCTACACGCCCGCCCGCTTTGAAGACGGCAAACTGATCCCCGGCAAACTGACCCCCGCCGGCGCGGAGGCGGAAAAAGGAGAAACAGAGGATCAGAAGAAGAAGCCCCAAGGAGATGATGACGATCAGTGACGTCCTCCATCCGACGACTGACAGACGCTGAAGCGCCCTGGCTGACGGCGCCGCCCACACGCCGTCTTATGGCCACCCTCCAGGACCCGGAGCAGGATGCCGCCCGGTTCGTGGGCGGATGTGTGCGCAACGCCCTTCTGGGCCTTGATGTTGACGATGTCGACATTGCCACCATCCATCCCCCGGAAACCGTGATCACCCGTTTGGAGACCGCCGGGCTCAAGGCGGTGCCCACCGGGCTTGCCCATGGCACGGTGACGGCGGTCGTTGACGGGCAGGGTTTCGAGATCACCACCCTGCGCCGCGACGTGGCGACCGACGGCCGCCGGGCCACCATCGCCTACACGTCAGAATGGGAAGAAGACGCCCAGCGTCGGGACTTCACCATGAACGCCCTTTTTGCGGCTCAGGACGGCGCCATTTTCGACTGCGTCGGGGGCGTGGCGGACCTTTCCAAGGGCCGCGTCCGCTTCATCGGCGATGCCACGACCCGCATCCGCGAGGATTTCCTGCGCATCCTCCGGTTTTTCCGGATGCACGCCTGGTACGGCAAGGGCGTGCTCGACGCGGCGGGCCTGACGGCCGCCCGTACAGAGCGTCAGGGCCTTGAAAAACTTTCCGGTGAACGCATCCAGCGGGAAATGCTGAAGCTGTTGGCGGCCGGAAAGCCTGTCCCCGTCCTTGAGGTCATGGCCGACAGCAACATCATGGACGCCTTGATCCCCGAAGGGATCGATTTGGCGCGGCTCGGCCGGGTCATCGACACGGAAACGCGTCTTGGACTGGCGCCAGAGCCGGTGCGCCGTCTTGCGGCTCTTGTGGCTCAGGATCCGCGTCCACTGGCCCGCCGCTGGCGGCTGTCCAATGCGGCCACGCGCCAGCTGGTGGACGGTTTCCAGGTGGTCACTTCGAGCGCGATGGAGATCTCGGAAGGCGCGCTGCGGCGCCTGATCCATGCCCATGGCCGGGATGTGGCCCGGGAGCATTGTGTGCTGTCCCAAGCCCTGGGCGATCACCCGGTGAGTGACGCGCGCGCCAAGGACATGTTGTCCTTCATTGAGCGGTGGGAGAGGCCCGACTTTCCCCTCAAAGGGGCGGACGCGATCGCGGCGGGCGTGCCCAGGGGGCCAGAAATGGGCCGGGTGCTCGAGCAGCTCGAAGCGGCCTGGGTCGAGAGTGATTTCACCCTCGACCGGGCGGCGCTGCTTTCCCGTCTGGCGGAGTGGGTCCGGAAATGACGCCCGTCACTGAACCCGGACGAGCTGGCCCTTCACGGTACGGATGAGTTCTCCGTCCACATTGCTCGTGAACACAAGCTCCATCCCCCGATCGGTGATCGCCCGGTGGTGGGCCTGGATCTGGGATTTGCCGTCCTCCCGGATCGCGAACGTATTAACAATCAGGGCGTTCTCTTCAATTCGCGCCCAGCGAAGGATACCGCCGTTGCGGGGATCGCCGTTGTCGGTTGCCCACCAGATGCCGTTTTGACCCTTTTCAAAGGTCGTTTCGCTGGTTTTCAGCTTTTCGGTCGGGTTCTCCGGGTCGCCCTTTTTCCGTTGGATCGTCTCGGAGATCATCTTGAATTGATCCGTGTCGATCTTCCGGAAGGTCACGCCGATATCCCGGGCTTCCACGTGGAAATGAACGGAAACCTCGTTTTCGGAAATGGCCGATCCTTTCCAAGACCCCATGAAGGCCTCGATCGACAGATCGGCGGCGGGGGCGGGCGATGAAAGGGCCAGGACAGCAACGACGAAGGGAAGGAAGACCGTGAAGCGGGCCATGGAATGCTCCGTTCTTAACCGTTTACCCGAACCGGCTCGGGGCTGACGTCTTTATACGGGGCGCGCTTCCATCGCGCAAAGGCCACGGATTACGTCCCTATTCAGGGAGGAGCTTTTCCCGCGATTGAGCCCGCATCAAGGCCGCCGGTCAGGGCCAGGCCACATCGGGCGGCAAGGACATGAGGATCGCTTCCACATTGCCGCCGGTCTTGAGCCCGAACTGGGTGCCCCGGTCATAGAGCAGATTGAACTCCACATAGCGGCCGCGCCGCGCGCGCTGTTCTTCCCGTTCTTCGGGCGCCCAGGCCTCGTTCATCCGGCGGCGCACGATGACCGGATAGACCTGGAGGAAGGCCTCGCCGACAACACGGGTGAACCGGAAATCCCGCTCCCAGTCACCGCTGTTCAAATAATCGTAAAAGATCCCGCCGATGCCTCGGGTCTCCTTGCGGTGGGGCAGGTAGAAATATTCGTCGCACCATTGGGCGTATTTGCGATAGGCGCCCTTGTCGAAAGGATCGCAGGCCGCGCGCATGGCGGCATGGAAGTCCCGCGCATCGGGAAAAGTCTCGTGGCGCTGGTAGTCGAGCATGGGGGTGAGGTCCGCACCGCCGCCGAACCAGCCCCGGGTCGTGACGATGTGGCGCGTGTTCATGTGGACCGTGGGCACCCGAGGCGACCGGGGATGAGCCACGAGGGAGATCCCACTCGCCCAGAATCGGGGGTCTTCGGAGGCGCCGGGAATGTTCTTCGCGAATTCTTCGGAGAACCGGCCATGGACGGTTGAGATATTGACGCCCACTTTCTCGAACACACGGCCGCGCATGATCGATATGACCCCGCCGCCGCCGCCCACTTCGTTCTCGCTGTCCGGCCGGTCCCAGGCGATCCGCTCGAAGCGGCCCGGCGGCATGTCGGCAAGGGGCGATTGGGGGCTCAGATCATCTTCCAGGCGCTGAAACTGAGTGCAGATGCGATTGCGCAGGACCTCGAACCATTCGCGGGCCTGGTCTTTCCGTGTCTCCACGAGCTGGCGTTCTTCCATGCCCGCGGCCGGCCCGAGCAGGGGCGGGTGCAGGGTGATCGCCTGGGCCTCCGCGGCCCGGTCGATCCGCTGAGCCGTGGGGCTGGCGGGTGTCGAGATGGTGGTCATGACGCGGTTTCTCCCCTTAACTGAACCTGATCCGGATGATCGGCATACTGGGCAACGGGCCAGCCCCCGGTCTGACGCAGCGCCTCGCCCAGCACCATGGCGGCGCTTGTCGCGACATTCAAGGAGCGGCGTCCGGATGCCATCGGGATGACGAGCCGGGCTTCGGCGCGGGCGTGCACAAAGTCGGGAACCCCGGCGCTTTCCCGGCCGAAAAGAAGAATGTCGGTCTTTTGAAAAGAAAAAGTGACGTGGGGGATGGCCGCTTTGGTGGTCATCAGGACGACGCGGTGTTTCGTCTCCCCGACGGTCTCGACGAAGCGCTCCCATGACGCGTGGTGGACGAGTTCCGCATCCGCGACATAATCCATCCCCGCCCGATGCAGACCTTTATCCGAAAAGGGAAACCCGCAAGGCCCGATCACATCCACGGGCACATCCAGACAGGCGCCCAGACGCAGGACCGCCCCCACATTCTGCGGAATATCCGGTTGGTACAGAGCCAGACGCATGGCTTCCGCTTCCTCAGAACGGCCCCGATAGTTTGGACCTCCATGGGCCGCCGCCACCGCTTTGCGGCAACGTGCCCCTGGCACGCGTTACGAGATCATTTATCAATAGTCGTCACGAGTAGGCGAAGACGCAAGCTTATGCCCAAGGCGGGTGTGGGGTACGCCCAAAAACGCGGGCCAATACTCCATTCACGCTGGTTTGAGGGATTTGGCGAGCGATGACTTGGCCCGAGCGTGTCAAGTCGTTAAGGTCCGGCTCAAGGGATTCTATCCACCGTGATCGGGCTGGCTGGCGTGAGCGTATGAACTTGATCGTTCTTGCACGGTGGCTTTTGGTGCGGCGATCTCGGCGGCCGATTGATGACACTTTGGGAAATGAGGTGACTGGTGTCCGCTACAACAGATGATGACACAACGACCCGGCGCGATTTCCTTTACATCGCAACGGGTGCTTTCGGTGCCGTCGGTGCAGGCCTGATGGCTTGGCCCTTCATCGACCAGATGAACCCTTCGGCTGCGGTGCGTGCACTCGCCACCATCGAGGTTGACCTTTCGACAATGACGCCGGGCCAGCAGATCAAGGTGCTCTGGCAGGGCAAGCCGATTTTTGTCCGCCGCCGGACGGAAAAGGAAATCGCGGAAGCGGTCAATGTCGATGTCGACACGCTGCCCGACCCGGAAGCCGACGACGCGCGGCACAAGGAAGGGAAGGCGGAATGGCTCGTGATGGTCGGCATCTGCACCCATCTGGGCTGCGTGCCCCTTGGCGATGCCGGTGATTTCAAGGGCTGGTTCTGTCCCTGCCACGGCTCCCACTACGATACGTCGGGGCGGATCCGCAAAGGTCCGGCGCCGAGCAACCTTGAGATTCCGCCCTACGCATTTCTCGACGATTCAACCATCCGGATCGGGTGATATTCATGGCTCACGAGTCCACATACAATCCCCAGTCGGGGCTCACGCGGTGGCTGGATACGCGTCTTCCGATCATGCGGTTGATGCACGACAGCTTCATCGACTTTCCCACGCCGAAGAACCTGAACTATTTCTACACGTTCGGCGGCATCCTGACCTTCTGCCTGGTCACACAGATCGTGACCGGCATCATCCTTGCGATGCATTACACGGCGGATGTGGATCTGGCGTTTGAAAGCGTCCAGCGGATCAAGCGCGACGTGAATTTCGGCTGGCTCATCCAGCCGATCCACGCCGTGGGCGCGTCCATGTTCTTCCTGGCCGTCTATCTTCACATGTTCCGGGGCCTCTACTACGGGTCCTACAAGGCGCCGCGCGAGGTGCTCTGGATCCTGGGCGTGATCATCCTTCTCCTGATGATGGCGGCCGCCTTCATGGGCTATGTGCTGCCCTGGGGTCAGATGAGCTTCTGGGGCGCCACGGTCATCACTAACCTGTTCAGCGCCTTTCCGCTGATCGGTGAATCCCTGGTGCAGTGGCTGTGGGGCGGATATTCCGTCGACAACCCGACCCTGACCCGTTTCTTCAGCCTTCACTATCTGATCCCCTTCGTGATCTTCGGGGTCGTTGTCCTCCATGTCTGGGCGCTGCACGTGCCGGGCAACAACAACCCGACCGGGATCGAGGTGCAGGGTCCCCAGGATACGGTGCCGTTCCACCCCTACTACACGGTCAAGGATTTGTTCGCCCTGATCCTGTTCGTTATGCTGTTCGCGTATTTCGTGTTCTATGCGCCGGACATTCTGGGGCATACGGACAACTACATCCCGGCGGATCCGCTGGTCACGCCGGCCGAGATCGTTCCCGAATGGTACTTGTTGCCCTTCTACGCGATCCTGCGGGCTATCCCGGACAAGCTCCTGGGCGTGCTCGCCATGTTCGGCTCGATCGGCATCCTGGTGCTTCTGCCCTGGCTCGACACTTCGCCGGTCAAGTCCCTGCGCTATCGCCCGGTGATGCGGATCCTGTTCTTCCTGTTCATCGTCGTGTGCCTGGCTCTGGGTTGGGCCGGTGCGCAGACGCCCGACAAGGTCGTGTTTGGCGGGCTGTCCGTTGCCAATTTCAGTTCCATCCTGACGGCGCTCTATTTCGCCTATTTCCTGATCGCCATGCCCGTGGTCGGGTGGTTGGAGAAACCCATGCCGTTGCCCGACAGCATCAGCGCGTCGGTGCTGGGCAAAGGCGGGTCCTCCATGCCGGACGGGGCTGCCGCCGCACCTTCAAAGGAGGTTTGACGTGATCGCTGTGACCTTGCGCATCCGTGCCGTCGGCCTCGCCGCGGCCCTCGTTCTCGGCCTGGCCGGCCAACCGGGCCAGGCCCTGGCGGCGGCGGGCGAACATGAACCCTGGTTCGGCCCCAAAGATGGCTGGTCCTTCAAGGGCTTTTTCGGAACCTATGATCGGGCCGCCCTGCAACGGGGCTTCCAGGTCTACCAACAGGTCTGTGCGGCCTGCCACTCCATGAACCTGATGCGCTACCGCAATCTGGGGGAAGAGGGCGGACCGGAATTTTCCGAGGAAGAAGTGAAGGCCATCGCGTCGAGCTATAATGTTCCGGCGGGTCCGGATGAATTCGGCAATGAGGTCGACGAATTCGGCCAGCCCCTGACCCGTCCGGGCCGTCCGGAAGACGCCTTTGTCAATCCGTACCAGAACGACAATGCTGGCCGCGCGGCCAATGGCGGCGCCCTACCGCCGGATCTGTCCGTGATCACCAAGGCGCGCCACGGCGGTGCCGACTATGTCTATTCGCTCCTTCAAGGCTACAAGGAGCCCCCGGCCGACGAGGAAGTCGCGATCGGCCAGTATTACAACGTCTATTATCCGGGCAAGAAGTTCGCCATGGCGCAACCTCTGTATGAGGAGCAGATCGCTTACACGGACGGCACGACGGCCTCGATCGAGCAGATGGCCTATGACGTGACCCAGTTCCTGGAATGGGCGGGCAATCCGAAAATGGAAGAACGCAAGCGATTGGGCCTTATGGTGATGATCTATCTCACCATCTTCGCCCTGCTGCTCTACTTCTCCTATAAGCGCGTCTGGCGCGACGTGGATCACTGAGTGTTTCGCGCCATCGCGCGTGATCGTGAAATGACAGTTCAAAGCCGGTCCTGATTGAAGGGACCGGCTTTTTTTGTGCCTGGTTTTGTGTTTGACCCGGCGAAACACGCGTCTTTTTGCGCAAGCGGGCCAGCCGCGCTATGCCTTAAGGCTTGTGGGACAAACGATCGGGAGAGATCCATGGGCGACAAACGCGTCTTGGGCGTGGTGGGCGGCAGCGGCCTCTATCAGATGGACGCGATCAAGAATCCCCGTTGGGAACCCGTGGCGAGCCCCTGGGGCGCTCCTTCCGATGATCTCCTGTTCGGCACGATCGGCGAGGTCGATGTTGTCTTTCTGCCCCGCCATGGCCGCGGTCACCGCCATTCGCCAGGTTCGATCAATTATCGGGCGAATATCGACGCCTTGAAGCGGGCCGGGGTGACGGATCTCATTTCCTTGTCCGCCGTCGGCTCCCTCAAGGAGGAACTGGCGCCGGGGGCCTTCGTTCTCGTCGATCAGTTCATCGACCGGACCTTTGCGCGGGAGAAGAGTTTCTTCGGTGAAGGGCTCGTGGCCCATGTCTCCATGGCGCACCCGGTCTGTTCCGCACTCGTTGAGGCCCTTGGGGCCGCGGCACGGCACATCGACGTGCCGGTCCATGAAGGCGGCACCTATCTGGTGATGGAGGGGCCGCAATTTTCTTCCCTGGCGGAATCGGAGCTCTACCGCGCCTGGGGCTGTTCGGTGATCGGCATGACCAACATGCCCGAGGCCAAGCTCGCCCGCGAAGCCGAGATCCCTTACGCCACCGTCGCCATGGTCACAGACTATGACTGCTGGCACGAAGACCACGACAATGTGGATGTGGCCTCCGTCGTGGCGGTGCTCCACGCCAATGCGGACAAGGCCCGCGCTCTTGTGGCGGCCGTGGCCGAACAGCTTGGCCCGACCCGCGAGCCGTCCCCGCTCGGCATCGAAACGGTCCTGGACACGGCCCTGATCACCGCGCCCGAGGCCCGCGATCCGGCCCTGGCTGCGAAGCTCGATGCCGTGGCGGGGCGCGTATTACAGGGCACGATGAGAAATCTCTAACGGTTAGGGCTTAGGACGAGAGGAGAAGACCGCATGGTCGATTTGAGGGCCAAGATACGTACCATTCCGGACCACCCCAAGCCCGGCATCATGTTTCGGGACATCACGACGTTGCTGGCCGATGGCCCGGCATTCTCCCATGCGGTGGAAGAACTCGTCGAGGCGGCCCGGCCGGAGAAGGTGGATCATGTGGCCGGCATCGAGGCCCGGGGCTTCATCATCGGCGGCGCGATCGCCCATCGCCTGGGTATCGGGTTCATCCCGATACGGAAGAAAGGAAAGCTACCTTATGACGTGATCTCCCACCAGTATGATCTCGAATACGGCACCGATGTCGTCGAGGTTCATCGCGATGCGGTCGGGGGTGGTGAGCGAGTCCTGCTCGTCGATGATCTCCTGGCCACGGGCGGTACGGCCGAGGCCGGCATCGCCCTGATCGAGAAACTCGGTGGTGTCGTCACGTCCTGCAGCTTTATTGTCGATCTTCCCGATCTGGGCGGGCGCAAGCGCCTCGAAGCGCTCGGCAAACCGGTCCTGACCCTGATCGAGTTCGAGGGGGAATAGGCCGGCTCAATCGGTGATCCGCCCCGCGCCGCCCCTCAGGACCGGCGCGGGGCGAGATCACGGGAAAGGACGTGTCATGAAGGTCGACGGCACCCACTACCGATCCATCTGGCTTGATGGGGATGGGCGAACGGTCCGGATCATTGATCAGACCCGGCTGCCCCATGAATTCGTGATCGCCGAGCTGACGAGTGTCGAGGCGGCGGCCGAGGCGATCGTCAGTATGCAGGTGCGCGGGGCGCCGCTGATCGGGCTCACGGCGGCCTATGGCATGGCCCTGGCCGCGCTCCAGGATCCGTCCGATGATGCCCTGGGCCGGGCCCATGATCTTCTGCTCCAGACCCGGCCCACGGCGGTCAACCTGCAATGGGCCTTGATGGAAATGTTTGACCATTTGCGCAATCGTCCCCATGGGGAACGGGCGCAAGCCGCCTATGACAAGGCAGCGGAAATGGCGGATGCCGATGTCGCCACCTGCGCGGCGATCGGGGAGCATGGCCTGGCGCTGATCCGTGAGGTTCATGAGCGCCATCCCGATCGACCCGTGCGCATCCTGACCCATTGCAATGCCGGCTGGCTCGCCACGGTCGATTGGGGCACGGCGCTGGCGCCGATCTACCGCGCCCATGACGAAGGGATTCCGGTCCATGTCTGGGTCGATGAGACCCGGCCCCGCAATCAGGGCGCGGCCCTCACGGCCTGGGAGTTGAACAGTCACGGTGTGCCCCACCGCATCATCGCCGACAATGCGGGCGGCCATATCATGCAGTTGGGCCATGTGGACCTGTGCATCGTGGGCACGGACCGCACGACGGCCATCGGCGATGTGGCCAACAAGATCGGCACCTATCTCAAGGCGCTGGCCGCGCGGGACAACGACGTGCCCTTCTATGTGGCGCTGCCTTATTCCACCATTGACTGGGATCTGGAAAGCGGCGCGGACATTCCCATCGAGATGCGGTCCGCCGATGAGGTCACCCATATCACGGGACGGGCCGAGACGGGCGAGATGGTCCGGGTTCAGATTTCCTCTCCCGGCAGCGTCGCCGAGAACCATGCCTTTGACGTGACACCGGCCCATCTGGTCACGGCCCTGGTGACGGAGCGGGGCGTGACGTCCGCTTCCCGCGAAGGCCTTCTTGCCCTTTATCCGGAGCGCGCAGACACGGAGTGATGCCATGGACAGCCGGAATGAAGCCGCCAAACGTCGAGCCATTGTGGATGCCGCGCGAGAGGCGGCGGCGGCCGGATTGTCCCCGGGGCGGTCGGGCAACATGTCGGCCCGGCTCGACGCGGCGGGGGGTATGCTGATCACGCCATCCGGTATTCCGTATAAGGATCTGGCACCATCCGAGATCGTGGTGGTCGGACAGGACGGCAACGCCGACGGCCCCCTGAAGCCCTCCAGCGAATGGCATCTCCACCACGCCATCTATCGGGCCTTTCCGCAGGCCGGCGGCATCGTTCACACCCATTCCCTGAACGCGACGGCGTTGAGCTGCACGCGCCGCAACATTCCGGCCTTTCACTATATGGTCGCGGCCGCCGGAGGCGAGGACATCCGCTGCGCCGAATACGCCACGTTCGCCACGGCGGAACTGGCCGCGCGCGCCGTGGCGGCCCTGAGGGACCGACGGGCCTGTCTGATGGCCCATCACGGCCAGGTCGCCTATGGCGCCACCATAGAAGACGCGCTGTATCTCGCCGAGGATGTCGAGACCGTGGCCGCCCAATATGTCCAGGTCCTGAGCATTGGCGGCGGTCTTGTCCTCGATGATGGGGAGATGGCCCGCATACTGGAGAAGTTCCGGACCTACGGTCAACAGGACAAAGGCTAGCGCAGGATGCGATCAATTCGGATCATGCGCAGCCACTGATTGGCGCGCGGTGCGCAACAAGATCAAAGCCGCTTCCACCAGAACCGAAACGGCGCCAGAGAGCCTTTCAGCCCGCCGCATACAGATTGACTTATCCATGGCGATCGATGCTATATAGCCTCAGGCGATGCTGATCGATATCGAACACATTCAAGTGAGTGGGTACGGAGGAGCGCGCCGGCGCGACGACGATGTCCATCACGGGGTGCAGCCCGCTTAGCGCTTGAGTGCCAACAGGCTTGTCGGGAGGGCCACTCACCGCAAGCCGGAACGAGACATGGACGCAACAAGACATGGACCCGTGGGGCGTGGATGAAGTTAAGTCTGGATGCGAATAGTTTCGTCGAGGGGAAGCTCGACAGGTGCAATCTGGAGCTGGGGGACCATCTCGAATCGGATGTTCTGTTCATCAAGAGCCCGATCATCATCGGGCTGGATGACGCCATTCGCCGGGAGATCGAAGGCTTGTCCCCGCGAAAGAGGCGCCTTGCCGTGGTTCTGGAAACCAATGGCGGCTTCGTGGAAGTGACGGAGCGCATTTCCGATGTCTTCCGCAAGCACTACCGGACGGTGGATTTCATCGTGCCCAATTTCGCCTATTCCGCCGGCACCATTTTGTGCATGAGCGGTGACAGCATCTATATGGACTATTTTTCCGTTCTGGGCCCCATCGACCCGCAAGTGGAAGGGCCGAACGGCAATCTGGTGCCGGGGCTGGGCTATCTGGAAAAGTACGAAGAACTCGTCCAGAAAAGCGCGGCGGGCGAAATCACGACCGCGGAACTCAATTTCATGATCAACAATTTCGATGCGGCGGAGCTCTATTCGATCGAGCAGGCGCGGGAGCAATCGGTCACTTTGATCCGCGAATGGCTCGTTAAATATAAATTCAAGGATTGGAAGAAAACGGCCGGCAGAGGCTTGGCGGTGACCAAGAAAATGAAGGAAGAGCGGGCGGAAATGATCGCCAATACCTTGAATGATCCCAAGATCTGGCACTCCCACGGCCGGGGTATTTCCATGGATACCCTCAACAGTGACCGGCTCAAGCTCAAAATCGACGATTTCGGCGCGGACAAGACCCTTAACAGTTTTGTCAAAAACTATTATGATCTCCTGAGTGATTACACCGCTAAGAACCGGGTAAGGACCTTCTTGCACACTAAGGCGGGTCTCCGGGCCTTGAGCAGGGAATGATGAGCCATGAAGCAGGCTGAGCTGCGCAGAATTCTGAAACACAACCCACAGATTGACAGCGACCTGCTGGCCGCTGCCCATGACCAGGCCAAGAACCTTCAACCGTCCAGACGGGGCATGGTCAATTTCAATCTGGTTCTGCCCTATGCCTCGGATACGCCCAGCCGTCTTTCCGATCAGACGTGGTCTGATGATTGACTGCGTTTGAGCCTTCTGCCCAGACCCCTGAGCCTTCGACATGGTGGTGTCGAGGTGCCTCAATAGTCTTTCTCGAACTTGATCTTGACCCGAATGTTTTTTCGCTCCACGGCCTGACCGTTCCTGATTTGCGGACAATAGCGCCACGCCTGGACGGCCTTTTTGGCGGCGTAGTTGAACCGGTCATCCGTTGTCTCGACCACCCTCACATCCTTGACCGTTCCATCGGCGGCAATCGTGAAAGCGAGCACCATGACGACCTTCCGCACGGAAGGGATCTTGGGAAAGTTCGGCGCTACACGGACGATCGGTAGCGGATTCTTCTCCTTTTGAAAGGCCGGATCCTCGCAGGATACCTCCGGCACGTCTTTGGGTTCATCCTTCGTATCCCGATCCGCCTCGAGCGCCGATGCCTGATCCGTCGCGGCAAGGCACAGCGCGGCAAAAACGGCGACACCCGTGGCGTTGAGTGGGTTCATCGCACGCAAACCCGTTGCGTTGTTAATCCAAGGCCGGACGGTCCCGTCACTTCGCCCCATGGGCCGTGAACAGGGCCAGCGTGCGCTCCCGGGCGAGGGCCGCGCAATCCGGGTCATAGTCCGCCCGCCGGTCCGAGTTGAAGCCATGGCCCGCGTCATAGCGATAGACGGGCACCGTGGGGTGGGCCATTTCGATGCGCTGGACCGTCTCCATGGGGATCGACGTGTCCTGGGTGCCGAAATGGAGAATGATCGGGCATTGGGGGGCTTCATCGACGAAATCGACGATCAGCCGGCCGTAATAGCCGCTGGCCGCCGCGATGCCGGGCACCCGGGCCGCCGCGACCCAGGACACCGTGCCGCCAAAACAGTAGCCCATCACGAAGACCGGGCCTTTGTCCGCCAGCAGAGCAACGCTGGCCGCCACATCGGCGGTCACCCCGTCCCAGTCCACCTGATCGGCGAGGACCCGGGCGCGTTGAATGTTCTCCACGGCATAGTCGACGGCAAAACCGGGCTCCTGGCGATCGAAAAGGGCCGGGGCGATGACCTCGAAACCCTCCCAGGCAAAGCTGTCACACAGCTCCTTGATGTGATCGGTGACGCCGAAGATTTCCTGAATGAGGACGAGCGCGCCGCGCCGCCTCGACCCCCGGTCCATGTCTTCCGGCGTCACGTGGTAATGGGCGATCCGCGCGCCGTCTGCCGCCGTCTGTTCGCCCATCCGTCCGTAGAATGCCATTTTCGATGCCTCCCCGTTTCCCCCAAGGCAGGTTGTTCTCAGTCTTTAGGTGTTGAAGCGGAACAGCAAGACGTCACCGTCGGAGACCACATATTCCTTGCCCTCAAGGCGCATCTTGCCCGCGTCCTTGGCCGGGCCTTCGCCCCCAAGGGAGACATAATCTCCGTGACCGATGGTTTCGGCCCGGATGAAGCCCTTCTCGAAATCCGTGTGGATGACGCCGGCGGCGCCCGGCGCCTTGGTTCCCTTACGGATGGTCCAGGCACGGGCTTCCTTGGGGCCGGCGGTGAAATAGGTGATGAGATCAAGGAGGCCATAGCCCGCCCGGATCAGCCGGTCGAGCCCCGGCTCCTCAAGACCCAGTTCCTTGAGAAAGTCGAGCCGCTCCGCGTCATCGAGAGTGGCGAGTTCCGCCTCGATCTTGGCTGAAATCACGACCGCCGCCGCGCTTTCGGCTTCGGCCCGTTCCAGCACCTTGGCGGAATAGGCATTGCCCGTGGCGGCCGAGCCCTCATCCACATTGGCGACATACAGCACCGGTTTTGAGGTGAGGAGGTTGAGCGCCTTCCAGGCCTTGGTCTCCTCTGGCTCGATCTCGGCCAGGCGGGCCGGCCGGCCGTCCTGCAAGGGGGCCAGGGCCTTGTCGATCAGGGCCAGGGTTTCCTTGGCCTCCTTGTCCTGCCCCTTGGCCTTTTTCTCCAGCGCGGGCCGGCGCTTTTCGAGGCTTTCCAGATCCGCGAGCATCAGCTCGGTCTCGACCGTGTCGGCATCGGCCAGGGGGTCGACCCGGCCTTCCACATGGGTGATGTCGTCATCCTCGAAACAGCGCAAGACATAGGCGATGGCGTCAACCTCGCGAATATTGGCGAGGAACTGGTTGCCCAGGCCTTCGCCCTTGGAGGCGCCCTTCACGAGGCCGGCGATGTCCACAAAGGTCAGCCGCGCCGGCACGATATTGGCGGAACTCGCGATATCAGCGATTTCAAACAATCTCGGGTCCGGCACGGCAACATCGCCCACATTGGGCTCGATGGTGCAGAACGGATAATTCTCCGCCTGGGCCGCCGCCGTCTGGGTGAGGGCATTAAAAAGGGTCGATTTGCCCACATTGGGCAGGCCGACAATGCCGCATTTGAACCCCATCTCGTCTCTCCCGATGGCCCCGTCGGGGCATGGATTATCCTGTGTCTGATGGTTTGGCCGGTGCGGGCGGTGTGACACGCCGCGCCACGGCCGGCGCGAAATCACCCGGCGCGGTGATCAAAAGGCCGGCCTCGGCCGCGAAGGCGTCAAGCAGGTCGCGGACCCAGCCCTCCCGCTCGGCCTTGGAAAAATCACCCAGCACATGGCCCGTCACCCGTTCCTTCTGGCCCGGATGGCCGATGCCAATGCGCACCCGCCAATAGTCATTGCCCAGATGGGCGGAAATCGATTTGAGGCCGTTATGGCCCGCATTGCCGCCACCCTGCTTGACCCGCAGGCGTGCCGCCTCCAGATCGAGCTCGTCATGGAAGACGATCACGTCCTCGGGCTCCAGGCGGTAGAACCGGGCCGCCTCACCGACGGCCCGGCCACTTTCATTCATATAGGTGGTGGGTTTAAGGACCAGGACCTTGTCCTGACCGCCGCCGGGCAAGGGCAGGGCGCCTTCCCGGGCCTCGCCCTGAAACCGGTTCCGGGATGCGGCGAAGCCATGGTCATCGGCAATGGCGTCGACGGCCATGAAACCGATATTGTGGCGGTGCCCGGCATAGCGCGCACCCGGATTGCCCAGTCCCACAAAGAGTTTCACCTGCTGGCTCCGTCATGGCTCGGCGGTCAGCCCATGGCCTCGGGCCCCGAAGGATCAGCTTTCGCCTTCACCCTCGGCGGCTTCCTCGCCACCTTCATCTTCGGCAGCGTCCGCCCCACCAGCCGGCGCGGCAATCGTCGCAACCGTGAAGTCACGATCCTTGATCACCGGCGCCGCATCATCGGGCAGCGCGATCGCCGAAATGTGGATCGAGTCGTTGATGTCCAGGCCTTCCAGATCGGCAATGAGTTCATCCGGAATGGCGTTGGCGGGAACTTCCAACTCCACTTCGTGGCGCACCACATTGAGCACACCACCACGCTTCAGGCCGGGGCTCTTGTCTTCATTGATGAAACGGACTGCCACGGCCACGGCAATGGTCGCGTCCTTCGCCACCCGCAGGAAATCGATGTGCAGGGGCTGGTCGGTCACGGGGTGGAACTGGATGTCCTTCGGCACCACCCGGGTGCTCTTGCCCGCCACGTCCAGCATGAACACGGTGGACAGAAACTTGCCCGCATTGAGGGCCCGGACCATCTGGGGCACATCGATGGCAATGGCTTCCGGGGTTTTGCTGCCGCCATAAATGACGGCGGGGATCAGGCCTTCACGTCGCGTTGCCCGGGCGGCCCCCTTACCGACCCGGTCGCGAGCTTGGGCACTGAGCGTGCGCGTCTCGCTCATGAGAGTCTCCTTCATGACTTGAGGATTCCCGATGCGTCCTCCAAGGGTGTACGACCGGGATGGGTGGTCTTAGCGGAAGCGTGCGCACTTGTCCAATA
Source organism: uncultured Alphaproteobacteria bacterium (assembly GCA_964522525.1). GTDB lineage: Bacteria > Pseudomonadota > Alphaproteobacteria > JAJFIK01 > JAJFIK01 > CAYUYV01. The sequence goes on along the minus strand of CAZFWG010000013.1, from coordinate 4,552 downwards.
TCGGGTTTCCAATACGGCTTCAGGCCTTGTGGTGGAGGACGCGGCGGGACCTTTCTTGCGCGGCCTTTTAGCGGAATTGAACCCCGGGGCCGTTGGCCCCATTGTCCAAGCGCCGGGGATGCGCTGAGCCCGCGCACCCCTCTGCGTCGCCACCGCATATCTGATTGCTTAAGGAGCCTGCCCGTGAGCACTGTGCCGCCCCCAATGATGAACTACCGCATGTCTGAAGCGGAGATCGCCATCCTCAAGACCTATGGCACCGTTCGCCACCATGAGGTCGGTGAAATTCTGTTCGATGAAGGAGACCGGCGCCCCGATTGCTGCGTGCTGCTGTCGGGCCAGCTCAATGTCTATCTGTTCGAGCACGGGGAAGAGCGACGCGTCGGCTGGTTGGAGCCCGGTCAGTTCACGGGGGATGTCTCGTTGATCACGGGCCACGCGTCTCTCGCCATGGCCCGCATGGAGGTGGCGGGCGAGGTTCTGCATATCGACTACGCGGCCTTTCATCGCTTGCTGGTCGAGCAGTCGGGCCTGTCGGATGTTTTTGTCAACGCCCTGGTGGCCCGTCGGGCCTGGGCGCGGGATGCGGGGCGGGCGAGCGTTCTGCTCGTGGGCGCGGCCTATGACCGAAATACCTTCGCCATCCGTGATCTGTTGACCAAGCACGCCGTGCCCCATCTCTGGGTTAATCTTGATACAGATGAAAATGCCAGGATCATTCTCGAAAAACAGGGTCTGACCCGGGACGACGCACCGTTCCTGATCACGGGCTCGCGCACCCGGCTGATCAAGCCCACGCCGGCCGAGGTCAGCGCGGCGCTGGCCCTTGATCTCGTTGTTGACGGGGTCGAGACCGATGTGGCCATTGTCGGGGCCGGGCCCGCCGGCCTTGCCGCGGCCGTCTATGCCGCCTCGGAAGGGCTCGATGTGGTGGCCCTCGATGCCACGGCCCCCGGTGGCCAGGCCGGCACCAGCTCCAAGATCGAAAACTATCTGGGCTTTCCGACCGGCATTTCCGGGCGCGAACTGGCGGAACGGGCGATGGTCCAGGCCCAGAAATTCGGCGCCCAACTGGCGTCCCCGGCGACCGCGAAGGTGCTTGCCCGAGAGGGCGAGCGTTACACCCTGACCCTTGCCGATGGCCGGCGGATCGTGACGAAGTCGGTGGTGCTGGCCTGCGGGGCCGACTATCGCCGGCTGCCCATCGAGGGCCTCGAGGCCTATGAGGGCAGCGGCGTCTATTACGGCGCGACGGCCATGGAGGCACAGCTGTGCAGCGGGTCCAAGGTGGCGATTGTCGGCGCGGGCAATTCGGCCGGGCAGGGCGCCGTTTACCTGGCGGGCACCGCCGAAGAGGTCCATGTCCTCTACCGGCGCAAGAACATCCGCGACACCATGTCGGAATATCTTGTGCGCCGCCTCGAGGAGACACCCAACATTCATCTGCACCCGGAGGCAAGCGTCTCGGGGCTCGAAGGAGAGGACGGGCGGCTGCGCCGTCTGGTCATCTCCAAAGCCGGCGACAAGGAGACGTTCACGGTCGATGTGCCGTTCCTGTTTCTCTTTATCGGCGCCAAGCCCTGTACGGATTGGTTGCCGGAGACCATCGCGCGCGACGATGCGGGCTTTCTGAAGACCGGTCCGGACATCGCCAATCTGGAACTGGTGCGGGCGCAATGGACGCTTGATCGCATGCCGTCCCTGTACGAGACGAGTTGGCCCCGGATCTATGCCGTGGGCGATGTGCGCTCGGGCTCCATCAAGCGCGTGGCGTCGGGCGTGGGCGAGGGATCGGTCGTGGTTCAGTATATCCACCGGGCACTGAGCGAGGCCAAGGCACCGGCCGTGTCGTGATGGGGGATCCGAGCCGGCGCCGGACGGGCTCCGGTTTTCCGCCCGGAACGCGCTCGAATCCATGGCATTCCAGCATTGTCATGGGCCTGAGTTTCATGAAAATGCTTGAGGGTTTGCTCCGCACGGAGGTGTCATGAACAGATCCGATCCGCCGCTGCCATCACCGTCCGATCCCCGTTCACAAAAAGAGAGGATGCTCGCGGGCGATCTCTATTGTGCTGCCGATCCCACCCTCATCGAGGACAGTCGGCGGGCGAGCGCATGGATGGCGCGCTACAACGGCGATGAGGGTGCCGATCCCGATGGCCGCGAGGCCCTTCTGAAGGAGCTGCTCGGCGCGGTCGGCGACGGCGTGGCGATCAGGCCTCCGTTCTACTGCGACTACGGATACAACATTCGGATCGGTGCCGGCGCCTTCATGAATTTCGGCTGCACGGTGCTCGACGTCGTTGCCGTCACGATCGGGGAGAAGACACAGATTGGCCCGGGCGTTCAACTGCTGGCCGCTGACCATCCCCGGGATCCCACACTGCGCGATCGGATGTTGGAATACGGACGCCCGATCGCCATCGGACGGAATGTCTGGATCGGAGGGCGCGCGACAATTGTCCCGGGCGTCACCATCGGGGACAATGCCATCATCGGGGCAGGTGCGGTCGTGACGGGGGATGTGCCGGAGGGGGCGACGGTCGTCGGTGTGCCGGCCCGACCGGTCGCCCGTATCGCGGATTGAGATCCGTCAACGGCCTGTCATTCATCTGTAGGCTGATGAGCGTATTTCTGGTGGTGATAGTCGCGGCCGAAACTCTTGGCTTCCTCGATGATCCTTTTGAGGCGGCCTGAAATCAATACATTGACCCGGCCCCTGAAATCATCGCTTTCGAGATAGCGCCAGTGGAAGGACAGGTGCCGACGCAGCACATCCTCCCAGCGCACGCCAAGGGGAGACTGTTTCATGGTGGCCAGAATTTCCGCACAGGTCTCGATCAGAAAGGCAACGAACCATTCGTAGCGCTCATATTCCTCCAGGTCCTGCTTGATCCGGTCAAGATCGGGATAGGCGAGGAGGGGATAGGTGAGGGCCTGGATGTTGTATTCCCGCCAGGTGGAGCGGGCGGAGCGTTCCCGGTCGTCCCGTCGGCTCGCCGTGATCCGCCAGACCGCCACGGAGATCGCCGCGAGGGCCACCATGATACTGGCCACTTCAAGCCAGTGATCGCGCAGGAAAGCCATCATGGGTGAACGGATCCCCCTATCCGAAAGCGGCGGGCCTTGACCCGCCCCAATCATGAACCCTGGGCGCCTCTAAGCCTAAGCGTGCCTATCAGGACATCAGAAGAACCGCTTTTGCCACCAGCCGCGCTTCTTCTCGCGGGGAGCGCGCGTCGGCGGGGGCTTCAGGCGTTCGCGGGACGCGGTCTCGCCGGCGGCATTATCTCCCGCCTCGCCGCTTCGCGATGTGATGGCTTCTGCCATGCTCGGGGCCGGGTCATATCCGTTTATTTCCGGACCATCCGTTCTCGGATCGCTGACTTCGTGCGTGTTGTGCTGGCCACCGTCGAAGAGGCTCGCCTCGGACAAAGGTTCGGCACTATCCCCCGGTAGGGGCTCGAACGGGCCTTCGGATCCGTTGACCGGCACTCCTGTGTCATCGTCACCCGCACCCACCCCGGCGGCTTCTGGGTTTTCGTCACCTGCCTCGACCTGGTTGGGCTGACGTTTGGAACGCCGGCCCCCCCGCTTGCCCCGGCGGCGACGGCGGCGGGGACGATCGGCGTCGTCCTCATCCGTTGCGGCTTGTCCGTCTCCGGCGCCTTCTTCGCTTTCTTCGGCACTGCCGCCATCGGCGCTTTGCGCTGCTTCCTCGGCGGGGGCGGTGTCCTCCGCGCCGTTCTGACGGCCGCGGCGCCGCCGACGCCTACGGGGCCGGTCGCCCGACGCGCTCTCCTCGTCCTGGGCGTCGGCATCGGGCGCCACCTCGACCTCGCCGGTCTCGACCTCGTCCTCGTCTTCGTCCGCCTCGTCTGTGATCCCAAGAGGTTCGCCGTCGTCCTCATAGGCCGTTTCCATGCTGATCGCCGCGTCGCGAATCTGAGCTTTGCGGTCCTCGCTCAGCAGTTCGCCCCGCTCCAACTGGAATTCCGAGGAGTAGAGCGTGTGATCCGCCTCCACCACGACCGTAAGCCCGTATCGCAGCTCCAGGTCCATGAGCTGGCGGCGCTTCTGGTTCAGAATATAGAGCGCGACAGTGTGGGGCACACGGACGGTCGCGGTGGCGCACCGCTCACGAATGCCTTCCTCCTCGCAGGCCCGCAGGACCCGCAAAGAGGCCGACTCTACCGAACGCATCTTGCCCGTGCCCTCGCAATGGGGACAGGACTGGGTCGAACCCTCGAGCACGCCGGCGCGCAGGCGCTGACGGGACATCTCAAGGAGCCCGAAGGCCGAGATCTTGCCCACCTGGATACGCGCCCGGTCGTTTTTCAGGCATTCCTTCAGGCGCTTCTCGACCGTCCGGTTGTTCCGGTAGTCCTCCATGTCGATGAAGTCGATGACGATCAGGCCGGCAAGATCCCGCAGGCGCAACTGTCTCGCGACTTCCTCGGCGGCTTCCATATTGGTCTTGAGCGCCGTGTCCTCGATCGAGTGTTCCTTGGTCGCACGCCCCGAGTTCACGTCGATGGCGACGAGCGCCTCG
>CAZFWG010000012.1:75516-82381 GCA_964522525.1 uncultured Alphaproteobacteria bacterium | reverse complement strand
CCCTGTCCTTGCGTACCCACAGCCAGACCTCCGGCTGGAGCCTGACCGCCCAGGACGTCTACAACAATGTGACGCGCACCTGCGTGGAGGCCCTGGCCGCCACCAACGGCCACACCCAGTCGCTCCACACCAATTCCTTCGACGAGGCCCTGGCTCTGCCCACGGATTTCAGTGCCCGGATTGCCCGGAATACCCAGCTCCAGATCCTGCAGGAAACCGGCACCACGCGGATCATCGACCCTTGGGGCGGGAGCTACTATGTGGAACGCCTGACCCATGATCTCGCCGCCCGGGCCTGGATGCATATCGAGGAAATAGAAAGATCGGGCGGCATGGCCAAGGCCATCGAGGCGGGTATTCCGAAAATGCGCATCGAGGAAGCCGCTGCGCGGACCCAGGCGCGCATCGACTCCGGCCGTCAGACCATTGTCGGTGTCAACAAATACCGCTTGGATGAGACGGAAGAAGTCGACGTCCTCAAGGTCGACAATTCGGCCGTCCGGACCCAGCAGATCGACAAGCTGACCCGCCTGCGCGCCGAACGGGACGAAACCCATGTGACCGGGGCCCTTGACAGGATCACCCGCGCGGCCGAAACCGGGGAAGGCAATCTTCTGGCCCTGGCCGTCGACGCGGCCCGCGCCAAGGCCACGGTGGGGGAAATCTCCCTCGCCATGGAAAAGGTCTTTGGGCGGCATACGGCGCAGATCCGGGCCATATCGGGAGTCTATGCAGGCGAAGTGGGCGAACAATCCGAAAGCGTGAAGAAGGTCCGCGAGGAAGTCGAGGCCTTCATGGAAGCGGAAGGGCGGCGGCCCCGCATTCTCATCGCCAAGATGGGCCAGGACGGCCATGACCGGGGCCAGAAAGTGATTGCCACGGCTTTCGCCGATCTGGGTTTCGACGTGGATATCGGTCCCCTCTTTCAGACACCGGACGAAGCCGCAAGACAGGCCGTGGAAAACGACGCGCATGTTGTCGGCGCCAGTTCACTCGCCGCCGGTCACTTGACGCTCGTGCCGGAATTGAAGGCCGCCTTGAAGGCCATGGGCCGGGAAGACATCCTGATCGTCGCCGGCGGGGTCATTCCGCCCCAGGACTATGACGCCTTAAGGGAAGCAGGCGCTGCCGCGATCTTCCCGCCGGGCACGGTCATCGCGGACGCGGCCCTTGATCTCCTCCACAAGCTGCGGTCGTCGCTGGGCCACGGCACGGGCCGGGGCTGAGCCCTCCATGGCGCTGGCCCTGTCCCTTGAGCGTCTTGAAGCCGGCGTCATCGGCGGCGACCGCGCGGTCCTGGCCCGGGCGATCACGCTGGTGGAATCCACCCGTGCAGATCACCAGGCCCTGGCCGAGGATCTGATCCAGACGCTGTGGCACCGGACCGGCACGGCGATCCGGGTCGGGATCACCGGCGTTCCGGGCGTGGGCAAGAGCACCTTCATCGAGGCCTTCGGCAGCCTGCTGACGGGACTGGGGCACAAGGTCGCCGTCCTCGCCGTTGATCCCACCTCCTCGCGCACGGGCGGCAGCATCCTGGGCGACAAGACCCGCATGACCGCGCTGGGCACGGACCCCAATGCGTTCATCCGGCCCTCCCCCACCGCCGGGACCCTGGGCGGCGTGGCGCGCAAGACCCGCGAGAGCATGGCCCTGTGCGAGGCGGCGGGCTACGACGTCATCCTGGTGGAAACCGTGGGCGTCGGCCAGTCGGAGACGGTGGTCGCGGAAATGGTGGATTTCTTCCTGGTGCTGATGCTGCCCGGGGCCGGCGATGAACTGCAAGGCATCAAGAAGGGCATCCTGGAACTCGCCGACATGATCGCGGTCAACAAGGCCGACGGAGACAACAAGATCCGGGCCGAAGGGGCCGCGCGGGACTACCGCTCCGCCCTCCACATCATGAAGCCCGCAAGCCCGAACTGGGCGCCGCCGGTGGCCACCTGCAGCGCCCTGACCGGGGACGGGCTGAAGGAGGTCTGGGGGCAGATCACCCACCATCGCGAGATCATGACGAAGACGGGCGAACTGCCGGAAAAGCGCCGGCAACAACAGGTGCGCTGGATGTGGTCGCTCCTGGAGGACCGCCTGTTCCGCGCCATGAGGACCCATCCGGGCGTCAGGGCCGAATTGCCGGGTCTTGAGAAGGCCGTGGCCGAAGGACAGCTCGTGCCCACCCGCGCCGTCAGTCAGCTTCTCGAGATCTTCGGGATCGGCGCACCGCCGAGCGGGTCCACGCCGTGACCGGCCCCGCGGAAAGCCCCGCCCCTCGACGCTATCCGAACCGCCCTGTCGTGGCCGTCGGTGGCCTCGTGTGGAAGGGACCGGATCTCCTGATGATCAAACGGGCGAAACCGCCCCGGGCGGGGCAATGGAGCCTGCCCGGCGGCGGCCAGGAACTGGGCGAGACCTTGGAAGAGGCCCTGTGCCGGGAAGTCCGTGAAGAAACCAATGTGGAAATCGAGGTCCTGGGCCTTGTCGCGGCCGTGGACTCCATAGACCGCGATGAGAACGGCCGCGTGCGCTACCACTACACGCTCATTGACTATGCGGCCCGCTGGCTGTCCGGCGAGCCCCGCCCGGGACCGGAAGAGATGGATGCGGCGTGGATCCCTCCGGATCGGCTGGCGACCTTGGATCTGTGGTCGGTCACGCGACAGGTCATCGACCTGTCAAGGACCCAATTTCCAGGTATTGCCGGCTGATCCAGGCCTAGGTGCTATGTCAAGGCCGCGTAATCTCGTGAGTCGGCCGCTGCCGGACATCTTATCCACAAAATACCCAGGCTTATCCACAGATCCCGTCGCCAAGGCCGGATCACCAACAGCCTTTCCACCGGCCGACCCACAGAAGAATCGGGTCTCGCGTCTTCACAGAAATGGATAAGAATCGCTATTGTTTCATTATGAAACTGCGCCTGGACGACGGCGTAAGCGTGTTTCGAGTACGGAGCATCCTGCTCTTGCGACTGTCGTCCAAACCCATCACCCCTTGCCCTTCCCATTCCCGGGCAGGCGACGGTTTCATGGTCAGTTTACTGATCAGCGGCCTGAGGTCATCAGACCGACACTAGCGGACAGGCTGCAGGAGGGTTTGATCAACCCTCAAGGAAGCGCTCCCCGGACCGCACATCCGGGGAGCGCATCATCTTTTTTCACTCTACTCAGAGATTATGCCGGCTCTCAAGACCAATTCAGCTTGGGCTTGGTGATCTTGATGCGCTTGGGCTGATGGGGCCGGACAGGCACCGCCGCTTGCGCGGCCGGCCGCAGACCCATATCCGATCCCTGATCCGCATGGGGCTTGACCGTCCGCATCTGGCGGACGGGTCGGACCGGTTCGTCCGCTTCCGATTCTGCGGGTTCCGCCTCCGAGTCGGCGACCAGGTCCAAGACAGGCTGCTTGGCGTGGACCCGCGTGGGCGTCTCTGCGATCTGGGGCGCATGCGCTTCAGCGGAGATGGTCTTGACCCGCTTGCGCTTAACCGCCCGCACCTTCAACGTCTTATTTCCGGTATTGGCGACGGTGCCGCGCGAGCCGGAGACGTTTAAGCGTATTTTGCGTGCCATCAATGCACCTCGTAAAAATTGGGCCTTTGGCCCCCAGTTACCGTTAATATAATGCTTTTTGGGCCCTTTAACCATTGTTTCTTTGCGCACCCGAAAGAAACGCCATGAAACGGCGCGTCCATAACCGCCGAAATCACGCTCCCAGGAGGAATATCCCATGAGTTATCGCCCCTTCGACCTCACCGGAAAAGTGGCCCTCGTCACGGGCGGCAATCGGGGGATTGGCCTTGGAATGGCGGAAGCCATGGCCCAGTCCGGCGCGGGAATCGTCATCTGGGGCACCAATGAGGAGAAAAATCGGGAAGCGGCCGAGGCCCTCGCGGGCAACAATGTGCCGGTCCTGGCGCAACGGGTGGATGTGGCCGACGAAACCGCCGTGAGAACCGCCATGGCCGAAGCGGTCGTGCAGATGGGCCGGATCGACGCGGTCTTCGCCAATGCGGGCATCGGCCAGGGCGCCCCCTCCTTCATCGATCTTGAGACGGAGCTTTACCGCAAGATTCTCAGCGTCAATCTGGACGGCGTCTTCTTCACGTTGCGGGAAGCCGCCCGGCACATGGTGGAACGCGCCAAGGACGGCGATCCCGGCGGCTCCCTTGTCGGTGTCGCGAGCCTCGCCGCCATTGAGGGATCGGCCCGCAATCAACACTATGCCGCCACCAAGGGCGCCGTGATTTCGATGATCAAGGGCTGCGCAGTGGAATTCGCGCGCTATGGCATCCGGGCCAACGCCATCCTGCCCGGCTGGATCGCCACGGACATGACCTCCATGGCGCAGAACGCACCCGCCTTCGCGGAAAAGGTCATTCCCCGCGTGCCTGCCCGGCGTTGGGGCGAACCGGCCGATTTCGGCGGCATGGCGGTCTATCTGGCCAGCGACGCCGCCGCCTACCATTCCGGTGACACAATCATCATCGATGGTGGCTACTCGATTTTCTAGCCGCCGACATTTGGCGCCGGGACAGAAACAGGGTCAGACCTGCTCATCATGGGACGGATTATCGTCATCATTGTCGCCGCGCTGATCCTGGGCGCGCCCGCCCGCGCGCAAGGAAGCGGTGTTAATATGTATGAATACCGCATGACCGATATCGCGGGCGCCCTGGGCGCCCTGCATCATTTGCGCCCCTTGTGCCGGCCACGGGACGGGGATCGGTGGCGCGACTACATGAAGGAACTCATGGACCTCGACAAGCCCTCCAAAAGGCAGGCCCGCGCCATGACAAACGCCTTCAACGAGGCCTATCACAAGGCAGAGACAAGCTTTCCCCGTTGCACCCCCCAAGCCCGCCAGGAGGCCCGCTTCCACGCCGATACGGCGACCCTGGCCATGAATGCCCTGCTGGCATCCTTCGCGCCCTGAACGCCCCCTTTCGTAAATCCGGCATTTACCGCCATGGCGTATGCTTGACCCTGCAGAGATGGGGTATGGGGCGCGATCATGGTTAGCGCGGTGGCAGAGCGGGTGAACCCGGCGAGCAGCTTGCTCGCGGCAACGCCCCTGCGCGCGGCCACCACGCCCGATCCGACGCCCTCGCCGGACGAGACGGCCAAACAGAATGCCGCTGCCCGCGCCGCCCCCAGCTTGGCAGCCGCGCCAGCCTTTACCAATGGACCGCCCCTGTCCGGCGCGACCCTGCTCGAGGCCCAACAGCCCGACCGCTCCGAAGAGCAGCCCAAGGATCCCAACACCCTGTCCCCGGCCCAAGAAGAAGTCGTTCAAAAATTGCGGGAACGGGACGCGGAGGTCCGCCGCCATGAACAGGCCCATGCCCAGGTGGGCGGACAATATGCAAGCGCGCCGAGCTATGACTACCAGACGGGACCGGACAACAAGCAATATGCCGTGGGCGGAGAGGTGCAGATCGATGCGAGCCCGGTCCCCGGCGATCCGGAGGCCACGATCGCCAAGCTTGAAATCGTGAAGCGCGCCGCCCTGGCGCCGGCCGAGCCCTCCGCCCAGGACCGCAAAGTGGCCGCCCTGGCGGACCAGACCATTCTCCAGGCCCAGGCCGAACTCCTCAATCAGACCAATGAGGAACGGGTTTCCGGAAGCGGCGGCGTGCCCGGCGCCTATGGCACGCTCCGGGGGGCCACATCATCGGATGCCCCGGGCGGTCAGCTCCAGCTCGTGGCGTAAAGCCCGCCACACGCGAAGACCCGTCGTTGCGATGGCCCCATAAGCCCGGTAGATTTCCTCGGATACAGCCGAGGGAAAGACACCATGCCTGTCCGCACCATTGTGCTTGCCTGCCTGTTAAGCCTTTGCCTCCCATCGCTTGCCCGCGCGGCAGTGGAGCGAAGCGACTTCACCGTCGAGACCGAAGATGGACTGACGATCTTTGTCCGTCTCATCACCGATGACGCCGCGTCGCGGGCGCGCGGACCGTTCTTGATGATCAATGGGGGCCGGCCCGGTGTCCTGGCCTCATGGGATGTGGATGTCCCCGGACCATCAACCGCCGCCCTCCTGGCGAAGGCGGGACACACCGTGTTTCTGATGGATGCCCGTGGCTTCGGCCGCTCCGAGTTCACGAGCGATATGGCGGATGGCAACGAGGCTGGTCCCGTTGCGGTGCGCTCCCATGAAGTGATTCGCGACATTGCCGCGGTCGTGGCGGAAATCAAACGGCGGTATCCGGGAGAGGTTCGCCTCGCCGCCACGGGCTGGGCAACGGGCAGCCAATGGCTTGGTCACTATGCGTCGCTTTATCCCGAAACGATCAGTCATCTTATCTATTATCAAGGCGCCTATGGCGGCGCGCCGGGCGGATGGGCGTTCCAGCGCGTTGCCGATCCGGACAATCCGGCAAGATTGGATCGCGCCAGGTTTCCCGCATTCCGGTGTTCAACCTCACAACAGGTGATCGGACGATTGGCGAGCGAAACCGACGACGCGGCATTTCTTGACCGCTACGCGACACTGGCCATGGAAGGGGACGAAGCGGCGGGGGACCGCGATCCCCCGTGCTTTCGATTTCCCTCCGGCCCCCTCGCGGACACATTACGGATGGTGAACGGACGGCCACTGTTCGATGCGGGCACCATCGAAAGCCATGTGCTGATCCTGCGGTCGGAGTTGGATTTCTGGTCCCGTCCGGAAGATGTCCGGGCCTTGCGCGCCCACTTGGACAATGCGGCCTCGGTCACCGTCAACGAACTGGCGGGGGCGTCACACTATGTTCATCTGCTTCCCGGGCAGAGGGAGCGGTTCGTCCGCGCCGTGCTGGCCTTCATCGACGCTTCGGGCCCGTAGCAACACAGCCCCTTGGTTACGCGGCGCCCGGTTGCTCGGC
>CAZFWG010000012.1:35342-75416 GCA_964522525.1 uncultured Alphaproteobacteria bacterium | reverse complement strand
GGTTGCTCGGCCCCTTGATTACTCAGCGGCGGTGACCGCTTCGCGTTCGCGCAGCACGGTGGCGAGTCCGTCGGCTCTTGCCTTACGGCGTTGTTTCCATTCCCGCAAAGCGTCACCGACAACCTCGCTGAGGGAGGAGAACTCACCGGCTTCAATGACGCTCATGGCCAAGTCATGGTGCTCGTCGCTGAGCGTGATATGGGCTTCATGCATGCCGGGCACCTTTCACATTTGCGGATGTTGCAGATCCGTTTCGACAGACTACAGCATCTCATACACCGCAAACACTGATTAATCGTTAGCGAAAAGCAAACGGACGGAAGCTCCGGCGTCGTCAGATTACCGCGCAGATCAACATCGGCCCTTTGCGGCTGACACCCTGTTGGAAGGCGGCGACGAAATCCTCCGTCGTCGACGCGCGCACGGCCTCGACACCCATACCTTGAGCGATCTTGACCCAGTCCAGATCGGGCCGGCCGATATCGAGCATGGACAAAGCCTTCGGCCCCGGATTTTCCGCGCCCACCCGTGCCAGTTCGATATTGAGAATGGCATAGGACCGGTTGTCGAAAATCACGGTCAGGACATCCAGGTTCTCCCGCGCCATGGTCCAGAGCGCCTGCACGGTGTACATGCCGCTGCCGTCGCCCTCAAGACAGATGACTTTGCGGTCCGGACAGGCAACCGCGGCGCCCGAGGCCATGGGCATGCCGAGCCCAATGGCGCCTCCGGTCAAACTGAGCCAGTCATGGGGCGGACAGCCCAGCGTGTGCAGGAAGGACGAAAGCCCCGCCGTCACGCCCTCATCGGCGACGATGGCGTTTTCCGGCATCAGCGCGCCGACGGCGCGGCCCACACTGTCCGCCGTCAGAGGACCGGGCTCCGGCAGATCCGGGCGCATTGCTTCCTGGCGGATCGTGGCGCGGGGTGGCGCGCCGAGGGCGTCGGCCAGGGCCTCGACGGCCGCTTCGGCGTCTTCGTCGGGCCCCGCCAGGGTCTGCGTCGCGCAATGGTCGGGCACCAGCACACTGGGCTTGCCGGGATAGGCGAAAAAGGCGACGGGGGCTTTCGTTCCCATAAAGACCATGAGGTCATGGGCATCAAGCGCGTCGAGGGCCATCTCGCCGAAATAGGGAATGGGGCGGGCCAGGACCCGCCCTGCCCCCCGGGCGATCCGCTGGTTGAAGGTATCGCTGTAGAGGACGGCACCGGACGCCTCGGCCACGCGACCGGCGGCTTCGAGGCCGCGTTCCCGCGTGACGCGGCCACCGGCAACAAGGGCCGGCGCTTTTGCCGCGCGCAGGGCCTCCGCCACGCTGACAACGCGATCGGCCGGCACCTGGGCCACGCCCGGCACGGTAACGGGTGCCGCCACATCGGCCCCGTCCGTCCACGCCGTATCGGCCGGCGCCGCGAGGGTGGCAATCCGACCCGGATAGGTCCGCGCCGCGGCGACCGCATCGGCCCCGAGATCCGCGAGGCTCTGGGCGGTCAGCGCCGTGTTGTACCAGGCGGAAACAGGCCTCGCGATGCCGGCCAGATCCGACGTGAGCGGTGCATCCAGATGGAGATGATAGGTGGCATGATCGCCGACGATGTTCACGATCGAGGAACGGGCGCGGCGGGCATTGTGCAGATTGGCGATCCCGTTGCCGAGGCCTGGCCCCAGATGGAGAAGCGTCGCGGCGGGTTTGTCGGCCATGCGGGCATAGCCGTCGGCCGCCCCCGTTACGACGCCCTCGAACAGGCCCAAGACCGCGCGCATGCCGTCGACCCGATCGATCGCCGCCACCAGATGCATTTCCGACGTGCCCGGATTGGTGAAGACCACTTCGACGCCGCTCGCGACCAGGGTCCGGATTAAGGCTTCTGCTCCATTCACGGGACGTTTCCTCCATCTTATGGTTCGCGGGGGCCCCGATGATCGGACACCGCGTTTCGGGACGTCAAAACAGGCGCGTCATGATCAGTTGACCGAAAACCAAGGCGCCCAGCAACGCAATCACGCCGCCCGATATCTGGTTCAACAGCTTCAGTCTCGTATAGGTCATGTGGTTTTGGAAATAACCCATCAGACTGGTGAGCGCCGCCCACCACAGCATGGACCCGGCGATCACGGAGCCGACCATGAGCGTGGCGCTGCCATAGGTCGGGTTCTCCATGAATTCGTGACCGAGCCAGGAGGAAAACAAGGCCCCGAACCCCAACAGGGTCGCGGGGTTGGTGATGGTCAGCAGGAATGTCGTGGCAATGGCGGGCGCAAGGCCCGAGTCGCCGGGCCGGCTGGGTAGATTGATGTCGCTCGGATTGACGAAGGGGCGCGGGTTGGAAAAATAGGTATAGATGCCCATGCCCAGCAACAAGAGCCCGCCCAGCAGTTGGATGGTCTGATAGTAGCCTTCGATCAGCGAAGAGATTGCGGTCAGGCCAAAGGCGACGACGATGGCAAAGACGCCATCCCCCAGGGCCGCGCCGGTTCCCGACACAAAACCGTTCAGGCGCCCGAATGCGAGTGTGCGGCGGATACAGATCAGGTTCACGGGGCCGACAGGCGCCGCGACGATGACTCCGATCGCGAGTCCGCTCATCACGAGAATCAACAGGTCCATGGGGCCCCTATCCGCCACTGGCCACGCTCACGGTGATCCAACCGGGCCAGCTTTTACCGCGCTTGCCCTTAGTTGGCCACGCGGACGACCGTGCGTCCCCGGACTCGTCCCGCCAACAACTCCCCCGCCAGGGCTGGACAGTCTTCCAGCTTCACCACTTGGGTCATGGACGCAAGAAGGGCGGGATCCAGGTCCCGGGCAAGCCGGGCCCAGGCGATTTCACGGCGCGCCTTGGGGGCATAGACGGATTCAATGCCTAAAAGATTGACGCCGCGCAGAATGAAAGGGGCCACGGATCCGGGCAGGTCCATGCCCTGGGCAAGGCCACACGCGGCAACCGCGCCGCCATAGCGGGTCTGGGACAAGGCGTTGGCCAGAATGGTGGAGCCCACGGAATCGACGACCCCGGCCCATGTTTCCTTGGCGATGGCGCGGGGTTTTCCGGACAGTTCCTCGCGCGGCAGAATGTCGGCCGCGCCGAGCCCCTTCAAATAGGCCGCTTCCTCGGTGCGTCCCGTTGCCGCGATCACCTCATGGCCCAGCCGGCTCAACAGGGCGATTGCGATACTGCCCACCCCGCCTGCCGCGCCGGTCACCAGGACCGGTCCCTCACCCGGACGCACGCCATGTTCCTCAAGACCCAAAACACAGAGCATGGCAGTATAACCTGCGGTACCGATGCCCATGGCCTGTTCCGGCGTGAACGCGTCGGGCAAACGCACGAGCCAGTCTCCGGAAACCCGCGCCAGTTCCCCGTACCCGCCCCAATGGGTCTCCCCGAGACCCCAGCCATTGAGCACGACAGGAGTGCCCTCGGGCAGATCCGCCCGTTCGGAACGCTCCACCGTGCCGGCCAGGTCGATGCCGGGGATCATGGGCCAATGGCGCACCACCGGCGCACGGCCGGTCAGGGCCAGCCCGTCCTTGTAATTCATCGTGGAATACTGAACACGGACCACCACGTCACCAGGCATCAGATCCGCTTGCGGGACGTCGGTAATGGCAACGGTCTGGGAGACCGCTGTCTCTCCATCCGATTCCGGTTTGGTGATCAAAAGGGCACGGAAAGTCTCTGTCACGGGCGTTTTCCTGTCGATCATTCGGCGATCGCACGCCCCGGGGCGCACGAACCGCGTGCCTTGATTTCTTGTCGTGGCCTATCGTCGGCGCAGACCATGATGTTGGCTAGCACAGCTTGACGGCTTCGCCTAACGGAACACCCGTGAGGCGATTATTTCAGGAACTTTTGCACCCATGCATATCACCCATGACCCGAACGCCCCTGCCATCTCGGCCACCGATTTCGACACGTTTCTGGCCGTGGACATCAGGGCCGGCACCATCGTCACGGCGGAGGCCTTTCCCCAAGCCCGCAAGCCCGCCTACAAACTCACGATCGATTTCGGCCCGGGCGTGGGCGTGCTCAAATCCTCCGCACAGATCACGGATCACTACACGCTTGAGGATCTGCCCGGGCGGCGGGTGGCGGCGGTCGTCAATTTCCCGCCGCGTCAGGTCGGCCCCGTCCGGTCCGAAGTGCTGGTCCTCGGATTTCCGGATGATCAGGGCAAGATCGTTCTGATCACGCCCGATCGTGCGGTGCCGGACGGTGCCCGGCTGAGCTGAAACCCGGGAGCATGGCCAAAGGGCGCGGGCACGGTCATGCTATGTCTGTCTTGGTGATCCGTATCGTGATGCTTGGTGGGGATACGCCATTCACAACCAAGAAGCGCCAGACTCTCCTCTGCGAGAGATGTTCTTAGCACTCGGTCGGAATGGCTGCTAATTAAATTGCGTGAAAATCATCAACTGCGCATCAAATTTTCGCTGATAGTCTCGACAAAGTGGAAAAATGTCGCCTACCCTTTTGGGGCGGGTACCACGGAGTGGAGCGGAAACATGCGTACTTTGAGAAAACAGCTGGACGGCTATCGCCTGACCACGGCGGAAATTCTCTATCACCTCCCCGATCATCCCGGCCTGTTGCAAAGCTATGTCTGGCAGGAATTGGACATGGCCCCGAAATTCCCCGTACTGCGGAAATTCCTCAATTTCTGGCAGAACAATCTGGACGGCAAGCTGCATTCCGTACGCGTCGGCTCCACCGGGATCATCACGCCGGGCGAAGCACGCCATGCGGATGTCATGTTGACCCTCCATTGACGGGCAGCGGTCAGCATCAAAACAAATCAACCATGCTGGCGGTATGATCGGCGACAATGAATGCAGATGGTCTGCAGTTGCCGGAACACTGGCAATATCCGCAGGCGATCTATTTGCCCGGATGATCAGCGGAGTGAGGGGACCTTCTCTGCCTGACACCCACCGCCCATGATTGATTTGAACGGGAACTTATTGGGGCTTCTCGTCGCAATCCCCCGGAGAATCAGGGTTGTAAGTGCGGCACATCCAACACTTTATGCCTGTCACCGAACACCAATCGGGGTGTTTCGGACATTCCTTCACCTGCCAAGTTTTCCGGCCCGGTCCTGACCGATCCGCCCGCATTTTTGTAACTCACGTCATACGCGAATCCACCGGTCAACACAAAAGTCTTTACGACAAATCCCAGCATGGGGTTAGGTTTCCTTTGGCCTGGAAGACAGAGGAAACGCGTGGCGGTGATCCGATCATTGGTGCTGATCCTGGCACTCATGACACCCGTGGCAGCGGCGGAACCACCGCCCTATCAGTATCGGTGTCTGATCACCGATGCGCTCGGCTTTGTCGCGGACCCGATCACGCGTCAGCGCCAGCACCGGCGGATCAGTCTCAATCGGCAGTTCGAATTGACGCCTGTGGAACGCTCGTTTCCCTGGTGGCGTCTCGATATCTGGATCCGCAGGCTGCTCCAGATCCTGCCGCCGAAAACCGATTGGTTCGTGACCGTACGCTCCATCAGCTTTACCGACTACGACACACGCGAACTGCAATTCACGGAACCTTGCGATTTTGTCGGCAGCGACACGCTGGCCTGCGGGACCGGACTCATTCCCATCTTTTTCGATCTCCAGGCGAGCAAGATGATGTGGATCTATCCCTTCGGCTATCTCAATCTGCCCCAATCCTCCCTGGTGGCCGATCAAAACGAGCCCTTTATTGCCCTTGGGGAATGTGAGGAGACACCCTCACCCACCCAATCGTGACGGCGCCGACCAAGGGTGGGCCAAGGGTGGAATAGAGGCCAGGCGGATGAAATTTTCGTGAGTAAAATGCAGGCCATTCCGCGTTTGAACGGAAAAAAGACCGTTCCGGATGAACAGCTGACGTCCAACCGGCTCAGGCTTTTGAGTATGACCCCTTTTGCGCATGACCCGGTGGAACCAATGGGCGTTCAGGAGTGAGCGCGCAGCCCAACGGGCACCGATTTTCCGCCCGGAATGCGCTTTAATCAAAGACCGCAGAGCATTTTCATGATGCGGCGTTTCTGGAAGATGCGCTAAAGCGTTTCTTGAAAGCGCACGGGCTGCCCCGCAGCCCCGTCGGCCAGCTCGCCCTCCCACATCACCGTTTCCCCACGGATGATTGTGCCGACCGGCCAGCCGCTCAGGGCCCGTCCCTCGAACGGGCTCCACCCGCTTTTGCTGACGATCCAGTCCCTGCTCACGGTATGGCGGGCCTTCAAATCCACCACGGTGAAATCCGCGTCATACCCCGTCATCATACGTCCTTTTCCGGCAATGCCGAAAATCCGCTGGGGACCATGGCAAAGGAGATCGACAAGGCGGGTAAGGCTCAACCGGCCCGCATTCACATGGTCGAGCATGACGGGCACCATCGTCTGGACGCCCGGCATGCCGGAAGGGGATTTGGGATAGCTCTGCGCCTTTTCCTCCAGCGTATGGGGCGCATGATCCGAACCCAGCACATCCACAATACCGGCACGCAGCCCCGCCCAGATTCCCGTCCTGTGATGGCCGTCCCGGATCGGTGGGTTCATCTGCGCCAGGGTACCCAGATCCTCATAACACTGAGGAGCTTCCAGGGTGAGATGCTGCGGCGTGGTCTCGACCGTGGCCACATCCCGATATTGGGCGAGAAGCGTCATTTCTTCCGCCGTCGAGACATGGAGAACATGGATCCGCGCGCCGGTATCCCGGGCAATGGCCACAAGACGGCGCGTGCAATTGATCGCCGCTTCCGCGTCCCGCCAGTCCGGATGGGTGCGCACATCACCAAAAATGGCGGCCTCACGACGGTCGCGCAGGCGAAATTCATCCTCACAATGAAAGGCCGCCCGCCGCCTGATCTGGGACAGGACCCGCCGCACGCCATCATCATCGGCCAACAGCAAGGACCCGGTCGAGGAGCCCATGAACACCTTGACGCCGCAACAGCCCGGCAAGCGTTCGAGGGCGGGCAACGCATCAGCGTTTTCCGCCGTGCCGCCCACAAAGAACGCATGGTCACACCACATGCGCCCGCACGCCCGCGCAAGCTTGTCGGCGAGCGCCTCCGCGCTCGTCGTCGTTGGTTTGGTGTTGGGCATCTCAAAGACCGCCGTCACCCCGCCGATCACGGCGCTCCGGCTGCCGCTCTCCAGGTCTTCCTTGTGCTCCAGGCCGGGCTCGCGGAAATGCACCTGGGTATCAATCACGCCGGGCAGAACATGCAGGCCTGTGGCGTCAATCACCCGCGCGGCGGGCGCGGGGCCCACATGCCCGACCGCCGCGATCCGTCCGCCCCGCACGGCGACGTCGCCCTGCCCGATCCCGTCGTGATTGACGAGGGTGCCGTTCTTCAAAACCAGATCATAGGCCATGTCACATCCCATTACGCGGGCCATTGCGCGGGGCCGAATGTGCTCGATTGAATGGTTGGCACCGGCGGCAAAGCCCCCTATGTCGTCAGATATGGGCAGTTTGAAACGAAAGGACGGCAAACGCCATGGGTGATATGCCAGCCGACAAAGCGGTGCGGGTCCCGCTGAACGATCGCGCCATTCTGCGTGTCGCAGGACCGGAAGCCCGCATCTTCCTCCAAGGTCTCATTTCCAATGATATCCACAAGGTCACACTGGAGCGCGCGATCTACGCAACGCTGCTGACGCCCCAGGGCAAGTTCCTCTTCGACTTCATCATTGCTCAGCACGGGGATGGCTTGCTGCTCGACTGTGAGGCGGCGCGGGCGGCCCAACTCCTGAAGCGGCTGACCATGTACCGGCTGCGCGCCGACGTGCAGCTGGCCGATGTCACGGCTGACTGGGCGGTCCATGCACTCTTTCCGGCTCCCGCGGAAGCAGGCGCGGTCGAAACCGAAGGCGAAGGGCTCGTCATCGGCGATCCGCGCCACGGCGCCCTGGGGCGGCGGCTGATCCAGCCTGCGGGCGCGGCGCTGCCTGTCGCGTTCCAGGACATGGCCGAGGGAACCCTGGACGACTATGCCCGCCACCGCATCGGGCTGGGCGTGCCGGAAGGCGGTGTTGATCTGGTGCCGGATTCCTCGTTTCTGCTTGAGTCCAATGTGGAGGAGATGAACGGCGTCGATTTCACCAAGGGCTGCTATGTGGGCCAGGAGCTGACCGCACGCACCAAACACCGCGGATCCGTTCGTAAGCGGATCTTGCCCCTGGACCTGCCCGCCCCCCTGCCTGAAACCGGCGCGGTGGTGAGGGCGGGGGAACGGGACGTCGGCACCGTGACGAGCGGAACCCCCCTGGCCGATGGCCGCGTGCGGGTGCTGGCCCTGATGAGGATCGACCGGCTCCGCGAAGCCCAGGCCCAGGACCATGGTTTGAGCATTGACGGACGCCCGGCCGTGTTGGACACCCCTGACTGGGTGGTCCTGCCCGCCGCCGGTTGAGGATGGCGTGGGCCGTCCGCCTCTTGACGATCACGGCGCTTGCGTCGGTCGTCGCGGCCTGCGCAGTGAAGCCCAGGCTTCCCGGTTGCGCGGGCGATGTCCGGATCGAGACGGTGCTCTATTTCGGTCTGTCCCGTGCCGATGGCTCGACCCTTCCCGATACGGATTGGGAGCGTTTCCGGGACATCCATATCGCCCCGCGCTTTGCGGACGGCTTCACCATCCTGGACGGCCAGGGCTTCTGGCACCACGGCGCGACCGATGTGCCACTCTCGGAGCCCACACGGATCGTCATCCGCATCCATGACGGCGCAGACGATTCCAGGATCCGCGCGCTTATTCGTCAGTATAAGATGGACTTCGATCAGGAGGCTGTTCTGCGCACGGACGCCTGGGTCTGCGCATCCTTTTGAAGGGGCCGGATCACGGCGCCCGCATCCGTTCAAACCAAAGGCTCGTCTGCCCCTCCATGGTCACCTGCCGCAAAAGGCGGAAGCCCAGCTTCTCTGCAACTCGGACCGAGGCGCCATTGTCCGGATGGATCAGACATGCCATACGGTCCTGGGTGAAATGGGCATCGCCCCACGCCACGGCCGCGGTCACGGCTTCGCTGGCCATGCCCTGCCCCCAAAAGGCCGGCGCGATCAGCCAACCGGTCTCCGGCGTCTCGCCCATGGGCGGGTCGATCTCCCGCCGAAAATCGGCGAATCCTACCTCCCCCACGAAGGCGCCCGTGTCCCGGTGCTCAAGCGCCCAATAGCCGAAGCCCATCAACGCCCAATGACCGGCATAGGCAAGAAGGCGACGCCACACCTGAGACGGCGGCGAGGGCGTTCCAGAAATAAAGCGCACGACATCATCGTCGCCCCACAAGGCGCATGCGGGTCCGAAATCAGCGATGCCATGGGCGCGCAGGATGAGGCGCTCCGTATGGAGAAGAGGCACGGTCATGTTCTGTCTTGTCATTTCGGTCATGGAATCCCCGGCCAGCCTGTCACGTCCATGAATGGTCTCCCAGGTCGGCGGCAATGACAAAATGTTCTTTATTTGTTCCAACCCTTATGCGATGTTGCTCCGTGGGAGATATCGCAGCGCCCATAAAATTGAGGCCCGCAACACCGGGCAATATTCCGCCTGGGAATAAAAAAGCCTGATCGACGAGGATACAAGCCCATGAAGCAGGAAGCGGATGAGACGGGACGATGCCCCTGGCCCGGCACGGATCCCCTCTATATCGACTATCACGATACGGAATGGGGTGTTCCCGAATGGGATGACCGGGCGCTCTTTGAAAAACTCATTCTCGACGGGTTCCAGGCCGGGCTTTCCTGGATCACGATCCTGCGAAAGCGGGACAATTTCCGCGCCGCCTTCGACAATTTCGACCCGGAACGAATCGCGCGCTACAGCCCCAGGAAAGTTGACACACTGCTCAAGAATGCCGGGATCATCCGGCACAGGGGCAAAATCGAAGCGACGATCACAAATGCCCAAGCCTGGCTCACCCTCATGGAAGGGAAAGGCGGTTTCTCGGGCTTCATCTGGGATTTTGTCGACGGGGTACCGCAACAGAACACGTGGCGCCGCATGGACGAAGTTCCCGCGGAGACCCCGATGAGCAAGGCCATGTCCAAAGCATTGAAACAAAACGGCTTTCGCTTCTGCGGGCCGACCATTGTCTATGCCTTCGCCCAGGCCGTGGGGCTTGTGAACGACCACCTCGTCGGTTGCCCTCACCATGCCGTGTGCGCCCAACTGGCGAAAACGCCGAACAACAGAAGCGGACCGTGATTTGCGCCGTCCCGGCCACGCCATTATAAGGGCGGGACAGCGACATAACCAGAACACGAGGATATCTGCCCGTGAGCGGACTTCTGATCAGCGGTACCGGCCTCTACACACCGCCAAACGCCCTCAGCAACGAAGAACTTGTTGCCTCTTTCAACACCTATGTGGCGAATTTCAATGCCCGCCATGCGGATGCCATCGCCAATGGCGAGATCGAGCCGCTGCAACCCTCAAGCGTTGAATTCATCGAAAAAGCATCCGGCATCAAAAGCCGGTTTGTGATGGAAAAGGACAATATTCTCGATCCGGAGGTCATGTGTCCGCGCCTGCCGGAAAGGCCGAACGAGCAACTTTCCGTACTCGCCGAAATTGCCGTCCACGCCGCCCGCGAGGCCATGGAGCGCGCCGGCAAGGGACCCCGCGACATCGACGCGGTCCTGTGCGCCTGCTCCAACATGCAGCGGGCCTATCCGGCGATGGCCGTGGAGGTGCAAAACGCCCTGGGCATCAAGGGTTTCGGCTTCGACATGAATGTCGCATGCTCCTCGGCAACCTTCGGCATCCAGACGGCCGCAGACATGGTGCGTGCCGGACATGCCCGCGCCATCCTGATGGTCAATCCGGAAATCTGCTCCGGCCATTTGAATTTCCGGGACCGGGACAGCCATTTCATTTTCGGAGACGTGGCCACGGCCGTCATTATCGAGAGCGACCGCTTCCATGGCGGCGGGCCGGCCTTCGAGATCGTCGGTACCCGTCTGGCAACGGAATTTTCCAACAATATCCGGAACAATTTCGGATTCCTGAACCGCACGGCACCAGAAGGCATGGGCAAGGCGGACAAACTGTTCGTGCAGGAAGGTCGCAAGGTGTTCCGGGAAGTCGTGCCCTGGGTCGCGGACCTGATCATCAATCATCTGACGGAACATGGCATCGCGCCGGAACGGCTGCGCCGGCTTTGGCTGCATCAGGCCAATCTCAACATGAACGAGCTTGTGGCGAAGCGGGTCCTGGGCCGTGATCCGGAACCGGATGAAGCACCGGTGATCCTGGATGAATATGCCAATACCAGTTCCGCCGGTTCCGTCATTTGTTTCCATAAATACAGTGAGGACTTCACTGTCGGCCAGGTCGGCCTTCTGTGTTCCTTCGGCGCCGGGTATTCGGCCGGTTCCGTTATTTTGCGGCGGCTGTGACGTCTAACGCATTTGGCGCAAAAGGTGCGCGTTCGGCTCCGCCCCACTGGTGGTTGGAAAACGCGACGAACCAATGACCTAAAGCCGAGCCTCGAAATCGAGGCCGATATCCAGCACCGGCGCACTGTGCGTCAGCGCGCCGCTTGAAATGAGATCAACGCCGGTGGCCGCGATGTCGGCCACGGTTTCCAGGGTGACACCGCCGGAAGCTTCTGTCACCGCCCGCCCGTCGATGCGGGCAATGGCATCACGCAGAAGATCCGGGCTCATATTGTCGAGCAGGATATGATCCGCCCCGGCCGCGACGGCCTCGTCCACCTGGTCGAGCGTGTCGGTCTCCACCTCGATACGCATCATGTGCCCTGCCCGCTCCCGGGCAGCGGCCACAGCCGCCGAAATGCCACCGACCAGGGCGATATGGTTGTCCTTGATCAAGACACCATCATGGAGACCGAAGCGGTGATTGGTGCCCCCACCGGCGCGCACCGCGAATTTCTCGAAGGCCCGTAGTCCCGGCGTTGTCTTGCGGGTACAGACAATCCGTGCCCGCGTACCCTTTACCCGCTCGACAAAGGCGGCGGTCAGGGTCGCGATACCGCTCAGATGGCTGACCAGATTGAGCGCCACCCGTTCCGCGGTCAGAATGGCGCGGGCCGACCCTTCGACCGTGAGCAGGGTCTCCCCCCCTTTCACGGCCGCGCCGTCGCTGAGCGCGGGTTTGACCGCAAGATCCGCGTCCATCAGCGTGAAAGCCCGCGCCGCGATCCCGACACCCGCTACGCGTCCCGGCTTGCGGGCGATCGCCGCAACCCGGGCCCGGGCCTGGGCCGGCACAACGCTGTCGGTCGTCACGTCGCCGGCCTGGCCGAGATCCTCCTCAAAGGCGCGGATCAGGACCGGGTCGATCATGACCAGGGGCAATGCCGTCGCTTCCATCATGCCTTTACACCCTGTGGGAATGGGACATGGGCAACGGTGCGCCGTCGTCATGGCGCTCCGCAGCAAGATGATCGAGCCCAGACTGGGCCTCTTCAAGACTCGTGAAGGTCCGATGGGCCCATTGCGGGGAGCTCTGGGGAAAATCCGACCGGAAATGCCCGCCGCGGCTTTCGGTGCGGGCGGCGGCGGCGGCAACGATCAGGGTCGCGGTGGCGAGGACATTGCCGTCAAAGGCACGCCCCCGTGGCGCCATGCGCGCCAGACGCTTGATCTCGCTCGCGGCGCGCACGAGAGAGGCGCGGCTGCGGATCAGACCCACATCCCGGGTCATCACACTGCGCAGATGGGCGATGCCCGGACTTGTCTGCCGGGCCGTGACGCTGTCACCGACGATCAGATCGTCCGCCGGCCCGTCACCTATCATGACCGGTGTCGCACCCCGAATGGCGATGCCGATCCGGCCCCCGAACACAATCGCTTCGGCGAGCGAATTGCTGGCCAGACGATTGGCGCCATGGAGCCCGGTCGAGGCGACCTCGCCGCAGGCCCACAGGCCCGGCAGGCTCGATTGACCGTCCGCGTCCACATCAATCCCGCCCATATGGTAGTGCGCCGCCGGGGCCACGGGGATCGGCTCCTTGACCGGATCGAGACCTGCCTCCCGGCAATGGGCATAGACCGTCGGGAAACGATCGGGAAATGTTGCGCCCAAAGCCTGGCGGCAATCCAGGAAAACATGATCGCCCGCCAGAATGCGCCCGTGGATCGCCCGCGCCACCACATCCCGGGGCGCAAGCTCCGCATCCTTATGAATCGCCGGCATGAACCGCACGCCGGCCTGATTGGTCAGAACCGCGCCCTCGCCGCGCAAGGCTTCCGTCGCCAGGGGGGCCGGATCCCGGCCCAGCACTATGGCCGTGGGGTGAAACTGCACGAATTCGGGATCGGCAATCCGGGCACCCGCCTGTGCCGCCAGACCGAGACCTGTGCCCAACATGGCCAGGGGCGCGGTCGTGACGCTGTAAAGAGCGCCGGCCCCTCCGGTCGCCAAGACCACATGGGGAGCCCGGATCATCACCGGGTTCCGGTCCGCGCCAACAGCTGCGGCAACACCCACAACCCGGCCCTGCTCGACGATCAAACGCTCGACATCGACACCGGTCACGATGCGGATGGCCGGTGTTTCCTGGGCCCTTTGTCCCAGAGTCGATGTGATGACCGCGCCCGCCCGGTCACCGGAGATCCGGACGATCCGGTTTTGACCATGGGCAGCCTCCCGCCCCAGGCTCCAGACACCCTCCGCAGACCGATCGAACGGCACGCCGAAATGGAACAGGTCTTCGACGCGCCGCGGCACCTCCTCCGCCACCATGGCCGCGATCCGGGGATCGACAATCCCGGCGCCCGCCACTTCCGTGTCCTGAGCATGATTGGAGGCGCTGTCGTCCGGTCCCATGGCGGCGGCGATGCCGCCCTGGGCCCAACCGCTCGAGGCCTGCTTGCCCGGCACATCAAGGGCAAGAAGTGTCACATGGCGTTTGGGACCAGGCTTCGGCCCGAGGCCGCGGGCAATGGTCAGGGCGGTGAACAACCCGGCGAGGCCGGCGCCGACAACGATTGCCGAACCACCGTCGACGGTCTTTTCAGGTGTAGGATGGGTTTGCGGGGCGATCCCCATGGGATCGCCCGGTTTAAGGATACGGGACATGTCCGCCCCCTTTTTTCGTGATCGAACGGAAAAACGTTACGCGGTGGCGGACGCGTGGGTCGGCACCTGGGCCTGTTTGGAGACGGCGATCATCCGCTCGACCGACTCCCGGGCCCGTTGGGCCACATCCGGATCCACCGTGACTTCCGTCGTCATGGTCTGCAGGCTGTGCAGGATATTCTGCAAGGTGATGCGCTTCATATGCGGACACAGATTGCACGGCCGCACGAACTCCACATCCGGTGTCTCGGCGGCGACATTGTCGCTCATGGAGCATTCGGTCACCATGACCACCTTGGCAGGGCGCTTCTCCTTGACGTAACCGATCATGGCCGATGTCGACCCGGCGAAATCGGCTTCGTCGACGACTTCCGGCGGACATTCCGGGTGCGCGATCACGACAACGCCCGGATGGGCCGCGCGGTATTCACGGATTTCCTCCGCGTTGAACCGTTCGTGCACTTCGCACCGGCCATGCCAGGCAATGATCCCCACATCGGTCTGGCGCGCGACATTCTTGGCCAGAAACTCATCCGGAATCATCAGGACCCGGTCGACACCCAGGGACTCGACGATCTGTACCGCGTTCGACGATGTGCAGCAGATATCCGATTCCGCCTTCACATCCGCCGATGTGTTCACATAGGTGACAATGGGCACGCCGGGATAGCGTTCCTTCAGAAGACGGACATCCGCGCCCGTGATCGATGCCGCCAGGGAGCAGCCCGCACGCATATCAGGGATGAGGACGGTCTTGTCCGGGCTCATCAGCTTGGAGGTCTCGGCCATGAAATGGACGCCGGCCTGCACGATCACGTCGGCCTCGGTTTCCGACGCCTGACGGGCGAGCTGAAGGGAATCGCCCACAAAATCGGAGACGCAGTGAAAGATCTCGGGCGTCATATAGTTATGGGCCAGGATCACGGCGTTGCGCTTTTTCTTCCAGTCCAGGATGGCGTCGATCACCGGCGCATAGGCCGGCCATTCGAACGCGGGCACGACATGGGAAACGCGCTCATAAAGCGGTGCGGTGCGGCGGGCGACCTCATCCGTGTAGGCGAGTCCGGTTTCGGACTGGCTTGGTGTTGTGCCATCCAGGTCGGTCGTCGGCCCGGCGGGTTTATCAGCGAGATCGAGCATGGCTCCCTCCTTATGCTCAATTTGAGCATATCTTGGGTTGAAAAAAACGCCTGCCGGAGAAAGCAGGTTATCCAGAAGCTGGTATGGGACATTGACAAAGTCAATGGCCATTGGGCCAAGGGTCCTACACGATCACTTGTGAAGGATCAAGAATCACCAAAGAATTAGGTCTTTTCCATTTTTGCGCGCGATAGACCGATGCCTGTCACGGCCCGCTCCCGCAGCACCGCCTTGCGGAAACGGAAACTTTCCGCGGGACGCCCACCTGTTTGGAGAAAATGGCCCGTCCCCTCGACAAGGCCGCTGCGCTCCACCAATCGCCTGAAATTCTGCTTGTGCACGCGTATGCCGGCGACCGCTTCCACGGTCCGCTGGAGCTCGAGCAGGGTGAACGTGGGCGGCATCAACTCAAAAACCACGGGCCGGTATTTCAGTTTGCCGCGCAGCCGCCCGATCGCCGTCGCCAGCACGCGGCGGTGGTCGAACTGCATCGGGTCGCCCAGATTTGCGGCATCATCCCCTGCGCCGGGGGCCAAGGGCGGGATATGACCCGGGGTTGTGACACTCGGATGAAGGGTATGGGGCCCTGCCCTGACCCGATCCTGACGGTCGCGCAGGGCCTCCGCGACAAGACCGGCCTCATAGAGCAGCTCATAGCGCTCCAGCACCTTTTCCTCATCCCATTCGATCCCGCCGAGCCCGAAACACAACTGAATGCGTTGCTCCCGGCGGGCCCGCAGGGTCTCGCCTTGCGAGGCGGCCGCCCAGGTCTCGAGCCGGGGGCGAATGGTCGAGCCGATGACGGGCGGTTCTCCGCTGCGCCAGTCTTCCCAAGGAAAATAGCGATACCAGCTCTCCCAGGTGCCTTCCGAATGGGCGTGCCGCGCCGCTTCCCGGGTCAAGGCGAGATAGCCTACGGAAATCACCCGTGGTTGGCCGACCGCGCCGAAAAAGCGGCCGCGATCCCCGAATGTGTAAAGCTGTTCGACATATTCGACCCGCAAATGGGTCTGCTCCTCGACCCATGACCGCAGGCCGATTTCGAGCGTGCGGTGAAGGGCCGGGTCAAACGGGCCGAAGGGCAGGCCGAACTTCGTATCCCCATCGTCGGTCTCGTCATCGACGAAATGGTGTTTTTCGGAGGCGCCACTTTGGAGCGGCGCGTAAGGACGCCGGACGGCAAGGACTTTCGGGGTATCGCCGGAGACGACGATCACAACGGCGTTAAGACCAATGACAACGGCCTCTTTCATCGCCGTATCCAACGCGCCGTCATGGGGCATGGTCTGGCCCTGCATTCCCTCAATCGACGGGCGGGTTAAGCTCCAGCCAATCCATCATGTTGAGCCCGCTCCCTGCGCCCAGTCCTTCGATCGCCCTGATCATACGTCCTTCCCGGCCCAACAGTTCGTCGGCGATTTCGACCATCAGGATATTGGGCTGGATATGGGCACCGCGCCGCCGCATGTCGGCGGCGATCACCTCTTCCTGGCCGGGCTCCGACAACATGCACAAGGCGATGAAGGCCGCCGCGCCGGAACGTGAAATCCCCATGCGGCAGTGAACCACCATTCGGGGTTCCGCATGACCATTGGTGACCGCCTCCTGCCACGCCTCAATGAAGGCAATCAGCTGAGTAATATGCTCCGGTCCCGGCGCGACCATGCCCGGCAGGACCGTGGCGATGTCATGGACGAAGAGCTTCAAGTGATGCTCCGGATCCAGCATGCCCGGCGTGGGTACCGGCTCATCCTCCGGCAACAGGGTGATGATGCGGGACGGTTGAACGGCGTGAACGGTGTTTGAGAGATTGGCCAGTGACGTGACGTAAATCATGATCGTTCCAGGAGAGTTGTCAGTGTATTCGTGTCGTACGCCGTTCCCATGTCAATCGGAAATACGGAATGGCTCCAAACGGACATCCAACAAACACATGGCACACCGGTTTAAGTCGTACGGGATCCATCCTCCTGGGCGGCAAGAGTACGTTCAAAACGCTCGAGAAACAAAGCCTGGGCTTTTTTCGTGGCCAGAGGTTTGAGCTCGGGCTCCTGACACCCCTTAGGCGTGCCGAAAAATTTTGCAGCCTCGCTTTTGGAGAATCCGGCGAGCTGCACCGCCTCGAAGTAAGCGCAGGCCCGGTCCGCCTTCTTGATGAGGGTACGGACGGCCGACGGGGGTTCGGGCGGCAGGCCGTAGCGAATATGGATGGCGCTTTGGAGCCGGTTCTCGATGCTCTTGTAGTTGAGACCGACCGCCGCCTTGAATGGACTGATCAGATCGCCGATCACATATTCCGGGGCATCATGAAGGAGCGCGGCAAGCTGTCCGGGCGGGTCCAGCGACGGCCTGAAACTCAAGGCCAGGTCGAGCACCACGACACTGTGTTGGGCTACGGAGAATGCATGGCCGCCAACGGTCTGGCCGTTCCAGCGCGCCACGCGGGCAAGCCCGTGGGCAATGTCATCGATTTCCACATCAAGGGGTGAAGGATCGAGAAGGTCGAGCCGACGCCCGCTCAGCATGCGCTGCCAGGCGCGGGGGACTTCCGAGGCCGATCGACGCGGCGGCATGGGACGTTTCTCCTGGAATGGGGGTCTTGGACGGATGGAGGATAGAGGATAGAGGGAACGCGAACCCGGGCGGACCTGGGCGGACCCCGCCGAAACAGGCGAAAATCCGATCCCCGGTCACCCATAGGATGATGGGCCCGCGCCTTCAAGACCGCCAGAATTCACACGGATGATCCCCAAAAGCGTGACCTGGCACCGGCTGCCCTCGCCTTCCGCTACTGCTATAGTATTGCCTTTGGCGGGTCCGCCGTTGGGGGCTGGCTCCGGGATCAAGGCGAGCGTGGGACGGTTTCACTATGGCGGTTCAGGCCCTATCCGCGAATTTTCTCTATCACCGCTGCTCGATCGAGGCTTTCGATTTCAAAAGCACGGAAGACCTTGCACCCCTCCACGGTCTTTTCGGTCAGGAGCGCGCGCTCGAGGCCATTCGCTTCGGCACCCGCATCGAACATGGCGGCTTCAACCTCTTCGTGCTTGGCCCGCCGAATTCCGGTTTCGAGGACGCGGTCCACAGCCTGCTCGCCCATCTGGCGGTGGAGGAACCCGTCCCGGCCGACTGGGTTTATGTCAATAATTTTGCAAATCAGAACGAGCCTCGCGCGCTGTGCCTCAAGACCGGCGACGGCCGGCGCCTGCGTGACCGGGTCGCGCATGTCATCGAGGATTTGCGCAATGCCCTGCCCGCCATTTTCCAGAGCGAGGAATATCTGAGGCGGCGCAAGGGGATCGAGGACGCGCTGGCGCGCAAGCACACGGAAGCCTTGAGCGTCCTGCAGAAACGGGCCGAGGGCGAAGGCATCGCCTTGATCAGCACACAAAACGGTATCGGGGTCGCGCCCTTGCGCGAGGACGGCGAGGTCATGCCGACCGAGGAATTCATGCAGCTGCCGGAGGATGACCGCACGCGCATGGAGGCCCAGATCAAAGAGATCGAGGAAGCGGTCGAGGAGATCTTCCGGGCCATCCCGCGGTGGGAATCCGAACGGGTCGAAAAACTGCGGACCCTCAATCACGAGTTTGCCAATTTCGCGGTCGGCCACTCCATCAATGATCTGCGCAGTGAGTTTTCCGATGATGAGGGCGTGCTCGAGTGGCTCGGTGCCCTCTCCGAAGACGTCGTCGATCAGATCACGCTCTTTGCTCCGGAAGCGGCCGAACACCACAGCGATGACGAACGCGCCCGGCCGGTCTCGCCCAATGGCGGCGCGCCCGCCTGGCAGGACCCGTTTCAGCGCTATCAGGTCAATCTGTTCGTGGACAATTCCCGCACCCGCGGCGCGCCGGTGGTCGATCTGGACCATCCTTCCTTAGGCAATCTCGTGGGCAAGATCGAACACCGGGCCCAGCTCGGCGCGCTGGTCACGGACCCGACCCTGATCCGCCCCGGTGCCCTGCACAAGGCCAATGGCGGCTATCTCCTGGTGGATGCGCGGCGGATCCTCCGTGAACCCCTCGCCTGGGAGGCGCTCAAACGGGCCCTCCAGCGGCTCGAGGCGGTGATCGAGAATCCGGCCGATTATTACAATGTGGTCGCGACCGTCGGCCTCGCGCCCGAGCCCATTCCCCTCGACGTCAAGGTCGTGCTGTTCGGACCGCCCTGGCTCTATTATCTCCTGGCGGGCCGCGAACCGGACTTCCCCAAGCTGTTCAAGGTTCAGGTCGACTTTTCCGACCGGATCGAGCGGACGGCGGAAAATCATCAGTATTACGCCCGTCTTCTGGGTACCATGGCCCGGGACTCAGGGCTGAAACCCCTGGCCCCTTCGGCCGTGGGGCGCGTCATCGAACATGCCTCCCGCCTCGCCGATGACGGCGAGCGCCTCTCGATTTCGCTCGAACCGATTGCCGATGTATTGCGGGAGGCGGATTATTGCGCCCGGGAAGCCGGCGCGGAAATACTCGAAGCGACCCATGTGGAAGAGGCCCTTGACGCCCAGTGCGCCCGCGCCGACCGGATGCGTGAGCGCGTCCAGGAATCGATCAACAGCGACATGCTCCTGATCGATACGGAGGGAGAGCGCATCGGCCAGATCAACTCCCTCTTTGTCCGCAGCCTGCCGAATTTCCGGTTCGGTAGCCCGTCCCGGGTGACAGCACGGATCCGGGCGGGCGGCAGCGGCGTCATCAATATCGAGCGCTCCGTGGGGTTTGGTCGCTCCGTCTACAACAAGGGCGTGGAGATCCTGTCCGCCTGGTTCCTGGCGCGCTTTGCCTCCGAGCGACCTCCGCAATTCACGGCCACAATCGTCCATGAGCAGAATTATGGCTCCATCGACGGAGACAGTGCTTCGTCAACGGAACTCTATGTCCTGCTCTCGGCCCTTTCGGAAGTACCCATCCGCCAGGATCTCTCCGTCACGGGCTCCGTGAACCAATTCGGTGAAGTGCAGGTCATCGGCGGCGTCAACGAGAAGATCGAAGGCTTTTTCGATGTTTGCGCGGCCCGCGAATTGACGGGAACGCAAGGTGTCATGATCCCGGCCGGCAATGTCCGCCATTTGATGTTGCGTCGCGATATCGTTGAGGTGGTCGCGGACGGTCAATTCAACATCTACCCCATCGAGACGATCGACGAGGGCATCGAGCTGCTGACCGGAGTCGCGGCCGGGACGCCCCGCGCAGACGGATCATTTCCGCCGAACACGATTTATGGCAAAGTGCAGACGCGTTTGAAGGAGTTGGCGCCCTCCCGTACCAACGGGCCCGACACGAACCGAGGCAAAGAGGCATCAAAACCCCAATGGTGGTGGCCTTTCTGATCCGTCAGATCGATCCTTCGGCCCCGATCGAGGCGATGTGCCACCCCGCGACGATGCCCTTACGCGCATTACTAAGGAGGATGGCCCATGTCCATTCGTAAGATCCTTGTCCCCCTGGCCGGCGCCGACCGGGACCAGGTCGCTCTTGAATCATCCGCCGTCGCTGCCCGGCATCTCGGTGCCCATGTGGAAGCTCTTTTCGTCCGGCCCGACCCGAGCGACGCCATGCCCTTCGTCGGAGAGGGCATTGCAGGTCCCGTCGTCCAGGACATTCTGGTCGCGGCCCGCGATGCCGCCGATCAGGCCGCGGCCCGCGCCCGCACCCAGGTCAAGACGCTGTCGGAGCAAAGCGGTCTTCCCGTCGTCGAGACACCCCAGGGACCCGGTGGCTCGTCCCTGTCGTTTACGGAGGATATGGGCCCCTTTGGCGAGGTGGTTGCAGCCCATTCCCTTCTGTCCGATATCATCACATTCGTGACCCCGAAAGCCGATGAGGGCTATGGCTTCTCCGATGCCCTCCAGCAATGCCTGATGAGCAACGGCCAGCCCATTTTCCTGGTGCCTGAGAGCACCATCGCCTCGGTCGGCCGTCATGTAACGATCGGCTGGGACGGCAGTGCCGAAGCCTCCCATGCGGTGCGGGGCGCCCTGCCCTTCCTCCATGCCGCAAACCGTATCGACATCATGACCGTGACGGGTGGCCCCAAGGAAACAACCAAGCTTGATCCGCTGGCCGACTATCTCGCCTATCATGGCCTTGAATGCACCGAACATGTGGTGGATCCGGAAGGTCATCCGGTGGGCGAGGTCCTGATGGGTCATGCACAAGGCAATGGCTCGGACCTCGTGGTGATGGGAGGCTATGGCCACAGCCGCATCCGGGAGTTGATCCTCGGCGGGGCAACCCGCCACGTCATCCACAATGCGAGCGTGCCAGTGCTGCTCGCCCACTGACTGTGGCTCACGGACCGTAATAGAGCCGGGCGGTGGCGCCCGGCAAAAGGCTTTGGGCGGGTCAGTATTTGACCCGCACACCTCCGAAACCACCGGCGCCGACCGGATTGAAACCGATCACTTCCACGGCATCCACGTCGAAGATGTTCTCGCCACGGCCGAAAATCTCGATATGGTCCGTGATCCGGTAGGCGACGGCGAGACGCACCAGGGTGAAAGCGTCGAGGGTCTGCACCGGCGTGAAATTCGGATCGGCAAAGCCGAAGAACAGATCTTCCTGTTCCCCGTTATAGTCGACACCCAGATTGACGGTCCCGCGGCCATTGGGCGTGACATAGACCAGATTGGCGCTCGCGATGTTTTCGGCCCGCCGAACCTCGGTCACGCCGGCCGCGTCATCTGCATCGAGATAAGTATACTGACCGTTGAAGGTGAGCCCCCGCAGGATCTGCGCGGTCACGGTCACCTCGACGCCCTGACGCTCGCTTTCGCCAACACCATTGATCGGTGTCGAGATAAAGGAGCCATCGTCGGCGACAGCGAAGGACGTGCTGATTTCGTTCTCCAGATTGGCATTGAAATAGGTCGCGTCGATCACGAGCCGGTCTTTGAAGAAACTCTGCTCGATCCCGATATCCCATCCGGTCGATTCCTCGGGCACCAGGTCCGGATTGCCGACGAATGTCCCCGGGTCAAAGCCGAACAGCTCGAAAAAGGTCGGGTCGGTGACGCCCTGGCCCCAGCTTCCGTGAAAGCGCGTGCCAAAGCGCGGGATCAGGAAGGCCCCGGACACCCGGTAGGTGGTCGCGTCCGCGAAAAGCTCGTTGAAGTCCCGCCGGACCGCGCCGGACAGGAACAAGCGGTCGTCATATCCGAAATTATATTCGGCCACGAAGGAGTTCTGATTGTCCGACACCGACTGAATGTCGTTTTCGAAGTCTTCCTCTTCCCGTTCGCCGGCCAGGGTGAGGATGTGTTCGAAATCGCCGTGGTCATAGCGGCCGGTCAGGCGCACGCCGTAGTCGAGCCGCTCCCCTTCGGCAAAGGAGGTTTGGACCCCATCGTTGAAATTGACATTCTCACCATCCGTGTAGGCCACATAAGCCCGTGCCTCGAGCCAATCGCCCCACAGCTTCCCGGTGACATCGATCTTGGCCAGGAGGTCCTGGGCCTCGGTGGACAAAGGGGAATCGAAGACGGTACCAAATGCGAATTCCTGGGTGTCGCCTTCCGCATCGCTGTCCACGAAACGGAAAACGCCCTCGACGCGCATGCGCTCAAAGGGATTGGCGATCAGTTTCAAATTGGCCGTCAAGCTCTCGAAACCATCGTCTTCCGTCCCCGTGGGTGACGTCGAAACGCCGTTGGTGTCGAAAAACTGAACCGATGCCCGTGCCCCGATCTCCTCGGTACCGCCCGCAACGGCAAGAAAGCCGCGATAGGTATCGAAGGAACCGCCCTCGCCTTCCGCTTCCACGAGGAAGCCGGGCTCCGGTGCCTTGGTGATCACGGAAATGACACCGCCAATGGCCTCGGGCCCGTAAAGTGCCGATTGCGGACCCCGGATGACCTCGATCCGCTCGATATCGGCGGAAACGAGATTGGCGAAATTGAACTCACCGAAAATCGGGTTCGCCGCCTCGATGCCGTCGATAAAGGTCAGGGTCTGGTTCGCTTCCGCACCGCGGATGCGCACCTGGGTCAACGCCCCTTGGGGGCCTGTCCGGCTCACCGCAAGGCCTGGCACCGTACGCAGAATGTCCGAGATGATGATATTTTGGGTCGCGTCCAGGAACTCTTCATCGATCAGCGAGATGGCGCTGCCGAGTTCCCGGGCCGGACGGGGCGTGAAGCTGCCGGTCACGATCATGACCTCATCGGTCATGTCCGGCTCTTCAAGCGCGACCTCATCCGATGTCAGGTCCAGCTCTTCAACGACGGCATCCTCGGCCAAGCCGTCTTCCTGCGCCAAAGCCGGCAGGCCCCAGGGCATGACGCCACAGACGAGACCGCCCGCCACAACCCGTCGCGTCCATTTCCTTGAAACTCTTAAATCGCCCGCCATGCCACGCCCCCAAAAACCTGCGATCACATCTGCTCTGATGCGGGCTTAGGGGACCAAGATCACAAACATGTGTCAGGCCGCAGAAGTTTTGATGACGGGACCGGTCACGGCGGATCTTCAGGTGAGTTTGGCCCGCAGATCGGAAACAATGGCATGGCCCACGGCAAAGGGGGCGCGGCCGTCCATTTTCACGAAACGGCCCGCCCGCCTGGCCCAGGAGACGCCCTCCCGTCCGAAACCATCCCGGATCATCTGAACCAGGAAGGCTTCGGCCTGGCC
This sequence comes from uncultured Alphaproteobacteria bacterium, assembly GCA_964522525.1. GTDB lineage: Bacteria > Pseudomonadota > Alphaproteobacteria > JAJFIK01 > JAJFIK01 > CAYUYV01. Next base: position 51,604 of record CAZFWG010000012.1, on the reverse strand, counting down.
CTGACGTTTCTGACCAAGACGCGAGGCCGAATCGAGAAAGACCCGATGCTCGTCGATGGACGCCATCAAGGCGTCAAGACCCTGGGCCTGCTGAATGCTGACGAGAAAGATCGACAAGGTACGGCCGTCCTTGGACAGGCTGACAAGATCAAGGGCGCTTTCCAGGTCACTGCGCGCGCGCACCGCCGCCGCCCCCAGATCGGCCTTGGTGACAACCGCGATATCCGGCACTTCGACAATACCAGCTTTCATGAATTGCAGGGCGTCGCCAGATCCGGGCTGGACACACAGCACAACCGTGTCGGCGAGATCGGAAATCTCCGTTTCCGACTGACCCACGCCCACGGTCTCCACGATGATCCGATCAAAGAGCGCCCGGAGCAGGACCACGGCGGGAAAGGTGATATCCGCCAACCCGCCGAGCCGGTCCCGGGCGGCCATGGAACGGATGAAGATCTGATCGTCTTCCGGATCGGCGATGATCCGGGTTCGGTCGCCCAGCAGGGCGCCGCCGCTGCGCTTCGAGGACGGATCGACCGCCACGACGGCAACGGACTGTCCACAGGCCCGCCAAAAAGCGATCATGGCATTGATTAGGCTCGACTTGCCCACACCGGGCGGACCCGTGATGCCAACCACATGGCCCTTGGGCTCGGCCCAGGCGGCATCGAGGAGCGCCACGAAGGAGGGATCATCACCATGAGTTTCGACCATAGCGAGCGCCCGGGCGATGGCCGGTTTGCCCAGGCGACGCAGATCATCGAGGCTCGGCGGCGTGACACTCATGCCCGCTGCCGATGGATCGCGGCCTGGGCGGCCGCGAGCCGCGCAATGGGCACCCGATAGGGCGAACACGATACATAATCGAGGCCGATATCCTCGCAGAACTGGATCGAGTCCGGATCCCCTCCGTGTTCGCCGCAAATGCCGACCTTGAGGTCCGGTTTGGTCTGCCGGCCGCGACTGGCGCCGACCTTGACCAGTTCGCCCACACCCTCCTGATCCAAGGTGATGAAAGGATCGACGGCCAGGATCTTGTTGCTGAGATAGGTGCCCAGGAACTGAGCGGCGTCATCCCGGCTGATGCCGAACACGGTCTGGGTGAGATCGTTCGTCCCGAAACTGAAAAATTCGGCCGAACGCGCAATATCGGCGGCCTGGAGAGCCGCGCGCGGCAGCTCGATCATGGTTCCGACCAAATAGTTGACCCGGCTGCCCCGCTCCGCTTCGACGGCATCCGCGATGGCATTGATCCGGAGCTTGATCATTTCCAGCTCGGCGTGGCTGACGACCAGCGGCACCATGATCTCCGGCACGATGGGCGTGCCCAATTCTTGGGTCACGTCACAAGCCGCCTCGAGCAGGGCCCGGGCCTGCATTTCATAGATTTCAGGGTAGGAGATGCCCAAGCGGCATCCCCGATGCCCCAGCATGGGATTGACTTCGCGCAACTCCGCCAACCGGTCAGCAAGAAGGGCCGGCTCCACGCCCATGCCCTGGGCCACCTGCGCAATCTCTTCCTCGCCATGGGGCAGGAACTCATGGAGCGGGGGATCCAGAAGCCGGATGGTCACGGGCAGATTGGCCATGATGCGGAACAGTTCCACAAAATCCGCCCGCTGAAAGGGCAGAAGCTTGGCGAGCGCCGTGCGGCGGCCATCCTTGGTATCCGCCAGGATCATTTCCCGGACCGCCTGGATCCGGTCGGCGTCGAAGAACATGTGTTCCGTCCGGCACAGGCCGATCCCCTCGGCGCCGAAATCCCGTGCCACCCGCGCGTCTTCCGGCGTTTCCGCATTGGTGCGCACGCTGAGGCGGCGGCGTTTGTCCGCCCACCCCATGATGGTGGCGAAGTCGCCGGAAAGCTCCGGCTGGATCGTGCTGACCTCACCGCGCATCACCTGTCCGGTGGCGCCGTCGATGGTGATGACATCCCCCTTGGCCACCGTGATCGGCCCTACGGAAAAAGTCTGCTTGCCATAGTCGATCCGCATGGCACCGGCCCCGGTCACGCATGGCCGGCCCATGCCCCGGGCCACGACGGCCGCGTGGCTGGTCATCCCGCCCCGAGCCGTCAGAATGCCCTTGGCGGCATGCATGCCGTGAATATCCTCAGGGCTCGTCTCGTTACGAACGAGGATGGTCGCGGTTCCGTTGGCAGCGAAACTCTCCGCATCCTCCGCATGGAACACGACCACACCGCTGGCGGCCCCCGGCGAGGCCGGCAGGCCCGTGACGAGAATGTCCCGATCGGCCTTGGGATCAAGGCTCGGGTGAAGAAGCTGGTTGAGGGAGGACGGATCAATCCGCAGCACCGCCTCCTCCTCGGAGATGTAGCCCTCCTTACACAAATCGACCGCGATACGCAGGCCCGCCTTGGCGGTCCGTTTACCGCCCCGGGTCTGCAGCATCCACAGCTTGCCCTTCTCTACCGTGAATTCCACGTCCTGCATGTCGCGGTAATGGCCTTCGAGGCGTTGCGTCACGGCCGACAGCTGTTCGTAGACGGGCGGCATGCATTCCTCGAGGGACGGCAAAGAGGAGCCGCTTTCATGGCGCGCCTGGCGCGACAGGGATTGGGGTGTGCGGATGCCCGCCACCACGTCTTCCCCTTGCGCATTGACGAGAAATTCCCCGTAAAGAGCGTTTTCCCCCGTTGACGGATTGCGGGTAAAGGCAACACCGGTCGCGCTTTCCTCGCCCATATTGCCGAACACCATGGCCTGAACGGTCACGGCCGTGCCCCATTCCTCAGGGATCGAATGGAGGCGCCGATAGGTCACGGCGCGGGCATTCATCCAGGATCCGAACACCGCGCCGATGGCGCCCCAGAGCTGTTCTTCCGGATCCTGCGGAAATTGCCGCCCCGTCTCCTGCTCAACGAGTTTCTTATAGGCTTCGACGACGCCCAGCAGATCTTCCGCGGTCAATTCCGTATCGAGGGAAACACCTCGATCCATCTTGGCATCGTCAAGACAGTCCTCGAAGATGTGGTGGTCCACACCGAGGACCACATCCCCATACATCTGGATGAAGCGCCGATAGGAATCATAGGCAAAGCGGCGGTCCTGGGACAGCATGGCGAGGCCGTCCACCGTCTCGTCGTTGAGGCCGAGATTGAGCACGGTGTCCATCATGCCGGGCATGGACACCCGGGCACCGGACCGCACGGACACAAGCAGGGGATTCGTCGGATCCCCGAATTTCTTGCCCAGGAATGTTCCGATGGTGTTGAGGGCGTTCTTGACCTCACCTTGAAGCGCGGCAGGATAGGTCCGGTTGTCGGCATAAAAGGCCGTGCACACCTCCGTCGTCAGCGTGAAGCCGGGGGGCACGGGAAGGCCGAGCTTGCTCATCTCGGCCAGATTGGCGCCCTTGCCGCCCAGGAGCTCCCGGTCTTCCGCGGTGCCGTCGGTTCGGTCCGTGCCGAACTGATAGACCCATTGCGTCATTCCCTTCTCCGCCCACTCTGCGGCCGGACGCTTTACGCGCATCTAGCCTTCAATTCTGGAAAAATCGGCCACGCCCGCGAGACTCGCGCGGATCTGGCCAAGCAATTGGAGCCGATTGCGTCGCACATCGGCGTCGGAAGCATTAACCGTCACAGTATCAAAAAAAGCATCAACAGGCCCGCGCAAGGAGGCGACGGCGGCCATGGCGGCGGCATAGTCCTCTTGCGTGAGTTTGGTTTCCGCCTCCTTGCGGGCGGTCTCCAGGCTCTGGAACAGGGCCTTCTCCTCGTCCTGCTCGAACAGGGCGGGATCGGGCGCCCCGTCAAAGGTCACCTTGTCCTTCTTCTCCTCAATCCGGAGAATGTTCCCGGCCCGCTTGATGCCTGCCTGGAGGTTGGCACCATCATCCGTGGCCAAAAAGTCCGTGAGCGCCTGGACCCGTTCCACGACCGACACGAGATCGTCATGGCCCGGCAGGGCAAAGACCGCATCGATCAGGTCATGACGCTTCTTGCGATCCCGCAAATGGACTTTGAGCCGCTCGCCAACAAAAGTCATCAGGTCGACAAGTGCGGCCTCCTCACCCTTTCCGCCATGGCCGGACCGGGCCACCTGAAAGGCGTCGCTCAAGGGTAGCCGCAAGCCATTCTCCAGAATGATCCGGATCACCCCCAACGCGGCACGGCGCAAGGCGAACGGATCCTTCGAGCCCGTCGGTTTTTCGTCGATCAGCCAGAAGCCGACCAGCGTATCGATCTTGTCGGCGAGGGCCACCGCCATGGAAACAGGTTGACCCGGACACCGATCATCCGGTCCCTGAGGGGCATAATGGTCCTCGATGGCTGCGGCCACGGCCATGTCGATGCCGTGATGGCGGGCATAGTACCGCCCCATCAGGCCTTGGAGTTCAGGGAACTCGCCGACCATGCCGGTGAGCAGATCGCATTTGGCGAGCCGGGCGGCCTCTTCTGCCTTGTCGGCATCAGCGCCGGTCAGGGGCGCCAAATGGCGGGCCAGACCCGCGACGCGCGCCACCTTGTCAGCGAGCGTGCCAAGCTTGGCATGGAAGACCACCTCTTTCAGACCAGGAGCGAGATCCGCCAAGGGTGTCTTGAGATCCTGATCCCAGAAGAACCGGGCATCGGCGAGCCGGGCGCGCAACACCCGCTCATTGCCTGCGATAATCTGCGCCCCTCCGTCCGGTGCCTCCAGATTGGCGACGGTGATGAAACACGGGGCCAGACGCCCCGTTTTCGGATCCTTCACGGAGAAATATTTCTGATGGCCGCGCATGGCGCTGACCAGCACTTCATCGGGCAGATCGAGAAAGCTGTCGTCAAAGCGACCCATAAGGACGACCGGCCATTCGACAAGTCCCGTGACCTCATTGAGAAGGCCGGCATCTTCGACGAGTTCGAAACCGGGCTCGGCGGCGGCCGCCCGGGCGGCCTCATCGATCCGTGTCCGCCGGACCTCAGGGTCGAGGAGCACATAGGCCTTTTCAAGCCCTTTCATGTAGGAGGCGCCATCCTCGACGGCCACGGCCTCGGGCGCCATGAACCGGTGTCCCTTGGTCTCGGAAACGACCGGAACGCCATCGATTTCAACGGGGACGGATTGTCCGCCGAACAGGCACAGGACATGGTGGAGCGGCCGCACCCAGCGCAAAGACCCGCTGCCCCAGCGCATGGATTTGGGCCAATGAAACTGCTGCACCATGTCGGCCACAAGACCGGCCAGGACTTCTTGGGTCGGACGGCCCTTTCGCTCGATCACGGCGAAATAGGTGGCACCCTTGCCCGTATCCCGTTGTTCCACCTGATCAAGCGTCAGACCGACGGATTTGAGGAACCCCTCGACGGCCTTTTCCGGCGCGCTGACCTTGGGTCCCTTGCGCTCCTCGCGCAGATCGGGCTGGCGGGCCGGCAGGTCCTCGATGATGGCCGTCAGACGGCGCGGCGTGACGAAACTCCGCATCGTGACATTTTCATAGCCCGCTTCCTTGAGACCGTCCGTCAGACGGCGCACAAGCTCCGCCCGCGCACCTTCCTGAAGGCGCGCCGGGATCTCCTCACTGAACAATTCAAGCAGGACCTCGCCCATGGCGCCCTCAACCCATGCTGGGGGCGGCTGGCCCCGGTGCCGTCCCGGTGATGCCGCCCTCGCCCGCCCCGGCGCTGCGTCCTTGGGGGCTGTCGAGCCACGCGCCGGCGCAGCCACGCGAGAGCGTGCGCACCCGGCCGATATAGGCCTGGCGTTCGGTGACACTGATCACGCCGCGCGCGTCGAGCAGATTGAACAGGTGGCTGGCCTTGATGCACTGATCATAGGCCGGCAGGGCAAGCCCCGCGCCGATCAGCCGGGTACAGGCGGCCTCGGCCTCGGCGAACTGGCGGAACAGAACGTCCGTATCGGCATGTTCGAAATTGAAGGCCGAGAATTCGCGTTCGGACTGGTGAAAGACATCGCCATAGGTCACCCGCGCGTCCCCGGACGCGCCGTTGAAATCCAGGTCATAGCCGTTGTCGACGCCCTGGACATACATGGCGAGCCGCTCAAGACCGTAAGTCAGCTCTCCCGACACGGGATCGCAGTCATAGCCGCCGACCTGCTGAAAATAGGTGAACTGAGTAACTTCCATCCCATCGCACCAGACCTCCCAGCCCAGACCCCAGGCGCCGAGCGTCGGGCTTTCCCAGTCGTCCTCCACGAAGCGCACATCGTGGAGACCAGGATCGATCCCGAGGGCGATCAGGCTTTGCAGATAGAGCTCCTGAATGTCAGGGGGCGACGGTTTCAGAATGACCTGGAACTGGTAGTAGTGCTGAAAGCGGTTGGGGTTTTCCCCATAACGACCATCCGTCGGCCGGCGGCAGGGCTGAACATAAGCCGCGCGCCAAGGCTTCGGCCCCAGGGAGCGCAAGGTGGTCGCCGGATGAAACGTGCCCGCGCCCATCTCCAGATCATAGGGCTGTAGAATGACACAGCCCTGGCGTGCCCAATATTGCTGCAAGGTGAGAATCAGGCCCTGGAAGGAGCGATCCGGCGTGAGCGGATCCGAGGGCGCCGGGTCCGTGGGAGATGGATCCGTGGGAGACGGGTCCGCGGAAGCAGGCGTCTCCACATCCCGCTTCTTCGGGGAACGCTTTTGAACGGCCTTGGACATGGCGGGCGGCGGACCATCCCATCGGGGCAAAAAGGAACAGGAGCAACGGCTGGACCGCAAGTGTGCGGCGCAACGCGGCGACCCTATCCACCCGATTATGAAGGGTCAATGACGTTGACCCGCCGCCTCGCAATTCATGAAACAGGCCCGGCCCGTCACGAAAAGGGACAATCGCTTCGATCACAACCCGATGTCAGACTGGAGGGCCGGAAGGTGCCGCAGACGGGGCATGGGCTCATGTCCTCGACCGGCGGACGGGCGTCCCGGTCGACGCGCCCGTCTTGATCCGGTCTGCGGGAGCCGAGGCCGCCCCGCAACAGGAAGTATCCACCGAGCAGAACGAGTGAGATCAGCAGCAATTTGCCCATGGCGACCCGGTCCGGTGCATCGTTGCCAAAGATGGCGCGCGCAACATTCGCATGTCAGGCAGCGCAGGCACCCGGCCCGACGCCACGGAGAGCTAAAGTCCGTATCGGCTCCACAGACTGCGGGCCTCGGCCGCCTCGAGCAGGGCCTCGGGATCGATCAGGCTCCCAGTCCCGATGCCCGCGTTCTCGACAGCCATGCGACGGCCGCTGAAACTCATGGCATCCATCCAGGACCGGCGGCGAACAATGGGCCGCAATTTCACTTTGGAGCCGAAACGGGTGCGCAAAACGGAACGCAACTCCCCGATACCGTCAACGAGGCCGAGCGCCTTGCCCTGCTCTCCGAGCCAATAGGCTCCGGAAAAAATATCCTCGGACGACGCGGACCGCGCGAAGGCTTCCGCCCGCCGCGATTTCACCAGATCGATAAAGATCCGGTGGTGCTCGCGCAGATGATCGAGGAGCCAAGCCACGTCGGCCGGATCCTCGGGCTTGAAGGGATCGAGGCGGAATTTCTCCAGACCCGCCGTATAGACCCGGCGATCAACGCCCAGCCGCTCGATCGCCTTGTCAAAGCCGAAGCCGCCGGCGATGACACCGATCGACCCGACGATCGAGGCGGGATCGGCAAAGATCTCGTCCGCCGCGCAGGCGATCATATATCCGCCGGACGCTGCCACATCCTCGACAAAGGCAAGCACGGGCTTGCCCTTTTCCTCGCTCAAGAAGCGAATGCGGCGATGAATGAGCGCGCTCTGGACCGGAGAACCGCCGGGCGAATTGATCACCAACGCCACGGCGGGTGCGTCACGAAAGGAGAAGGCGGCGTCGAGCAGCGAGGCCACGCCCGCGATCGAGAGCCCCCGGCCCAGCGGACTGTTGGCCGAGATCACGCCGGAAAGACGCACCACGGGCACGACAGTTGCCCTGCCGGCGCCCAGCCCGGAAACCGTATCGCGCATAAAATCGAACATAGATCCGGTATAAGGCCCCGCGCCTGTCGGCTCAAGGTGAAGGAGCCGAAAGCGCCCTCGAATTGATCGCCAAAGCGGCACCATGCCGCGCGATCGCTTCGAGGGTCTCACTCGGACGGCCATCGGCACCATGGAGGACAAGACCGGGGGCCAGGGTCAGCGGGCCCTTGACCGCCCGTCGACCCGTCACCAGGACCCGGCGGGCCGCCTCCCCCGCTTTGGGCCACAGGGGGAAAAGCGTGATCTCTCCAACCGCGCCCCACAGACGGGACAGCGCCTGATCCAAGCGGTCGGCCCGATGGATCAGCGTGAGCCGGCCTTTGGGTTTGAGACGTTTCACCGCGCCCCCGATCCAATCCTCAAGGGTCGCGGGCTTCTCCTGGCCCCCGTGTCCGCCCTCCATATGAGCGCGGGCCTTGGTCGGATCCGGCGGCGGCGTGCCCCGCCCATGGGCCTGAAATGGCGGGTTCAAGAACACGTGATCGAACCGCGCCTCCCGGATCTCCGGCGGGAGATTCGCGACATCGCCTTCGACCACCCGGACACGGTCGGCAAACCCGTTGGCCTCGATATTGGTTCGCGCCAGGGCCGCCATTTCAGGATCAATCTCGACACCGATAATCTGCACACCCGGAAGTCTTGAGGCGGCACAGAGGCTTGCCACGCCCACGCCCATGCCAAGCTCCAGCAGGGTATCGCCGGGACGGGCATCAAGGCTTGCGGCGAGGAGGATTGAATCGAGACCGGCCCGGAACCCGCCCTGGGGCTGGCACAAGGTCACGCGCCCCCCGAGAAAGGAATCCCTGGTCGTTGCGGGCAGATTCGCGTCAGGCCGGGCCATCGCCGTCACCGCCGAAGGAGACCGGCACCTCGCCGGTCCGCTCCCGCTCCGCCTGGGCAAGGATCGTCTTGGCCCGTCCCAAATCACCCTCCTCGACCATCAGGCGGCGCGGCAACATGCCGAGACTGCCTTCGACCACGCTCGCATGTTCGTCGAGAACAAGGGATTCGATACCGGCATCCCGCAACAGGGCCTGGACGAATGACAGAAAGACCATATCGTTGGTCTGCAGAATATCCTTCATGAAGCGGCGTCCCTCATCGCGCAAGACCTTGCCGGACCGTGTCCAATATTGCGGTGATTTCCAAGGACCTGTCCGTCACACCCGGTACTTTGACCAGAAACTATGCGGCACTTCACCTCTTCCGTCCCAGGCTTGAGTATCGTATGCCCTAACTTATGTGCGTAGTAGACGCATCAAAAAGATCATACGCCGTGGAGGACCAGCCTTTGGGCGTTGTCGTACCGCTTTCAGAAGATCGGCGCCAAGTGGACGCCGCCATCGAACGGCTCAGTGCCCTGGTTCAACAGGATATGGAGCGCGTCAACGCGGCAATCATCGGTCGCATGGACAGTTCCGTGCCGATGATCCCGGAATTGGCTGGGTATCTCGTCCGCTCCGGCGGCAAGCGCATGCGGCCCATGCTCACCCTCGCGGCGGCCCAGATGTGCGCCTATGAGGGGGACAAGCACATCCATCTCGCCGGCGCCGTCGAATTCATCCATACCGCCACCCTGCTCCATGACGATGTGGTCGATGAAAGCGACCTGCGGCGGGGCCAGCCTACGGCCAATATGGTTTTCGGCAATCAGGCGAGCGTGCTGGTTGGCGATTTTCTGTTCAGCCGCGCCTTTCAACTCATGGTGGAGACAGGCAATCTCAAGGTCCTGGAGATCCTCTCGAACGCGTCGGCCGTGATTGCCGAGGGTGAGGTCATGCAACTCGCCGCCGCCCATGACGTCACCACCACCGAAGATACTTATCTTGAGGTGATCTCCGCCAAGACGGCCGCCCTTTTTGCGGCCGCCGCGCGGGTTGGCGCGGTGATCGCGGACCGGCCCGCCGCGGAAGAAGGCGCGCTTGACAGTTTCGGCCGCAATCTGGGCATCGCCTTCCAATTGGTGGACGACGCCCTGGACTATTCCGGCGTCGAGGCCGATCTCGGCAAGGCCGTGGGCGATGATTTCCGCGACGGGAAAATCACCCTGCCCGTCGTCCTGGCCTATCGCCGGGGGGATGAGGAAGAGCGGTCCTTCTGGAAACACTGCCTGGAAAGCGGCAATCCGGATGACGCGGATCTCGCGCGGGCCATCGATCTCATTGGGCGGCACAATGCCATCGCCGATACGATCGACCGGGCCCACCACTATGGCCGCATTGCCCGCGATGCCCTGGCGATCTTTCCCCAAAGCGCCCACCGTCAGGCCTTGCTGGACGTGGTCGATTTCTCCATCGCCCGGGCGCACTGACCCAGGCCGCAAGCGGCCCCAGCCTTCCTGTCAGCATCTCAGGGTGAACTGGCCTGGTCGGGCCTTATCCCAGACCGCGTTCAAGGGTCATGGGCGCCACACCGGGCGCGTCCTGGAGCAGACGGCCGGCTTGCGCCCACCATCGCGGATGATGGGCCGCAATGCGGCGGGCCGCCTCCTCCGCCTCTTGGCGGGTCTCAAACAGGCCAAAACAGGTTCCGCCGCTGCCGGACATGCGGGCGAGAAGACATCCCGGTTGTCGTTCGATCTGGCCGATGACATCGGCGATATCGGGCGCAACCCTTAGGGCCGAGGCTTCGAGATCATTGCGGGTCCGCGCCAAGGCCGCCCCGAGGCGCCGCGCATCGGCAAAATCCTCCGCCGGCACACTGGGACCGGGTTGGCCCGCCAGATTGTCCGGATCAAGACCTTTAAACACCTTGCCCGTGGGCACGGGCGTGCCCGAATTGACCAGAACGGCCCAAGCATCCGGCAAGGGTCCGGCCGGTGTCAGGTCTTCTCCGATCCCGCCGACAAAAGCGGGGCGGCAATCGAGACAGACGGGAATGTCGGCCCCCAGCTCAAGGCCCAAGGCCTGTAAATCGTCCCGGGACACGTCGAGCCGCCAGAAATCCTTCAAGAGACGCAACGCGGCCGCGGCATCCGCCGACCCGCCGCCTAGGCCGGCCGCCACGGGAAGGTTTTTCTCGAGCCGGAGATGGCCGCCGAATTCCGCGCCGGCCCGCGCCATCAATTGGGCGCCCGCCCGATGCACGAGATTGTCGCTGACCGGCTCGTCGCTCAGCAGATTGGCAAAGGGCCCGCCGACCTCGACCTGAAACCCGGATGCCTCCGACACGCTCAAGCGGTCGCCCACATCGACGAAGACAATCAGGCTTTCAAGCTCATGATAGCCGTCAGGCAGGCGCCGCAGGACATGGAGGAACAGATTGACCTTGGCCGGCGCGTAAAGAGACAGCGGGCCGTTCATGAATCGGCTCCGGCCAGCGTGGCCTCGTCCGCGTCGAGACCATATTTGATCTTTTCCCGGACGGTTTCCTCAAGCTTGGGCTCTGGCTCCAGCCGCAGGGCATGGTTCCACTGGAACCGTGCCTCGATGCGCCGGCCCACCCGCCAATAGGCGTCGCCCAGATGGTCGTTGATCACCGGATCGCCCGGCTCCAACGCGACCGCCTGTTCCAGCTTCTCCACCGCCCCGTCATAGTCGCCAAGCCGATAGAGACCCCACCCCAGGCTGTCGATGATGAAGCCGTTGTCGGGCTCGAGCGCGACGGCCGTGGTGATCATCTGCATGGCCTCGTCGAGATTGATGCCCCGATCGATCCAGGAATAGCCGAGATAGTTGAGCACGAAGGGCTGATTGGGCCGCAATTCGAGGGCTGTCTTGAGCGCCGCTTCCGCCTCGGGCCAGCGTTTGGACCGCTCAAGCGCGATGCCATACTGATGATAGAGCGCCCAATGGGTCTGATTCGGCGCCCCCTCCACCTGTTCGAGGGCACGGGCGAAATAATCCGCCGCCGCACTATAATTCTCAGCCGACAAGAAGAGATCACCGATCGACGCCAGCACGTCGATGTTGTTCGGTGCCACGTCGATGACATCCATCAGTGTCTCAATGGCTTCTTCACGCTGCTCCAACCGGCTCAGACCGGATGCGATCTGGATGCGGGAATTGATCCAGAGCGGAGACGAACGGGGCACCTTGCGATAGACCGCCGCCGCCATTTCATAGCGCCCGGCCGTGGCGAGGACCTCGGCCAGCAGGGATTGGGCAACCGGGAAATCCCCACGCAAATAGAGGGTCAGATGGAGATAGACGATCGGCAGATCATAGGCCCGGTCTTCCTCCCGGATGAGCGCGCCCGCGAGGGCATAGATCGCTTCCGCCGTGCCGGCACGGGCCGAGGCCACGAGGCGTGCCGGCGCCTGATCCGAGGTCTCGGCGCGGCGCAGGGCGGCCCGGACCAGGGGATGAGCACCGATCTCATCCAGAAACCGGCGATAGATGCCAATGGCCTCATCCCGCCGGCCGTCGCGCTCCAGAAAGCGCCCATAGGCCTGAACCACCCGCAGGCTCGCGCCATCGGAGATCGCCATGGACTTCTCATAGGCTTCCTCGGCACGCCGACGGTCATTGGCCAGATCATGGATCAGTGCCGCGTGATAGGCCCGGTAGAGATCAAGCCCACGCCCGCCGCCCAACTTGCCAAGGCGCGCGATCGCCTCATCGGTCTGGCCCGATCCGGCCAGGGCCCAGGCGCCGATCAACTGATTGATGATGTCCGTCAGGGGCCCCTTGCCCGCGGCGAGGACATGACCTCGGGCCACGCCATAGCTGCCATCGCGCATGGCATCAATGGCGAGAACCATACGCGCGAGGCGGTCTTCGCTGCGCCGTTCCGCGATCCGCTCGGCCAGGGCCACCGCGCTTTTGATCCGACCACTGCTCAGGTCAAGCAGGAACGCCCGTTCCAGAATGGCCCGATCATTGGGCCGCTTGTCGAGGGCGCGGGCGTAGAACTCCGCCGCGGCGGCGGTATCCTGGATCTTGCCCGCATGTCGCGCCGCAAGATAATCCCCGGAAAGCGTGGTGCGGGGCTCGAAATAGTTCACCCCGACGACATTGGTCCGGGTTTCGGCCAGATTGGCGCAACCCGTGACGGCCAAAGCCGCCAGAACCAGAAACAGGGGGCGGCGTGGCCATGCGGATGCGGCCCGCCCGCCCGAGCCGGGCGGAACCATCCGTGGAAGGATATTGGGTCGGAGAGCAAGCGCTCCCCTCAAGGTCAAGGGCTGCACAGCGCCTCCGGAGGATCACATATTGGGGTAGTTCGGACCGCCGGCGCCTTCCGGCACGACCCAGTGTATGTTCTGGCTCGGGTCCTTGATGTCACAGGTCTTGCAGTGGACGCAGTTCTGGGAGTTGATCACGAATTTCGGATTCTCCCCGTTCTGATCATAGATGACTTCATAGACCGCCGCCGGACAATAGAGCCGGGCGGGTTCCCCATAGGTCGGCAAATTGACGCCGATCGGCACGCTGGCATCCTTGAGCGTCAGGTGCACGGGCTGGTCTTCTGCGTGATAGGTGTTCGACAGAAACACCGAGGACAGACGGTCGAAGCTGATCACCCCATCGGGTTTCGGATATTCGATGGGTTTTGATTCCTTGGCGGGGCGCAGGGTCGCGTGGTCGGGCTTGCCGTGCTTCATCGTGCCGAAGAACGAAAAGCCGAAAAGCTGATTGGTCCACATGTCCATGCCGCCCAGCATGGTTCCCATGAAGGTGCCGTATTTGGACAGGAGCGGCTTTACATTGCGCACCCGCTTCAGATCCTTATAGACGTGGGATTTCTCATATTTGTCCGTATAGGCCACCAATTCGTCGTGGGCACGACCGGCCTGGAGCGCCTCGAAGGCGGCTTCCGCGCCGAGCATGCCCGTCTTGATGGCGTTATGGCTGCCCTTGATCCGGGGCACATTGACGAAACCCGCCGTGCAGCCGATCAGGGCGCCACCGGGAAAAGTCAGCTTAGGGACGGATTGAAAGCCGCCTTCCGTGATCGCACGCCCGCCATAGGCCACCCGCTTGCCGCCCTCCAGATAGGGGCGGACCTTGGGATGGGTCTTGAAGCGCTGGAATTCTTCGAACGGGGCGAGAAAAGGATTTTTGTAGTTGAGGTGGACGACAAAACCGATGGAAACGAGGTTGTCCTCGATGTGATACATCCACGAGCCGCCGCCGGTCTCATTGTCCAAAGGCCAGCCCTGGGAATGGACGACAAGGCCCGGCTTGTGCTTGGCCGGATCGATCTCCCAGATCTCTTTCATCCCGAGACCGAATTTCTGGGGCTCGCGATCCTTGTCCAGACCGAAATGGCGTTTCAGTCCCTTGGTCAGGGAACCATGGGCGCCTTCGGCGAAGAGCGTGTATTTGGCGTGGAGTTCGATGCCGGGCGTGTAGCCGTCCTTGTGGCTGCCGTCCTCGGCGACACCGAAATCGCCCGTGGCCACGCCCTTCACGCTGCCATCGTCATTGAACAGAACTTCCGAGGCCGCAAAACCGGGATAGATCTCCACGCCCATGGCTTCGGCCTGTTCGCCGAGCCAGCGCGTCACATTGGCGAGCGAGCCCGTGTAGTTGCCATGATTGCTCATGAGCGGCGGCATGACGAAATTGGGGATGGTGAACCCGCCCTTTTCGGTCAGGAACAGGAACTTGTCCTCTGTCACCTTGACCGTCAGGGGGCAGCCTTTGTCGCGCCAGTCCGGGATCAGTTCATCGAGGCCGATCGGATCCATGACGACACCCGACAGGATATGGGCGCCCACTTCCGAGCCTTTCTCGATCACGGCAATGGAATATTCGACACCCGCCTCGGCGCACAGTTTCTGAAACTGGATCGCCGCGCTGAGACCGGCCGGACCGCCACCGACGATCAGGATGTCGTATTCCATGGATTCCCGGTCCATTACGTCCTCCCCTTACATGGTGCCCGCGAGATCCGCATGCCGGGCTCCCTGGATTTGGGCCGCGTCTTCAGGCTGGCAAGGATATCCATGCCCCCCGTCCGAGCCCAGCCGCGACGCCGTGCCACAGGCGTGAGCGTCAATGCCGATCGCCCGCGGACCGATTGGCCTCAGCCGCTAAGCCGTTTCGCAGCCCGCGTTATCGGGCGTCGCACGCGGCGGGTCAACGCCACCCGTTGGCTTTCCCAGTCTAACGCGCCCACAAACGGGCTGCACAGGGCGATTTGCCCCGTGGATTACGGTTGAGACAAGCGATCACGCAGGCGTCATTGCAAACCTCCTACATCGGTTAAGGTGAAGACTCAGCGAAGATGTATTTTCGCGACGCATGTTCGGGACATGCGGAAGACAGGGAATGCCCATGGCGCCGTCCGACCCATCCCCGGTTCCACCGGACCCGGCGGGCCTCAAGGCCCTTTTGACCTGGTATCAGGCCATGGGCATTGATGCTTTTGTCGGAACCGTACCCTGCGTCCATCGCGGCGTGCCCGCCCAAACCCAGACAAAGTCCGCGTCGATGCCCGCGCAGCCGGCCCAACCCGGCCCGAAGCGGGATGGCGGCGCGGCGGTCCAGGCCGCGAAGTCCCTGGCCTCGTCCGCCGCTGATCTTGAGGCCCTGCGCGCGGCCCTCGACGGCTTCGAGCAATGCCCCCTCAAACAATCGGCCCGCAATCTGGTCTTTGCCGACGGCGCCGCGGCGGCGGATCTGATGCTGGTCGGCGAAGCTCCGGGGCAAATGGAGGATGCCCAAGGCCTGCCTTTTGTCGGCCGGTCCGGTCAGCTCCTCGATCGCATGCTCAAGGCCATCGGCCGGGACCGTACCAGCGCCTATATCGCCAATATCCTGCCCTGGCGTCCACCCATGAACCGGAAGCCCGAACTGACGGAAATTCACATGTGCCTGCCCTTCGTGGAACGTCACATTGAATTGATGGCCCCCCGGGTGGTGGTGGCCCTCGGGGGCACGGCGGCCCAACATCTCCTGGGTCGCGATGAGCCCATGCGCAGCCTGCGCGGCCAGTGGCATACCCGGCGTTTTGGCGGCCATGAGGTGAGGGTTCTGGCGACCTATCATCCGGCCTACCTCCTGCGCACCCCGATCGCTAAGCGCGCGGCATGGGCCGATTTTCTCATGGTGAAACAGGCGCTTGGCGAAAGCGCGCCCGCCTAGCCGAAATCCGCCTCCGGCCATTCTGTCCAAAATTTGCATCTTCGGTATGGTTGCTGGCCGGCCCCCCCGGGGATAGGGTTAGCCCCTTGTCGCTCGGAGCGGATCGCTAGCCGCGTCTTGGCGTAACGCCGCGAAAAACCCTTTTCGCAGGGTCCGGCGTTTTGGTGGTGGGGACAGATGATCGGGCTTTTCGGAAAAGGACGCGAAAAAGGCGTCCTGGCGGGATGGGCTGTTCGTTTTTCAGGCGTGGGCGCCCTGTTCTTGGCTTT
>CAZFWG010000012.1:30582-35242 GCA_964522525.1 uncultured Alphaproteobacteria bacterium | reverse complement strand
GTCGAATTCGACCGGATGCGGGTGTGGGTCGCGGAGTCCTATTTCGCGGAACAGGTCGACAACAAGGCCCTGAAACTTGCCTATGAGGTGGCTTCCCGGAACCGGCAGGCGGTGCCGCTAGCGGACTGGACCGCGGGCCTTGCAGCCTGGCGGTTGGGCAAACCCGGAAAAGCGGCGGAGCATTTCCAGGCCCTGGCAAAAGCGGAACATCTGGGCGATTGGGAACGCTCGGCGGGCGCCTATTGGGCCGCGCGCACGCTCCTCAGGGTCAAGGCCCCCGGCGACGTGGTTCCCATGCTGCGCATCGCCGGCGAGGTGCCCCTCTCCTTTTACGGCCTGTTGGCACGCCGCCAATTGGGCCTGAGCCCGACCGACCCGTGGGCAACGCTCGATCTGACGGCCGCTGATTTTCAGAAGCTGAGCCGCGACAAAGGGGTGTTGCGGGCCGCCGCCCTGACCCAGGTCGGCCGGATCCCGGATGCGGATCTCGAATTGAGCTGGGCCCATGGCCGCTTGGAACTGGCCGATGATCCGGCCCTCGTTGCCCTTGCCCGCCATTTGAACCTGGCCCATGCCCAGTTGAAAGTCGCGCTCTATAGCGGTGCCGAAGGCCTTGAGTCTGGCCTCTTCCCCATCCCGGCCTATGTGCCCGAAGGGGGCTACACGGTGGACCGGGCGCTTCTCTTCGCGATCATGCGTAAAGAGAGCAAGTTCGTGATCGACGCCAAAAGTCGCGCGGGCGCGCGGGGTCTGATGCAGGTCATGCCTGCCACCGCCCGCTATATCAGCGGCGACGCGAGCTATCTCGGCGCGGGCCGCGAGCGTCTCATGAACCCGTCCCACAATCTGTCCCTCGCCCAGAACTACACGACGCGGCTGATGGATCTGGTGGAGCCCAAGAGCAATCTGCTCATGGTGGTGGCGGCCTACAATGCAGGGCCGGGCAATGTGCGCCGCTGGCGTTCCAGGGTGAAATACGGCAATGATCCCCTGCTCTTTGTGGAGACCATCCCGCTGACCGAAACCCGCAACTATGTGGAAAAGGTCATGGCGAGCTTCTGGATCTATCGGGCCAGTCTGGGCCAACCGGTGCCGTCCCTTGACGCGCTTGCGGCGGGCGACTGGCCCTTCTATGAAGCCCTCGATCCGCCGGCCGGCCGGGCGCGGGTCGCCTTGCGGGGCACGGCGCCTCTTGACGTCGGACCGTGAGATCGGTCGCGGGATCATCAAACCGGCAAATCCGGGAACAGCATGGCGGGCATCGACGAAACCCTTCCCTTTCATCCTTTGCGCATCGCGGCCCTTACCGTTTCGGACACGCGCACGGCGGCGGATGACCGCTCCGGCGACACCCTTGTGCGGCTTTTCACGGAAGCGGGCCATGCCCTGGCCGACCGGGCCATCGTGCGCGATGACAAGATCGCGATCGCCGGGCGGGTGATGGGCTGGGTCAACGACGCGTCCGTGGACGTGGTGATTTCGACGGGCGGCACGGGCCTGACCGGCCGCGACGTGACCGTGGAGGCGCTGCGTCCCCTGTTTGAAAAGGAAATCGACGGGTTCGCCGCTGTGTTCCACCAGATCAGTTTCGGGACTGTCGGCACGTCCACCATTCAGTCACGGGCCTGCGCCGGCCTCGCCCAGGGCACATACATCTTCGCCCTGCCCGGCTCGACGGGCGCGGTCAAGGATGCCTGGAGCGGGATCCTTCAATACCAGCTCGACAGCCGGCACCGGCCCTGCAATCTCGTCGAGATCCTGCCGAGGCTCCTCGAGCATCAAGCCTGATCCCACCCGCGCCAGCGTGCATAATCCGCCCCCGTATCAATATCCGACAGACGATCCATCAGACGGATCCGCGCCCGGCCGATGAGAGGGGCAAGCGTGTCCTCAAGGGCATGGGGCGTTGACAGGCGCGCGCCCCGGAAAAGACCGTACGGGAACGGCCGGCGCTTCAGCCCCACAAGCCAATACCCGCCATCCTCGGCCGGGCCGAACACCGCATCCGCCTCGCCCAACAGGCGGAAGGCCTTGGCGATATGGGAGGCCCGCACATCGGGGCAATCGCTGCCGATCAGCACGACAGGCCCCGGCGGCGGCGCGGCCAGGGCCCGTGCCATCCGCATGCCCAGATCCCCCGTCCCCTGCCCCATGCGGGGGATACCCAGAGGCCAGGGATCGAGCCCGCGCCCGACCCAGCCTTGTGCGTTGTCGGGCGTGACGGCCACACAGGTGTCCCAGCGGGCATCGCGTGCCAGATTCCGGATGAGCCGCGCCGTCATGGCGCGATAGAAGCTCTGGGCGGCCACGGCACCGATATCCCGGGCCAGGCGGGTCTTGGCCGCCCCCAAACGGGGCGCCTTGACGAAAACGATCAGGTGACGGCGCATCGGGTGGACCTCATCCATAGAGCCTGGCCAGAAAGCGCGGGGGCACCTTGAGGAAATAGAGCGCCAGAATGGTGAGATTGCGGGCGGAGCGCACCAGATATCCCGCTTCCGTGAACCGCCGCGCGCTCGTAACGGCGCGCGCAGGCAGGACCGACAGGCGCCGGCGCCCGATGCGACGCACCAGATCCACATCCTCCATCAGATCCATATCCCGGAAACCGCCGAGCTTTTGATAAAATGTCCGGGACAGGAGCAAACCCTGATCGCCATAGGGCAGGCCCAGAACCCGACAGCGCCACGCCACCATGCGCTCAAGCCGCCGGGCCGGAGCCGCCCCATCGTCCAGCGCGAAGGTGAAGACGGCGGCTCCGTCATCGCCCGTTCGAGCCATGAATTCCGCTGCTGCGCGCACCCATCCCGCATCAAGCACGGTGTCGCCATGGAGAAACAGCAGCCAAGACCCGGCGGCGGCCTCTGCCCCCAATGCCAATTGCCGTCCGCGTCCCCGATGGCTCCCGATCGTCCGGGCACCCGCCTGTTGCGCAAGGTGGGCCGTGTCGTCGCGCGAGCCGCCATCGACCACGATCACCTCCCGGATGAGATGCGCCTGCCTGCCGGGCTCGAGGGCGCCCAGCGTGTCCGGCAGATAGGGCGCCATGTCCAGGGTCGGAATGATGACGGAAAGCGACGGGGTCAAAAGGCATCTCCCCAAGCGCCAAAGGCGCCGATCATGCGGTGTTGCGGCAATGGAACCCTATCGGCCCGCCTAGCATGGCGGCACCCTACTATACCCACACTAGATCTAAGGACTCTCACACCTAAGAACAGGAGCGCACACCCTCAGCGTCCGCCATTCATCGCCGAGTTTGACATTTGTTCCATATTTGTTCTTACTATGTTTTGAAATTTCGCCCGTATCGCGAAATTTCAAATTTCAGCTCTGGGATCAATTGGGAACAAAGAATGAATGAAGCAGAAACGAATAACGCCGCCAGTCCGTCCCCCAGACGCCGGCTCTTTCCCGAAGAAAGAGCGTCCCGCTCCCTAAGCACCGCCAAGCTGGTCCCGGAAAAAAATCGGCCCGGCCCGAAAGGCCGGGGCACGTCGAGCAATGCCAGCGGACGCTTCGAGGCCCTCTCCTATCTGTCGCCGGAGGACATCGGCTTTGAAACCGGCGAGGAAGGCGATGCCCCGCCGTCCCGGATTGTCACCCGTCTGATCGAGGATCAAAGCCGGTCCATCATCGCGACCAACCAGTCGCCGGATATTCCCTTTGACCGATCGATCAATCCCTATCGGGGCTGCGAGCATGGCTGTTCCTATTGCTATGCGCGGCCGACCCACGCCTATCTGGGTCATTCACCGGGTCTTGATTTCGAGACCCTGCTCTACACCAAGCCCAAGGCGGCGGCCCTCCTCGAACGCGCCTTGCGCCGGCCGGGCTATGCCCCGACGCCCATGGCGCTCGGCACCAATACCGATCCCTATCAACCCCTTGAAAGCCGCCTGCGGATCACCCGGTCCATTCTGGAAGTTCTTGGCCGTTTCCAGCATCCCCTGACGATCACCACCAAAGGGGCCCTCGTCGCCCGAGACCGGGACCTGCTCACGCCCCTGGCCGCACGCAATCTGGCCGCTGTCGCCATCTCCATCACGACCCTCGATCCCCGGCTGGCCCGGGCCATGGAACCCCGGGCATCGACGCCGGCGAAACGGCTTGAGGCGGTGCGCCAGCTTGCCGATGCGGGCATTCCTGTCTCGGTCATGGTGGCGCCGA
This sequence comes from uncultured Alphaproteobacteria bacterium, assembly GCA_964522525.1. Lineage (GTDB taxonomy): Bacteria > Pseudomonadota > Alphaproteobacteria > JAJFIK01 > JAJFIK01 > CAYUYV01. Next base: position 31,075 of record CAZFWG010000012.1, on the reverse strand, counting down.
TCATTCCCGGGCTGAACGACCACGAGATCGAGACCGTGCTTGAAGCCGCCGTGGAGGCCGGCGCCAAGGGCGCAGGCTATGTGCTGCTGCGCATGCCCCTGGAGATCAAGGATCTGTTCCGGGAATGGCTGCGGGGGGCGGTGCCGGACCGGGCGGATCGGGTGATCAGCCTGATGCGGCAGATGCGCGGCGGGCGCGATTATGATCCCACCTGGCGCCAACGCATGACGGGATCAGGCCCCCTTGCCGCGTTGATCAAATCCCGCTTCGACAAGGCCCGCCGGCGTCTCGATCTCGACAACCCCTCGAGCGATCTGGACACCACGCGGTTTGCGGTGCCGGCCGATTGCGGGGATCAGCTGAATCTGTTTTGAAAGGTTCCAAATGGGCGGATCCTCGAGACGTGCCAATCCGTCCCCATGACCCGGCAAGATCCGATCCGGTCAGCCCGCACCGGTCAGCCCGCACCGGTCAGCCCGCACCGGTCAGCCCG
>CAZFWG010000012.1:390-30482 GCA_964522525.1 uncultured Alphaproteobacteria bacterium | reverse complement strand
TCCGGTCAGCCCGCACCGGTCAGCCCGCACCGGTCAGCCCGCACCGGTCAGCCCGTAAAGGAGCCCGCGCCCATGGATGCGTCCTGGTCCAGAACCCTGTTGTTTGACCCTTCCGCATCCGGAGCACTTCCCCTCGACGCGCTTGCCCAAGGCGCCATGAAGGGGCCCGTCGCCGGCTTGGACGAGGCCGGACGCGGCCCCTGGGCAGGGCCGGTGGTCGCCGCCGCCGTCATCTTCGACCCCAAGACCATGCCCGACGGCCTGGCGGATTCCAAAGCGCTCACCCCCGCCCGGCGGGAAGCCCTTTATGATCTCCTCACGGAGCACGCGCGGGTCGGGGTGGGCATCGTCGATGTGGAGACCATCGACCGGATCAACATCCTGGCCGCGAGCCTTCAGGCCATGGCGATCGCTTTTGCGCAGTTGGGCGAGACCCCGACGCTGGCCCTTGTGGATGGCAACCGCGCGCCGGACCTGCCCTGCCCCACCCGCTGCCTCGTCAAGGGGGATGCCCTGTCGCCGGTGATCGCCGCCGCCTCGATCATCGCCAAGGTCACCCGGGACCGGATCATGGTGGATCTGGATGCTCACCATCCGGGCTATGGCTGGGCCAGCAATAAGGGCTACGGCACAAAGGACCACGCGGCGGGTCTCGACCGGTTTGGCGCGACGCGCCATCACCGCCGGAGTTTTCGGCCCGTGGCCCAGGCCATCGCCGCGCACACCGCCCCCTGAGCACTACAAATCCCAAGCATCTCAAGACATCGGGACGTGTCCCTCGTCCGGAAATGACTCCGCGACTCATCGGTGGTGACCCACAAGAGTCCGCATGGGTCCCGTCATTTTCATTGACCCTTTACACTCCGCCCACCACGATCGGTCCTTCGCAACGGAAAATGCGCAAGTCCCCGCCACACGGGACCGCGCAACAGGTCGAACACGCGAAACCCAGGTCGCAACTGGGCAACGAAGGTGAAGGGTTCATGCCGACACGGACGAAACCGCGCGGGACCGGCAAGGTCTTGCGGGACCGGATCATTGAGGGTGACTGCATCGAGGTCATGAACAGTTTGGCGCCGGAAAGCGTCGATGTGGTCTTTGCCGACCCGCCCTATAATCTTCAGCTTGAGGGCGATCTGAGGCGGCCCAACAATTCCAAAGTGGACGGTGTCACCCAGGCCTGGGACCAGTTCGCGAGTTTCGACGACTATGACGGCTTCACGCGGGCCTGGATGGCCGCCGCCCGGCGCGTCCTCAAGCCTACGGGCTGCCTCTGGGTGATCGGCTCCTATCACAACATCTTCCGGGTGGGGGCCACGCTCCAGGACCAGGGCTTCTGGATCCTGAACGATATCATCTGGCGCAAGACCAATCCCATGCCGAATTTCCGGGGTCGGCGTTTCACCAATGCCCATGAAACTTTGATCTGGGCGGCGCGGGACGCGGATGCCCGTTACACCTTCAACTACGACGCCCTCAAGGTCGCCAATGACGATCTTCAGATGCGTTCGGATTGGACGCTGCCCCTGTGCACGGGCGACGAGCGGCTGAAGGACGCCACCGGCGCCAAGGCTCACCCCACCCAGAAGCCAGAAGCCCTCCTCCACCGGGTCATCCTGGCCTCGACGGACCGGGGCGATGTGATCCTTGATCCCTTTTTCGGCACGGGCACAACGGGCGCCGTCGCGAAACGTCTGGGCCGGCACTATGTCGGCATCGAGCGGGAGCGTGCCTATGTGGAAACGGCGCGGGCGCGGCTGAAGACCGTCCGCAAGCTGGACGATGAGGCGGTCGAGATCACCAAGGGCAAGCGGCAGGAACCGCGCATTCCCTTCGGTCTTGTGGTGGAACACGGATTGATCCGGCCGGGATCGACCATGCACGACCCTTACAAGCGCCATGCCGCCAAGGTGCGCGCGGACGGATCCCTCGTTTGTGGCGACGCCACGGGCTCGATCCACAAGATCGCCGCCCATGTGCAAGGCCTTGAGGCCTGCAATGGCTGGACCTATTGGCATGTGCCGCGCAAGGGCAATCTGGTGCCCATCGACATCTTCCGCCAGCAACTGCGCGCGAGCCTTTTTCCGCGCTGACCGTTTGCGCCTTATCCGGAGGCCTGCGCCCGGAACAACGGACCATCCCCATCGAGGACATGGTCCGCGACCTTGCGCATGACCGTGGGCAGGCCCACGGCCTCCAATGCATCCCGAGCGACCCAACGCCCCTCGACCGTCTTGGCCTTGGCCATGGAAACCGTGCCCGCCAGAACCGTCAGTTCCAGGTGGAAATGGGTGAAGGTATGGCGCACGACACCCGGCACGGGCTGCCAGGCCGCCTCAACCGGCGCGTCCCGTTCGGGATCGGCGGCGGCGTCATCCTTGCGGTTGAAGCCCGCGGAGGGGAATTCCGGCATATGGGCGAGAAGCCCTTTGCGCTCCCGCTGCCGGATCAGGACGGCCCCATCGGGCCGGGTCAGCCAGAAGACGAGCCCCTGGCGGGTCGGCTTGGGGGCCTTGGGCTCCTTCAGGGGCAGCCGGGCCGGATCGCCCGCGCCCAGGGCGGCACATCCCTTGGACAAGGGACAGGCGCCACATTTGGGATTGCGGGGTGTACAGACGGTGGCGCCCAGATCCATCACGGCCTGGGCATAATCGCCCGCCCTCGAACACGGCGTCAAAGCCGCCGCCCGCTTCTTCAAAAGCGGTTTGGCCCGGGGCAACGGGGTCTCCTCCCCGTGGAAGCGCGCCATCACCCGCTCCACATTGCCATCGACAACGACCGCCCGCCGGCCGAAAGCGATGGCGGCGATCGCGGCGGCGGTGTAGTCGCCGATGCCGGGGAGCGCGCGCAGCCCCTCCTCCGTATCCGGAAAAATACCGCCCAGCTCATGGGCCACCATGCGCGCGCAGGCATGGAGATTGCGCGCCCGGGCGTAGTAGCCAAGCCCGGCCCAGGCGGTCAGCACCTCTTCGAGGGGCGCATCGGCGAGCGCCCCCACCACGGGCCATTTCTGAATGAAGGCCTCGAAATAGGGGATGACGGTGGCCACCGTGGTCTGCTGCAGCATGATTTCCGACAGCCAGACCCGATAGGGATCGGGCCGCGCGTGCGCGCCTGGCGGAACGCGCCACGGCAACACCCGCGCGTTTTCCTCATACCAATGCAGCAATTGGGTCGCAGGATCCGGCATGGGTTCCATTGTGCCCGAGTCTCGGCCGCGCGGTCAGAGTTAATCTTGTCAGAAAGCCAAGGTCCGGGCAGGGTAACGACGAAGCGCCGGTGATCCCGGAACAAGCGGGGAGTTCCCTATCTCCCGATAACAAAGATCCCCCGACAACAAAGATCCCCGATGACCAAGCCCCCCAAAGCACATCCCCTGCTCAACACGGTCATCATGCGCCGGGGCGTCCTCAAATCGGGGACGCCGGCGCCCAAGACACGCCAGCCCATTCGTCCGACCCGGGCCATCGGGGCGAGCCTGCAAAAAGCGGCGGGGGCGGCCTTCAAGGTTCATGGCCGCGCGGGCGACAATCTCAAATCCGCCTGGGCCGAAATCGTGGGCGAGACGCTCGCCCATATGACCCAGCCGGAACAGTATCAGCCGGGCAAGGGCGCGGCGAACAATGGTGTGCTGACGGTCCGGGTCGCGGGCGCGTTCAGTCTCGACATCCAGCATCTGACGCCGCAGATCATCGAACGGGTGAACGCCCATTTCGGCTACCGGGCCATTGCCCGGCTCAAAATCGTCCAGGGGCCCCTGCCCGGCGCACTCCAGCCCATGGCCCGTCGGGCGCGCGCCCTCCCCACGGCACAGGACAGCGCCGAAATCGACCATCGCGTCGCGCGCGTCGAGAAGGAGGGTCTGCGGGCCGTGTTGCGGTCTTTGGGGACGGGCGTCTATACCCGCCGGAAATTCGACGACTAAGCGGCGCTGAAGCCTTGCCACACCCTATTGTCACCGCATTTGTTCGGTTTCTAAGCCACACCTGTTCAGGGTATGTGGGATCAGTCAGAGCCGCCTTTTTGATAGAGCTCACACCGCCTTCAAGCTACGTTTGACATAATCGGTTTTGAGACAAATCCAGGTTGCCGAGAGGAGAGAGGAACCATGGCGAGAACCAGCGCCCTTATCATTGCCGCCATCACGCTTATCGCGGGCACGGCGTTCACGCTTGGTCTGATCGGCACCCCCGGCGCCGAGGCCGAAGACACGCGCAAGCAGGTGACCAAGGAAGATGTGCTGACGAGCGCCGATTTCGGCCGCCCCGGCGACATTGTCCTTGGCGATGAAAACGCACCCGTCAGCGTGATCGAATATGCCTCCACGACCTGCGGCCATTGCGCGACCTTCAAGGTCAAGACCTTCCCCCAATTCAAAGCGGCCTATGTGGACACGGGCGTCGCCAAATACACCTTGCGGGAATTTCCGACGGCCCCGGTGGTCTTGTCGGCTTCGGCCTTCATGCTCGCGCGCTGTGTGGAACCTGCCCGCTATTACGGCGTGATCGACGTTCTGTTCCGCACCCAGAAGATCTGGGCCTATGTGCGGACCGCCGAAGAGGGCCGCGAAAAACTGAAGGCCGTGGCGCGCCAAGCCGGCATCGGCGAAGCCAAGTTCGAGGAATGCCTGTCCAATGACGCGGAATACCAACGCATCCGCGCCGTCCAGAAACAGGGCTCCGATGTCTTCGACATCTCCGCGACCCCGACCCTGATCATCAACGGCGACAAGCATGTGGGCTTGAAGAGCTTCGAGGAACTCGAGGAAATCCTTCAGGCCTATGTGCCCGGCGATGCCAAGTCCAAGGTCGAGGAAGCCAAGGCGGCCCTCACGGAACCGTCCGAATAACGGGGACCCTTGGTTCCCTTGGACGAAACCCGGTATCCGCCGGCTTCATGGGGACCATAGGAGCGTGGAAGTCAGGGTAGAATCAGCCCATGGTGTTTGAGGATGGGTTTTTGAATCGGCCGCTTGGCCCTTGGGCTGGCGGCCTTTTCCCGTGTTTTCCTCCCGAGAAAAAAGGACGGATCGGACCGAACCTGTCATTTGGGGGATGACATTGCGCGCCTGAACCAAGGCTTGCGCTTGAGAAATTAAGGGCCGCTCTTGAAATTCACTCGGCTGCGTTTGCAGGGCTTCAAATCATTCGTGGATCCTACCGAGCTCCAGATCGAGCCCGGACTGACCGGCATTGTCGGTCCCAACGGTTGCGGCAAATCCAATCTGGTCGAGGCCCTGCGCTGGGTCATGGGCGAGACCTCCGCTAAGAGCCTGCGCGGCTCCGGCATGGAGGACGTGATCTTTGCCGGCACGTCCGGCCGTCCGGCGCGCAACATGGCCGAAGTGGTCTTGAGCATCGACAATGCGGAGCGCGACGCGCCCGCCGCCCTCAACGACCACGACCAACTGGAAGTCACCCGGCGGATCGAACGGGATGCGGGCTCGGCCTACCGGGTCAACGGCAAGGACACCCGGGCCCGGGACGTCCAGCTCCTGTTTGCGGATCTGTCCTCCGGCGCCCATTCCCCGGCCCTCGTCCGCCAGGGCCAGATCGGCCAGCTGATCGCGGCCAAGCCCCAGAACCGGCGCATGATCCTGGAAGAGGCGGCGGGGATTTCGGGCCTCCATGGCCGGCGCCACGAGGCGGAACTGCGCCTGCGGGCGGCCGAGACCAATCTGACCCGGCTCGAGGACGTGCTGAACGAACTCGATGTTCAGCTCACGGCGCTCAAGAAACAGGCCCGCCAGGCGACCCGCTACCGCAATCTCTCCGACAATATCCGCAAATCCGAAGCCATCGTCCTTTTCCTGCGTTGGAAGGAAGCGAGCGACGCGGTGATGGAAAGCGACGCGGCGTTCCGGGAACTGGAACAGACCGTGGCGCGCCTCGCCCAGGAAAACGCGACGGCCACCCGGCTCCAGGCGGATGCATCCGAAGGCCTTCCCCAATTGCGCGAGGCGGAAGCCGCCGCCGCCGCGGCCCTTCACCGGCTCACCGTGGAGCGGGATACGCTGGATGCGGAGGAAAAACGGGCCCTCGAACAGGCCGGCCGTCTGGAGGCCCAGCTCGAACAGGTCGGCGCCGATATTGCCCGTGAGCAGGACGGCCTGTCCGACGGGGAACGGGAACTCGCCCAGCTGATCGAGGAAGCCGAAACCCTCCGACGGGCGGGCGATGGCCATGGGGATCGTCTGACCGAGGCCGATGGCGCGGTCGAGACGCTGACCGGTTCCCTCAGCGGGGCGGAAGAAGCGCTTGAGGCCGCCACGCGGGAAAGCGCGGATCACCAGGCCGCCCTCGGCGCCCTGCGGCGCCGGCGCCAGGAACTCGAAAGCCGTCGGACCCGGCTTGCCCACGACCTGGAAAAGGTGACGAGCGAAAAGACCACGCTTGAAGCCGATACGGGTGACAGCGGCGACATGACGGCCGCCCGGGAGGCGGTCGAGACCGCGGAGAGCGCCATCGCCGAGGCCGAGACCAAGGCCACCCATGCGGAACAAGCCCGTATTGATGCCCAGGCGGCCGAAGCGGCTTCCCGGGAACCGCTCCAGGACGCGGACCGGGCCGTCAGTGCCCTGAAGGCCGAGCGGGACACGCTTGCCCGCCTGTGCCAGTCCGCCGACAGCGATCTGTGGCCGCCGGTGGTCGACAGCATCACCGTGGAACCCGGCTTCGAGGCGGCTTTGGGCGCAGCCCTGGGCGATGATCTTGAGGTGCCTACGGATGAAGCGGCGCCCATGCATTGGGCCACGCTCGATCCCCTGGACGACGCGCCCACCCTGCCCGCCGAAGCGCGCCCCCTGAGCGAGGTCGTCAACGCGCCGCCCGCGCTCGCCCGCCGGCTTGGCCAAATCGGCGTGGTCGATGACCGGGAAGGCAAGGCCCTTCAGGCCCTTTTGAAACCGGGCCAAAGACTGGTCAGTCGGGATGGCGATCTGTGGCGCTGGGACGGCATCACCATCGCCGCCGATGCCCCGACACCGGCGGCCGTGCGCCTCTCCCAACGCAATCGCCTGGCCGAACTCGAAGGCGAACTGGAAGCGGCCCAAACGACCGCCCGCGAAACCCGTGAGGCCCACCACGCCGCCCGCCAGGCCGCCGAGGATGCGGGCCAGGCCGAACGCGCCGCCCGTCAGAGCCTGCGCGAGAGCCAATCCGCCCTCAACACGGCGCGGGCCAAACTGACCGAGATCGAAAAGAGTTCCTCGCGTCACCAACAACGGCTCGCCGCCCTCGCCGAGGCCCAACAAAGGCTGTCGAGTGAAACGGCGGAAATCGAAAGCCACCTCGCCGAAGCCCTCTCGGCGGTCGAGGACGCGGAAGCCAAACCCGATCCGAGCCTGGCCCTGGCCGAACACAAGGAAAAGGTCGCAGGCCTGCGGGTTGAGCTGACCGAAGCGCGCGCCGCGCTTGAGGCCCTGAAGCGGGACGCCCAAACCCGCGAGGCCCGGCTTGCGGCCATCGAAAAAACGCAAGACGGCTGGGAGGCCCGCAAGGCCAACACCGCAAGCCAGCTTGAAAACCTGGCCAAGCGCCGGGCGGAAGCCTCGGGTGAACTCGAATCCGTGCGCTTGATCCCGGACCAGATCGCTCAGAAACGCAGCGGCCTGATCGAGGCGCTCGAAGCGGCCGAGAGCAAGCGTCGTCTGACCGCGAACAATCTGCAGGAAGCGGAGAACAAACTCCGGGAAGCCGACGCGTCGGCGAAAAAGCTGCAAGGAGAACTGTCCCAGGCCCGGGAAGACCGGGCCCGCCAGGAAGCCACGATCCAGGGTCTCCAGGCGCGCGTCGAAGACGTCGCGGGCCGGATCCGGGAGGCCCTCGACTGCAATCCGGAAAATGTTCTGGAAGCAGGCGGCGTGCCGGAAAGCGAAGAATTGCCGCCCCTCGACGATATCGAACGCAAGCTCGACCGTTACCGGCGGGAGCGGGAGAATATGGGCGCGGTCAATCTGCGCGCCGATGAAGAGGCCCAGGAATATACCGAACGCCTCGACGCCATGAATGCGGAACGCGAAGACCTGCTCCAGGCCATCGCGCGGCTGCGCCAGGGCATCAACAGCCTCAACAAGGAAGGCCGGGAGCGACTCCTTGCCGCATTCGACGTGGTGAACAGCAATTTCACCAAGCTGTTCACGGAGCTGTTCGGCGGCGGCACGGCCCATCTGGAACTGGTGGAATCCGACGATCCGCTTGAGGCCGGCCTCGACATCTTTGCCCGGCCGCCGGGCAAGAAGCTCACCAATCTGTCGCTGCTCTCCGGGGGCGAACAGGCCCTGACGGCCATGTCCCTGATCTTCGCCGTGTTCCTGGCGAATCCGGCGCCCATCTGTGTGCTCGACGAGGTCGACGCGCCGCTCGACGACGCCAATGTGGAGCGCTTCTGCAATCTCCTCGACCAGATGACCAAGGAAACCAACACGCGCTTTCTGGTCATCACCCACCACGCCCTGACCATGTCCCGGCTCGACCGGCTCTATGGGGTGACCATGGCGGAGCGGGGTGTCAGCCAGCTGGTCTCGGTCGATCTGCAGGAAGCCGAACGGGTGATCGCCGCGCAATAGGCCGTGAAGCACCGAGCATCGCGAATAAAATCCTTGAGAATCAGCCGGTTATAGGCCGGATGCGGATGCTTGACTAAGAATCCAGCCCTTTGTACGGTGCGCGCCATCTGGAGAGCAGAATCGCTTTACGGCAGGGGATGGGCCATTTCCGACGCATCCGGTAACAAGTCCGGGAAGGATGGCGATCCTTTGGACGAGGACCGTTCGCGGCGGGACCGTTCGACCCCATCCACTCCCCAGGACATCGCTGAGCGCCTGCGCGCCGCTCGAGGTCATGAGCCAGATCCCCAAGGGTCCGGCCGGTTCTCGGCGCGTGGTTCGGGTAAGGGTCTCAACGTTGCCTTGAGGATGGGGACGGATCTTGTGGCGGCCGTCATTGTCGGCGCCGGCATCGGATGGTTCCTGGACGGATGGTTGGGCACGTGGCCGATTTTGTTCGTGATTTTCTTCCTGTTCGGCGCGGCCGCGGGATTTATGAATGTGATCCGTACCGCCAATCAGGTGGGTATGGGGGGCTCGGAACCGCCGGACGATAATACCTCCAGCAATGGTTCAAAGGGCCGATAGGACAGATGATCAATCGTCGAACGGCAAGATCTCGCCCGGCGGTGTGAAGGTTAAGGACGACAGACGTGGCAGGTGACAGTCACAGCCCAATGGAACAGTTCCTCATCAAGCCGGTCCTGGAGATCCAGGTCCTGGGCTATGATGTGTCGCTGACCAATTCCAGCATCGCCATGATCCTGGCGACTCTCGGCATCACCACCTTCCTGACCATGAGCATGTCGCGCCGGGCCATGGTGCCGGGCCGCTGGCAGAACCTCGCCGAACTGACCTATGAATTCGTCGCGGACATGATCCGCTCGACGGCAGGGCCGGAGGGGATGCGCTATTTCCCCCTCGTCTTCTCTCTCTTTATGTATGTCCTGTTCTGTAACCTGCTGGGCTTGGTTCCCCCCTTCTTCACGGCCACGAGCCATATCGTGGTGACCTTCGGCCTCGCGGCCGTCGCCATTTCGGCGGTGCTGATCATCGGGTTCGCGCGCAACGGTCTCGGGTTCCTGCGCCTGTTCGCGCCCCATGGCGTGCCGCTCTTCCTGATGCCGCTGATCATCGTGATCGAAGTGATCTCGTTCCTGACCCGGCCCATCAGCCTGGCCGTGCGGTTGTTCGCGAACATGCTCGCCGGCCACACCATGCTGAAGGTCTTTGCCGGCTTCGTGGTCAGCATGCTGTCGATCGGCGGCGTGGCCTCTGTTTCCTTCGTGATCCCCTTGTTTGCGTCCGTGGCGATCACGGCCCTTGAGTTCTTGGTGGCTTTCCTGCAGGCGTTCATTTTCGCGATGCTGACCAGCATCTATCTGAATGACGCCCTGCATCCGAGCCACTGATCCATCCCGGTCCGGTTCCTTGAACCGGGCCTTGTCTGTTTTTGATTGTTGAGACAACGAAATCGAGAGGAGTTGTTCCCATGGAAGCTGATGCCGCACGTGTGCTCGCCGCCGGCTTTTACGCCTTTGCCCTGATGGGTGCCGCCCTGGCCATCGGTAACATCTTTGCCAGCTACCTTCAGGGGGCCCTGCGCAATCCGTCGGCCGCCGGCCAGGAACGCACCATGGTCTATATCGGCTTCGCCCTCGCCGAAGCGACCGGCCTGTTCGGTCTGGTCGTGGCCTTCATCCTGATCTTCACCTGATCGGATTTACGCTTCCGGCGCCGGGCCCGCTGCATCACGTTGCGGGCCGGACTCGGGAGTGGGTTCTTTGAGCGGGATTGCACGGTATGGCGATCACGGACACAGCCGAAAACCACGCCTCCGTTGCCGACGGCGCGCCGGCGACTGACACCGGTCATGACGCCTCCGCCGAGGGTCACGGATATGGTGCGCATGGCGACGGCACCCATTCGGAAGTCGGCGTGGCCGGTCACGGTGAATCCGTCGGCCTGCCGCAGCTCGATCCGGAAGGCAGTCTTTTCGTCAGTCAGCTTGTCTGGCTCGCGCTGACCTTCGGATTTCTCTACGCGATGATGGCACGCTTCGCCCTGCCCCGGATTGCGACCGTGATCGAGGAGCGGCGGGACAAGATCGCCCTTGATCTGGACCGGGCGGCGGAATTCAAGAAATCGACCGATGAGGCGATTTCGGCCTATGAAACCGCCCTTCGGGAGGCCAAGGCCCGCGCCCACCGCACGGTGGATGAGACCCGCCGCCGGATCGCTGCGGACATGGACGCGATCCGCAAACAGAACGAAGCGGAAATCGAGAAGAAACTGCGGGCGGCGGAAAGCCGGATCGAGACCGCCCGGGACAAGGCCATGGCCAATCTCGGCGATGTGGCCGCCGACCTGACCCGCGAGATTCTCGGAAAAATGAGCCAGAACGGGAAGCCGCTCGACAATCTGATCGCCGATGCGGTGGACAGTGAACTGACCACCCGGGGCGTCAACTGACGCCCCCGAGACAAGAAACGACAGGAGCCGTTCCGTGTTAGCTGATCCGACATTCTGGGTTGCCGTCGCGCTCCTGATGTTCCTCGGTGCCCTGTTGTATCTCGGCGTTCCGAAAGTGGTCACCGATGCTCTGGATGAGCGCTCCCGGCGTATTGCCCAGGAACTGGAAGACGCCCGCCAGTTGCGGGACGATGCCCAGGCCATGCTCGCGGAATATCAGCGCAAGCAGAAAGAGGCCGAGCAGGAAGCCGACGAAATCATCTCGGCCGCCGAGGAGCAGGCCAAGCGGCTCGCGGAGGAAACCCGCGCCGCCAATGAGGCCCAGATCGCCCGCCGCATGGCCCTGACCGAGCAACGGATCGCCCGGGCCGAGGAACAAGCCGTTGCGGACATCCGCGCCGCGGCCGCCGATGTCGCGGTGGCCGCCGCGCAACGGGTCCTCGCCGGCAGCCTCGACGAGGCAAGCGACGGCGCCCTCATCAAGGCCTCCATCGACGATCTCCCCGCCCGCCTGAGCTGAACCTTCCAGCGGGCGTGCCGATCTGCAGATCGCTTGCCTGCCAATGCACGCCCGCTCCTGCGCGCCCCATGTTTCTCCCGTTTGTTTTGTGATCTGATTGGACAAAAGCGCTGCTTTTGCGTCCAAGCCGAGAGCCATTGCCAGGGAGGAACGACACCATGTCCGCATCATCGCCGGGACAACCGTCCGCCACGGGACCGCTCGCGGGGGTCAAGATCATCGACATGTCCACGGTGGTCCTGGGGCCCTTCGCGTCGCTCATTTTCGGCGATCTGGGCGCGGAAGTTGTCAAGATCGAAACGGCCCGCTCCGGCCCCAAGGGCGACATCATGCGCTATGCGGGCGCCTCCCCCACCGGGGATCTGGGTCCGATTTTCACGGCGCTGAACCGCAACAAGGCCAGTGTCGAGCTCGACCTGACCGAAGCGGAAAACCGCGCGGCCCTGCGCGCCCATCTCGCCCATGCGGATGTTTTCTTCCACAATGTGCGCCTTGCGGGCGTGGAGCGCCTCGGTTTCGGCTATGAGGATGTCAAGGCCCTCAATCCCCGGATCATCTATGTCCACTGCGCAGGCTTCGGAGCGGGCGGCGCCTATGCGGATCGTCAGGCCTATGACGACCTGATCCAGGCCGCCTCCGGGTTCACCGATCTCTTCCGCCTGCGGGACGGGAGCGCGCCCCAATATGCCCCCTCCCTGGTGGCCGACAAGACCGTCGGCCTGTTCGCGGCCTACGCCACCATGGCCGCCCTTTATCACCGGGAGCGTACGGGCGAGGGCCAGTTCATCCAGGTGCCGATGATGGAGTGTTTCACCTTCTTCAACATGGTGGAAAATCTGTATGGAGAGACCTTCCTGCCCGGCAACGGGCGCATGGCCTATACCCGCTCGGTGAATGCCCACCGGAAGCCCTACCCCACCAAGGACGGCTTCATCTCCATCGTTCCCTATGCGGACAGCCAGTGGGAGACCTTTTTCCGCCTTGGCGGGCGGGCGGACGTCTTTTCAGACCCGCGCTTTGCCACCTACAAGGCCCGCACCGAACATATCGGGGAGCTTTATGCCATCATCGGCGAGGTTTCCCAGACCAAGACGACACAGGAATGGCTTGATCTGTTAGGTGAGGAACAGATCCCGGCCATGCGCTACAACACCATGACGGATGTTCTGACCGATGAGCATCTTACATCCGTGGGCTTCTTCCAGGAACGCAGCCATCCGGAGGCCGGTGCCTATCGCACCATGCGCCATCCGGTCTCGTTCTCGGCGACGCCCGCATCGATCCGCCGGGATCCGCCCCGCTATGGGGCGGACACGGAGGCTTTTCTCAAGGTCATGCCCGAAGACGACAGCTGACACGCGGGCGACAGGGCAGCTTCAGGCCTGGGCACTGGGGCGCGCGGAGACCGCCCCATGCCAACGGGCGATGGCCGTGTGTTCGGGCCGGGGCTCCGCCTTGACCCATTTGGCGAAATCCACGGTCACCAGGGCCGTGATGTCCGCCAGGGAATAGCTGTCGATCGCGATGAAATCCCGCCCTTCGAGCCGGGCATTCAGCATGTCGAAGAAATGCTCCAGGCGCTTGCGTCCCCGTTCGGAGAGAGCCGGAATCTGTTCGTAGCTGTGGGGCCCGGTCAGGGCCCGTCCGGCCATCCGATCGGCGGAATTGCGCAACGTCTCCGCGACCGCCATCAGCCCCTCGCCCTCGATCCGCGCGTTCCAGCTGGCCACGAGACCCTTCTCCACGGGCGTCGCGCCCAGAAGGGTGGGATCGGGCTTGTGGGCCTCGGCGAAGGCGGCGATGCCGAGATTCTCCGAGATCACCGTGCCGTCTTCCGTTTTCAGCGCCGGAACCGTGCAGGTCGGATTGATCGCCTGATAATCCGCGGACAGGTGTTCGCCACTGCGCAAATCCACCTGGACCGTCTCGACCTCGATCCCCTTCTCGGCCAGGAAAATCCGTGCCCGGCGCGGGCTCGGGGCCGCCGCGAAATCGTAAAGCGTCAGCGTCATGATCTCAGTCTCCCTTTGTGACGGATGGCTATCTTGGGGACGGCCTTTCCAGCCTTGTGCTCTTCAGGTCAAAACTCAGGCGCGAGCGGCGCCCCAAATCTCGATGTGGTCCTGCCGTTCGACCCGCCGATCGGCCCGCAGGTCGAGGAGCGGCGTGAGGCCCACATCCTCGAACAGGGCGCGGGCGGTGCGCTGGGCCGTGGCGTCAAAACCGTCATAGGCATCCTGGAGACGCTGTAGCACATAGAGCCGGTAGGGCAACACGCCCGTCTTGACCGTCGTCCCCCGCCAGGGAAACTCGCAAAAGCCGATCGCCCGGGCGCCCGCCTCCCCACCGACCGGCGCGCCTTCTTCGATATCGGTCTGTTCGCCAAGCCAGCCATTGGTGAAAGCCATGAACGCCTCCACCTCCGGCAGATAGTCCGCCGCGACCATGCGCAAGACCGATTTGAGCGTTTCGGGAATACCGTCGGCGGCGACCCAGTCCTCCGCATACCCCTTGAATTCAGCCATATCCGGTTCGGGAGAGAGCATCCGCTCGGTCCAGCGCCAGACCATGCTGGCCCGGGTCTGCATCAATTGCGCCGGATAGGGATCACGCCCCAGATGGGGTTTCATCGCGGCATAAAGCGCATAGTCGCCGAGGCAGGGCCGCCCGCCCAGCAGATAGGGATGGGCCTCGAAATGGCTTTCGAGCGTGTCCAGAAACTCCGTATAGAACGCTTCAATGGCAGGCGCCGTGTCGGGCACCACGCCCAGCATGCGGGCGGCCTCGCGCATCCGGTTCATGGGCTCGACCGCCCGCGCCTCCCGGTCCTCCCGGGAGGCCTCCGGCGAGAGGATGCGCCCAAACTCCTGCAGCAAGAACCCGTCATTGGTTTCGGGAAAATTCCACCGGTAATGCATGGCGGGACGCAGCAGGCCCTCGGCGCCGAACAGCTCCATCACATGGGCGACAAGCCGCTGACAGGGCGTCGGGGGATAGGCCGGCAGCCGGGCGAGGCCCCGGTGCTCGAACCAGTCAATGATGTCGACACCATCCTGGAGGATCTCCCCTTTCGGCGTCTCGACCACGGGAATGATGAAGCGCTTGATCTGGGGCAGGATCACCGAGAGGAATTGATCGGAGCCCGGAGAAACTTCGCGATAGTCGATTTGCTGTTTGCGCAGATAGGCACGAATGCGACCGGTATAAAGCGAAATCGCGACGCCATAGAGGGCAAAGGGCTTTGTCACGGTGAAGGTTCCTCTCCTATGGCGATGTCCAAAAACGGCATCGGTTTTCTGTCAGGCCGCGCGAGGCAGCCTTTGACCGCAGTGTGGCAGAGACGCCGGGCGGGAGGCAAATCACGCCCCTGTCGATACGCCGGAAAGGGCGATATGGAAGAAAACCGGGGTGCCTGACGCGTTGGCCAGACAAAAGAAAAAGCCCGTCGACGGAACAATCGACGGGCTTCCTTGAGCTGAAAGAGCGGCCGACACCGAGGTCAGCGGATGCGGATGATCACCTCGGCCCGGCGGTTGCGCGCCTCGCGCACGCCATCCGCCGTATCCACGGCCGGATCCGTTTCGCCTTTCCACGACAAAGCGATCCGGTCGCCGTCGACACCCTTCTCATTGACGAGATAGGTGCGCACGGCCTCGGCCCGCTTCCGGGACAGGTTTTCGTTGTAGGTCGCGCGGCCCGCCTTGTCCGCATGGGCTTCGATCGAGATCGCGCGATAGCTGCCATAGCTTTCGAGCAATCCGGCCACTTCATCGAGGGTCGAGGCGGCGTCGGAGCGGATGGCATCGCTGTCGAAATCGAAATAGACGACCCGGGTCAGGGTCTCAGGCGTCGGCGCGGGCGCCGGGGTCTGAACGGCGGCTGGCACCACCTCCGCCGGAGCGGCGGGCGCGGCACCCAGGGCATAGCGCAGACCTGCCAGAACGGCGTGGCTGCGATACCGGGCCTGCGTCGTATCAAGGTCGTATTCGCCCGCGTCCAGGAACCGGTAGCGCACATCCAGGGCCAGACGCTCGGTCAGGTCATGGGCGACGCCCGCCGTCACGCTCCAGGCGAAATTGGTTTGCGACTCATCCGCGATGGGGCCTTTCGCGAACGCGCCCACGAGGTCGTTCGTGCGAACCTGCGCCACACCAAGGCCCAGACCCACAAAGGGCTTGAGTTCGGCGGGGCCGACATTCAGGGAAAAGTCCCGATAGATCGACGCCAATCCCGAGATCACGCGGACATCGCCACCATCAAGCAGCAGCAAGCTGTCTTCCGCGTCCAGGTCGCGTCTTTCGAAATGAGTGCTGATTTCAGCCCGCCAGTCCGGGTGGATCCGGTATCCGACACCGCCCCCGACAACGAAGCCGCTGTCATAATCGAGTTCTTCAAAGAGATCATCGTCGGGATCGACGTCGCCGCCGAAGACGAAACCGCCCTCCCCACGCACATAAGCTTTATGCCGTTCGAAGGCATCGGCTTGGCCGACAAAGCCCGCCGTCATCAAAAGGGCTGCAATAAAGCCCACGCCCCAGTTCCGCATCCCGAAAGCCCCTCTGCCTCTTGTGGGCGGATCTTTTGTGCCCGCCGCATCCATTGGTTCCACGCCGGGCGAAAACCCGGTTCGTTCCTTAAATCTATATCAAGATTTCGGCAGCGGATCACGTGCAATGTGCAAGGGAAGGACCCGTCTAGCCCTAAAGAAGGCGTTTTTTTGGGCGCGGTCGCCCTTTTCGCCATTTGATCGCCTTTGGGGGACACGTCAAAGGAGCCACGCCGAGGCGTTTCGCGCGACGAGCTGGCGCGGAGATGGGTCAGCGCGGAATGGAGACTTCGCGTCCCGCGCCCGCGCCTTCAGCGCCACCAAGTTCAGGGGATGAGGCCCGCTCACATCCGGTAGACGGCACCGCCGAGCACACAAGGGTCCCGTTGCCCAGCCTCGCCCGCGTCGCATGCTTCCATGCGCATACGGACGACAAAGCGGCCAAATCTGGTCTCCGGTGTCGTCACGACAACGAGGCCCCCCTTTGCCGCCCGCGCGGCAACCAGGGAGCCTTCAAGGTCATGGATCTCTAGAACCATGCCGTCGCATCGGCTGTCGCAGGCGGCAGCAACCATATAGGCCTGCCCGACCCGCGCCGTGAACTCAAACGTCTCAACCGCCCTGTCGGCCAGCGCCGCGAAATGGGGCTCGGCGACCGGGTGCGCCTGGGACACGCCTCGTTTCTGAGCTTCCGCATTCAGACGGTGGCGGATCGTTGACGTAACGTCCGCATCCACGCCTTGAACCGCGGCCAACGACACCAAACCCGCCAACACCCCGGCAATGGCCTTTTTCATGGCTTCCCCCACTCCGCTATCGGAGCTTCCTCAATCCCGGCTCCACTGCATGGGAAGACTGCAATGGCAATGCCATGGCGCGGCGTTCTTTTCCTGTGTTCGCATCCTGTGTTCTCAGGGCGCCTTTACCATGGTGCGGATTGTTTTGACACGAAGCCTTGAATCATGACGCGTTTCGGTGTGTAAGTCTGGCATCAGGCATCCTTAACGGGAATGTCGCTCCCGTTAGGGACAGTTCTGCAAAAAGAGTATCCGTAAGGAGAAAGAGATGAGAATACGCCCGATCGTACACCGTCTCGCGCCGGCCTTGGCTTTGGCCCTCAGCACGGCAATGACGCCGTCCTGGGCCGGCGCAACGGAATCCAATTCCGACCGCGCGACCGCCCAGGGAACCTCGTTCATCCGGGGTGAAGTCGGTTACACGTTTGATTTTGACTCGGACGTCGAAAACGTGCCTGCGAGCGATGTCGACTTTGACGGCAACATCACCGGCGGCGCGGGCATTGGTTATTATGTTCTGCCCAAGCTGCGCACCCAACTGGACTTCGGGTACCATGTGAACGACGCCGACGGCGCGACCGGGGGCTTTGCCACGACCGGTGAGCTCCGTGTGCTGTCTTTCCTGGTCTCTCTCTACCGCGACTTTCCCATCGGCAACAATATCCGTCCGTTCATCGGCGCGGGCGTCGGCGCGGCGCGGATCAATCCTGATTTCAGCCTGACCCCGGCGGTGGGTGCCGCCACGGGTCCGGACGGTGCCGATCTCAATCTGGCCTATCAAGGCACGGCGGGCATCGCCTGGGACGTGACGGAAAAACTGAGCCTGGAGACGCGCTACCGCTATCTTCGGGCAGGCGAATATGACTTCGGCACGGCCCAGGGCGACTATGCCAACCATTCCGCCCTGGCGGCCTTGAGGTACAATTTCGGGCTTTCCAGCAGAAAACCGGCCCCCCGGCAGGCGCCACCCGCCGTCGCCCAGGCGGCTCCGACGCCTCCGCCGGCGCCGGCACCCGTCGAGCCCGCACCGGAACCGGTGGAACTGCTCGATCTCGTCTTCTTTCCCTTCAACAGCGCGGATCTGACCGCAGAGGCCAATGCGGTGCTGGACAAGGCCGCGCGGGTGATCAAGGACCGGGGCGTCGAGCGGATCACCCTTGAGGGTCACACGGACACCCGTGGCTCGGCGGACTACAACAAGCGGCTCGCCACGCGCCGGGCACAGGCCGTCCGCCAGGGGCTCATCGAGCGAGGCATCCCCGGGGAAAGCATGTCGATCTCGGCCAAGGGCGAGTCCCAACTGCGCGATCAGACGGCGGATGAGGTCAAGTCCCAATCGAACCGCTTTGTCCGGATCATCGCGATCTGGCGCTGAGCCCGACAGCCAATCGTTTTTATAAAGAACAAAAGGGGAGGTGCGACGGCGCCTCCCCTTTTCATGTCTGCGCCAACAACGCTCGACCTGCCGGGACGGACATGGACCTTAGGTGACGCGGGCCTCGCTCAGCACTTCCGCCAGGATCGAGGTGGCGATCTCGGGCGCCGAGCGGGCGCCGGGCGCGAGGCCGGCAGGCCCCTTGATCCGCCTATGGCTGTCTTCACTCACGCCAATAGCGTCCAGGATATGCAGACGCGCGGCATGGGTCCGGCGGCTGCCCATGGCCCCGACATAAAAGGCCGATGTGGCCAAGGCCGCCTTGAGCACCGGCGGTTCCCAGTCATGGTCATGGAACAAGGTCACGACGGCGGTTCGGTGATCCGCATCAAGATCAATGGCGTCACGCGGGCTTTCAAGCCGGCGCACTTCGAAAGCACGCTCCTTGGCATGATCGGCCGTGCGTGCGTCCGGTGTCAGGACCTCCACGCTGAGCCCGGTATCGCGAGCAAGCTGGGCGAGGAACAGGGCCACGGGCCCCGCCCCGGCAATGACGAGGCGGACCGGCGGATCGTGGCGCTTCACAAGACACCCGTTCTCGACCGTCGTGGGGCCGAGGCCCTCGCAGATCCGCGCCGATGCCTGGGCCGCGAAATTGGTCCGTGTCGCCACCGCCTGCCGCCGATGGCGAGCCTCTAGAAGCATGCTGATCGTCTCTGCAGGAACTGAGACATCGAAATAGAGATCGATGCCGCTGCCGCAGGGCAGCACCAGGTCAAGATAGGGCGATCCCGCACCGTAGCGCACGAGGCGGTTCTCTTGAGCCTTGAAGGCGGCAATGGCCTCATTGACGATGGCCTCTTCAAGACACCCGCCGGTCAGATAGCCCCAATGGCGCGTGCGTGCCGTGTCGGCCGGATCGACCACCATCTGGGCGCCCAGGGGCCTGGGGCTTGAGCCGTCGATCCCGACAAGGGAGACAAGCACCCGGTCAGCGGCAAGATGGGGCACGACATCCTCGGCGAAGGCCGTCGTCCAATCAGGATTTGTTGCCATGCTGTTAGAAGACGAAGCGATGTGCGGCATTTCGATCCAGACGAAACTGTGATAGATTTTGCAGTATGGGTATCATGCTCCCTGTGAGCAATCAGACAAGCGAGAGGACCCCATCCTGACCGTCGGCACCGCGGATCCCGCCCCTTCGGGCGCGAGCACAACGCCAGCCCCCCAGAAGAAGCCTCCTTCTGGCGCGGACCTCACCGATGTGATCCTGAGTTCCCTTGATGACGACAAGGCCCAGGACATTGTCTCCATCGACCTGACCGGCAAGTCGAGCGTTGCCGACTGGATGATCATCGCCAGTGGCCGTTCCCACCGCCATGTGGGGGCCATGGCCGATCACCTGTCCCGGCGGCTCAAGGAAGTGGGCTTCGGCACCGTGCGGATCGAAGGCCTGCCCCATTGCGACTGGGTCCTGATCGATGTGGGCGATGTGATCGTCCATCTGTTCCGGCCGGAAGTACGGGAATTCTACAATCTCGAAAAAATCTGGGGCGTTGAGGCCTCGGATGCGGCCCGGTCCTGAGCGCT
The DNA here is from genome assembly GCA_964522525.1 of uncultured Alphaproteobacteria bacterium. Lineage (GTDB taxonomy): Bacteria > Pseudomonadota > Alphaproteobacteria > JAJFIK01 > JAJFIK01 > CAYUYV01. The sequence goes on along the minus strand of CAZFWG010000012.1, from coordinate 10,637 downwards.
GAAGGCCCGGGCGCATGAAAATCATGGTGGCGGCGGTGGGCCGCCAGCGCCGATCCCCGGAACAGACCCTCGTTCAGGACTACAAGACCCGTTTTGAGGGTCTGGGCCGCGGTCTGGGCCTGAAATCCCTTGAAATCATCGAGGTCGAGGAGCCTTCGGGCGTCCACGGGCCGGCCCTCAAGGCCCGCGAGGGCGAACGGCTTCTGCGGGCCGTTCCGGCGGGCAGTCGCATGGTGGCCCTCGATGAAAGGGGTACGGTCCTGGCCTCGACCGCCCTGGCGGAGCGCCTTGGACAGTGGCGGGACGGCGGGTCTCCCGTTTGCGCCTTCCTGATCGGCGGGGCAGACGGCCTCGATCCGGGCGTTCGCGAAAAGGCGGATCTTTGTCTGAGTTTCGGCGCGGCCACCTGGCCCCATATGCTCGTGCGCGCCATGCTCTGCGAGCAGATCTACCGCGCCGCAACCATCCTCGCCGGACACCCCTATCACAGGGCATGAAAGGCCTGGGTTTGGTGGACACTGGCGGGACCGGCGCCTAAACTTGGGTGCAACGCACAATTCGTAAGATGCGCTGAGTTTCGGTCGCCGTTTCGACCGGTCTCTGGGCCGACCCCGAGCCGCGTTCGGCTCGGCAACCAATCAGGAACCGCCATCCATGTCCGGATCGCTGCTTTTCAAAAAGCGTCCCGTCGTCCTGTGCATCCTGGACGGCTGGGGCTGGCGCGACACGCAAGACAACAATGCCGTCGCCCTCGCCCGCACCCCGGCCTTCGACCGGCTCTGGACAACCTGTCCCCGGGCTTTCCTGCGCACCTCCGGTCTGGATGTGGGCCTGCCCCACGGTCAGATGGGCAATTCCGAAGTCGGCCACATGAATATCGGGGCGGGACGCATCGTGATGCAGGACCTGCCGCGCATTGATGCCGCGATCGAGAACGGCACCCTGCTCCAGAACGCCACGCTCCACGGCGTGATCGACGCCGTGGCGGCCTCCAAGGGCAGGGTTCATGTCATGGGCCTTCTCAGCCCTGGCGGCGTCCATTCCCATCAACGGCACATGGCGGCCGTGGTGAATGTCCTCGTCAAGGCGGGGGCGCCGGTTCACATCCATGGTTTCCTGGACGGTCGGGACACGGCGCCGAAAAGTGCGCTCGACTTCCTGGCCCGTTTCGAGGAAAGCCTCGATCCGGAGGCCCAAGGGGCGATTGCCACGATCAGCGGCCGCTATTTCGCCATGGACCGGGACAAGCGCTGGGATCGGGTCAAACTCGCCTATGACTGCATCGTCCATGGTCAGGGCGAGCGGGCGGCGACCTGGACCGATGCGGTGAACGCGGCCTATGGCGCGGACATCACCGACGAATTCGTCAAACCGACGGTGATCGGCGACTACCAGGGCCTTGAACCCGGCGATGCGGTGGTCATGATCAATTTCCGCGCGGATCGGGCCCGCCAGCTGCTGGGCGCCCTCGTCGATCCGGAATTCGACGGCTTCGAGCGTGACCAACCGGTTTTGAGCGCCTGTGTCGGCATGGTCGAATATTCGACCCGGCTGTCGGAATTCATGCCCTCCCTGTTTCCGCCGGAAAATCTGGAAAACACGCTTGGCGCCGTGGCCGCGCGGGCGGGTCTTCGGCAATTGAGGATCGCCGAGACCGAGAAATACCCCCATGTGACGTTCTTCCTGAACGGGGGGGAGGAAGCGGTCTATCCGGGCGAGGAAAGGATCCTGATCCCGAGCCCCAAAGTGGCCACGTACGACCTGCAACCGGAAATGTCGGCCAAGGAAGTCACCGACGCGGTAACCAAGGCGATCCGGACCCTCGACTATGATCTTGTGGTCATCAATTACGCCAATCCGGACATGGTCGGCCACACGGGCGATCTCGATGCTGCCATCAAAGCGGTGGAAACTGTCGATCAGGGCCTGGGCCGGGTGACCGAAGCCGTGCGCGAGGCCGGCGGCATGATGTTCGTCACCGCGGACCATGGGAATGCCGAAATGATGATCGATCCGGAAACCGGGGGTCCCCATACGGCCCACACCACATTCGTTGTTCCCGCAGTGCTTGTGAACGCCGAATCACTTGGCACTGATATAGCCTTGAGCGATGGTCGGTTGGCGGATATCGCGCCGACGCTTTTGGCCCTGATGGGTCATCCGCAACCGCCTGAGATGACCGGGGTTTCGCTCCTGAAGGCCGTGGGTTAGAGAATTGTGGTTTCGTGACATTCGCGCCTGAGGGCGCGGGACTGGCCCAACGGCAACGGCCGAGCGACATTAGTAAAGTCGAGAAACGTGCGTATCGCCTCGCCCCATAGCCCTGCGCGCCTTGCCAAACCGGTATTTCCGGTGCGCGATCCCATGCGCTGGGCCCTGGCGGTTTGTCTGAGCGGGAGCCTCATCCTCGGCATGATGCCCTCCCGCCTCGATGCCCGTCCCACCGGCGACGCGGTGTCGGCGGACCGGCTGCGCGAAATCGAACAGAACCTCAATCAAAGTCGGGACCGGCTCAAGAAGCAGCGCGCGGATGCCAAGCGGCTGGGCCGGGAAATGGCCGAGATCCGGGAACAATCCGTCCAGGCGGCCTTCGAGGTTCAAAAGCGCGAGGCGCGGCTGACCCGCATCGAGGCGCGCTTGAAGGAACTGCTGATCGAAGAAAATGCCGTGGTGGACCGGTTGAAGGACCGCCAGAAGGCCCTTGTTTCGGTTTTGGCGGCCTTGCAAGCCATGGAGCGGAACAAACCGCCCGCCCTGCTGGTCCAACCCGATGATGCGGTGAACGCCGCGCGCAGCGCCATGCTGCTGGGTTCCGTGGTTCCGGATATCCACGCCCAGGCCGAAGCCCTCGGCGTCGAACTGCGATCCCTCACGGATGTGCGCGCCAAGATCGAGGCCGAGCGGGACGATCTCAAGGAAGCAAGCCAGGATCTGCTGCGCCAGCAGCAAAGGCTCGCCACTCTTCTGATCGAGAAACAGACCTTGCAGAAGGCCACCCGTGCGGCGGCCGCCGAGGAATCCCGCAAGGTCGCGCGTCTGGCGGCCGAGGCACGGGACCTGAGAGGCCTTGTCGAGAGGCTGACCCGCCGCGCGATTGGGGCGGCGCCGGTGGCTAAACCGTCGATCCGTCCGACGCGACCCGGTAGCAGACCGGCGCCGAAATCGACGCCCTCCTTCAGCCTCGCCAAGGCCAAGGGCCGGCTGCGGCCGCCGGTTGCCGGGCGCCTTATCCGTCAGTTCGGTGCCAAGGACGAGGCCGGAAACCGTGCCGAGGGCCTTGTCTTCGCCACACGGCCCGGTGCCCAAATTGTCGCACCCCATGACTGCCGTGTGGCCTTTGCGGGACCCTATCGAAATTATGGGCAGGTTTTGATCCTCGACGCTGGTGACGGCTATCACTTCGTGTTAACGGGCTTGACGGAAGTCTATGGTGTCGTTGATCAGGAACTTCTCGCCGGCGAGCCCGTCGGTGTCGTCGATGCCGCTCCCAAACTCGCGCAGGCCGGTTCGTCGCAAGGGGTTTCCAGGACTTTGGCAATCACGGTGGCTGGTGCATCTTCGGCCGGCGGTGCCGGGGTCTCCCTCGCCTCCCCGGGTCCCACCCTTTATTTCGAGTTGCGTCGAAATGGCGACCCAATTGATCCGTTACCCTGGTTGAGTGGTTGGACACGGCAGGTTAGCGGTTAAGTGTGTCTTAAGGACAAGCCCCGTGTCCGGGCGCGATATGACATCATGGCCCCTGGAGAGAAGAAGGACTGATCTCCGGGCCGCGGAGGAACCGCAGAACCAAGGAATTGTTGGCGAATGGAACGGCAGAGATTCAAGTTTTTCCTGGTGGCCCTTGGCCTGATCATCGCGTTCGCGCTTGGCCATGTGAGCCACGGGGCCCCCGCGATTGCCGCCACATCGGAAACCTACCGCCAACTGAATCTGTTCGGCGATGTCTTCGAGCGTGTGCGCTCCGATTACGTGACGGAAGTCGAAGACGAAAAACTCGTCGAGGATGCGATCAACGGCATGCTGGCCGGTCTTGATCCCCATTCAAGCTACCTCAATCCCCGGAATTTCCGGGACATGCAGGTTCAGACCCGGGGCGAATTCGGCGGCCTCGGCATCGAAGTCACCATGGAAGAAGGCGTCGTGAAAGTGGTCGCGCCCATGGACGACACGCCGGCCTTCCGCGCCGGGATCAAATCCGGCGACCTGATCACCCATCTGGACGGGGAGCCCATTCTGGGCATGACCCTCAACCAGGCCATTGACGTGATGCGTGGCCCGCCGGGCACGACGCTTACCATCACGGTCTACCGGGAAGGCGAGCGCGAGCCCTTCGATGTCGACATCACCCGCGCCCGCATTGAGCTTCGCGCCGTGCGCTACCGGGCGGAAGGGGATGTGGCCTATATCCGGGTCATCACCTTCAATGAAAACACCGAAGAGAAAGTCCGCGCGGCGGTCCGCAAATTGAAGCGGGACCTGGACGACCGGCTCGCCGGTTTCGTCATCGATCTACGCAACAATCCCGGCGGTCTGCTCGACCAGGCGATCGATGTCGCGGATCTGTTCTTGAACGAAGGTGAAATCGTCTCGACCCGGGGCCGTCATCCGGAAGACACCCAACGCTACAATGCGCGGCGGGGCGACGAAGGCGATGGGCGTCCCATCATTGTCCTGATCAATGGCGGGTCAGCATCCGCGTCCGAGATCGTTGCCGGGGCCCTTCAGGATCAGCGCCGGGCCGTTGTCCTTGGCACCAAGTCCTTCGGCAAGGGGTCCGTCCAGACGGTTATTCCGCTCAATGACGGCGCCAATGGCGCCCTTCGTCTGACCACGGCGAAATATTACACACCGTCCGGCCGCTCGATCCAGGCCAAGGGCATTGAACCGGACATCGAATTGTCCGACGCGTCGCGTCGCCGGCCGACCGAAGCCGACCTGCCGGGCCATTTGCCGGCCGAGGAAGAAAACGCCGAGAATGAAGACGGCGAAAAGCCCGCCGACGCCACCGAGGACGGTGACAAGCCGGATTCCGAGACCCCGGACGCGGCCAATGACAATGAAGAGCCGGTCGACATTCAGCTCGAGCGTGCCCTGGAGATCCTGAAGGGCATCTCCGCCAGCACGAAGTCGGCGCCCCAACTCAGCGCCAGCCGATAGGCCGGCGTCCGGGTCCCTTTCAAGGGACCTTAAAGAATTTCCGTCATCACTGGGGCCATGCGTGCATGGCCCCAAATTTTTTGGCGGAAACAGGCAGCGGCGGCCGAGCGATTTCAGACACTGCTGGCAACGGAACGAGGCCGTTCCCTGTTTCTGGCCGGTTGCGGCGGGACGGCCCTCGGCCTGTGGGTCGGGATCGTGCCGCCGGCCGCCGTCTTGCCGGCCCCGGTTCACATGGAAATCGTCCGATCGGAAACCGAAGCGGCGGCCCATCAGGACGCCGTGCCGCACGGCCCCGAAGAGACCGCTCCCCCGTCCCTCGCCCACGCCGAGGAGACGGATCATGGACACGAGCATGCCGAGGAGGTCCTGACGGAAGGGGTCAAGGCCGCGGCGCCGCACGCCACCGCCCATGCTGCATCGGAAAGTCATCATGGAGAGGATGACCATGCGGCGTTCGGTGCGATCCTGGAGGATGGCGCTCTTGAACCGGTTCCCGATCTCGGCCTGATCGAGGAGAGCGCCGAAGGCTTTCTGCCCCGGATCGGAACCGACGGCCGGCGCCCCGACCAGGTCTATGCCCGTCCCTTTGAGGACCCTTACGACCGCCCCCGGATCGCCATCGCAGTCCACGATATCGGTTTGGGACGCAAGACAAGCGAAATGGCGCTTCGGGATCTCCCCCCCGAGGTCAGCGTCGCGGTGTCCCCTTACGCCACCTTTCCGCAAGTGTGGACCAATCAGGCCCGCGCCCATGGCCATGAGGTGCTTCTTCACCTGCCGATGGAGTCCTATGGGTATCCGACCCATGACGCGGGCCCCGGCGCGCTTCTGACCCGCCTTTCAGCCTCCGAACTGACGGCGCGCCTCACCAAGCTCCTGTCCCGTACGACGGGTTATGCCGGCACACTGACAGTAGACGGCGGAGCCTTTCTGGCCAGCGGTCCGGATCTGGACCTTGTGCTCGGAACGCTTGCCGAACGGGGGGTGTTCTTTCTGGAAGACGGCACGTCCGAACGCTCCGTGGCAAGAGCGCACGGAGCCCATCACGGCCTCGGCTACGGTAAGGCGGACCGCCGTCTCGACACGCGTCCGTCCCGCCGCAACATCGATCTTGCCCTCCTGGAGTTGGAGGCGGTGGCGCGGGACCAGGGCCAAGCAATCGGCATCGCGTCGGCCCTGCCGGTAACCGTGGATCGAATTGTGGCCTGGGCGCCCACCCTTTCCGCGAAAGGACTTGTTCTTGCTCCCGTTTCGGCAATGATGGCGACTTCACAATTACGGGAAGGAAACCAGCATGCCGCCCTCGACGAGCCATGAGCGCCCTTTGCGTCCCTGTGTCGGGATTGCGCTGTTCAACGCCCAGGGCGGCGTGTGGGTCGGTCGCCGGGTCGGCGACGATGGCGAACATCGCTCGGACTACCGCTGGCAATTGCCCCAAGGGGGCATTGACCCGGGTGAACCTCCCCATGACACCGTTTTTCGGGAGCTTTACGAGGAAACCGGCGCCCGCAATGCCCGCATCGTCGCGGAAATCGATGAATGGCTGACCTATGAGTTCCCCCAGGAGGTCATTGAGACCCATCGCAAGCGCAATCGGGGACAGACGCAGAAATGGTTCGGCCTGCTTTTCACGGGTGAGGAAAGCGAATTCGACCTGACGGTCCATGAGCCGGAATTCGATGCCTGGCGCTGGGCCGCGCTTTCCGAGATCCCCGACCTGGTCATCCCCTTCAAACGCCAAGTCTATGAAGTTGTGGCCGATCGTTTCGCGCCGCTGGCGGCCCGCCTCGCCCGGGGAGAGCCGGTTTGAGCCCACCGATCCTGCTCGTCCACGGTGCCTTTTGCGGCGGCTGGGCCCTCGAACCCTATCGCTGGATACTCGAGGCCCGAGGACACGAGGTCTATTGCCCGACCCTGCGCCACCACAGCCCCATGCCGGGCGGCGGAACACCGACCGGTCTCGGCACGACGGGTCTGCTCGACTATTGCGCCGATCTGGAGCAGCTGATCGACACCCTGGCCCAGCCGCCGATCCTCATAGGCCACTCCATGGGCGGATTGCTGTGCCAGATGCTGGCCGCCCGGAAACCCGTCCGGGCCTTGTGTCTTTTAGCGCCCTCACCGCCCTGGGGCGTGCTGCCCTCCACGACCTTGGAAGTCATGTCCGCCCAGGGCCTGTTTCTGGTGCCGGGTTCGTTCTGGAACCAGCCCATCGTCCCCAATTTCCATTTGGCCGTGGAACACACCCTCGACCGCATGGCGCCCGACGACCAAAGGGCGATCTTCTCCCGCTTCGTGCCCGAGTCCGGACGCGCCATGTTCGAGATTCTCCATTGGCCCGCGGACACCCAGAGGGCGAGCGCGGTCCCGGCCCGGGCCGTGGCCTGTCCGGTTCTGTGCGTGACGGGCTCCCGGGACAAGGTCAACCCGTCCGGCACCGTCCGGCGCATCGCCAAACGCTACGACCTCGGCCAATTCCTGGAACTGCCCGGCTTCAGCCACTGGCTCATCGGCGAACCGGGATGGGAGGATGTCGTCGCCGCCTGTATCGACTGGCTCGCCGCCCGTGGCCTCTCACCGGTACGATAGGGCTCCCGGGCAAACCCATCGGCGGGGCTTTCCCGAAACATCCAAAGCACTCTAGGCTGAGGCCCTTCGCTGCCGCGCCTTGCGCGGTTCAGGCAAGGACACGAATAAGGGAATTCGAGCCATGGTCACGTCCCCTCCCGCAACGCTTGACGGTGTCGTCGCCTATCTGACCGTGTCGGACGCGCGCGCCGCCATTGCCTTTTATGCCGAAGCCTTCGGGGCCCGGGAACTCCACCGGCAAGACCACGAGCCCTCGGGCAAGATCATGCACGCGGTCCTCGACATCAATGGCGGACGTCTGTTCCTGGCCGACGATTTTCCCGAAATGAACGACAACAAGGCGCGCACGCCGGAAGCCTTCGGCGGCTCCTGCGTCACCCTTCACATGCAGGTCAAGGATGTGGATGCGACGGTGGTCAATGCCGTGCAACACGGCGCCACCATGGTCTTTCCGGTGACGGACATGTTCTGGGGCGACCGGTTCGGCAAGATCCGCGACCCTTTCGGCCATGAGTGGTCGATCGCCACGCCGATCAACCAGTTGCACCGGGAAGAGGTCAACGCCCCGGGCATCTGACGCCGCAAGGGCAGTCGCCCTCAGCCATTGATCAGGCAGCCTTCGGGTCCCGGGAGCGCGACACCATGGCCCACCATACGATCCGGGCGATCGTGGTGGAAACGAAGCCCCGCGGCTTGAGACCCACCGCCTTGGAAATCATCGCGATCCCCTTGCGCAAGTGGGGCCAGTGGTAAAAGCGCAGGGTCTGTTTGTTGTAGGCCTTGGAATAGGTATCCCGGTCATAGGGCGTGTCGGCTTCGCGGTCCGCCGGCACATTGCTGCAATAGAACGCAAAAGCCAGCTCGTCGTCTTCCGCCTCCTGAACGCGGGACAGCGCGATGCCGAGCCTGCGGAAAAACCCGATACGTTCCACGGGCTGATATTTCAGAAAGCCTTCATAGAAGAGCCGCCAATGGCGGAACTCATCGGCCGCGATATAGCCCGCGATCTGCTTCAGCACGGGCTCTTCCGTGTTGTCCCGCATGCCGGAATAAAAGGATGACGTGCCGCTTTCGACCACGCAGCGGGCCACCATTTCCCCGGCCCGGGATCCGCGCACGGACTGATCGGCGCCCTCATTGATGGTGTAGCCTTCCCGGAACCGGCGGAACGCCTCCCGGAAGTCGAAACCGGGATCGGCCATCTCCGCCCACCGGCCAAGCGCCTCGCCATGCTGGGCCTCTTCGATGCCCCATTGCCGGACATTGGCCAGCATCTCGGGATCGTCGTGGAAAACCTTGTTCAGATATCCGACATAGTCGGCGGCGTTGAACTCAACCATCGCGGCGGCCTTGACCGCCTTCAGGGTGTCCGGATCCACTTTGGAGGCGTCGAAGGCGTCCCAATCCACGTCTTCGATCTTCCAATACCCCAACATTATGCATCTCCCATAACGCCACGCTTGAAACTTCGATATCCCGCGCCCCGCAAGAACTCAACCGTATTTGGAATAGGGAGATTGGGCGGACAGGCGCGCCTGACACTCAAATTTCCGACGCATCCACCGGCATTGGGGATTTTGGCCAAACCCATACCGGCGCCATCACGATCGTGAAAATTAGGGCAGGTTGGCGCGGATCTGCTTCATATGGGCCAAATCGTCGGCCGCGCGCAGGCGGGCCTCGTCATCCTTGGCGTCGGCCACGTCCTCTTCCAGATCCTGGATCCGCTGATCAAGCTTGGAAGGATCCACCTGATCCATGGGGATCGCCTCTTCGGCCAGGATCGTGAGACCCATGGGCGTCACTTCTGCGAAGCCGCCGCCCACATAGATCCGGTCATGGTCCAGCCCGTCCCCCATGACGGCGACGACGCCGGGACGAATGGTCGACATCAAAGGCGCATGGCGGGGCAGAACCGTGAAATCCCCATCCGTGCCGGGCACGACGACGCCCGCCACGTCCTGGCTCATCAGGAGCCGTTCCGGCGATACCAGATCGAATTTCAACATTTCCGCCATGGGCTTTTTCTCTATCGGTTAACGCAGATCAGGCCGCTTCCTGGGCCAGGGTCTCAGCCTTCTTCACCGCATCCTCGATGGTGCCCACCATGTAGAAGGCGGCTTCGGGAAGATGGTCATATTCCCCGGCACACACGGCCTTGAAGCTCGCCACCGTGTCCTTGACGTCGACCAGCAGGCCCGGGAAACCGGTGAACACTTCGGCCACATGGAAAGGCTGGGACAGGAAACGCTCCACCTTCCGTGCCCGGGAGACGGTGAGTTTGTCTTCTTCCGACAGCTCGTCCATGCCCAGAATGGCAATGATGTCCTGAAGCGCCTTGTAGCGCTGGAGGATCCGCTGGACCTCCCGCGCGGTCTCATAGTGCTCCTCGCCCACGACCTGGGGATCGAGAATGCGCGAGGTGGAATCAAGCGGATCCACAGCCGGATAGATGCCCTTTTCCGAGATCGCCCGGTTGAGCACCGTGGTGGCGTCCA
>CAZFWG010000012.1:0-380 GCA_964522525.1 uncultured Alphaproteobacteria bacterium | reverse complement strand
CGGTCAGGTCATCCGCAGGCACATAAATGGCCTGCACCGAGGTGATCGATCCCTTGGTCGTTGAGGTGATCCGCTCCTGGAGTGTCCCCATATCCGTGGCCAGCGTCGGCTGATACCCCACGGCGGAAGGAATGCGGCCCAATAGGGCCGACACTTCGGCGCCGGCTTGGGTGAAGCGGAAGATGTTGTCGACGAAGAACAGGACATCCTGACCGCCGCCCATGTCGCGGAAATATTCCGCAAGCGTAAGACCGGTGAGGCCGACGCGGGCACGGGCGCCCGGCGGTTCATTCATCTGGCCATAGACCAGCGCGGCCTTAGAGCCGTCGCCACCGCCTTCCTTGTTCACGCCGGAGTCGATCATTTCCCAGTAAAGGTCG
>CAZFWG010000011.1:41233-84257 GCA_964522525.1 uncultured Alphaproteobacteria bacterium | reverse complement strand
ACCGCTCCAATGTCCTGCACACCCTGGCGGTGAACAATGCCGACGGCATCGGCATCAAGAGCACGGATGTCATCCTGCCCGTCGTGCCCATGTTCCATGCCAATGCCTGGGCGATCATTTTCGGCGCTCCGGCGGCGGGCTCGAAAATGATCCTGCCCGGGGCGCGCATGGACGGCGAGGCGATCTACGAATTGCTCGACGGCGAGAAGGTGTCGGTCACGGCGGCGGTGCCCACGGTCTGGCTGATGCTGCTCCAATATCTGGAACAGACCAACAAGCCGCTCGATCACCTCAAACGGGTGATCATTGGCGGCTCCGCCGCGCCCCGCAGCATGATCGACATCTTCAAGCAGCGTTACGGCATCGACGTGCTCCACGCCTGGGGCATGACCGAGATGAGCCCCATGGGCACCCTGTCCCAGCCCAAGGCGGGGATGGACGCCCTGCCGTGGGAAGATCAGCTCGACCTGCGCTGCAAGCAGGGTCGGGTGCCCTACACTGTCGAGATGAAAATCGTCGATGACGCGGGCGCCGAACTCCCCTGGGACGGGACGACATTCGGCAGGCTGCTCGTGCGCGGGCCGGCTGTTGCCGCGGCCTATCTCAAAGGCGAAGGCGGCGAAATTCTGGACAAGGACGGCTTCTTCGATACCGGCGATGTGGCCACCATCGACCACCACGGCTTCATGCAGATCACGGACCGGGCCAAGGACGTGATCAAGTCCGGGGGCGAGTGGATCTCGTCCATCGAAATCGAAAACCTCGCCGTAGGGCATCCGAAGGTGGTCGAGGCGGCCGTGATCGGCCTCGCCCATCCCAAATGGGACGAGCGGCCACTTCTGGTCATCATTCCCAAACCCGGCGAGGCTTTGACGAAGGAAGAAGTTCTCGACTATCTCACCGGCAAGATCGCAAAATGGTGGATGCCGGACGACGTGGTTTTCGTCGAGGAGATCCCCCATTCGGCCACCGGGAAAATCCAGAAAGTTGCCCTGCGCGATCAGTTCAAGGATTATGTGTTCCCGACCGCGAAGGAAGGGGCATAAGGGTATGGCCTGTTCTGTGGCCCGAGCATGGCGTATACCGGGTCCGGCTGGGGACCGGTAATCAGGGGAGGATGGGCGATGGCCCATGAGGCGGACATGGATGGGACGCGACCGCAGCGTCCTGCTTTCATTGCCAGGCTGATCGGATCAATCGCGTTCGGATCGGGTGTGCTTGCGTTGGCGCTCGCGCTGATCGCCCCGTTCGGCTTCCGTAATGACCTTTTTGATCTGCAGACGGCGCTCAGGTACCTGTTCGCCGGCGCCCTTCTGCTGGCATGTATTGCGGTCATCATGACCGCGATCACACTGCTTCTGGCCATCATCCTGCGTCCCCGGCCCGGTGTCATTCTGCCGGTCCTTGGGGGTGTGCTTGGCGCGGCCCTTCTGTTCACGGTGATGCCCATGGTCGAGCAAGGCAGCAGTGTGCCGGCCATCCATGACATCACCACCGATTTCGAGAACCCGCCTCAGTTCGTCGATCTCGTGGCGCTCCGGGAACGGGACAAGGCGATGAATGGGCCGGAATATGCCGGCGAGGAGGTCGCCGCCCAGCAGCGTGAAGCCTATCCCGACATCAAGCCCCTTTGTTTCCGTGGGGAGGATGCAGAGATAGAAGGCCTGCTGCGCCAGGCGGAAACCGTGGCCCGGTCGCTGGGCTGGGATGTGAAGGTCGTGTCTCCCGGCGAAGGCCGTCTGGAGGCGACCCAATCCACCTTCTGGTTCAATTTCACGGACGATATCGTCATCCGGGTGGTGGCGCGTGAAGAGGGGGGCGTGCGGATGGATATCCGGTCCAAGTCCCGCTTCGGCGTCAGTGATCTCGGCGTGAACGCTGGGCGCATTCGGGCCTTCACCAAGGCCATGGCCGATATGATGGATACGTCCTGCGCCGCCTAGGCGGCCCCCGGGCTACCCGTCCCGCTCCCGCATTTCCCGGCGGCGCATCGGCATGCTATCAATGAGGGCAAACAGCGTGTCCGCATCGACGGGCGTGTCGCCGCGATATTTCACATCCCCGTCCTTGCCCACCAGAAGAACCGCAAATTGTGGGGCCGGCACGTCGTAGAAAGCCCGCAAGGCCTCGATCTCCATCGTTGTGGTGGGCGTGCCGTCGATCTGGATCTGCGATCCGGCGATGTCGATCAGGACCATGTCCCGGTCCTGAAGACCGGTCCGCACGGCGTTGAAAAGGCGCAACTGGGCCAGCCGCCCGGGATGGTCGCGGCTTGGCGCGAAGATCAGGAAGGGCCGGTTTTGCCAGCGATAGGCGGCGAGGGGTGCCGCATCGGCTGCCTGGGCCGGGGACCAGCCATTGATCCACGCCACAAGGGGAAGCGCGCTGAGCGCCCCCGCCAGGACGCGGCGTCGGGACAAGGGTCTGGGCATGATCAAAGCTTCGCTTCTGGTTTGGTTTCGGCGGCGCCAATTCCCGCGGACTATGGTGGCCCCATGCCGCCTTCTGGCGCAACGGGTGGGCCCGGACTGGCGCCTGACGTCCTGGAGCGGTAGGTTGATGGATGTGGACAATCCCTTGGCGGAAGGGATCAGGGATGACGCGGCCTCCAAAGGGGCCTTCCGTGATGAAGGCGTGTGAGGCCCATGCCTGGACGCGGGTGCGTTGATCCCTGCCATGCGGTAAAGTGTTGTGATGGTTCATCTTTTTGAGGCGGATGCCCCGTGAGCGGGGCATGGCCGGCCTCGGTTGAACCCCTGGGGAAGCCATGGCGATGAGCGAGACCGGACCGGCCCAAGCGACGGATGGGGGCGCGCCTGTCTCATCGGGCCCATGGGTCGAGTTTGTCGATGAGCGGGCGCGCCTGTCGCAACTCGTCTTCTGGAACACGCTCGCGAGCTTCCTGACCCTCGGTCTTTATCGGTTTTGGGCGCGCACGCGGTTGCGTCGCCATTTCTGGCATCGGGTCCTGGTGGCCGGAGCGCCGGCCGAATATCTCGGCCGCGGCATCGAGCTTCTTTTGGGGTTCATCATCGTCTTCGGCTTTCTGGGGCTTGTCTTTTTCGTCTTCTCCTTTGCCGGCCTCTTTGCCTTCGCCGAAGAGGCGAACACCGATATCATCAGTCTGGTGCCGTTCCTGATCATTCCGGTTTTTCTGCCCGCTGCCCTGTTCCGGGCCCGGCGTTATCGCCTGGGACGGACGATCTGGCGGGGCATCCGCCTTGGCCAGGACGGATCGACCTGGCGCTACATGATGATCTGGCTGGGCGGGGCGGCGCTGACGATCCTGACCCTGGGTCTCGCCTATCCGTGGCGCAATGTCTGGACGGAACACTATCGCTTGCGCCACACCTTGGTGGGCGATCATCGGGTGTCCTTCGATGCAAGGGGATGGGGCCTGTTGCTCGCCTGGCTGCTTCCCTGGCTGTCCGCCGTCCTGTTCGGCGGCGCCGTGGCGACGGGGCTGGTCTGGTGGTCCCTTTACGCCCGGGTCAGCGAAAGCCAGCTCGATGTCAATGTTCAGCAGGCGCTCCATCCACCGTGGTCTGATTTTTACGCCATTCCGCCCGCCCTGTGGGGCCTCCTGATCCTGGTCACGGGGATGATCTTCATCGCGGCGTTTCTGACCTACCGCGTTGCCGAGTTTCGCTACTTTGTCTCCCGCGTGGGGCTGGGCAAGGCCCGCATGACGTCGGACCTGCAGACCGCGCCGGTGCTGAGTGTGACCTTGCCCTATGCGCTCGGGCTTATCGGTTATGTGATCCTGTCCCTCCTCACCGTGGGGATCATTGTCCAGATGCTGAGGGATCTGCCGGCGCAACTCAGCGCGGGGCCCGAAAGCCTGTTTCTGGCTTTGGGGCTGATCACCATTTCCCTCGGTCTCTTGTTTGCGGCGTCCTATGGCATGTCGCTCCTGTTCAATTTCAACATGCGCTCTCGTCTGATCGGCCTCGTAAGCCGGAGCCTGACGATCCACAATATCGATGCGCTCGATGATATCGGGCAGGCGGCGATCGCGACTCCCGGTCGTGGCGAAGGGCTCGCCGATCTTTTCGATTTGGGGGACTTTTAGCCCATGGTCCGGGATGCCCACGATCATCGTCCTGCGCCACGACGTCCCCGGGATGTCTTCGGGACCTATCACGACGGCCGTTCGGCCTCGGATCAACGGGTGAGGGTGCGGCTCGAGCAGGAAGAGTTGGTCATCTGCGATCTCGAAGGCACTGTCCTGGTGCGCTGGCCCTTCGCCGACCTCCATATCGCCGGCGGCAATGTGGTGGCCGGGGCGCTGCGGCTGCGGCGGGGCAGCGCGACGCTCGACCGCCTCACGGTCGCCGACCGGGATTTCATCGCCAGCCTGGCCGGCGCCGTGCCCCATTTGCGGGAGGAACAGATCTTCGATCTGAGACGGCTGCGCTTCGTCTTCGGCTTGATGATGACGATGATGGGCACGGTGGGGGTCCTCTTCTTTCTGATCATCCCCCTGTTTTCCAACGGGCTTGCGCGCGTCGTTCCGGCGGGTTGGGAAAGCCGGGTCGGCACGCGGATCGAAAAGGTCATGGTGCAGAACTATGGCCGAACCCTGGGCCGGCGGCCCAATGCGCTCGTCTGCAACGGGCAGGTGGGCCGGCGGGCCTTGCAGAAGATCATCGATCGGCTGGAGCCCGCCGCCGGTACCCCTTTCCCTTTGAGCGTGACCGTTCTCGATATCGATACGGTCAACGCGTTTGCCCTGCCGGGCGGGCGTATTGTGGTCGCGCGGGGACTGTTCAATTTCGCGCGCACGGGAGATGAGGTGGCCGCCGTCCTGGCCCACGAGATCACCCATGTGACCGCCCGCCATCCCAGCCGCAACGTCATCGAGGAAGGGGCGACGGCGATCATGCTCAATTCCCTGTTTGGCGGTTTGGGTGAACGTCCGCTGGAACTGGTGATCGGCCGGATGCTGATTTCGCGTCGCCATTCCAGGGGCCGGGAGCTTGAAGCCGACCGGGGGGCGGTCGAGCTGATGGAGCGGGCCGGTCTTGACGCCCGGGCCCTGGCGACGTTCCTGGAACGGATTTCCCGTAGCGCCCGAAGCAACGGACCCTCATTCACGTGGCTTTTGACTCATCCTGTCTCGGCTCAGCGGGCCGCCGCTGTCCGGGCCCTGGCCCGTTCGGATGCGCTTGAGGCGCCCGCGCCCGTTCTCAGCCAGAGCGAGTTCATGCGCCTGCGGCTCATGTGCACGCGGGCTCAACGTTCCCCGGCGGAGAGACTGCCGCGCAAGGGCCGCAACGAGCGGGAAATATGATCGATCAGATGGCGGACCGCCGTTGAGAGGCGCCGCCCCGGCGCTGAGATCGCCGCGATATCGAGCTGACCGAAGCCATGGTCGGTCAGGACGCGGGTGAGGGCGCCGGTTTCCAGATCCGTGCCCACCAGGAACCCCGGCAGAATCGCGAGCCCGAGCCCCTCGCGGGCCGCCTGCGCGAGCAGCAGGCCATTGTCCGCTTGCAGACGGGGGCGCATGCGCAAGGCGATTTCCTCGTCGGCGCCCGGCGGGTGAATGCGCAGCTGTGAGGGTGTGCGATGGACCGAATAGGCCAGATAATCGTGCGCGGCCAGATCCTCGACGGCGTGGGGCGTGCCGACACGCTCCAGATAGGCAGGGCTTGCCACGAGATAGAGTGCGTCCGTCCCCAACCGGTGGCGGATGAGGCTTGAGTCCGGTTGGGTCAGGGCCAAACGGATCGTGAGGTCGAAGCCGCCCGCGATGGGGTCGATCAGGTGGTCGGAAAGCGCCACGTCCAGGTCCACCTGGGGATGCTCGTCCAGGAAGGCGCTGAGCAGCGGCCCGAGGTGACAGGTGGCGAAATCCACCGGTGCGTTCAGGCGGATGCGTCCCTGGGCGGTCGCGTGGCGATCGCGCACGGCGTTTTCCGTGGCTTCGATTTCGTCCAGGATTTCCGCGCACCGCTCGTAATAGGCCCGGCCCGCGTCGGTCAGGCTCACCTGACGGGTGGTCCGCTGGAGGAGCGGCGTCCCGAGATGTTCCTCAAGCTGACGGACTTGCTTGCTGACGGCGGCATTGGAAAGGCCCAGGGCCCGGGCGGCGGCCGAGAACCCTTGCGCTTCTACCACTTTGCGAAAAGCGCCCATGGCTGTCAGGCGATCCATGGGGACCCTTCAGAGCACTTATGCGGGGCGATAGGTCGCGTCCGGCGTCGGCGCGCCGTCGCAGACCGCGCGTCCGGTCTCGACCAGATGGATCAGATGGGCGTGGACGGACAAGGCGGCGGCCGGATGAAGACCGGGATCCACATCGGCATAGATGCGGGCCACCATGGCGCGGATGCCCGTATCGCCGGCGGCAAGGGCGGACAGGATCTGATCTTCCCGGCCGCGGCGGTGATCAATGAAGGCCTGAATGAAGGCCTTGGGGTCGCGGTCGGGGGCCAGGACCGGCGGACCATGGGTGGGCCAAAGGCTCTCGTCGTCCCGGGCCAGCACTTTTTCGAGGGAAGCGAAATAGGCGCTCATGTCGCCGTCGGGGGGCGCCACCACCGTGGTCGACCATCCCATGATGTGATCGCCACACAGAAGGGCGCGTTCTTCACGCAAGGCAAAGCTCAAATGGTTGGACGTGTGCCCCGGCGTGTAGACCGCTTCGACGCTCCAGCCGTCTCCGTCGATCACATCGCCGTCGCCGAGCACGACATCGGGAACGAAGTCCCTGTCGCCCCCTTCTTCCACGGCGATGCTTCCCGCCGGCCGGCCTGCGCCATGGGGGCCGAAGCCATAGGTGGGTGCGCCGCACCAGGCCTTCAGCGGGGCGGCGAGGGGCGAGTGATCGCTATGGGTATGGGTGATCAGAATGTGACTGACGGTCTCGCCGTCCAAGGCGGCCTTGAGGGCCTCGAGATGGTCATCGAGCAAGGGGCCCGGATCGACCACGGCCACGCGGCCGTGACCCAGAATATAGGTGCCCGTCCCGGTGAAGGTGAAGGGTCCCGGATTGGACGCGATGACCCGCCGGATCAACGGGCTGACCTGGTCGCAGCGACCATAGGCGAAATCAAAATCTCGTTTGAAGGGGATGCCGGCCATGGTCACCACTGTTGAGCGCGTTCGATCCATGCTGGGAGGGTGAGGCGTGTCCGGGGCGGATCGGCGCCGCTTCATGGTCCCGGGATAGTGGTCGGAGTGCGCGGATTCGAACCGCGGGCCCCTGCCTCCCGAAGACAGTGCTCTACCAGGCTGAGCTACACTCCGATGCCGTCGAATGCTGGCTTATACCGACTTGGAGGGACCATCACAAGGCCGATCCGCGTGTTCCATGCGTTCACACGACGAATGACGCCATCCCGATCCGGGCGGTTTCCGGTCGGGCTTGAAAAATCTTGCAGGCGGGCAATCCTCCCCGTTGCGTCGCCTGACACATGGAACTAGTATCCGCGCTTCCCGCAATCGGTTCTCGGTGGCGGTTTCCCGATGGGGCGTAGCCAAGTGGTAAGGCAGCGGTTTTTGGTACCGCCATTCGCAGGTTCGATCCCTGCCGCCCCAGCCATCCCTCGCGATCATTACAGGCACTGGTGAAGCAGGCGCCCGGCCTGTGTACGGTTCTGCTTTGCCGTCCCCATGCAACCGCTTGAGGGCCGTTTGATTCGACCGTGGGTCGGGTCACATGGGGTGTTTTCAAGATGCCTCGTTTTTCGCCCCCTTTCCCCCGAAAGCTCCGCTTAATTCTCAGGCCTTCGCCTTGCAAATAGGGCGCAATTGTGTGAGCGTTGGATCCACGGATGAGAAGTGTCCAACGCGAACGGATACTTTACTTTTCGAGGCTGGGGGCATTCGCAAGTCGGCTGCATTGGGACGTGGGCACGGATAGGCCGTTTACAAAGGGGCTATCTGATCTCCCCCATTTAGAAACAAGTCAACTTGGCCGTTAAGGGTGGGGTGTTGAGACCTCTCGGGCGGGTTGATCAAGGAAACGGATTGCGGTTCGGCTCGCCGTGGGTGCTCTTGAATGTCTTTGAGCATCCATTGGAGCGGACTGGAAAACACAGAAGGACAGACCTGCGCAGTTGTGCGGAGCGCCTTCATTGGACGGATCACGGGTAGGGCATTGCCGCGCCTGGATTGTTTAGGCAGAGTTTGAGAGCAGGAATTGGGTTTGGATCGTTTTGGTTGATGATCAGGGCGATCGGCGGCTTCTGGGCCACGAGGGTAGAATGGAGACGATGATGCAAGCATGGCGCATTTCGGCGATCCTGTCCGCGATCGCCGCGTTCGTATGCCTGAGCGGTCCGGCGGCCGCACAGATTGACGCGGCAACGGAGGAAGTGGAGCAAACCACGGACGAGGGAGCGGCGTCCCAAAGCCGGATCGACTCGATTTCCGACGATACGGAAGAGTTGTTGCGCAACTACCGCAGCGTGATCCGTCAGCTCGATGACCTGAAAGCCTATAATCGCCAGCGCGAAGAGCTGATCGCCTCCCAGGAGGAAGAGAAGCAGTCGATCCGGGATCAGATCGAACGGGTCAAGACGATCGAGCGCCAGATCTTCCCGCTCACGGAACGCATGATCGCGACGATTACCCAGTTCGTCGAGTTGGATACGCCCTTTCTTCAGGATGAACGGTCCAATCGGATTGAACGCCTCCAGGGCATCCTCGCCCGTCCCGATGTGAGCATCGCAGAGAAGTTCCGCGTTGTTCTCGAGGCCTATCAAATCGAAAACGACTATGGCCGGACGATCGAGCATTACGAGGGCATTCTGCGCATCGAGGGCCAGGACGACCGCAAGGTTGAATTCCTGAAAGTCGGTCGGGCCGCCTTCTATTATCAGACGACGGATCGCCTGGAGACGGGTCTCTGGAACCAGCAGGAACGGCGCTGGGATGTATTGGATGCCAGCGCCAATGCCCAGGTCCGGGTTGCCATGGACATGGCGCAGGAACTGATCCCGCCGGAGCTGCTGATCCTGCCGATGTTCGGTCCTGAAGCTGCCGACCAAACCAACTGAAGGGGCGTGTGATGAAAAACATGGTTCGTGTATGTGGCATCACGCTCGCTGCAGCGTTGATGATCAGCGGGGCCTCCGGTCTGTCTTCAGCCTGGGCCCAGGAAGAAGGTGAGGCGGCGCAACCGTCGGCGGCCGATACGGCAGCTCAGACGCTCGGCGATCTGCTCCGGTCCGTCCGGGAAGGTCGTCGCCAGGAATCGGCGGATAACCGGCGCCGGGAGCAGGAGTTCCAACGGGACCGCAGCCGTCAGCAACAGCTCCTTGAGCAGGCGGAAGCCGAACTTGCCGCCGAACAACAGCGTGCGGAAGAGCTTGAAGCGACCTCGCAGCAAAACGAAATCGACATTGCTCAGCTTCAGGATGAGCTGCGCAACACCCTTGGTGAAGCCGGCGAGCTTTTCGGTGTGAGCCGCCAGGTCGCCGCCGATACCAAGGCCCAGATCCAGGCTTCTCTCGTCAGCGCCCAGCTGCCGAACCGGGATGACGCCCTTGACCCGCTTACCCGGGGCCGCGTGTTGCCGACCATCACGCAGCTCGAGACCCTGAGCTCCACCCTGCTTGAGGAAATGATCGAGCAAGGTCGGATCGTGGCCTTTGACAGCGCCCTGGTGCAGGCGGACGGCACGACGTCTTCCGGCCGTGTTGTTCGGATCGGGCCGTTCACGGCCATGAAACAGGATACGGGCGACTTCCTTGCCTATAAGTCCGAGACCGACACGCTCGAGCTTCTTGCCAAACAGCCGGCGGCGCGCTTCCGCGGAGCGGCCCGTCAGCTCGTCGACGGTCAGGCAGGCGTGTTGACCCAAGGCGCGATCGACCCCTCCCAGGGCCAGATCCTCAGCCTGCTGGTCCGGACGCCGAGCCTCCTTGACCGGATCGATCAAGGTCGCGAGATCGGCTACATCATCATTGTCGGTGGCGCCATCTTCATCCTGTTCGCGATCTACCGGTTCTTTGCGCTCAGCATCGTGGCGCTTCAGGTCCAAGGTCAGATGCGTTCGCCGGACAAGCCCAAAAAGGGCAATCCGCTGGGCCGCATGCTGCTGATCTATGAAGACCTGCATAAGCGGGTGGACGAAGAGACCCTCGAGTTGAAACTCGACGAGGCTTTCCTCAAGGAACGGCCGCGGATCGAGTTCGGTCTCTCGACCATCAAGGTGATGGCGGCCATTGCGCCTCTTCTGGGTCTGCTCGGCACGGTGACCGGGATGATCGTGGTGTTCCAGCAGATCACTCTGTTCGGCACCGGCGATCCCAAGCTGATGGCGGGTGGTATCTCCCAGGCCCTGATGACCACGGTTCTCGGGCTTTGTGCCGCGATCCCGCTTCTGTTCCTGCATTCTTTCGCAGCGGGCCGGGCCCGTTCGGTGGTTCAGATCCTTGAAGAACAGAGCGCCGGCTTGGTGGCATCACGCGCCGAGCAGCGTCACTGATCGGAGATTGGAGACCGGATGTCACGCCGACGCGGCGTCCGGTCTCCGGCTTTCACTGGGGTGGAAGCGGGGTTGTCGCCGGGACGGAGCGTCACCGCATCTTCCACCAACGCGCCGGGTGATACCGGAAGGTTCGGGCGCGGGACGTTTGGGCGCTTGTGAGGAAAGGTCCGCTGGAAGATGAATGATCTCTTGTCCAGTTTGAATCCCTTCGTGATTTTCACAAGTTTGCGGGACTTCGTGGAAACGGGCGGCCCGGTTCTGTTGTGGATCATGGGCATCACCTTCCTGATGTGGACCATGATCCTGGAGCGGTTTTGGTATTTCTTGGCCACCTATCCCGCGACCAGCAAGAAAGTTCTCAGTCTCTGGGAAGCCCGGCCGGACAAGAGTTCCTGGCACGCGCACCAGATACGGACCCAGCTGATCTCCCAGGTCAATCTGGAGAGCAATCATTCTCTCGGCACCATTAAAACTCTCGTGGCCCTGGCCCCGTTTTTCGGCCTGCTCGGTACCGTGACAGGGATGGTGGAAGTGTTCGACGTCATGGCCGCCACCGGCGCCAGTAACGCCCGCGCCATGGCCTCCGGCGTGTCCAAGGCCACGATCCCGACCATGGCGGGCATGGTCGCGGCGATCTCCGGCCTTTATTTCAGCACCCTGTTGGAGCGCCGCGCCAAGCGTTCAACTCAGAAGATCGAGGACGCCCTCGAGATCCACTTCCCGGAAGACCGGGACAAATGGGTCGGCCGGACCGGCGGCGCGCGGCGCAAGCGGGAACAGGCGGAGGAAGACGAGGGTACGGTCGATCTGACGCCGATGCTCGACATCGTGTTCATTATGCTGATCTTTTTCATCGTGACGGCGGTGTTCGTCCGCGAGACCGGTGTCGAGGTGGTCCGGCCCGACGCGGAGACCGACCAGGAGAAAGCGAACATCTCCGTGCTTGTTGCGGTGGACGCGGACAGCCGGGTCTTCATTGACGGCCGTGAGATTGAGGTGCGTGCGGTGCGCACACAGGTGGAACGGCTGCGCACGGACAATCCCAAGGGGCCTGTGATCATTCAGGCCGACGAAGAGGCGGATACCGGAATCGTGGTGCAGGTCATGGACCAGGCTCGCCTGGCCGGCGCACCCAGTGTCACCGTCGCAACGAAGCAAGAGTGAGGCAGGACCCATGGGCTTTGCGCGGACAGCATTCGGTGTTCCCCTCGCGGCGGTCGTGACCGTGGGCCTCTTCATGCTGATGAAGGTTTTGATCACCACGGAAAAGATCCAACAGGAAGAGCTTGAGGAAGTGCCGCCCATTGAGGTGACACGGACCCAGCGTGACGAAGAAGTGCGCGCCAATGATCGGGAGCTGCAGCGTCCCGAACAGCAGGACGAGCCGCCGCCGCCGCCGCCGCCGGCGCCCCAGGAAAGCACGCGCCCTGACGTGGGGGCGGGATCCATCGGCCTTCCGCGGCCCGATGTGGGGCTCTCCGGTCTGGGCGGTGTCACGATCAATGAACGGGACCCGCAGCCGATCGTCCGTATTCCGCCGCAATATCCCCGGCGCGCTTCCCAGCGCGGCCAGGAAGGGTGGGTGATCGTCGAGTTCACGATCGCGGCCGACGGGTCAGTGAAGGATCCGCGGGTGGTTGAATCCTCGTCTTCGGTGTTCGAGCGGGAAGCCCTGCGCGCCGTGGTGCGCTGGAAATATCGTCCGCAGATCCGGGACGGCAAACCGGCGGATCGGCCGGGCGTGCGGGTGACGATCGACTTCAAGCTTGAGGAAGGCAACGGACGGCGGTGAGCCGGTCGATTTGGGGCGCGGGCCTCGGTTGATGCCCGTGACGTCGCTTCCGAAACGCGGTCGGCTCCAAAGGAGCGCGCACCCGGAAGAATGACAATGACTTGAGGCCCAGGAGGGTTTGGATGGCACCGGCACGGACGATAAAGACGGGACTTCGGACGCGGCGCGCGTTTGGCGCCAAGGGAGATCTGGCGGAACGCGTCAAGGGTGTGCGCCTTTCCACCCTGGCCATGGCCAGCGCCGCCGCCTTGGCCGCCTTTGCCCATGGCGCGGATCGGATGAGCCTGTCGCCGATGCCTCAAGCCTTTGCCCAGGGATCCCAGGGTCAGCTGACCAGCCGTGTGGTGACGGAAGCCTTTTTCGAAGCGCAGACACTGGTCGATGAGAACGAGGACTATCAGGGGGCGATACGCGTTATTCAACGGGTCCTGGACCGGGACGATCTCACCCCCTACGAGCGCGGCATCATGCTGCGCACGCTTGCGAATTTCCAGCTGGAACTCGAGCAATATGAGCCGGCCATCCGGTCTCTTGAAGGGGCGGTCGCAACCGGCGCCTTCATCGAAGATCAGCTTGCGGAGCTTTATTTCTTCCTGGGCGGCCTCTATCTGAGCGTCGAGCGCTTCGACGATGCCATTCGTGTCCTCGAACAGTATTTCGAGCTGACCCCTGAGCCGGGGGCGGGTGCCTATTACCTGTTGGCCCAGGCCTATGCGATCCAGGAACGCTGGCGTGATGCCCTGCCGCGGGCGGAGCGGGCTGTCGAACTGACGCCCAACCCGAATGAGGGGTATCTGCGTCTCCTGGTGACCGTCTATATCGCGCTCGGGGATTGGGCCAAGGCCGTGCCGCTCCTTGAAACCATCATCACTCAGTTCCCGGACAAGGACATCTATTGGCAGCAACTGGCCGCCGGCTACCAGGAACTGGGCCGGGAAAAGGATGCCTATGCCGTCATCGAGTTGCGGTACAAGCTCGGTTTCCTGACCCGGAGCCGGGAACTGGTCACCTTGGCCGAACTTCACTCTTTCTACGGATACCCCTTCAAGGCGGCCAAACTGCTTGAGTCCGAGCTAGAGGCGGGCCGCATCGAACGTACGTCGGAAAATCTCGAAAAGCTCGGAAATTTCTGGCTGGCCTCCCGTGAATACGCAAAAGCCAGGACGGCGCTTATTGCCGCCAGTGAGCTTGCGCCCAATGGGCGCCTGGACTTCCTGATCGCCGGGACCTTCGCTCAGGACGAGGAATGGGCCCAGGCCGAACGGTATCTCAATTCGGCCCTGCGCCGGGGGGGCCTCAACAGAAGCCAAGAAGGCAGCGCATGGCTCCTGCTCGGTCACTCGCGGAGCAATCAGGGGCGTCGTCGTCAGGCGCTGGAGGCCTTCCGCCGGGCGGCCAACTACTCGAACGCGAAGAGGGATGCGGAAACCTGGATCGAGTTTCTGGAAGAGCAGATCCGGGTCGAAGCCCAGAACGAGCAGGTCAACGCGATCCAGACCCTGCTTGATCTCTCCAGTACTGTCGGAGCTGCGATTACGGATCTGGAATTGATCCGGGATGTGGCTATCCAGGCCCGGGAGACGGCCGAGCGCGCCCGGGAGGCAACGAGCGATATCGAACGGGATCGGGCGCTTGATGAATATGAGATCCGCAACGAAGAAGCGACCAACCGCCTGACCGATCAGCGGGTGAACGCGGAAACCGATGCCGAGACGGCCCGGGAAGCCATCGACGTCGCCCGCCGGTTCGACCTGCCCAGCGGCGACGTGGAAGAGATCGAACGCCTCGAAAAGTTGATCGTCGAGCGGATCAATCTCGTGACTGTTGCCGAAAACAATCTCCGTCAGGCGGCGGACATCATCGAGGAGCTGACGGGCAACCGTCCGGCAACACCGAATGTGCCGGATGAGGAAGCGGAACTACTCCCGGTGCCGGGTGCTGCCAGTGAAGAAGGCGGCGAAGGAGAGGCCGCCGCGGACGAGACCGATGGCGCGGCCGGACCTGCCGGGGAAGAGGGAGCCGCCGATGGCGAACCGGAAGCCGCCGGTGAAGAGGGCGGCGACAACGGCTGACGCCGGATCCGTCCCCACGCCGAACAGACGTTAGAAACGACGAACGAGACGGGCTGCCTTTGCGAAAAGGCGGCCCGTTTCGCTTCGTGTTCACGTCCGGCTTTGTTTGTGCCTGTCGTTTAAACCGTGGTCGGAGGGAGCGCGAAAGGCCATCTGCCCACGCCGGATCCGGCTGCCGCGATCCCCACGCGGGCTAACCGGTTCCTTGCGCGACATGGATCGCGAAAGCGTAGAGCATGGCGATTTCGTTCAATTGATCAAAGCGCCCGGTCGCGCCGCCATGGCCGGCTTCCATATAGGTCCACAACAGGGTGAGGCGATCATCGCTGCGTTTTTCGCGGATCCGCGCCACCCATTTGGCCGGTTCCCAGTAGGTGACCCGGGGGTCGCTCAGTCCGGCGGTCGCGAGGATATGGGGAAAGGCGGTCTCGCGAACATTGTCATAGGGCGAATAGCCCGCGATGCGGTCATAGGCCTCGACATCCGTGATCGGATTGCCCCATTCGGTCCATTCCGGGGGTGTCAGGGGCAGGTCCGCATCGCAGATCGTCGTCAGTACATCAACAAACGGAACCTCCGCCAGCACGGCCTGGAACAGGTCGGGGCGCAGGTTGACCGCGGCGCCGACCAAAAGGCCGCCCGCGCTGCCGCCATGGGCGATGATCCGGCCTGCCGATGTCATGCCGGCGGCCGCCAGGGCCTCTCCCACGGCGATGAAATCCGTGAAGCTGTTGATCTTGTTCCCAAGCTTCCCATCCGTATACCAATGGTATCCCTTCTCCATGCCGCCGCGGACATGGGCGATGGCATAGAGAAAGCCCCGATCGACGAGCGACAGCCGCGTGACCGAAAAATGGGCCGGAAGCGCATAACCGTAGCTGCCATAGCCGTAGAGCAGGGTCGGGGTCCGGGGTCCGGGCGGGTGATCGCGATGATGGAGCAACGTCACGGGGACCTGCGCGCCATCGGGCGCGGCGATCATCATGCGCCGTGTGACATAGTCGGCCGGATCATGTCCGCTCGGTACTTCCTGAACCTTGCGCAGGATGCGCTCGCCCGTGGTCATGTGATAGTCATAGATCTGGGCGGGCGTCGTGGGGGATTCATAGGCAAAGCGCAAACGATCCGTGTCGAACTCGTCGCCGGGATGAAGTGCCAGCGCATAGGCCTCCTCGTCGAATGCGATCCTGTTCTCGGCATCGAGCTGTCCG
Organism: uncultured Alphaproteobacteria bacterium; assembly: GCA_964522525.1. Classification (GTDB taxonomy): domain Bacteria; phylum Pseudomonadota; class Alphaproteobacteria; order JAJFIK01; family JAJFIK01; genus CAYUYV01. Next base: position 68,738 of record CAZFWG010000011.1, on the reverse strand, counting down.
TCTGTCATCCGTGTCAGGACAATATGGGGCAGGCCGTTCTCCCGCTCGAGCCGAACCATGAAATCTCTGAACAGCAACAGGCTGAGAATGAGGCGGCCCGGCTCGTGGGCCACCTCTTCGCGCCAATGGTCTTCACCCGCGGTCGCCACCGGCGCGCTCACCAGGCGGAAATCCTCCGCGCCACCTGAATTCGTCACGATATAGAACCGGTCTCCATGGTGGCTGACCGAATAGAGATGACCGGTGCGGCGTGGAGCGATGAGCCGCGCTTCGCCGCCAGGGGCTCTGGCATCGAGAACGCGGACCTCGGATGAATCGTGGTCGCTGCTTTCGATCACGATGAAGGCGTCGCTTTCGGTTCGGTCGATCCCCACATAGAAGGACGGATCGCTTTCTTCGTAGACCAGCGTATCGGTGTCGGGATCCTGACCCAGCCGGTGCAGCCAGACGCTGGACGGCCGGAGATTGGCATCCCGGCGTACATAGAGGAGGTGTCGGGCGTCGGCACTCCACACGAAATCACCGGCCGTGCCCTCGATCACCGTGGCGAGATCCTGGCCGGTCTCAAGATCGCGGATCCGGATCGTGAACAGCTCCGACCCTTGTGTATCCGCCGCATAGGCGAAATAGCGATGATCCGGACTGGGATCGACGGAGGCAAGGTCGAAAAACGCATGGGCCTTGGCCATGTCGTCACCGTCGAGAAGCACCTCGACCGTCCCCGATTGTGCATCGGCAACGGGGTCCGTGGCGCCCTCCGGCGCGCGGGCGCGGCAATAGACCGGGTGCTGCCCGCCAGCATCGAAGCGGGACCAGTAAAGATAGGGGCCATAGGGGGTCGGCACGTCGGAGTCATCTTCCTTGATGCGGCCCTTCATTTCCTCAAACAGGGTCTGTCTGAGGATCCTGGTGGGGGCGAGCATCGCTTCCGCGTAGCTATTCTCCGCCTCGAGATGATCACGGATATCCACTTGCAGCAGGGTCGGATCCCGCATCACGGCCTGCCAGTTGTCATCCCGCATCCAGTAATAGGCATCGTCCCGTTCCCGTCCGTGGAGGCCAAGGAGGTGGGAACGGCGTTCCGGGCGAGGGGGCGTGGGGGCGGTGTCCGTCATAGGGGTCCTTTCCTGTCGGTAGGGGCGGCGCCATGGTTTGGCATAACGCATTGTCGGCGTATAGTGCCGGGGCCTAATGCAAGCCCTTTGGTGATGGGGGATCCCGGCCAGGCCGGTCCACCAACGGAGCCCTCTTTCAAGGAGCAGACCCATGCTGACCCGGATCTGTCATCTCGCGCTCGTGGCCGTTGCCATCTTGCCCTGGAACGCCGTCGGCGTGTCCGCCGATACGCCGGTCTATGCCGTCGATGCCGCAGGCCCCATTGATCAGACCCTCGGGATGCGCCTGCCCAGCGGGTTTTCGGCGACGGTCTTCGCCGATGGCCTGGGGCGCGCGCGCCATGTGGCCGTGGCGCCGGGCGGCGTGGTCTATGTCAATCTGGGTGCCGCCGATGCCAACGGCAACGGGGTCGTGGCCTTGCGCGACAATGATGGTGACGGTGTCGCGGACGAGGATCAGCGCTTCAGCACCATAGAGGGGACGGGGATCGGGGTCCGCGAGGGCCATCTTTATGTGTCATCGGACGAGACGGTCTATCGTTATCCTCTGCCCAAGGAAGGCCTCGTACCCGAGGGTGATCCCGAAGTCATCGTTACGGGCTTTCCGAAACAGCGCGCCCATGCGGCCAAGCCCCTGGCATTTGACGATGAAGGTCATCTGTTCGTCGAAGTCGGTGTGCCCTCCAATGGCTGTCAGGAGAGACGGCGCACGCCGGGATCTCCCGGTCGTCAGCCCTGTGATGAGTTGACGCGGGCGGGGATCTGGCGTTTCCAGGCGGATGAGACGGGCCAGGACCAGATGATCGATGGCACCCAGGTGGCACGCGGTCTGCGCCATGCGGTGGCGATGGACTGGCATCGCGGGGCCGGGGCCCTGTTCTTCACCATGCATGGGCGTGACCAGCTCAATACGCTGTGGCCGGATTATTTCGATGTGGGCGACAATGCGGAGATGCCGGCGGAGGAGTTCCATATCGTCGCGGGCGACAAGGAATATGGCTGGCCCTACACTTTCGTGGACCCCCGGTCCGGCAAGCGGCTCGTGGCGCCAGAATATGGCGGAGACGGACAGATGGAGGCCGAAGCGGGCCTTTATGCCGACCCGTTGATCAGCTTTCCCGCCCATTGGGCGCCCAATGACATGCTGTTCCACAGTGGCAAGGGCCTGCCGAAATCCATGGCCGGCGGCGCGTTCATCGCCTTTCACGGCTCCTGGAACCGCGCACCCCGACCCCAGGCCGGCTATCAGGTGGTTTTCGCCCCGTTCGATGCCGAAGGACGCCCCACCGGCGACTGGGGCACCTTTGCCGACGGCTTTGCGGGGGCCGATCCACTGTCGAGCCCGCGGGACGCCCGCTTCCGTCCCATGGGTCTCGCGGAAGGCCCCGACGGCGCTCTTTACATCACGGATTCCCGCCGGGGACGGATCTGGAAGGTCGTTCATGGGGGCTAAGGCCGCCGGCGCCCTGATGGTTGTTCTGACGGCTTTCCTGGCCGTCCCGACTTTGGCCCAGGACCTGGAACGGGGGCGGTCCCTTTATGCCGTCCACTGCCTGACTTGCCATCAAGCGGATGGCGGCGGCGTGCCTAATTTTCAGCCGCCGCTGCTCGACAGTCCCGTGGTCACGGGCGCTGCCGAAACCCTCATTCGATGGACCTTGATCGGGACGCCCGGTCCCGATGCCCCCGGCCTGTGGGCCAATGCCATGCCGGGCTTTACTGCCCTGGACGATGACAGCCTTGCCGACATCCTCACTTATGTGCGCCAGGGGCTCGGCCACAACGCCCAACCCCCGTTAACACCCGTCTCGCCGGAACAAGTCGCGGCGGAGCGTGCGACGCTTTGACAACCGGCCAATCCGGCCTTTTCCGCGATCACAAATGCGCTCCGAGGCGAGGAAAGGCTTGAGCCGGCGGCCGCTTCCTTCCACACTCATGTTTGGTAAACGGGGCGTGAGGGGGCGTGACCTCCGAAAATCAAGAACACACACCCCGGATAGCATTTTGGGGGCGGTCAGTACCTGCAGGGGTCTTACTGCCAAAAACGAACGGCGATCAGCGAGGCTGCAGGGTCAGCACCGGCACGCTTGTCGTGTGGGTTCTCAGCAGCGGTTGATCCGAGTTTCATCGGCGCCGCCAAGGCGTCAGAACAATCAGAGCAGGGGAGCCGGCACGACATGACCGATTTCGAAGAACGTCCAGATATCCCGATCCTTGGTACCAAAGGCTTCACCGGTCGCGCGGATGAGCTGACCGGTCGCGAAGATCTGATCGGCGTGGAAGCGTTTCCGGCCAGCCCGGAAGTTCAGGCGATCCTCGATGATCTCCTGGTGCTTGCCGGTGACGCGGGCGCCGTTACCAGTGCCGGCCCGGTTTCCAATGTCGATTTCGAGATCACGACCTTCAGCGAAGTCGACGAGGAATTCGATCCGCTTCTTCCGGTCATCGAGGAACTGACGGCGATCGCCATCGCCGAATGGACCCAGTTCATCAACCCGGCGGAAGGCGCGTTCCTTGACGTGGCCGTGACCGTCACCTCACTTGGTGAAACCGCGATCGCCGGTTCCTTCTTTGTCTTCCCGGGTGCCGTCAACGAGGACGGCATTTTTGAATTTGCCGGCGAGTTTGACGACGACGGCAACTACATCATCACGCCGGTCGGCCTCTCCGAAGTGCGCGACGGGATCGATACCAACGGCGATCTGCCCGATATCGACCTTGTGGTGAACATCGATTTCCTGGGCGCGCCCGATGCGTTCCTCGAATCCGATCCGGACCGGGAAGTGCCGGCGGGCTTCATCGATTTCCTCAGTGTGCAGCTTCACGAACTCGGTCATGCCTTCGGCATCACGGGCTTCCTTGAAGCAGGCGATGACGAGTTTCCCGTCTTTACCTTCCCCACGCCCGATTTCGGCGTGGTGACCGCGCCCGTGGCATCGCCCTTTGATCTCAATGTGATCACGGACGATCTGGTTCAGCCCTTCCTCACCGGCGCCAGCCTGGAAGAAGGCATCGGCGACATCACGCCGCTTGAATTCGTCACCGGCCCGGGAAGCGACCTGGTGCACTGGGCGGGTCTGAACGATCCCCGCCAGCCGGATTTCGCCCTGGCCCTCATGAACCCCTTCCTGTTCTCCGGACAGGTGGTGGACATCGGCGCGGGCGAGCTGTTCATCCTCGAGGATCTCGGCATCGACGTGACCATCCCGGATGATCTGCCGGCGTCGAATGAGTTCGATCCGCTCGTGGCGGGCACGCCGACGGTCTTTGTCGGCGAGGAAGCGCTCGTGGATCCGGAAGGCGTGGCCATTCCGATCGAAGTGTCGAGCGCCTTCATCACGGTCATCCCGAGCGGGGTTGGCTTTGAGGTGCTCGGGGCCGACGGCGAAGTGGCCCAGGGCCGCGTCACCTTCCCGGCACCCGCGACCTTGCCGCCGGGCGAAGTGTTCAGCCCGGTCGAATTCGCTTTCGTGTCCTTCGATGGTCTTCTCGGCGCTGATCTTCAGGTCAATCCCGCGGACGCGGCCGACAGCTTCGATGTGCGCCTGATCTCCCCGACCCAGGCCAACCTGCCGGGCGGCAACCGCGAGGAAGTCTTCACCGTCGACGTCAATTTCGTGGCGGGTACGGAAGGTGATGACGAGATCAGCGCGGAAGACGGCGGTCCGGCCATCTTCGGCGGGGCAGGCGATGACCTGCTCATCGGCACGGCCGGCGACGACACCCTTGTCGGCGGTACCGGCGATGATGAGATCGTGGGCCTCGGGGGCAGCGACATCCTCGACGGCGGTGACGGCAACGACATCATCACCGGCGGTCCCGGTCCCGACGCGATCATCGATGGCGACGGCGACGACATCGCCGTTGGCGGTTCCGGCGATGACCTGTTCATCAGCGGCGCGGGCGACGACATCCTGGAAGGCGGCGGTGGCGTCGATTTCCTCGACCTCTCCGATCAGACCGAGTCCGTGACTGTCGATCTCGACGTCAACAGCGCTGGCGCGGCGGGCACGCCGAGCCTCGAAGGCGTGGCCTCCGGCGAAGGGCTTGGTACCGATCTGCTGCTCGAATTCGAGAATGTGCTCGGCGGTTCGGGCGATGACCTCATCTTCGGCAACAACATGCCCAACGCCCTGTTCGGCGGCGGCGGTGACGATACCATCCATGGGTTCGGCGGTGCCGACCTTCTGGACGGTGGAGACGGCGTCGATACGGTGCTGTTCGCCGCGACCCCGGGCGTGACCATCGATCTTGCGGCCGGTTTCGGCGGCCCGGATGCGATTGTCAATTTCGAGAACGCCACGGGCTCCGCCATGGGGCCGGACGTGATCCTGGGCGATGCCGGGGACAACATCCTTACCGGTCTGGGCGGCGATGACGTTCTCAACGGTCGGGAAGGCGATGACCTTCTGGACGGCGGCGAGGGCACCGACACCTTCGTCCTCGACGAAGGCTTCGGCGTCGACCTGCTCTTCTTCGAGAGTGAAACGGACCTGCTCGACATCCGGGCCTCTTCGGAAGACGCGGTGGATGTGGCCGCGGCCCTCGAAGACGGTGTCCTCGACGCGGAAGACGACATTGTTCTCGATCTCGATGGCTCCACCATCGCCCTCTTCATTGGCGACGATGCGGCGATCCTCGACAGCACGACCTCCGTGTCGGCCGAGCAGGTTTCCCTGACGGCGGTCTTCGATGCGGTGTCCTACTGGCCGTCCACGGATGACAGCGGTGACGTGTTGACCGATGTCGCGGGCGGCTTCAACGGTGTGCTCGATGGTGCCGTGTTCACCGCTGACGGACCGGTCGGCACCGGCATTTCCTTCGATGGTGTCGATGACTCGGTCACGGTGGCCAATGCCCCCGCCTTTGCCCTCGACGAAGGTTCGTTCAGCGTCTGGTTCAATTCCGATGTGCCTTTCGGTGAGACCCAGACCCTCGTCTCCAAGGACGAGGCGTTCTTCGGTGACGGCGGCCACTTCAATCTGCAGGTCAATGCAGACAATTCGCTGTCCGTCCGTCTGCAAAGCACCGATGAATCCGTGACGGTCACCGGCGGCTTCGCCGAGGCCGGCGAGTTCAACCATGTGGTGGTCAATTTCGGTGAGGAAACCGGTCTTCAGCTCTTCGTCAACGGGGACCTGGTCGGTGAGGATGGCTTCACCGGCGGCATCGGCTCCAACATGGAAGACTTCGTGTTCGGCGCGAGCGGCAAGGCCCTCGGCTTTACGCCGGACTCCGGTCTGACGGATTTCTTCGACGGTGTGCTTGACGAATTCGCCCTGTTCGACGAGGCCCTTTCGGCCGGCGAAGTGGCCCTTCTCTTCGAGACCGGCCTTGAGGGCGAGACGATCGTGGTCGATGGTTCGGCCCTCGAATTCGCCTGATCCCGCCTCCTGGTCGGGACCAAAAAAAGAGGCCCTGGAGCCAAGCTCCAGGGCCTTTTTCATGGATGGGTCTTTTCATCCGATGGGGCTTGGCTCTCGGGCCAGTGTGCCGAGCCTGCGGGCGAACGCCGTTCTGCAGCCTTACGGATAGACGATGGTGATCGATTCCGCGATACAGGCCGGTCGGTCCTGACCTTCGACCTCGATTGTGAATTCGCTGATGAGCTGGGTGCCGCCGCCCTTCGCGGTGGCCGAGACCATTTTCTGGCGCGCCCGCACCCGGGAACCCGTCGGCACCATATTGGTGAAACGCACCTTGTTGCAGCCATAATTGATCCCCCGGCTGACGCCTGAAATGCCCATGATCTGGGCGCCCAACATGGGGATCAGGGAGAGTGTCAGGAAGCCGTGGGCAATGGTCGTGCCGGTGGGCAGCTCCTGCGCCGCCCGGTCCACATCCACATGGATCCATTGGTGATCGCCCGTCGCCTCGGCGAACATGTTGATCCGCTCCTGGGTGACCTCGAACCAGTCGGAAACACCGACTTCCTGGCCCACCAGGGACGGCAGCTCCTCAAAAGATACCATACGCATACTGAACTCTCCTCCTGTTTGAGGTCGTGGCGGAATTGCCCTTCAGGTCTGTTCTTCAGACAATCTTTGAATCCCGATTGCCCCAGTAGCGGTCGCGGATCAGGCGCTTATAGAGCTTGCCCGTGGGGTGGCGCGGCAGTTCTTCCATGAAATCCACGCTGCGCGGGCATTTGACGTGGGACAGATGCTCCCGGCAAAAACCGATGAGTTCCGCTTCGAGATCCGGACCCGCCATCTGAAAGTCAGCCGGCTGAACGACGGCCTTCACCTCTTCGCCGAAATCCTCGTTTGGGACGCCGATCACGGCCACATCCGCCACCTTGTCATGGGTGATGAGGAGGTTTTCGATCTCCTGCGGATAGATGTTCACGCCGCCTGAAATGATCATAAAGGCCTTGCGGTCGGTGAGGAAAAGATAGCCTTCCTCATCCACATAGCCCACATCCCCGAGCGTGGACCAACCGTCCGCATTGCGGCTTTCGGCCGTCTTGTCGGGAGAATTGTGGTACTCGAACTCCGGTCCGTTGGCGAAGTAAATGGTTCCGGCTTCCCCAGCCGGCTGTTCGGTACCGTCCTCATCAATGATGTGGATTTCCCCCAGCAGCGCCTTGCCGACGGAACCGGGCCGGGCCAGCCACTCCTCCGGCGAGATGGCGCAGAACCCGTTTCCTTCGGTGCCCGCATAATATTCGTAGATCACGGGTCCCCACCAATCCATCATCTGCTGCTTGATCGGCACGGGGCAGGGGGCGGCTGCGTGGATCGCAACCTTGAGGGAACTCACATCATATTGCTGGCGTAGCTCTTGGGGGAGTTTCAGCATGCGCACGAACATGGTCGGCACCCACTGGCTGTGGGTAATCTTGTGCCATTCAATGAGGCGCAACGCTTCTTCCGGCTCGAACTTCTCCATGACGACGACGGTGCCGCCCAGGCGTTGCACCGCCATGCAATAGCGCAAGGGGGCTGCATGGTAGAGCGGGGCCGGTGAGAGATAGACCGTGTCCTCCGTGAACCCATAGAGAAACTGGGCGAGACCCAGGAGGGGGTTGGGAGCGTCAATGGCCTCGCCGGTCAGGGGTACCTTGATGCCCTTGGGCCGGCCGGTCGTACCGGACGAATAAAGCATGTCGGCACCCGCCGTCTCGTCCGCAATGCTGTCCGTGGGCTGCTCATCCCGGGCCTTTTCATAGGAGGCATAGCCCTCGATCGTGCCGCCCACCATCAGACGGTGGCCGACACCCGGCATCAGATCGACGAGTTCCTTGGCGAGCTCCGCCTGACCGGCGGACGTGATGAAGACCTGTGCGCCGCAATCGCCGACAATGTAGTCGACTTCGCTCGCGGTCAGGCGCGAACTGATGCAGGTGTAATAGAGGCCCGCGCGTTGGGCCGCCCAGCAGATTTCCAGGTAGCGGGCATTGTTTTCCATGAAGAGGGCAATGACATCCCCCGGCTTGAGGCCGAGCCCGCGAAACAGGTGGGCGCCCTGGTTGGATCGCTCCTCAAGCTGACGATAGGTCACGGTCTCCAGCGTGCCGGCCATGATATAGGCCGCACGGTTGGGAGATGTCTGCGCATGCTGACAGGGATGCATGGTTCATTTCCTCCGACAGGTTTTTCGTTGGCGCTCACTCTGTAGGGTCGGCACGTCAGGGGGCCGGCCGGCCCCGGATCATGTCCGCTGCTTTTTCCGCGATCATGATCGTGGGTGCATTGGTGTTGCCGGACACGAGGCGCGGCATGATGGACGCATCCACCACCCGTAAGCCCTCGACGCCGTGCACTTTCAACTGGTCGTTCACAACGGCCATAGGGTCCGATCCCATTTTGCAGGTGCCGACCGGGTGATAGATCGTGCCGCCGGTCTCCCGGGCAAAGCTCAGAAGTTCGTCGTCGGATTGTAAGGCGGCACCCGGCAGCAACTCCTCGCCCCGATAAGGATCCATGGCGGGCTGCTCCACGATCCGCCGCCCCCATCTCAGGCCCTCGACCACGGTCTGCTGGTCGATCGGGTCACTCAGATAGTTCGGCCGAATGGCAGGATGGGCCCGGAAGTCCGCATCCCGCAGATGAACGCTGCCGCGGCTTTCGGGCCGCAGCTGGCAGGGGGCCGTTGTCAGCCCCGGGAGCTTTTCGAGCTCCATCTTCTGCTCCTCGGTCATCTTCTTCATGTCCATGGTGGCAGGCAGAATGTGGAACTGGACATCCGGCGTGGCAAGCTCGGGCCGGGTCTTGACGAAGGCGTAGAGATGCGCGGCGCTCAGCGTGAGAAGGCCTTCGCGGCGCAGGGCATATTTCATCACCTCCCGGATGAAGGTGAAGCCGCGCATCTGGTCGTTGACGGTCACGGGTTGCGTGATCCGGTGGCGGACGGCCGTCACGAAATGGTCCTGGAGGTTTTCGCCGACGCCGGGCAGGGCCTGAACCACGTCGAGGCCTTGCGCCCGGATCACATCCGGATTGCCGATCCCCGACAGCTCCAGAAGCTGGGGGGAATTGATCGCGCCGCCGCACAGGATCACTTCCTTGCCTGCGCGGGCCTCGAGGACCTCGCCGTCCCGCTCATAGGCGACACCGACGGCGCGCCGTCCGTCGAACAACACGCGGGCGGTCAGGGCGTTGGTTTCCACCCGGAGATTGGGGCGCTTCATGGCGGGGCGCAGATAGGCCTGGGCCGCGCTCCAGCGCATGCCGTTTTTCACCGTCAGCTGAAAATAGCCGATGCCCTCCTGCTCCTCGCCGTTGATGTCGTCCCGGCGCGGCAGACCGGCCTGGACGCCCGCATCAATCATGGCATCGCTGACGGGGTTGAGCGTGGTGGGATCGGAGACATTGAGGGGCCCCTCGCCCCCATGCACGCCGTCCTTGAGCCGTTCATTGCCTTCCGAGCGGCGGAAATAGGGCAGGACATCCGCATACCCCCAGCCGCTATTGCCCATCTGGCGCCAGCCGTCATAGTCCTCGGCCTGGCCGCGCACATAGAGAAGCCCGTTGATGGAGCTTGAGCCGCCGAGCGTCTTGCCCCGGGGCCAGGTGTGCACCCGGTCGTTCGTGCCCGGATCGGGTTCGGTCTCGAACAGCCAGTTGACCTTGGGGTCCTTCAAGGTCATGGCGTAGCCGACGGGAATATGGATCCAGGGGCTGGTGTCCCGGCCCCCGGCTTCGAGCAGCAGCACCCGGGTCTTGTTGTCTTCGGTCAGACGGTTTGCCAGCACGCACCCTGCGGATCCGGCACCAACGATGACATAGTCGTACATGGTCTCTCCCAATGCCCCCGATGTCCCGGGGGTCGTTGATCAGGTCCCGCTTGCGCTTCGCTTCCCGACGGCGGACCATGGGGGTCAAGCTTGGGAACAGGGGGCGTCTCGATCCATGATAGAAATAGGGATCATGGGGCGTAAAGTCCCGCGCGTTCCCCGAAATCAGAAGAGCATGTCAGGTGAGGTGCGAACGCGCGCCTCCGACAATCGGGAGATGTTTTACCCATGGCATTTGAACAGATCGCCTGCGCCGTCGAGGACCGGATCCTCACCATCACACTCAATCGCCCGGAGAAGCTGAACGCGTTTACGGGAACCATGTTGAAGGAGATGATCGAGGCCTTGGACCGGGCCGATCGGGATGACGAGGTGCGGGCGGTCATCGTGACGGGGGAGGGCCGGGCCTTCTGCGCCGGCGCGGATCTTTCGAGCGGCGCGCAAACCTTTGACTATGAGGCCAGGGGGACGGCCCAGTCCGTCGATTATTCCGATCCCTCTTTGCGTGACGGCGGCGGCCAACTCACTTTGCGGATTTTTGAGTGCCTTAAGCCCGTGATCGCGGCGGTGAACGGTCCCGCCGTTGGCGTCGGCGCCACCATGCAGCTTGCGATGGATGTCCGCCTCGCCTCGGAAGACGCGAAATTCGGCTTCGTTTTTGCCCGGCGCGGCATCGTTCCCGAAGCCTGCAGCAGCTGGTTCCTGCCCCGGCTCGTGGGCATTTCCCGCGCCCTGGAGTGGACCTATTCGGGCCGGGTCTTTTCCGCCACCGAGGCCCTTGATGCGGGCCTGATCAGGGGCATGTACAAACCCCAGGACCTGATGCCCGCGGCACGGGAGATGGCCCGGGAAATCGCGGAAAACACCTCCGCCGTGTCCGTGGCCCTGACGCGGCAGATGATGTGGCGGATGCTGGGCGCCGACCACCCGATGGAGGCCCACAAGGTCGACAGCCGGGGCGTCTTTGCGACGGGGCGGGGCGCGGATGCCAAGGAAGGCGTCATGTCCTTTCTGGAGAAGCGGCCTGCCAACTACACGCTCAAAGTGTCCGAAGACATGCCGGACTTCTTCCCGTGGTGGGCGGAGCGGCCCTACGAGTAGAGCGGGTTCTTTCCTGGAAAAGGGGCGGGAAAGGATTGTCGGTACTCAAACGGGTGCCCGGATAAGGACAGGCTATGACGTCGGTTATCGCCGGTGATGTGATCCTCGCGGTCTTCGGCTTGGCGGTTCTGCTGGGCGTCGTCAGCCTGTTGGTGCCCGTCGCCCGGCGCCTGCGTGTGCCCTACACGGTGCTGCTCGCCATTTTCGGGACAACGGTCGGTCTGGTCGCCGCCTTTGCGCCGACGCCTCCCGGTGCCGTCGGCGACCTCGTCAAGGCATTGGATCTTTTCGGTCTGTCGTCGGATGCGTTTTTCTATGTTTTCCTGCCGCCGCTTCTCTTTTCCGCCGGGCTCGGGGTTAATCTCCGTCGGCTGATGGATGACATGGGGCCGGTCATCCTGCTGGCCGTCGTGGCGGTGCTGGTCTGTACGGCCGTGGTTGGCGTCGCGGTCTATCTGGTGGCGCCCCAATATGGGCTTGTGGCCTGTCTTGTCCTTGCGGCGATCGTCGCCACTACTGATTCCTCCGCCGTCGTCGCGATTTTCCGGGATCTTGGGGCCCCCACCAGATTGTCGATCATTGTCGAAGGGGAAAGCCTTTTCAACGACGCGGCGGCCATTGCCATCTTTGTCGTGCTGGTCGGCATTCTGACGGGGGAGGACCCCACTTTTCTCGTCGGTATCAGCACGTTCCTGGTCGGGCTCGTCGGCGGCTTTGCCTTCGGTTATCTCCTGGCCCGTGTCTTCGTGTCCATCATCGGCCTTTTGCGGGACGCAGCGCTGACCGAAATCACGCTGACGCTTTCGCTCGCCTATCTGGCCTTTGTGATCGCCGAGGTCTATCTCGGTGTCTCCGGGGTCATCGCGGTGGTCACGGCGGCCATTGTCATCGGCTCGGAAGGCCGGACACGGATCAGTCCGGGCGTGTGGGAGGATCTGCGGGAAACCTGGGGCCTCGTGGATTTCATTGCCACGTCCCTTATTTTCACCTTCGCCGCCATGCTGGTGCCGGCGGCACTCGCCGATATTTCCGGGACGGATGTTGTCATCATCGCCACCCTTTTCCTGTCCACCATCATCGCGCGGGTGGCCGTCCTCTATGGCCTGATGCCGGCCTTGAGTCTGGCCAAGCTGTCCCAGTCCATCAGTGGTTCGTACAAGGCCGTGTTGGTGTGGGGAGGCTTGCGCGGCGCCGTCACCATCGCCCTGGCCCTCGCCATCTCCGAAAATCCTGCGGTGCCCCAGGAAGTGCAGCGCTTCATTCTGGTCTCGGCGGTGAGCTTCGTTCTGTTGACGCTTCTCGTCATGGCCCCAACGATCCGTCCCTTGATGAGCGGACTGGGGCTCAATGCCTTGGGCGTGAGCGAGCGGGCCTTGCGGGACCGTTCAAGGCGGCTGTCCCAGACCCGGGCCAGCAGTCGCATGAAGGAGACCGTGGTCCAGATCGGGCTGTCCGCCTTTTCCGACACCGATGGCGAAGGGGACAAGGACGGCGGTATTGGCGTCACACCCGACGAGGCGCTCGTGCCCAAGGAGGAGCGGTGCCGTTTCGGCTTCATGGCGCTCGCCGGGCGTGAACGGGAACTCTATCTGGAGTATTTTCAGGACGGTCTCCTCGATCGTCAGATTGCCGATGATCTGCGTGCCCATACCGGGCGGCTCATCGATGCGGCGAAACTGGGCGGCCGGGAACGGTATCTCGACATGGCCATGGAGGCGGCAAATCTGGGCTGGCGCCTTCGGGCGGCGCGCTGGCTCTACAACCGGATGGCAGTTGGGGGGCCGTTGTCCAAGGTCATTTCCGTGCGCTTCGAGACGCTGATCATCATGCAATTGGCGTTGCGGGACCTCGTCGGCTTTGTCAAGAAGGACCTCATCCCGCTGATCGGGGCCGATGTCGCCGAAGACCTGCTGACAGCCCTCATGCGACGACGCAAGATCGTGGAAGGCGCGATCGAGGTTCTCGATCTTCAGTATCCTGCTTATGCGGAAATGCTGCGCACGCGCTATGTCAAGCGGGTCGCCCTGGTGATGGAGGGGCGCGAATACCGTCAGCAGAGGGATCATGCCGTCATCGGCAACGAGGTCTACAAGGATCTGGAACAGGACCGCCTGGCCCGGGCTCGGGCCCTTGAGCGTCGCCCGGATCTTGATCTGGGATTGCGCCTGACCTCCATGCTTCAGAAAGTCAGCCTCTTGACGGCTCTCGACCCGGCGACCTTGAAGCGTCTGGCCCGCATTTTGACGCCCCGCTTCTTCGCGCCGGGCGAATTGGTTCTGCGGCGGGGCGATCTGGGTGACTGCATGTATTTCATTGCCGCCGGGGAGGTGGAGGTCGTCCTGCCCGATCGGTGCATCAAGCTCGGCAGCGGGGAATTTTTCGGCGAAGTGGCGCTGGTCACCGATGAGCCTCGGAACGCGGATGTGCGCGCCTCGGGCTTCTGTACGCTGCTGGCCCTGTCCCGCCGGGACTTCCAACAACACATCCGCAACAACAAACGGATCGCCAAAGAGATCGAGGCGACGGCCGCCGAGCGCGCCGGACACAACTAATGTTGTTGTGGCTTGATCGACGTGAGGCAAAGACCTGGTTCAGCGTGCCTTGGGATCAGATCGGACCCTGATCAAAGCGGTCTTCGGACAGGAAGTCCTCGCGCCGAGTCTTTTGGCCGCCACAGGCGCTGAAGCCCTGGCTCCATCCGATCCGATAGGCCTCATCGGTCTTGAATTGGGCTTCGTTGCGCCTGACCGTCTTCTTGAAACCCGCAATCTGCTGGTTCCCGGTCGCGCAGCCGTCGGAATAGCCGGTCTGGTAGCTGGCCGTGTTGACGATGGCTGGATCGGTGCGATTGGCGCAGGCCCCGAGGCCCATGACCACCAGACCGCAAAGAAGAGCGGAACTCGCCCGGCAAATCCCGGTTCTCACCGCTGAATGCTTCATCATGCCACCACACCTTTTTCTTGCCTGTTCTCAGCCGGGCGTTTCCTCGGGGGCCGGGTCGTTCCCGTCCGGCCGCGTCATTCAACCTGAACAGCCTAAGAGTATCACAACCCATAAACGGAACCGTACCATGCGACAGATACCGCCCTCTTGAAAGCCCTATTGGGCGGCGTTCACGACGCTTTCACCAATTTCATGGTCCCTATTAGCGTTACCGGCGAGGCGCCGGGCGACGCGGTGAAGGGCCTTGGGAGTCGCGTCATCCCATGGAGGAGGAAGCCAAGGTGAGCGGATCCCGAACCGACGCGCTTTCCCCGACGGATGGGGATGACAACGCCCTTGAGGACGCGGCTAAGGGGAGCGCCATGGGTCAGTCACTGCTCAGTCTCGCGACGCTTGCTGGCCGGCGGCGCAAGGAAGCCCAGGAAGCGCTGCTGGAGAAAGTCGCGGGCCTTCTGGGCGGCGCTGCCCAGCCTTCCGAGAAGGAACGAATGCTGATCGATGAGATTCTCATCGATCTGGTCGGGGATGTCGAAACGGCGGTTCGGGCCCGGCTGGCCGAGCAGGTGGCCGAGATCGACACACCGCCTGAGCGCCTTTACGCTTGGCTGCTGGAAGATGAGGCGCCGGTCGCCAAGCCCATCATTTTGGGCTCCCCGATCCTGAAGGAAGGCGATCTGCTCAAGGCCTGCGAGCGGTCCCACGGCCACCGGCTCGCGGCGGCGGCGCGACCCCATATCGGACGCAAGATCGGCGATGCCCTCGTTTCCCACGGTGAATCCGACGTCGCCCTCGTTTTGTTGCGCAACGCCACCGCGCGCATTTCCCAGGACGCCTTTGCCCGCATCATCGCCCGCATGGGCGATGATCCCCTGATCGGCGAGGCCTTGGCCAAGCGGCCGGATCTGTCGTCGGGTCTGGCCCATCAGCTGTTCTGGGCGGCCGCCGGCAAGCTTCGTCCCGTGCTTCTGGAACGGTTCCAGGTCCTTCCCGAACATGTCGACCGGGTGTTGGAGGAATTGGCGGCCGACGGATATGGCGGGCTCAAGGCCGCTTTTGACGAAGTCGCGGTCCTGGGCCGTGACCGGCTCGCCCAATATGGGCCCATTTCCGCCGCCCTTGGCCATTTGCGCTCGGGCAATCTGCCCGCTTTCGCCCGCGATGCCGCACGGCGGCTGAAAGTGGCGCCCCAGACCATCGCCCGGGTGCTGGGTGATCCGGGAGGGGAGGCGATGGCCGTCATCTGCCGCGCCCTCGACCTGGACCGCAGTCAGTTCACGTCGCTTTTTCTGCTCCTTGACTACCGACGTCAGGGCCAGGCCTTGCCCGCCCAGCAGCTCGAGCAGATTTCCCGCCTCTTCGATACCCTGGGCCGCGATCAGGCCCGGGCGACCATGCAAATGTGGGATCGGGTCGATCTGGTCGCCGTGGATTGACGGCCTCTAGTCCCGCCTTGAGGGAAAGAGGCTCGCCCTCAGCCAGCCCCAGGTCGTGTTGTCCTTCAGAACCAACCGATAGAGCGCGTCAGTCTTTTGGGCGAGGGCCTCCGGATTGTTATAAAGCACCCGGCGAGTGACCAGGGGCCGATCCGGGTCCAGTTCACGGATCACGCGGGCCGGGTTGCCGGCGGCGATCACATTGGCGGGCAGCGTGCCCGCGACCACGGAGCCCGCGCCAATGATGGTGTTGCAGCCGATACGGGATCCCTTGAGCACGGTAACCCGGTCGCCGAGCCAGGCGTTTTCCTCGATGACCACCCGTTCTGTCCGTCCCGGTACGGAAAGCCGGTCATAGTGATCATGCCAGTCGGCATCGCTGATCAGGACTTCCGAGGCCAGCATCACCGCATCCTGAAGTTCGATGGCTTGGGCCGAATGGAGCCGCACGCCCGGTCCGATCAGACAGCAGTCGCCAATCCGGATGTGCCCCGTCCCGGTTTGGCTCGTCCAGCTTGTGAAGCGCACATCGTTGGCGGCGGTCGCGCGGATCTCCACATAGGAGCCCAGATGGATCCCGGAGCCGAAGACATGGACATGCCAGGGTTTGGCGATGCTGCAGCCAGCCCCGATGCTGTCAAAGGTGGGGTGCAGAAAATGGCGTGCGTGCCAGGCTTCATGGGCCGCCATCACCCGGCGCAGCCAATAGGGTCGGTGGTCGCGGCGCATGTTTAAAGTGTCTCCCCCAATGCGTTCACTCCTAACGCGAGAAGTTCACGCTCCTCCCTCCGCTGTCCAGCACTTTATAGGTGCAAGCTTCGGGCAAGGATCGGCCGGCGCGGTCGTGCTTTTCGTCCGTTTCGGTGCGGACGGACCCTGTGACGGATTGCCTCGCTCGGTCGGTCGTGACCTTTAGGACGCGATGTCGCCCCGAAGAGGTCCGGGTGCAAGGAACTTATTTATGGTGGCGGGGCGGAAAATCGATTGTGAACGCACCCTAAACCCCGTGGACGGTTTAAAGTGCACAAAATGCCCTTTCGGCGGACCGCGCCATTTGGCACTTTGTGACTGAACCGTGGATCGTGGGGATGGAAGACCGATGCTTTGGGCCGTCATTTCAGGCTTTGTTCTCGCAGGGTTTGCTCCTTCCATTCGCGGCATCGCGCGCGATGTTTCGGGCTGGGTCCTTGCCGTCCTGCCGGCTTGTCTCTTCGTTTATTTCGCGTCTCACATCCACGCGGTCTCCCATGACGGGCCCGTGCGCGAAAGCACGGAATGGGTGCCCATTCTGGGCGGCATCAATCTGTCTTTTTATCTCGACGGCTTGAGCCTGCTTTTTGCGCTTCTCATTTCCGGGATCGGCACGTTCATCGTGCTCTACGCGGCGGCCTATCTGCGGGGTCATGCCCAGCTCGGGCGCTTTCTCGGATTCCTGCTCGCCTTCATGGGCGCCATGCTGGGCCTGGTGCTCGCGGACAATGTCGTCACCTTTTTTGTCTTCTGGGAGCTGACCTCCGTCACTTCCTTCCTGCTGATCGGTTTCGGCCATGCCCGGGCGGCGTCCCGGCGCGCGGCCGTCCAGGCCCTTGTCGTGACGGGCGGGGGCGGTCTTGTGATGCTGGCCGGTCTGCTCCTGATGGCCAGCATCGGCGGCAGTCTGGAATTTTCGGTGCTCCTCGACCAGGGCGATCTGTATCGGGAGCACGGTGCCTATGTCGCCTTGCTCGTCCTGCTGTTGTTCGGCGCCTTCACCAAATCGGCCCAGGTGCCGTTCCATTTCTGGTTGCCCAATGCCATGGAGGCGCCGACCCCGGTCAGCGCCTATCTCCACTCGGCGACCATGGTGAAGGCGGGCGTCTATCTGATCGCACGGATCCATCCGGCCTTGAGCGGCACGCCCTTGTGGGAAACCATCCTGCCGGTCTTCGGCGCGGCGACGTTCCTGGCGGGGACGGTTCTGGCCCTGCGTCAGGTCGATCTCAAGCTCATGCTGGCCTACACGACGGTCGCCAGCCTGGGCCTGCTCGTCATGTTGCTGGGTCTGGGCAGCGACAAGGCCGTCACGGCGGCCATGACCTATCTCTTTGCCCATTCCCTGTTCAAGGGCGCCCTTTTCATGGTGGCGGGCGGCATCGACAAGGCGGCCGGGACCCGGGACGCGACCCTGTTGAGCGGACTGGGGCGCGCCATGCCGATCACGGCGGCGGCGGCGGCGCTCGCCGTTTTGTCCATGGCCGGTTTCCCGCCTTTCGTGGGCTTCCTTGCCAAGGAAGTGATCTATAAGGCGACCCTTGGCGTCGACGCCGCTTTCGTGGTGACCGTCATCGCCGTGGCCGGCAATGTCATGATGGGGGCCGTAGCCGGACTGGCCGGCGTGCGTCCCTTTGTCGGAGAGCGTCTGTCGACGCCGAAAGTGCCCCAGGAAGGCTCCGTGTCCTTGTGGCTTGGCTGTCTCGTGCTCGCCATTCTGGGTCTGGTCGCCGTCGTTGATCTGCATTGGACGGGCCATGCCCTGCTTCTGCCCGCGGCTTCCGCCGTCCTCGGCCATGAGAGCCATTCGGAGCTTCATTTGTGGAGCGGGGTCAATCTGCCCTTGATCCTCAGCATTCTGACCTTGGCCGGCGCCTTTGGCCTTTACCTCATCGGTCCGGCGGTGCGGGACAGGCTCATGGCGTGGACCGCGTCCCTCTGGGGCCCCGACCGTGGCTATGACCAGGCGCTCGTGTTGTTGCGGCATGGCGCCCGGGGCGTCACGGATCAGCTTCAGAACGGCCGTTTGAGCACCTATCTCCTGGTGACCTTCTTCGTCCTTGCCGTGACCATGATGGCGCCCATCTTCCTCGGCCTTGAATTTGCGGTGGGGATGAGCGGGACCCCCAATTTCTATGTCCTGGGCGTGATGCTCGTGGCGGCCGCCGGAGCCATGGCCGTTCTGGTGCTCCGCACCCGTCTTTTTGCTGTGCTCTCCGCCGGCGTGCTCGGCACCGCCGTCGCACTGATTTTCCTCCTCTTCGGGGCGCCCGATCTGGCCTTTACCCAGTTCATGGTCGAAACCTTGTCGGTGGTCATCCTCGCCGTGGTGCTCTTGCGCCTGCCCGTCGACAGCGGCGACCGGCGCCCGCTCTTCCGGCGATGGCGCGATGGCGTGATCGCTGTCACAATCGGTGGCGGTTTTACGGTCGCCCTGATGGCGATCACGGCAGAGCCCCTGAATTATCGGCTTTCGGAATATTTTGCCGAAGCCTCCTATCTTGCCGCTTATGGACGCAATGTCGTGAATGTCATTCTGGTGGACTTCCGGGCCCTCGATACCTTGGGTGAAATCTCGGTCGTGATGATCGCAGGTGTGTCGGCCCTGGCCCTCATGGCCTCGGCCCGGCGGCGCAAATCCAACGACGGGCCGGAAACGAAGGAGGCGCAGCCATGAATTCCCTCATTCTGCGCACGGCCATGCCGCTCCTGGTGAGCCTGACCCTTGTCTTCTCGATCTTCGTGCTCTTTCGCGGTCACAATGAACCGGGCGGCGGATTTATCGGTGGGCTGATTGCAGCTTCCGCCTTCGCGCTCTACGCCATCACGGAAGGGCCGGCGGCCGCACGCCGGGCCTTGAGGATCCATCCTATTGCCCTCGCCGGGATCGGCCTGGCTGTCGCCGGCCTGAGCGGGCTGCCCTCCCTGTTGACGGCGGATCCGTTCCTGACCGGCAAGTGGTATATTCCGGAATTCGATCCTTCCCTGAAGGTCTTTGCCACGCCCGTCCTGTTCGATATCGGCGTGTGGCTCGTCGTCGTGGGCACCATTACCGCCCTGGCCCTGGGCCTTGAGGAGGCCGAGTGATGGAACCTCTCCTTGCGGTGCTTGTCGGTGTTCTTATGGCGATCAGTGTTTACATGATGCTGTCGCGGTCGTTCGTGCGCATTGTTCTCGGCATTCTCGTCCTGGGCAATGCAGCCAACCTCCTGATTTTTGCGGCCGGCCGTCTGACGCGGGATGTGCCCCCCATCATTCCGGGGGATGAGAAAACCCTGACCGATGCGGCGGCCAATTCGCTGCCCCAGGCCTTGATCCTGACCGCGATCGTGATCAGCTTTTCGCTCTTTGCCTTCATTCTGGTTCTGGCCTATCGCACCTATCAAGATCTGGGGACAGTCGAAACCTCCGAGATGCGCCTGGCCGAACCGGTGGCCACCCCGCCCGATGGCGATGAAGATCCTGTGGAGGGCCTGGCGCGATGAGCATCTACACGGAATGGCTTGTCGTCCTGCCGCTCGCGATCCCGTTGATCTTTGCCGGATTGTGTGTGGCCGCCTGGGGCCGCCCGCAGCTTCACGGACCGCTTGCGCTGATCGGCATGCTGAGCCTTCTGATTGGCGCCCTTGCCCTGTTCCGGTGTGTCTGGCTGTTCGGCCCCGTCACCATGACCATGGGCAATTGGATGCCGCCTTTCGGCATCACCTTCATTGCCGATACGTTCAGTGCCGGGCTGGTCGCGTTGACGGGGTTTGTCGGGCTTGTGACCTTGCTCTTTGCCCGCGAGACCGTGTTGGAGGAGGAGAAGGCGCGGGGCTTTTATCCCTTGCTCCTGGCCCTGATGGCCGGGGTGTGCGGCGCGTTTCTCACTGGCGATATCTTCAATCTCTATGTTTGGTTCGAGGTGATCCTGATTGCCTCGATCGGTCTCTTGATCGTCGGCGGCACACGGGAACAGCTTGATGGCGCGGTCAAATACACGACCTTGAGCCTCGTCGCGACCACCATCTTCCTGCTCGCGACGGGCCTGCTTTATGGCGTGGCCGGCACCTTGAACATGGCGGATCTGGCGCTGACCCTCAAAGGCCGCATGGACGAGCCCCTGATCACCGGCATCGCGTTGCTCTATCTCATGGCTTTTGGCATGAAGGCGGCCGCGTTCCCGCTGTTCTTCTGGCTGCCGGCCTCCTATCACACGGGGCATCCGGCCGTGTCGGCGATTTTCGCCGCGCTTTTGACCAAGGTCGGGGTCTATGTGCTCATCCGTGTCTTTACCCTGATCTTCCCCGTTACCGGTGATCTGCAGACGGTCTTTTTGACCATTGCGGTCGCGACCATGCTGGTGGGATCGGTCGGCGCGGTGGCGCAATCGGATCTGCGGCGGCTCATCGCCTTTCTGGTGGTGACGGGCATCGGTTATATGCTGCTGGGTCTGGCTCTGGGTCCTGCGGCGATGACGGGCTCGATCCTCTATATTCTGCATTCCATGGTGGTGACGGCCGCGCTCTTCATCGGTGTAGGGCTCGCGCGCCGCATGACGGGAACCTCCTGGCTCCGGGGACGGAGCATCTATGCCCATGCGCCGCTTTTCTCCGCTCTCGTGCTGGCCAGCGCCTTTTCCATGGCCGGCTCGCCGCCATTCGGTGGCCTGTGGCCCAAGGTGATGCTTGTCGATGCCGGCCTTGAGGCCGGGGCATCCATCGCGGTTGCCAGCGTGCTGTTGTCGGGTTTCCTGACGCTTCTTGCCCTGGGGCGCGCCTTTGCGCTTGCCTTCTGGGCCAATGGCGACGGGGAAGGGGAGGACCGGCCCGTCGACCCCGGCTCGAGCCCGCGTCCGGCTCAGATCGTTCCCTTTGCCCTACTTGTGGGCCTGACCGCGCTCATGGGCATCTGGCCGGCGCCGTTCGTGTCCTATGCCACCCGCGCCAGCGCCGAAGTCGGCGACACGACGGTCTATATCGCCACGGTGGCGGCGGACGGGCCGACCCTGCGCGGCGAACCTTTGCCCAAGGTCAAGGCGAAGGCCGATGCGGGCTCCTATGAAAAGGCCGAAAAGAAAGGTGACCACTGATGAATATCTTCCTGGTCAATATCATTTTGGCGATTGCATGGGCCGTCATTACGGTCAATTACAGCCTGATCAATGTGGTTTTCGGCTTTCTCCTGGGCAGCGCGACGCTCTACGTTGTGCGCTCCCAGTTCTCAGGCACCGAAGCCTATTTCCAGCGGGCCGGACGGGTCTCCCGGCTGATCGCCGTCTTCCTCTACGAACTTGTGCAATCGGGGGTGAAGGTCGCGGTCGCGACCTTCCAGCCGACCTCGTCGTGGAAGCCGGGTATTGTCGCCATCCCTCTTTCCACGGACAAGCCGCTCGAAATCATGGTGCTGGCCAATGCGGTGACGCTGACGCCCGGCACCTTGAGCATGGATGTCTCCGGCGATCACGCCACGCTCTATGTGCATGCGATTGACGCCTCCGACCCGGATGATTTGCGCCGCTCCACCAAGCGCGTCTTTGAGCGCAAGATCATGGAGGCGCTGGGCTAGGGCGAGGCCAGGAAAATCGGTCTCCGGTTCGCCGGCGAAGACCAAGCGCAAACAAGGACCCTGGTGGGGATCATGATGTCCGTCTCATCCGATCCCGACCTGGGACGCCGTTTTGCGGATCCGGCCCGTGACCGCTTGCGAGGAAACCCATGTCACCGTTGATTCAGATCACGACGACCATCACCTACACCATTCTGCTCCTGGCCATGGCGCTGTCCTTGTGGCGTCTGGTGCGGGGACCGAGCCTGCCCGATCGGATCGTCGCGCTTGATTTCCTGTCCCTCGTGGCCATCGGCTTCATTGGGGTTTCCGCACTCACCAATGGCCAGTACGCCTATCTGGATGTGGCCATTGCCGTGGCTCTGGTCGCGTTCCTCGCGACGGTCGCGTTTGCGCGCTATGTCTTCCGGCGCGCGGAACCGCCCAAGGACCGACTGCCCGTCAACCATGATCCCAGCCCATCGGGGGATGCGTCCCATGAATGATATTTTCTGCAGCTTCTTCGTTCTGATCGGCGCGGCGTTTATCCTCCTTGCGGCCGTGGGCATGGTGCGCTTTCCGGACGTCTATATGCGCATGCATGCCGCCACCAAAGCGGGTACGCTCGGCGCCGGGACCATTCTTGTGGGTCTTGCCTTCCATGCCGGTCAGCTCGACGTCACTCTCAAAGTCGTGATCGGCGTCATTTTTCTGATCATCACGGGGCCCATTGCGTCCCATTTGCTGGGCCGGGCGGCCTATGCGACCGGTGTGGACCTTTGGGAAGGCTCGGTCGTTGACGATATGCACGGCCGCTACGGCTTCGATGGGCGCGAGCCCGGGGCCACGCCCCTCAATGCCAAGGACTATGAGTAACCCGCGTTCCGGCCCTCTCGAGCCTTGAACACAAGTCGAAGGGCATCCCGCCTTTTCCCGGTGCCGATCCCGGTTTTCTGGGCTCCTTCAAAATATGGGTCCCGTAAGCAGCCAATAGACGAATTTTTATACTTGATCCTACATTTGATCATAACTATTTTCGCTTCGCGTAGAGCGCGTTCGCTTCAATCTATTCTCAGAAAAGGACAAAGACAGAATGGAGTCGTCAAAAATAGAACTTGTCGACATGACGGCCGAGATCGTCTCGGCCTATGTGGGCAACAATGTCGTCGGGTCCGGCGATCTGCCCACGCTCATTCAACAAGTCTATACAGCCCTCCAGGACGCGACCGGCGAGCAGGCCGAAGAAAACGCCGAGCCGTTGAAACCCGCCGTCAATCCGAAGAAATCGGTGTTCCAGGACTACATCATCTGCCTTGAGGACGGGAAACGCTTCAAATCCCTGAAGCGCCATCTGCGCACCCATTATGATCTGTCACCGGATGAATACCGCGCCCGTTGGAACCTGCCCAAGGACTATCCCATGGTCGCGCCGGGCTATGCGGAGGCGCGCTCCCGGCTGGCCAAGGAAATGGGTCTCGGCCAAAAGGGCCGCGCGAAGCGCAAACGGGGCTGAGAACACCGCCACTCGGCCGGGCTTTTCCCGGTAACCTTGACCCACGGCTGGCCCTTCTCTTGCTGATCTCCCTGCCATGACCCCGATAAACCGGAGGGTTGTGTCCCAGGGAGGAGAGGGTGACGGAAACCATTGATCTTTCAGGCCGGCATGTCGTCATCGCGGCGGGTGATTTCGCTCGGGCATCCCTGATCGGTGTGATGGTTCACGATATGGGGGCGCCGTCCGTGACCCTGGTGGCGGACACGGCCTGCGCCATCACCCATGTCCGTTCCGGCAAATGCGATGTGGTCATCTGCGAGGCAAACCTGGAGCCTGGCGGCGGATTTGAGGTTGCGGCCGCGTCAAAGGCCGGGGCGGAACACTGGCATGGCCATGCCCCGGTCATTCTGCTGACACCGGAGCCCACCCGGCAGTTCGTGTTGGAGGCCAAGAACGTGGGGGCGCGGAGCGTGCTGGGTCAACCCCTGTCGCCCCTGAATTTGTCGCGGGCGGTGGCCCGCTGCATCGGCGTGCCCCTGCCCGGACAGAGTTCCGCAGCCCAGTGGAAAAGAGGTCCGGCCTGGTCACGCCGCATCTGGGCCATGCCCGAAACGCAGCGGGCCTGAGACCCGTTTGACGCTTGAGCGCCTGATGCTTCGGTGGCCGCAGGGTCAAGCCTGGGTCTGAAACCATCGCGGCATGGCGTGGTTCCAGGCCTGCATCCAGGCATCCGTTTCCGCATAGGCTTCCATGCTGTAGGACGCGGGTGTCGGCTGTTCCAGGACAAAACGGCTTTCCGTCTCCTCCCGGAACACATCCGTTGCGCCATCGAAACGCTCCGCCAGTTCCTTCATCGCCGCATTATCGTTCAGGCACAGAACATAGACCGGGCTGATGTATCGATTCTGGGCACTCGTCAGTAGACGGGTCAGTATCTCGGCCCCAACACCCTGGCGCTGATAGGCTTTTTCCACCGACAACCACGCCGAGGCGCTCATGGGCCATTGCCATTCGATGGGCTCGAGAAGGCCGACACCGCGCAAATTCGTTCCCGCAAAGAGCCCAAAGCCGATGCTCGTGAAGAGATTGATCCGGGAGGCATAGTCCCGGATATGATGATCATCAACCGCGCGGCCGAACCGCCGGCGCCGGTCCTCCGCATCCAGGCGCAACAAATGACCGGAGATCAGTGTGCGTTCCATCGGCCACAGCCGGCGAACGAAGGTGTGGGGCCGATTGCCGTCATGCGCGTTGAGGGCAAAGATTTTTTCCGGTTTGGATGATTCCGGTCCCATGGGGAGCAACTCCATCTGTGACACGTGCACAAATGCCTTTCTTGATGACAAGCAAGCAGGATCGCCGAGTTATGGGGCCATAAGGAGGCGCGTCGGCGGGCAGGGCAGGCGCCAGGGGCGGCTGTCGCGGCAACAAAAGGGCCACGATCACCCGCATCAATGGTGCGTGTCCCACCATTCAAGGATGATTCTACAACGGGATTGTCTTTGACGGAACCAAAGATCCACCCTAAGCCTTTTGATCTGAAGCCATGCAAAGAACGTGGTCGCATTCTGCCTGGCGCCGCGCTAGGCATGGGAGTTTGGGGCGTGTTCCCTAAGACCCCTTCTTGCGGGATCGTGGTGCTTCTGAAGGTGAAAGCTTTGGGCGGCTTCGGGCCACAATGGGCCTCGCAGGTGGTGCGGGGCGTTGTCTCAACACTCGAGCGCTGGCGTCATACCGGGGTCTCTCGACGCCGGGTCCTGATCGCCGGATTCGTTGTCGGCAGTCTTCTGGTGTTGAGCCAGGACGGGGCGCGATTGCCATATTTTCTGGTCGATCCCGCCGTGGCCCGGGCCCAGCTGCAGATCATTCCTCCGGTGGAGGAGGGGACCGACGCCTGTCCCTCCTGTGTTGTTCTGGAATCGCTGGAAGATCGGTTCGCCGCCGCCGCCCAGACGGCACAGGAACGGTTTACGAGGGCCGCCAATCGTTTGGCCGGGTCCCAGGTGAGCCACCGCCGGTCGGAGAGCCGGCAACACGCCCGCTCCGCGCTCAGCGGTGTCATGGTGCGGGCCCAGGAGGACCGTTTCGCGGCGTCGCGGCTGAAACAACGCTTCGCCCAGGCGCGCCGCCAATGCGGGCAGGGCACGTTTTGCGCGACACCCGGCGGGCGCTCCAAGATCCATCATCCTCTCTCCTGTCCGGCGGAGATTCGTCCGCTTAACGATGAAGCCATCGAGATACGGAATATTATCGAACGGATCGAACGCCTGGCCACGTCATGCCTGGCCCAGTCCTGCCCGACACTGAGTTGCGTGCCCGCGGAAGATCTCGATACGCATATGGGGCAGGTGGAGGCCGCTCTCGCGGCCCTTCTGACCATGCCTTTTGGCGGGGTCGATGATGGGGCCGAATTCCCGGTCTCTCCCCTTGGTGTCGAGAGCCGCCGATTGGTGGAGGCCACGCTGCGCATTCCCCAGGCCCTGCCCGCCCTGTTCCATTCCCACGAGCTGGCACGCGGGGCCTTGCCCGGCAGTGAGATCATTGGTTTTGCGGAAGAGATCAGCCGTCTTGGTCAATGGGCGGACGAATTGTCGGGGCGGCTTGAGCCTGTTGTCGACGGCTTGAGTGGCGGCGGCGCCGGGCTGTGGCGGATCAAGCTGATCTCCACAAGACTGTGGCGGCTCTATGAGGATCTCAGGCAGATTGCCATCGCCCGAGGGGAGGCGACGTTGCGCCGGGGGGCGGCGCTCCAAGTGGCGTGGGAGCGTTTCGCCCATGAACTGGCCGCCCTTACGCTGGATGGTTTGAGACTGGAGGCGGAACTCAAACGGCGGCCTACGGACGAAGCGGCCTTGCGCATTTCGGTCTGTCGCGCCCGGCAGGAAGAACCCCATCGGGCGTTGACGCGGGATCTGGCCCTGGCGCGGGCCCGTCTTGCCCGATGCGTCACGCGCGCAGGCTGCCCCGCGGCCGGCGCTGCCAGGGGAGGGGCTGTCGCTCTGGGCGCCAACACAACGTGGACGGAAACACTTTCTGCCCTCGATCAGGATGTGCGGTTGGCCACCGGTGCCGCCTCCCGATTGTCCTTACGCAAGCCGCAACGCGCTCTTCTGGAAACGGACTATTCGAACTACGCCCCCGGTGAAGCCGTTCGCTTGAGCGTTGATCTGCGGTCCTTGACCTGTATGGCGGAACCGGGCGCCTCGGCGGCTCTTCTGGGTCCCCAACCGGGGCCGCCCGGACCGGAAACGGCGGATCAGGCCCAGACCCGTCTGGGCCGGATCCTGGATCTGGCCGATCTGGCCCCGGGAGAGAGCACCATCGAGGCGCCAACCCAGCCGGGAACCTATGTGGTGAAGACGTTCGCGCCGCCCGGGCGGGGCGGGCTTGAAACCGGCGCCGCTCGGTTCGATGTCGACGCGCCGCCCGAGACGTGCAAGGGCTTTGCCGGCTCCTGGGATACGGATTTCGGGATCCTGCGTCTTGCGGTGCGCAACGGGGTTGCCCGGGGCAGCTATCGTCGGCCCCGGGCCGGAGAGGCCGGGTTCTTGTTCGGAACCGTGACCGATGGTGTGCTGATCGGTCAGTGGCATTCGGAATTGGGGACGGGCGGCACGCGCCTCACGCTTGAACCCGATGAGCAGAGCTTCAAGGGCACCTGGAGTCAGACGCCCGGTGTCCATGCGGGCACCGGTACCTGGTCCGGGCTGTGTCTCTCCAAACCACGCGCGTCCGATCAGGCGGCGGCCGGCAGCGGGCCATAGGGGTGCTCCCGGCTCGGTCAGGGGTTGTCGGGCTTCAATGATCCGTGTGGCGATGGGCCGATCCTTGAAGCCGTCTCTTGGCTTCAGAAGTAGCTCACCCGCATCATGATCCGCCCCGCCCAATCCAGGGCCACGTTGTA
>CAZFWG010000011.1:39683-41133 GCA_964522525.1 uncultured Alphaproteobacteria bacterium | reverse complement strand
GGCAGGCTCAGCTCACAGGGTTCTTCCGTATGCTCCGTGACCCGGCCGAACCGGTCGAGCTGCCCCAGCATCTGAATCTCCCGTGAGGACGGGCTTCCCAGCAAGTGGGCCGGATCCACATCAAAAAGGGCACCAAATCGCTCGAGCCAATCCGTAGAAAGAGTAATGACTTCGTTTTCGAGGCGCGAGACCGTCTGGGGCGTCGTCCCCAGCTCTTGGGCCACTTGGGCAAGGGTCAGATTGCGGGCTCGACGTAGCTGTCGAAGTTTGTTGTGCATGATGCGCTCGTTTCATTCCGCCGCTTGAGCCCAATAGTGCGCCATTTCCGTTACGAAAAGGAAATTTTGTACGTTAAAAGTTATCCACACTCATATTTTGCGCGCTAATGTACGGATATTGTTAAATTTGTACATTGTCGGTCGCAAGGGGGTGTTTTCCCCTCGGCCCTTTGAAGGGGGAGTGGGATGATCGAGAAACGCAGTGCCATCGGGACAAGATGCGACTGTGCAGCGGATCGCGGTGGCCGTCCGCCGTCGTCACCGGGTTTGATGGGCGCGACCGTGCCGGAACCCTGTCTCATCAGGGTGGCTCAGACCGTCGTGGCGGGCGTGTTTCAAGTGTCGCCGGCGGACCTGAGGGCGGCATCCCGGGGGCCTGCCCATGTGGCCCTGGCCCGGCAGGTCGCCATGTATCTGTGCCACGTGTCCCTGGGCTTCGATCACGGACGGGTCGCCCGCGCGTTCGGACGGGACCGGACCACGGCGTCCCATGCCTGCAAAGTGGTCGAGGACCGGCGCGATGATCCGGAGTTCGAGCGGCGCATCGCCATTCTGGATGGGGTCTTCAAGGGCTTTCAGGACGCGGGCGGCTGCCGGCGGTGCCAGCCCCGGGCAGGTTGAGGCACGGGCGCGGTCAGGAGGCTTGTCCGTTGGGACGTTCGGTCCCCGCCTTGTCTTTGGCGCGGATGGCGTCGGCCCTGATCCGCTCGACCATGGCATAGAGGCCGTTCGACCTTTGGGGGCTCAACGCGTCGTGGAGCCCCAGCCGTTCAAAAATCGATTTGGCGTCGATGGCCAGAATCTCCCCCGGTGTTTTTTCCGTATAAAGAGTGACAAGGATCGCGATCAGGCCCTGTACGATATGGGCGTCGCTCTCGCCCCGGAAGGCCAGGGCGTCGGGTTTTGCCGGCGAGGCCTCGCTGACGAGCCACACCTGACTGGCGCAGCCCGCCACTTTCGTCGCGTCGTTGCGTTCCGCCGGGGCAAGGGGGGCGAGGGCCTTGCCCATTTCGATGACATGGCGGTAGCGATCCTCCCAGTCCTCGAGAAAGGCGAAATCGTCGATCAGCTGGTCGATCGTCATCGTTGGCGGTCCCACTTTGTCATGAAGCATCCCCCGTGACATAGGACCGCCAGCCGCTCGGGTCAAAGGGCTCGTTCGGGATGAGCCC
>CAZFWG010000011.1:29602-39583 GCA_964522525.1 uncultured Alphaproteobacteria bacterium | reverse complement strand
GCCGCGAATGCGGGGAATGTCGGCCCGGGGATAGGTGGTGGGATGGCGGTTGTCCATCTCGCCCTCCATGCCCTGAAGCCAGCCGTGAACCGCGCCCGTCACGGCGAGGGCGCGATCGCGCATCTGTCCGCCCAGTTGGGCGCCGGTGCGGCACACCTCCGGTTCCCGATCGCACAGGCCAGCGAGGTCGGCACCCGTGCGCTCCATCATTTCCATCATGTCGCCGATGCCCAAGGCCTCCTGGCTTTCGCTTCGGGTTTGCGCATATGGCGGTGTGGGGACAAGACGCTCCGGCAAGAACAACGCCAAGGCCCCCAGGAACACAACAAGTCTAATCATCGGCTCCCCTCCGATTTCCCCTGATGCGCCTAGAATAGACAGGATCTGCCAAGACGAGTTTGTCGTCGGCGCCTGGATTTGATCCGTGTTCGTGGAGAAATCGCGGCAATTTTGCCGGGTGGTTGAGCGAAATGGTCATCGATTTCTGGGAAAATTTGAACCAATCTGGAGGCAAGGCTCCGAGTGTCCGACCCTGATGGAGGATCCGCCCCATGCCCCGCGCTTTGCCGTCCCATGAAGATATTCTAGCGAATGTCGGCCCATACCGGGGCTTGCGAACCAACCGTCCCTCGGTGATCGAGACGCCCGGTCCCGGCCAGGAATCGGTGTGGGACTTCCCCCGGCCGCCCGCCGTCCAGGATGTGGCGGTGCCCTTGAAGGTCGAATGGGACGGCCAAGTGGTGGCCCACACCACAAAAGGAGTGCGGATCGTCGAGACCTCGGGGGCGCCGGTCTATTATTTTCCGCCGACGGATGTCGAGCTGCGCCTGCTTGTCGAAACGGACGTGCTCACGATTTGCGAATGGAAAGGGGCGGCCGTCTATTTCGATCTTCGGCACGACGAGGAAATCAGCCGCGAGGCGGCCTTCACCTATCCGCAGCCATTGACCGATCTTGGCCAGGGCTATGAACGGATCGCCGGCTGGTTCGGTTTTTATGCCCAGCGGGTGGACCGGGTTTTCGTGGGTACCGAACAGGCCCGCCCTCAGCCCGGTCGGTTTTATGCCGGATGGGTGACCGATGCCCTGACCGGTCCGATCAAGGGGGAGCCGGGCTCCGAAGGCTGGTAAATCGCAGGGGCGGGCACCGGCTCAGGAGCCTTTCAGGATCCAGCGCCAGCAATCCCCCAATTCTTCGATGCCGTGTCGGCCGACACAAAAGGCCCGTTCCTCTTCATGGCGGGTGCCCGCAATGCATTGGGTGAAATTGAGCTTGGCCTGATTGACGCAATAATCCATGCGCCGTTCCGAGGCGACCGTCAGGATCCGGCTGAACCCCCTCGGATCCGTGTCCTCAAGGGTCAAGCGGGCCGCGATCTCCAGAACCCGATCCAGGGGCTCCCGGGCCTTCTTGGTCAGCGTGCGGGGGGTGTAACGACCGCTCAGATCATACTGGCCCGCCAGGACGAGGGCGTTTTGCGCCTTGACCTGGCTGAACAGGCCCTCGTCGCCCAGGCGCTCCGACTGCAGATCAAGCGCCCGCGCCAACAGCAGGTTGCCCATGGCGGCCATCTGCCGGGCTTCCGTGTTGACGGCATCGAGCAGAAGCTGAATTGCCGCGTCATGGCCGGACGAGTCCTGCAAGACGCTGCGGTCCTCCTTGATGGTTTTCAGGAAACGGCGTCTGCCGGTTTTTTTGGCCTGACGGCGGATCGAGGTGACGAAGGCCGGCTGGTTGGCGACCAGGATGGCATGGTGGGCAAACCAGCCGCGGGCGACCGCCTGGGGGTCGTAGGTATCGATCAGTTTGGCGGCGACATCGATATCCTCGCTCGTCCGGAACGAAAGCCGGGCCAGCGCCGCCATGTCCCGCACCAAAGCCCTGTAAGGGGCGGCAAGCGCGCCCACCGAGGCGGGTCCATTCGTCGAGGCGCTGGAGAAGCTGCTGGGTGCAGGCGTGATCATTCCCTCGGGCTGGAGGACCGGCGGCGTGGCATCGGCCGGCGCGATCGCCTGCGATACCAGGGACAGCACAAGACAAAGAAACAGAACGCCACCCGTCCGCTTCCGGCCGGAGTTGCAACCCGCATCGCTCATGGTGATTCGCCTCAATCTCTTCGGCTCAATGCTGAATGCCGTCTCTGGCGGTTGTGATCGGGTCGACCGGATCCGGCCGAGACCCCAGGCAATCCCCCGGGATTATGCCCCGATCAAGGTCACAACAACATCCATTACCCGGCGTTCAATTTTCATTAAGGGTCCGCCCCTAAGTCAGACGTTAACAGGCTCGGTAAGATTTGGTTAGGACCCGTCCCGCCCATGGTGCGCGGGACCATCGGTGAGTATGTCGGTGAGACGCTACGTCCGAGAAAGACTGGCTTCGTTCCTGTCCAGCGACAGGACGCAAAGACGTTCGGGAACAAGGATCCTCGGACCGTCCGTGATGCTCTTTGCCGCAGGCATGGCGGGCCTGTCCTTGGCCGCCGTTCCGATCCTGCCCGTCAATTTCGGCCTGTCCTTGCCTCTTACCGTCGCGGTTTCCGCATCCTCGGTCGTTTTGCTGTGCGCCTCGGCCTTTCTTTGGGTCCGTTCCATCGAGCGGCGCCACGCCGAGGTCCAGATGCTCCACGACCACGGCGCCGATCTCGTCATGCACCATGATGGCGCCGGCCGGGTGATGTCGGTGTCGCCCCGCTGCGTGGCGCTCTTGGGCCATGACGGGGCGCACTATAAGGGGCGCACCCTCCACGGGTATATTCATCCCGGCGACTGGCAGGGCCTTGAAAGGTTGATGGCGGATGTGAAGGACGCGGAAGCCGATCTCGATCTCCCCCGTTTGGATCTGCGGTTGCGCCACCATGATGGCGGCTATCGGTGGGTGGAGATGCGGGTTGCGCCTTTGCCGAGTGCGTCTGGACAGAATGACGCCGGTTTTGTCGCGAGCTACCGCTGCATCGAGGCGCGCAAGCGCCGGGAGGAAACCCTTGAGCGCGCCCGCGAAAGCGCCGAAGCGGCCAGCGCCGCCAAGACGCGCTTCCTCGCCAATGTCAGCCATGAACTGCGCACGCCCCTAAACGCCATTATCGGCTTTTCCGAGGTCATGTGCGTCGAGATGTTCGGTCCCCTCGGCGCGCGGCGCTATCAGGAATATGCCGACTACATCCATGAGAGTGGCCGGCATCTTCTGGATCTGATCAACGACATTCTGGACATGTCCAAGATCGAGGCCGGGCGCTATGACCTTCAGATGGAAACGGTCCGCATGCCGCTTGTCATCGAGCGCTGCCTGAAGACCATCGCGTTCGCCGCGCGAAAGGGACGCTTGCAGCTTGCGGTCGATATCCCGGCGGACATTCCCGATGTCCAGGCGGACAGCCGGGCCATGCGCCAGATCCTCCTCAACCTGTTGTCCAATGCGATCAAGTTCACGGGCCCCGGCGGGCGGGTGATGATCGCGCTTCAGTCGGACGCGGAATGGCTGGAGCTGGTTGTTGAAGACACGGGGCTGGGCATTCCGGAAGAGGCCGTCGGGCGCCTGGGGCGCCCCTTTGAGCAGTTCCATCAGACGGTGGCCTTCGATGGCTCCCCGGCCGAAGAGGGCGGCGGGCCGCGGGCCGGCCTTCCCGGCACGGGGCTCGGCCTTTCCATCGTCAAGGCGCTCGTCACGCTCCATGGGGGCACGCTGATCATTGACAGCGAAGAGGGCGTGGGCACGGCGGTGCGCGTGCTCCTGCCGCTCAGCCCCATGCCCATCGATCCGGGCAAGGATGATGATGACGACGAGGACGCGGAAGACCGCGAAACGGCGCAACAGGCCGCCTGATCACGCCGCCAACTCAAGTCCTTGATCTGCTCGACATTTATGGGCTCGCGGGAGCGGGGTCCACCGTGTAGCCTTGCCCCATGCAACCCAAGCTCAAAGCCGAAATCTGGGTCAAAGCCTATATGCGCCGCTGCGAAGCCTCCGGCGCGGCGGCCTTTGTCGTCGTCCATGGCGACGACACGGCGGGCATCATCCTCATCAAGCTCAATCGACTGGACGGCACGGCGACGGTGCTTTCACCGAGCCGGGACGGTGAGGGGGAGTTGATCTGGCTGCGCGCCACCGGACCCGACCCGGTGGCGGAAGGCGAGGCCGATGCCTATATCAGCCGCCAGCGGCGCTATGACCCGGATCTTTGGGTGGTCGAGGTCGAGGACCGGGAAGGGCGACATTTCCTGGATGACGGCCTTTCCGGCTAGGCGCTTCAGGCCGCGCCAAAAATGCTCTAAAACCCGGATCAGACATGGGCGGCGCCGGCGGTGCGCCGCTTCTTTTTGTGGATCTTGAGTTTCAGGAGAGCCGGTTTGACCGAGGCTTCCCCCGCTGTGTCGACGGCCGTGCCGTCCCGGCGCACTTTCGCGATCATTTCCCACCCGGATGCGGGCAAGACCACCCTGACCGAGCATCTGCTGCTCCAGGGCGGTGCCTTGCGCCTTGCCGGTCAGGTCAAGGCCCGTGGCGAAAACCGCCGGGCCCGGTCGGACTGGATGAAGATCGAGCAGCAGCGCGGCATTTCCGTCACATCGGCGGTCATGACCTTTGAATATGAAGGCGTGGTGTTCAACCTGTTGGACACGCCGGGCCACGAGGATTTTTCCGAGGATACCTACCGTACCCTGACGGCCGCCGACAGCGCCATCATGGTCATCGATGCGGCCAAGGGGATCGAGGCCCAGACCCTGAAGCTGTTCGAGGTCTGCCGGCTGCGCGACATTCCCATCATCACTTTCGTCAACAAGATGGATCGGGAGGCGGAGGATCCATTCGCCCTGATGGACGAGATTGCCGACAAGCTCGCGCTCGACACGACGCCGGCCATGTGGCCCTGCGGCATGGGCCGCAATTTCCGGGGCTGTTATCATCTGTTGGCCGATCACATGATGCTGTTCGACCGGCAGGAAGGGCAGGATGAGGTCGGCCTGCAGCTCGACGGCAACCGCATCGGTGAGGTGTTGGCTCCGGATGAACTGGAAAAGCTGCGCGAGGATGTTTCCCTGGTGCGGGAGGGGTATCCCGCCATGGATCTCGCCAGCTACCAGGAGGGTCATCTGACGCCCGTCTATTTCGGCAGTGCCCTGCGTAATTTTTCCGTGCGGCAGGTCTTGGATGCGGTGGGGCAGTTCTCCCCGCCGCCCCGGCCCCAGAATGCTGCTGTCGGACCGGCGGGGTCCGACAAGAGGCGCGAGGTCATGCCCGAGGAAAGCAAGGTCGCCGGGTTCGTCTTCAAGGTCCAGGCCAATATGGACCAGAACCACCGGGACAGGATCGCCTTTTTCCGGCTTTGTTCCGGCCGCTTCAAGCGGGGCATGAAGCTCAAACAGATGGGCACGGGCAAGACCATCGGCGTCCATAACCCGATCCTGTTTTTTGCTCAGGACCGGGAGCTTGTGGACGAGGCCTGGCCCGGCGACATCATCGGCATCCCCAATCACGGCACCTTGCGGGTGGGGGATACGCTGACGGAAGGGGAGGAGATGCGCTTCACGGGCATTCCCAATTTCGCGCCGGAGATCCTGTGCCGGGTCCGGCTCGGCGACCCGATGAAACAGAAACACATGCGGAAGGCGCTCGAAAGCCTCGCGGAAGAAGGCGTGACCCAAGTGTTCCGCCCCATGATCGGCGCGAATTGGGTGATCGGCGTCGTGGGTCGGCTGCAGCTCGATGTGCTCAAGGAGCGGATCAAGGCCGAATACGGCCTGGAGGTGGATTTTGAGCCCGCGCCTTATGACTCTGCCCGTTGGGTGAGCGCGGACGACGCCAAGGAACTGGCCCGCTTCATTGACAATCACAAGAGCGCGATGGCCGAGGACGGGGACTCCAGTCCGGTCTTCCTGGCCAAGAGCGCCTGGGAAATCAACTACACGGCCGAGAAATGGCCGGCCATTGAACTCAAGGCAACGCGGGAGCGCGCATGATGTCCAATGAGACCGTTATGGAACGACTGAACGAATTCTGGGCCTTGATCGTCAGTGTCTGGAACACGGGCGTGTTCGGGGCCGATCTGGGCAGCATCCTGACCGCCCTCGGCATCATCCTGTTGTCCTGGATCCTGCGCCGGGCCTTTTCGGTCTGGGTGATCGGCTTCGTCCGTCGTTTCACGCGCAAGACGGCGACCCAACTGGATGATGCGGTCCTCAACACCATCCAGGGCCCGATGAAGTTCCTGTTCATCGTGCTGGGGATCTTTTTCGCCAGCCAGGTCCTGCCATTGAGCGAGGAATGGGACATGCGGGCGGAGCAGCTCGTGCGGTCCCTCCTGCTCATCGTCTTTTTCTGGGCATTCTACAACATGGTCGGTCCGATCGTTAAGGTCCTGAGCATGCGGGTCAGCCTGCTCAGGGGGGCGATCGGCGACTGGTTCGAGCGCGGATTGAAGCTGATCGTCGTGCTGCTCGGCGTGGCCGGCACGTTGGAGAATTTCGGCATCCCCGTGGCGCCCATCATCGGCGGCCTCGGCCTGTTCGGTGTGGCGGTCGCCCTGGGCGCCCAGGATCTGTTCAAGAACCTGATCGCCGGTGTGTTGATCCTGACCGAACGGCGGTTCCGGAAGGGCGACTGGATTCTCGTGGACGGCGTGGTCGAGGGGACGGTGGAGAATATCGGTTTCCGCTCGACCAAGGTACGCCGATTCGACAAGGCACCGGTCCAGGTCCCGAACGCTCAGCTTTCCGATAATCCTGTGACGAATTTTTCGGAAATGACCTTCCGCCGGATCTACTGGCATATCGGCGTGACCTATTCGACCACGATCGACCAGCTCCGCCAGATCCGGGACGAAATGGAGGACTATCTGCTGACCTCCGGCGATTTCGCCAAACCGACGGAAGCGGCAACTTTTGTCCGTATCGACCGGTTCAACAATTCCTCCATCGATTTGATGCTCTATTGTTTCACCCGCACGACCGTGTGGGGCGAATGGCTCGAGGTCAAGGAACGGCTCGCTTACCGCCTCATGGAAATTGTCGAGGGGGCGGGCTCCAGTTTCGCCTTCCCGAGCCAATCCCTCTATGTGGAGCAGGTGCCGGGAGAGCGGCCGGAAATGTTCATGCCGCCAAAGACCGGCGGCGGTCCTTGCGTGAATAAACCGTCTACGGACGGCCAGCGTGACGAGTTGCCTGTGGAGAAAAAGGCAGCCCGTTCTTCCGCCAAAGAGGCGCCCTCAAAGACCGTGGACTGAGTTCCTTCAGACGATGATGTCGTCGAACACGCGCCGGGGGCTGGGCAGGGCGTCGGTTTTGGGGTAGCCCGCCCGGAACGCAAAGGTCGGATGCCAGTCCTCGGTTCCGATCAACTCGGCGAGGGTTTGCGCCATGCGTGGCGGGAACGCGAGTTCCTTTTCCCGGTCCACGATTTCTACGCATTGGTTGATCGGGTGCATGGCGAGGCCCCGGTCGACGGCCGTCAGGTGCAACCGTTGCCACGCCATGCCCGCGTCCAAGGTCTGGGGAATGTCATAGAGATCCCGCACGGCAATGAAGCCCGTGACGGCGGCGCTCGGCAAATGGACGTCCCGGGTCGAGGCCAACCAGGATTGATGGGCTTCTTCCGGCGACACCCGGGGAAGAAGCTTGGCGATGGTGAGGATGGCCGGGGGCAGGCCGGCGGCGTCAAGGGTGATGCCGTCCCTGTGCGTCTCAACCTCCTTTTTCGTCATCCGGAACCACTTGTCGCTGTCCGCGGACATCGGCGCATCGGTGATGATCCGTTCCGTCGCCGCTACGGTCGTCTGGTCAAATTGATCCCGCTCCGGGCCTTCCCTGAACCAATAAAACCGGGTGTCCGGAAAATCCTCGGCAATGCGCGAGAGATCCGTAAGCATCGGATCCGGGACCGCGCGGGCGCGGTCATAGGGCCCCCGATCCGTGTGGCGCCGGGCCAGAACATCGACCAGCGGTGCCTGCTCGTCGTTCTCCATGCGTTCAAGACGGACCCGCGCCGTGAGGCGTCGGCCGGTGCGCGGAGCCGGATCCTCAAGCGACCCTTCTTCCGCAACGATGTTCGCCTTGAATCCATGAGCCGGAGCGGCGACCCGGATGTTTTCGAGCGCGCAGCCCAGGCTCAAATGCATCTCCCGCAAATAGGGGTCGAAACTGCCCAGGTGACGGGAAAGATCCGCATAGAGTTTGATTTCCGTCTCACTGATCTCGAAGAGCCAAGGCTGGGTGTTGTGGGCATTGGCCGCGAGAGCGCCGGCGGCCACCAGCGCGACAGGCGTCCCCTGAAGGTCCGGATCGCCCCATAAATCCCATGCCTCATAGGCGGGTCCTTCCGCGGCCGTGAAGGCGCCGCGCTCCACGCCGCGCCATACCACGCCGCCACCGGCGAGCAGGATCGTGGCACCACCGCCCCACAGCAAGCGGCGTCGCCAGATATTGGGTTTGTCAGGCATGATATCCTCCCATGTTGGCGTTTTTATCGATGGTCTTTTTGTCAATTAGGCATTGAGCAAACTGGGCGATAAGGCCAAAAAGTCTGTCACGCCCCTCCGCCGTGTTGATCGCCATATCGTTGAAGACGTGGATGCTCCGGGAGCGAATGGCAAGGTAATTCGTCGCCGCGCCCATCAAGGCGCCGAAGGCCGGCACATCAATGGCCGCGTCCGGCGGCAGCAGGGCCTTGACCCGCGCCACCAGGTCGAGGGAGCGGGCTTCGCGGACATCTTCAAGGGCGGCGGTCAGCGCGTTTCGTTCCACGGTTTCCCAGGCCAGAATCTCAAGGGTCTGTGGACGCGCCAGCAGTGCTTCCATGTGACGGCGGAACAGATCCGCGATGAACGCACCGATCTCTTCCCGGGGCAGGGGCCCCGGTCGCGGAAGGATTTCGTCCGCGTGGTACCAGAAATCGCCCCGCTCGGCGAAGGCCGCGATCAGGCCTTTGAGACTGCCGAAATAGCGATAGATCAGCACCTTGTCCACGTCCGCCTCGCGGGCCAGGGCATTGACGCCGAGGGCGCGAAAGCCGTCCCGCGCCAGCACGGTGCCCACGGCCGCGATGAGCTTCGCCTCGGTCTGGGCGCGGGAGCGGCGCGTGATGATCCCGGTGGACATGGGCTTCGTACCATTAGTCACTGATGAGTGACATAATAGTCACTGATCAGTGACATTGTCCAGGCCGGAAATGCCGGGCAAACAAGGAGAGAGGCGAGAACATCAAGCTCCCGCCTTATTGAGCGTTGTCAGGCAAAGTCTGGATGGTCTTGCGGTGAGCCTCGCAGAGCGGACGCCGGCATCATGTTGGAGAAGCATTCAACCGCACGGCGGTCGAACCATCCTGCGGGGAGGGATCCCGTGGAGACTTCCTAGGACTGTTTGTCCGTCGGCAGGAAGGCCGTTTCCTGCGCCATCTTCCAGTAGCGGGAAAAGCGCTTGAGATTCGGCTTTTTCGTCAGAGTGGTGAAGGGTGGTGGTGTCAGGATGGAAAGGTCGATTTCATCGGCCAGCTCATTCATCACGTTACGAAGAAATGGATCCGGTGTTTCCATGGTCCGGATCGTTGTCCTGCCGTCGCGCCGGGCGAGGGCGAGGAGCGTCTCGACGCATGGCCCCCTATAAAGCTCGACCGGCATGTCGAGGAGGCACTCATAGATGAATGTCAGTCTCTTCAGGCCATATCCCCGTTTCGCCATGAAGGCATCGTCAAACACATAGACCGCCGGATCTTCCGTTTGGGAGAAGACGGCGGCCTTGGCCGAGAGGCAATCATCGTGGATCCAGATCAATCCTGTCACGGCGTGTTCTCCACCGGTTTGAAGAGGCGGGTCGCGAGATCCTCATAAGAGGCATCAAAAGGACAGTCATCGGCCTTGGGGCAAGTCGCGCAATACCGGCCGTCCGTGTATTTCTCAAGATTGTTCCGATTGAAGAAATAGGGCTTGCTGCTGAACGTGCTGGCCACCCATTGCCAGGAGAGATTGTTGCTGCCCGGATCGCCATCGAGCAA
>CAZFWG010000011.1:0-29502 GCA_964522525.1 uncultured Alphaproteobacteria bacterium | reverse complement strand
CGCTGCCAATAGTCGCGCCAGGCCAGTTCATTGATGAACTTCCAGCTCGCGCGCTCGCCTGCCTTGTCAAGGGCGGCGTCGCGCACTTCCGCCAGGGTCAAGACACCATGGCGCAGATAGGGCGACAGTCCCGATACCGCACCGTCCACATGATTCCGTGTGCGGCCATATTGGGCCGGCTTGATGCGCTCCAGCGTTTCTTCCGCCGCCGGCCGACCGCCTCGACGGGGCGCGCAGGCGTCATCACGCTGCGACATTTCCGGAAACGCGTTCCGGAGGAAATCAATGAGATCTTCCCGATTGGGAAAATCCCGGGGCAGGGGGGAAAGGCCGTTTTCACTCATGGGTCGGGAAGTAGGTCGATGTTCTGGGGTGTCCACATGCGCGCGAGGAAGCAGGCGGAGAGCAGCCGTTTGGCTGGGGGTGGCAGGCGTCGGGTGGTGCTCCTCCCTTGCCAGCGGGGGCCGGGTTTCGTACCTCAAAGGTGAAGTACCGGATGATCAATCAGGGACCCTAATCCCATGCCCCACTCGGACGCGCCTGACCCGGCCGCCGGCGCCCGCCCGCCATTTCTCGAGATGCTGCGCGCCGCCGTCGAAGGCCCCCGTTTTCAGACCTTCATTACCGTGGCGATCATGATCAATGCCGTCACGCTGGGCCTGGAGACCTCCGAGCGCATTCGCGACAGTGTCGGCCCGCTGCTGCGCGCGGTGGATCAGGGCATCTTGGCCCTGTTCGTCTTTGAAATTGCCGTGAAACTGGTCGCCCACCGCCATCGTTTTTTCTACAACGGGTGGAATCTGTTCGATTTCTCAATCGTCGCGATTTCACTCGTCCCGGAGTCGGGCAATTTGTCCGTGTTGCGCGCCTTCCGGATCTTGCGGATCCTGCGCCTGTTGTCCGTCGTGCCCCAGTTGCGGCGGGTTGTGGAGGCGCTTCTCTCCTCAATTCCCGGCATGGGCGCGATCATGGGCGTGCTGATGCTGTTCTTTTATGTGGGCGCGGTACTCGCCACCAAGATGTTCGGCGGGTCCTTCCCGGACTGGTTCGGGTCGGTGGGCGCGTCCATGTATTCCCTGTTCCAGATCATGACCCTCGAAAGCTGGTCCATGGGCATCGTGCGGCCCGTGATGGAGGTTCATCCCTTTGCATGGGTCTTCTTCGTGCCTTTCATTTTCCTGACCAGTTTCATGGTACTGAATCTCTTTATCGCGATCATTGTGAATTCCATGACCGCGCTTCACCATGAAGAGGTCGTGGCCGTCGTGGAGGCCGAAAGTCATGCCCATGAGGAGCGTGATCTTCTGCTGGCGGAGGTTCGGGCGCTGCGCCAGGAAGTGGCCGCGTTGAAGGAGGGGATCGAGAAGGGGAACGGAACGCCCTAGCTCTCTTTCACGGCCACGTCGAAATGAAGGACGTCCGCCCGGTCGCCCAGTTTGGTGTAGAGAGCGATTGCCGGATCATCGCCATGGTCCGCCTGCACGAAAATCAGATGAGCCCCGCGGGCCCGCGCGATCGGCTTGAGGGCCATGATCAGACCCGTGGCCACGCCTTGCCGGCGATACGGCTCCGCGACCGCCAGATCATAGATGTAGATCTCGCTGCGCGCTTGCTCGAATTTTTTCAAGTCATAGGCGGCAAGACCGCCGACAACGGCCCCATCCTTCAAGGCCGCCAGGGCGATGAACTGATCGCCGCCGAGCAATTGGCGCAGATAGGCATCATCAGGTGGGGTGCCCTCATAGGTCTGGCTATCCTCGAAGGCGCGGCCGAACACGGCAAGCAGTTCACGGAATAAATCCAAATCACCAGCGCAAAGCTGTTGGATGGAGAGGGACGGATCCGATGGCATGGCGGTGGCTGGCGCCTTCAGTCATGGCGCTTTTCGAGGACGGTTTCCTGCCCGTCGGCGGCCCCCTGATAGACATGGCTCATCTCGCCCATGATTTCGGGCCAGGCCTCAATCGGAAAACTGTCGGCGACGGAAAAACTGTCAATCCCGCAACGGGCCATGAAGGCGATCTGATCGCGCAGGACATCGCCCACCGCCCTGATTTCACCGGCAAACCCGTAGCGCTGGCGCAGGAGCCGCGCCGAGGAATAGCCCCGCCCGTTCTTGAAGGCGGGAAAATCGAGGGCGATCAGGGAAAAACGCGAGAGATCATCTGCCACCAGAGCAGGGGACTGATCATCCTTGAGCAGAAGGCCGATTGGACCGTTATGGCCGATCAGGCGTTCCCGTTCCGTCTGCCACCGTTCTAATGTGACGATGATCGGGGCATCCCCGCCGAGCACCGTATCGCCCTCCT
This sequence comes from uncultured Alphaproteobacteria bacterium, assembly GCA_964522525.1. Taxonomy (GTDB): domain Bacteria; phylum Pseudomonadota; class Alphaproteobacteria; order JAJFIK01; family JAJFIK01; genus CAYUYV01. The sequence continues at coordinate 27,193 of CAZFWG010000011.1, read as the reverse complement.
CGAAGACCCAAGGGTTCGGGACGATGCGTCCGTCCTTAACGATCGGCATAAAGAGCCTCCTTGAAGGGCGCCAGGCCGACGCGCCGGTAGGTGTCGAGGAAGCGTTCGCCCTGGCCGCGCAAGCCCAGATAGGTATCGACAATGGTGTCGATGGCCTGGGGCACTTCTTCTTCGGGGAAGGCGGGGCCGACGATATCACCCACGGAGGCCGTTTCGTCCGCACTGCCCCCAAGGGTGATCTGGTAGAATTCGATGCCCTTTTTGTCGACCCCCAGAATGCCGATATGGCCCACATGGTGGTGCCCGCAGGCATTGATGCAGCCGGAAATCTTGACCTTCAGCTCACCGATATCATGCTGGCGCTCCAGATCGGCGAAGCGGTTGGAAATGTCCTGGGCAATCGGGATCGCGCGGGCGTTGGCCAGATTGCAATAATCCAGGCCCGGACAGGCGATGATGTCCGAAATCCGTCCCAGATTGGGCGTGGCCAGATCATGGGCTTTCAAACCCTGCCAGATATCGAACAGGTCCCGCTTGCGGATATGGGGCAGCACCAGATTCTGTTCGTGGGTGACGCGGATTTCGGAAAAACCATAGTGATCGGACAGCTCGGCGATCGCATCCATCTGGTCGGCGGAGGCGTCCCCCGGGATGCCGCCGATGGGCTTGAGGGAGATGTTGACGATGGCGTAGCCGGCCCGGCGGTGAGTGACGCAGTTGACACTCACCCATTCGGCGAAATCCGGATTGTTGGCCTTAGCGTCCTCGAAGGCCGCGTCCGTGTCGGGAAGATCCTCTAAGGCCGGGGGCGCGAAATAGGCCACGATCCGCGCCATTTCCCCTTCCGGCAGAGTGGCGGGCATGTCGGTCTTCAGGGCCGCGTATTCGTCCTCCACCATGCGGATGAAGTCTTCCGTCCCCGTCTCATGGACAAGGATCTTGATGCGCGCCTTATACAGATTATCCCGGCGGCCAAGCTGATTGTAGACCCGCAGGATGGCCTCCAGATAGTTCAGGAGTTCGGGTTTGGGCAGGAAATCCCGCACGAGCTTGGCCACGAAGGGCGTGCGCCCCTGGCCGCCGCCCACATAGATCCGATAGCCGATTTCGCCCGCCTCATTGCGGCGGATCTCGATCCCGATATCGTGGACCTGGATCGCGGCCCGGTCATTGGGGGCGCCGGTCACGGCAATCTTGAACTTCCGGGGCAGGAAGGAAAATTCCGGGTGGAAGGTCGACCACTGGCGGATCATTTCCGCCGTCGGGCGCGGGTCCTCGATCTCGTCGGCCGCCGCGCCGGCGAACTGATCCGCCGTTACGTTGCGGATGCAGTTGCCGCTGGTCTGGATGGCATGCATTTCCACACTGGCCAGATCATCGAGGATGTCGGGAATGTCGCCGAGCTTGGGCCAGTTGTATTGGATGTTCTGACGGGTGGTGAAATGTCCATAGCCCCGGTCATAGGTGCGCGCCACATGGGCCAGCATGCGCATTTGATCCGAGGACAGAGTGCCGTAAGGAATGGCGACCCGCAGCATATAGGCGTGAAGCTGCAGATAGACGCCGTTCATGAGGCGCAACGGCTTGAACTGATCTTCCGTCAATTCGCCGGAAAGACGCCGCGCGACCTGACCGCGAAACTGCCGGACCCGTTCCGTGACCATGGTCCTGTCGAATTCGTCGTATCGATACATGCTTCACCTCAAAAGGATCGCGCAAGTGTGATCTCAAAAACTCAGCTTTCGGCCTGCTTCCCCAGATCAAGACGGACCGTCGGCCCCAGGGCGCGGATTTTTTCCCGCGCCGACAGGGCGGCGACGTCCCGCCCCGTTTCCGCTTCATCCACACGCACGTCGAAGGGATAGACATCCACGACCACGCGGGCGGCAATATCGGCTTGCGCAGCCTCAAGCCACGGCGCCAGATCCTCCTCAAGACCGATCACCAGAGCGGCATTCAAGGACTCGCTCCAATCCCGCCGGTCCGTGTAATAGACCACTTCGCCGTCGCTCAGGCGATTGGCGGTGATCACTTGGGGATGTTTACGTGGCGCCACGGGGATCTCCTGCCTCCTGTCCGTCCCAACAACCATGTGGCCCTGTTCTATTCTCCATCAAGGGCCGTGCAAACTAACTAAATCACATGAGAAGATGTAAAAACCTGTGCGGGGCGGACTGGTGACTGCCCCTCTCTGCCTCACTCCATGCCGTTCAGGGTGCTTTCATGCCATCCGGAAAGCAGCCGGCGCTCCAGAACCGACAATAGGGCGTAGATCGCGATGCCCATCATGGACAGAAGGAACAGGGACGCGAACATCCGCGGCACCTCGAGCCGGTTGCCCGCTTCCATGATGCGCCAGGCAAGGCCATCGGAGCCGCCGGAACCCGCCACGAATTCCGCCGTCACCACGGCGATCAGGCTCAAACCCCCGGCGATCTTCATGCCCGCCAGGAGATAGGGCAGGGCGTTTGGCAGGCGCAGGCGCAACAGGATCTGCCACCGGCTCGCCCCGTAAAGATCGAACAGGGCCTTCAGATTGGGATCAACCGCGCGCAGTCCCGTCAGCGCATTGGCCAGGATCGGGAAAAACGCCACGATGAAGGCCAGGACGAGGATCGAGACCTTCGGCCGATCAATCCCCACCCAGATGATGATCAATGGGGCGATGGCCACGATCGGCGTGACCTGCAAAATGACCGCATAAGGATAAAGTGCCCGTTCCACGATCCGGCTCTGGGAGAACAGGACCGCCAGGGAGACGCCGCCGATGACGGCGAGGGCGAAGGCCGCCAAGGTCAGCCACAAGGTGGTCAAGGCCGAGGCGAGCAGGGACGGACCGTGCTCAAAAAGGGCGATCGCGATGGCGCTGGGGGGCGGGAGCACGAAACGGGAGACCTCAAGGAGGCGGACGAGCGCCTCCCACCCCGTCAGGAAGATCAGGCCGAAAAGGGCGGGCACGAAACGCATGAAAGGGCTTTGGCCCACGGGCTCGGGCGCGCGTTCCTGGTCGGCTTCGGAACCGGCGGCGGGGTTGGGCGACGCGCTCATGACAGGGCCTCGTTCTCGACGGTCGCCTTGAGGCTTGCCGACACTTTGGCGGTCAGGTCGAAAAAGCTGGGGCTGACGCGAAAGGCGGGCTCCCGGGGTTGGGCTTCGGGCACGGGGATGATCTCGTGAATGCGCCCCGGCCTTGGGCTCATCACCACGATCCGGTTCGACAGATACACGGCCTCGCTCACGGAGTGGGTCACGAAGACGACGGTCATGCGCCGCGCCCTGTACAAGGCGAGCAGGTCGTCATTGAGTTCGTTGCGGGTGATCTCGTCGAGGGCCCCGAAGGGCTCGTCCATGAGGACCAGACAGGGGTCGGTGACGAGGGCCCGGGCCAGGGACGCGCGCATGCGCATGCCGCCGGAGAGCTGGCGCGGAAACCGGCCGCCAAAGCCCGACAGACCGACACGCGCCAAGGCCGCCTCGACATGCGCTCCAAGATCCTTTGGGGCTTGTGCGGCGCCGAGTTGGAAGGCCAGGGCGACATTCTCGGCGATGCTCGCCCAGGGCATGAGTGTCGCGTCCTGGAAGACCACGCTTACCACCTGGCTATGGTCGAGGGCGGGAGACTGGATGTGGCCCGTGGTCGGCGCCGAAAGTCCGGCAATCAGGCGCATCAGTGTGCTCTTGCCGCAGCCTGAGGGGCCGATCAGGGACACGAAGTCGCCAGGCGCGATCTCAAGATCGATGGCATCGAGGGCAAGCGTTCCGTCCGCGTAGCGCTTGCTGACCCGATCCACACGGATCATCCCCTTCATTTCTTCGCCGTCCTGGGTCGTCACGGAGCGCCGTCCCCCTGGGTGCCGTCCTGCGGAGCGCTCGTGGACGGGCCTCCGGAAGGGGTCGAGGTCACGAATTGCAGGGTGAACGCCTGGCGATAGTCGAGGGAAGTCTCATAAAGACCCGCCTTGGCCATCTGGGTGAAGAAGTCGCGCCACCGGGTGTCGGTCATGGCACCGATACGCAGCCCGGAGTCCGCCGCCGGCTTGACGATCTCGAAACGGATCAATTTTTCGTGGGCCTGTTCCAGAATGTCGGGATCCATGTCCGGATTGTCGCGGCGGATCAACGCATGGGCAGGTGCCGGATCCTCCTCCAGATAGCGCTTCCAGCCCTCGATGCTGGCATCGACAAAGGCCTGAACGACCGCCGGTTGGCTCTCGATCGTGTCGACCCGGGTCATGACAATCGTGGCATAGCTGGGATAGCCATAATCCGCGAGCAGATACACCTCGGGCTCCTCGCCCAATTCCCGTTCAATCAGATAGGGTTCCGAGGTGATGTAACCTTGTTGTATAGCTGTGGGGTTGACCAGAAACGGCGCCACGGAAGCCGTGTATTTCCGGATTTGGTCTTGGGTGAAGCCGAACTGGGCCTCCAGCCAGGGCCACCAGGTGGAGCGCGTGGCATCGGAGATCATGATCGGCTTGCCCCGCATGTCAGCGAGCGTGTTCACATCGTCCCGGGGGTGGGTGATCAGGACCTGCGGGTCTTTCTGGAACGTCGCCATGACTCCTTTGGCGGGCACGCCGGCCCGCACGATGTTGAGGGGAATGAAGCTGTTGGATCCCATGGCGAAGTCCACGGCCCCCGTGGCGAGGAGCTGGGGAATATTGACCGAGGCGCCGCCGGGCCGGATTTCGACATCCAGGCCGCGGGCCTCATAGAGGCCCAGGGCCTGGGCCATGTAGAAGCCGCCATGCTCCGCCTGGGCAACCCAATCGGTGGCGAAGGTGACACGAGTCAGGTTTTCATTTGTGTCTTCCCCGCCTTCGGACCCGCAACCGAGGACAAAAAGGCAGAAGGCGAGGGGTAAATTCAGCAGGGAGCGGAACATCATCGGCCCTCACGGGATCAACGTGGTGTTGGGCTCCTCGGATACGGGCAGACGCACCGGAGCTTTCGGGGAACTCTAGGGGAGCCGGTTCACCGCTGCAATTCTCAAGGCCGTCGATCACGAGGCCTTGGACGTCTGCCGTCGATGGAGAGAACGGACAATGATCAGACCATGGGAACGCGAAACCACAATGCGGACGGCCTCGGGCGCTGCGTTGACCACTGCCCGAACCGTCTCCGGACGCTATCGCCACCGGACCATGGGGCGTGAGCGGCTGGCGATCGTTCTGGGGCTTGCCATGGCCCTAGGCGCCTGTGCGGGCCCGTCGACGACGGGCGGACGGGGCAGCCAAGGCATCATTCAGAACATTGAGGCGCCCCTGACGGGGGCTAACCCCAAATTGCGGTTGTCCCGATCCCAGGTGAGGGGCCTCGCCGACGCAACGCACATGGCGGTGACCGGGCCTGTGCCCCTGTTCGAGACGACCTGGGTGTCCGCGAGCGGCCTTGAAGGCGTGGTCGAAGCCGGGCCGCCCTTTCTGGGCGGGTTCGAGGACGAGGACGGCAATCTCGTCATTCTGCCCGAGGGCCTCAAGATCGATGTCCCGATCGAGCCCATGGGAATCCGAGGCAAGCCCAATGCCAACACCAATGTCCGCAATGGTCCTGGAACGGATTACGATGTCGTGCAGACCGTGCCCAAGGGTACCGTCATCCAATTGCTTGGCACCGCCGCGAAAACCGAATGGGTACTGATCGCCAAGGACGCGAAGGCGCTGGGCTATATGTTTGGTCCTCTGATCGATGCGGACCAGAGCGAGGCCGACGGCGGTAAACCGGAGGTGGCTGTGCCTGTTGTCGATCTGGAGACTGGCGAAAGCCCCCAAAAGACCTATACGGAGAATGAACTCGACGTGCTGCTCGCCGGCGGAGAGCCCCGGCCTCCGACCCTGTGCCGCCATGTGCGTCACCGGGTGACCGACAGAAAGGGACGGCTCTATGAATGGCCGGCCACGGCCTGCCGCATCGGCCCGTCCCATTGGCGGATCATGGGGTCCGGTGTCGAGAAGTCCTGAGCGTGTTTCTCGCGGGAGCGCCGTTCAGAACGGCCACCATTTAGGCTTGCGACGGTCGCCCCGCCGGGATGATCGATCCTGATAGGGCCGGTTGCGGGGCTTGTCCTTGGGGGGCCATTCATATCTCGGGTCCCCCTGGTCGTCCGTGCGCGCGAAAATATCGCGCCGGTCATCGCGCACCCGATCGAGATCCCGACGCAGCCGGCGGAAGAGACCCCGGAGTTCATCCTGACCAAAACGATCAGGGCCTGCGGTATAGGCGCCGGGCATGGGGGCGGCCGGTTCCCCCGCATGGGCGGCCGCCATGAAGCGGTGCCAGATCTCGGCGGGCAGGGTGGCGCCCGTGACATTGTTCATGGGACTTGAATCATCATTCCCCACCCAGACCCCCGTCAGGCGGCGGCCGGTATAGCCCACGAACCACGCATCGCGGAAATTCTGGCTCGTGCCGGTCTTGCCCGCCGCCGGATGACCGTCAAGGCGTGCCCGTGTGCCCGTGCCTGAATCGACCACCTGGTAGAGCATATGGGTCATGTATTCGGCGGCCATGGGGGCGAGGACGCGGGGCGGGTTCGTCTCGGGGCGGACATAAAGGGGAGTGCCGTCCCGGGCCGTGATGCCGGCCACCAGATGGGGTGCCGGCTTCAGGCCCTGGCGCGCGAAGGGCAGGTAGGCCCCCGTTAGTTCGTATAAGGTCAGTTCCGGCGTGCCCAGCGCGATCGAACGATAGGGCTTGAGATCCTGGGTGATGCCCATGCGCTTGGCGGCCTCGACGACCTTTTCGCGGCCGACGGTTTCCGACAGGGTGACGGCCACGGAGTTGACGGACAGGGCCAGGGCCCGGCGCACGGACATGCGGCCGCGATAGGAGCCGCCGTAATTGTCCGGAACCCAGTTGCCGACGCGCACCGGTTCATCAATGACCGGATCGTCCGGTCTGATCCCGGATTCGATCGCGGCCAGATAGACAAAGGGCTTGAACGCCGAGCCCGGCTGACGCAGGGCTTGGGTCGCGCGGTTGAACTGGCTCGATTCATAATCCAGTCCGCCGACCATGGCGACGACGCCGCCCCCGCTGTTAAAGGCGACAAGGGCGGCCTCGCTGGCTTGAGATTCCTCGCCTTTTTCCGCCAACACCGAGGCTACCGCCTGTTCGGCGATTCTCTGCAGGCGGACATCAATGGTCGTTTCGACGACCACATCCACATGGGATCGGCCAATGAGCTTTTCGGCCTCGACGATCGCGGCATCAATGAAATAGTCGAGCCCCGCCGTGCCCTGCCGGACAATCGTGGACGCCGGATTGGCGCGCGCGGTCTCTTCCTGATCCCGGCTGATGAAGCCGAAGCGCCGCATGTTGTGAAGCACCAGGGACGCGCGCTGTCTTGAGCGCTCCAGATCAATCGTCGGGGCAAAGCGCGAGGGCGCTTTGGGCAAACCGGCCAACATGGCGGCTTGGGCCAGATTCACATGGGTCGCGGGCTTGCCGAAATAGAAGCGGGCGGCGGCGTCCACGCCGTAGGTCCCGGCGCCCAGATAGATCTTGTTCAGGTAAAGCTCGAGAATCTCGTTCTTCGTCAGGTGGCGCTCGAGCCAGATGCCATGGATCAGCTCGGACAATTTGCGCGCCATGGTCCGTTCCGGCGTCAGGAAGATGTTTTTGGCCACCTGCTGGGTAATGGTGCTCCCGCCCTGGACCGTCCGGCCCGCATGGAGGTTGGCGAGAAAGGCCCGGCCGAGGCTCCAGAAATCGATGCCGCTGTGGTGGTAGAAGCGTTGGTCTTCGATCGCCAGAAAGGCCTGGACCAGGTGCCGGGGCAGATCCTGGATCTCTCTGGGGGCCCCGTGAAAATCACCGCGAATGGCCAGAAGCCGATTCTGGGAATCGACCACGGTGTAGCTGGCCTTGCGCGGTGTCTGATAAAGCGTCTCCGGATCCGGGGGCGGCGCCGTGTAAAGATAAATGGCGAGAAACAGGAAGACGCCGACAAAAACGCACGCGGCAAGACCCCAAAGGGTGGCCTTCAAGATCACGGATTTCAGCCACGCTTTGACGCCGTTCAGATCGGGCATGACGATCATTTTCTTCCGTTTCACGACAATCGAGCTTCAGCTATCAGGTGTCTTGTATCGCGCGTGTCAATGGCGGCGGCAATGGTTGGTGGAGGGGGAGCGATCGGTGCGATGGCCCGGATGCTGTTCCCCATTTAATGTGGGCGAAACAATGGGTCATATTTTCGACCACCCGTTGCCCCGCGTTCCGGAGGATGCATGCCCCCGTTCTGGAAGACCGTGCCCCTGTCCGCGATGAAACGTCGCGAATGGGAATCCCTGTGCGATGGCTGCGCCAAGTGCTGCCTGGTCAAGCTGGTTGACGAGGAGGCGAGCGCGCCGGCCAGCGCCCCTGAGGATACACTCTACACGACGGTCGCGTGCCGGCTTCTGGACCTGGGGACCTGTACCTGCACCCGCTATCGTGAGCGCAGCCGGCTGGTGCCGGACTGTGTGCGCCTGACGCCGGAGACACTACCCCAGGTGGCCCACTGGTTGCCCGCCACATGCGCCTACCGCCTGATCTGGGAGGGCAAGGATCTGCCCTGGTGGCACCCCCTGGTGAGCGGTGAAGAAGACAGCGTGCATCGGGCGGGTGCTTCCTTGCGGGGCGCCATGATCAGCGAATCGGAAGTTCGCGAGGACGAGCTCGAGGACCATATCGTGCCCCGCCGGCGCATCGATGCTTCACCAAAGCCCTGAGGTTGTGATTCCGTCTTAAAAGATGCACGGCTTCTGCAACTGAGAGTGTATTTATTTTGGTTGTACTCGTAATGCGTTGACAAGGCCAGCGCGTGTGTCATCGTCTAGGACAAGAAACCTAGTTGTTTCAGGGGCATCGCCGGCCGATGCCCGTTCGAGAAACCGTGGAGAGAGCCTTGATCGCGCGGGAATTTCTCAGTGACGTGACAGCCGTGACGCGGCACCTCATCGCTCTGTGCCCCGACGGACGGCGTGATGAGCTTTTTGCCCTGGCCCATATGGCATTGAACCGCCGGCGTCTGGCCCACGGCTGGGCTGATCCGGAGCCGGATGACCCCGCCCGCACCGAGGATCGGGAAGTGGCGTCGGAGGGTGATTGTGGGCTCCCGCCGGCCCTCTCTGTTCCGGGCCCAGACCTCGAACATGCAAGGGGCGCCCCGGGGCCGGCTTCTCCGGAAGACGAGGCCGCGGTCCTCGAGATGTCGGCGCCCGTCGATACGGCTTTTTTGAGATTATGGTTCATTTGTTGGGAAGCGATGCTCGGTGACGAAGCGGATCCGACCCACGGCGCTCTTCGGTTTCATCACCACCAACAAAGCCCGGACTGGCAAGACAGGGCCGTCGCCACGGCCCTGATCGGCCGCTTCCTCTTCTATCGCTAGCCGCCACGTCCAGGGGCACCCCAAAGGTATAAAACCAATTGCGGGGTCTCAATACCCGTCAATCGGGTTTACCATTCAAAAAGAGTCCGTTTCTCGTTTCACCCGTAAACGGGAAAACTGCCGCGTTCGACAACTCTTGGGGCATCAAAAAGCGCCAACTGTTTGATGGCGCCTGCTTCCGTGAAAACCGCTCTACTCTTTAACAGTGTATGGCAGGGCTGTTGCAGGGAGCGAAGCGACCAGCGGCGAGAATGAGGGAGTACAGAAGCGCATGGCAGATAACGAAAAAGAGTTTGCTACGCTGCTTTATAAGCTGCTGATCGTGGAAGAAGTGCAGAGCGTGAAGCAAGTCGCGGCGGCGCTTGAGATGAAGGAACAGTCGCTCTATAGCCGCCTTTACGGTCGCGTGCGATTCAGTGTCGAAGAAGCCCGGCGGATCCTTCAAATACTCGGTGATGTCCGCATCGCCGATTTCATGCTCGACAGTTCGATTTTCGTGGCCGTTTCCCGGTCCGAAGGGGGCGACGACCGATCCGAGGGGGTGCGCACGCAAGCCTCCTCCACCCTGTTCGATGTCACGGATCTGATGCGCGAAGTGGAGGCGTCGCTTTCCGATGACGGCCGGATCGACCACCGGGAGAAGGTCAAGATCAAGGAACGTCTCCTGGAGGCCGAGCGCTCGCTTACGGCCCTGCGGGAGACAATAAAGGATCTCTGATCCTATCCTGCTGCCTCGATGGGCCTGGTTCAGATAGGGTTCAGGCGGAAGCCCCCATGATGCGGGTTTCGCGGAATTCTGGGTGGCCCAAGGAACAGGCATGCGCGCGCGGCTGCACATCATCGGGTTGGCGATCGGCCTCATCACCATGGGTGTCGATACCAGCGGCCTCGACGGTTTTGGGCCCGGCCCGGCCCAGGCCCAGTCGTCGCGCCAGGACCACGACCGCGTGCGTGACAATGTGCGCCAGGGAACGCTCGTGCCCATGGGCACTGTCGTCAAGCAATTGCGCAAACGGTTTCCCGGGCGCCTTCTTGATGCGGAGCATCGCACCGACAGGGGCATCTATTTCATCGTCTGGCAGACGGCGGAAGGTGAAGTCCTCCATATCAATGTCGACGCCCGGACCGGGCGCGTTCTTAAAGTGTCCCGCCCGTCGAGGAGTCTCCGGCGGCGGTAGGCCAGCCCTTCTCACTGTCCAAGGAGGTGGTGATGCGCCTTTTGATTGTTGAAGACGAACGGTCCCTGGCCGAGGAGCTCGGTGCCGTGCTCACCGGCGCCGGCTATGTGGTGGATGTCGCCCATGACGGGGAGGAGGGCCACTTTCTGGGGGACACGGAACCCTATGATGCGGTCGTCCTCGATCTGGGCCTGCCCGGCATGGACGGTCTCACGGTCCTCGAGCGCTGGCGCAAGGACGGGCGGACCATGCCCGTCCTTATCCTGACGGCACGGGATCGCTGGCGCGACAAGGTGGCGGGCATGGATGCGGGGGCGGACGACTACGTCACAAAACCATTCCATACGGAAGAAGTTCTGGCCCGGCTGCGTGCCCTGATGCGCCGGGCGGCGGGTCATGCCTCGGCGGAACTGGCCTGCGCCGATCTGCGCCTCGACACGCGCACCGCATCGGTCACACGACAAGGGGAACCCGTAAAGCTGACCTCCCTCGAGTATCGGCTGCTCTCCTATCTGATGCATCATCCAGGGCGGGTGATCTCCCGTACCGAATTGGTCGAGCATCTCTATGACCAGGACTATGACCGGGACTCCAATACGATCGAGGTCATTGTCGGTCGCCTGCGCAAGAAACTCGGTGCCGATCGCATCGCGACCGTGCGGGGCCTGGGCTATCGTCTTGAGACGGATGAGCCTTCGACCGATGCCGTGGGGCAGGAGGGATGAGCCGCCGCCGGTTCTTCGCGGGCCTCAGTTTCAATGCCCTCTCGGTGCGTCTGGTGGCGGGCGCCCTTCTCTGGAGCCTTCTGTGTTTCACCGTGGGCGGTTTGGTGCTGACAAAGGTCTTCCGGGAGGCGGCCGAGCGCTTCCTCGACGATCGTCTCGGCGTTGTCATGGACAATCTGCTGGCGGATCTGACGATCGCGGAAGATGGCTCCATCGTGTTCAAGCGTGGGATGAGTGACGCGCGTTTCGATCGTGTCTATTCCGGATGGTATTGGCAGGTGGCGGCCCTGGGGACTGCCCCGGACGGCTCCACCCATGCACCGGTGCGGTCCCGGTCGCTATGGGACGAGGCCATTCAATTGAGGGCCGAGCCGCCGAGACGCGGCAGCACGCGCTCCTACACGCTGGGCCCCGACGGCCAGAGCCTGCGTGTTGTGGAGCGCCGGGTCGGCATACCGGGGGCGAAAACGCCCCTGCGGGTCGCCGTCGCGGCGGATGTCAGCGAGATGCAGCGGGAGATCCAGGCATTTCAGAAGACGCTGGCCCGGGGGCTTGTCCTGATGGCCTTGGTTCTCGCCGTCAGTCTCGTGCTCCAGGTCCGCTTGGGTCTGGCGCCTCTCGAGCAGGTGCGCGATGGCCTCGCGGCGATTCGAGACGGCCGGGCGGAGCGCTTGAACGGCCGCTTCCCCAGCGAAATCGCGCCGCTGGCGGATGAACTCAACCGCGTGCTTGATCACAATCAATCCGTCGTCGAGCGGGCCCGGACTCAGGTGGGCAATCTGGCCCATGCCTTGAAGACCCCTCTCAGTGTGCTGAAAACCAGCGCGGAACGGGATCAGGGCGCGTTGGCCGGGCCGGTCTTGCGGGAGACGACCACCATGAGACGGCAGGTCGACCACTATCTGGCCCGGGCGCGCATGGCGGCCTCGGCCGATGTGCTGGGCACCCGCACCGAATTGCACGGGGTGATCGAGGATATCCTCAGGACACTGCGGCGCCTCAATATGGACCGGTCCCTTGATGTTGATTTCGAGGTGCCCGCATCCCTGGCCATCCGGGGCGAACGGTCGGACCTCGAAGACATGGTCGGCAACCTGCTCGACAACGCGTTCAAATGGGCGGCAAGCCGGATCGCCATCACGGCCCGACTCGACGGCGACATGGTGCTCCTGACCATCGGCGATGACGGCCCCGGTCTCGAGCCGGAACAATGTCACGCGGCCCTCCAGCGGGGCGTGCGTTTGGATGAGACGGTGCCGGGCTCGGGCCTCGGTCTTGCCATTGTGGATGACATCGCCCAGGCCCACCGGGGGGATTTCTCCTTGGACCGTTCGCCGCTCGGAGGTCTCGAGGCCCGGTTGTCCCTGCCGCGGGCGTGACGCGCGCCCTTTCATCTCTTTGTTAACGGCCCGCCGATATCGTTGCCGCGCATCGGTTTCGTAAAGCACCAATCGGAAGTGGCAACCATGGGCCAGTCTAAGGCGGGCGCACTGCACGGGTTCCTGGGTACCCTTTCCCCCTCGTCGGCGACGACCCTTGTTGCGGCCGTGGAACAGGGACGTCTGGAAGGGCATTCGGACCTGCCCCATGAGCTGATTCTGGAAGCGATCCGGCCCGCGCTGCAACGGGCTGATCGTGTCGTCCGGCGCACACCGACGCCCCTGCGTGTTTTTTGTCAGCCCTTTGAAGACCTGCTCGGCGTCGGCCATGACGCTCAGAAGCACAAGGGCCGGATCCGGCGCAGTTCGATCATCCCGATCTGGGATTGGCTCGCCAATGATCTGATGCCTGATCGCATGGTCCTGCTGTGTGACACGGTCGTCGAGGCTTTGCGCTCGGGCGATGCCCGACGGATCCGCGATGCGGCGACTCAGCTCCATGGGGTTACGGCCATGACCCTGGGCAAGGCCTTGCGAAACGTGCGACCGGGTAGCGCGGACTATGCCCGCCTTGTCGACAAGCTGGGCGATGAGATCGTTATCGAGGATGCCCGGGACATTGCCATGGTCCTCGACCTCGCGGTCGACATCCTTGCCTTGACCGATGTCCTGCCCAATCCGATCCAGGTCCTCGAAGATGAACATATCGAGGAGGTGCGCGCCTCCTATGAGGCGATTGTCGAACACATGCCCGACCACGCTCCCTATATCATTTTTATGGTCATGGGCCGCCTGGCCAAGCCCTGGCAGACTCTGCGCTTGCTCGGTAGGCTGACGAACCGGTCCACGGATACGCTCGTCGCCCAGAGCGATCTCGGTACCTGCGGCAGCCTGTTGTTCGCCGATCTCGACCAGTCGGTGGCTTTTTTCGAGGCGTTGGACATTAGCCGGGCTGACTTGCGCGATGTCCACCATCAATTGAGCTACTATGTCAGCCTGAGTCAGGGCATCACGGCGGAAATGAACATTACGCGGGACGGGGATTGGGGCACCCTGTTGAGCCATTCAAAGGCGCGGATCGCCGAAAAGATGGAAGGCGTGCTGAAACGCGTCCTGTCGGAGATCCGATGGGCCGTTCCCATGAAGGGGACGGCGGTTTTCGGGGCGGGATCACCGGATCTGTCCGTGGTTCCGGATGCAGCACAGCACGCGGCCGCGGTGGACGCGGTCACCTTCCTGGCCGATATCCGATATCTCGCCGAGCCTGCCGCCTTTGCCGGCCCCTACCTCAATCTAGTGACGGAAATTCAGGAAGCGCTTGAAGCCTATATAGGCGAGGTGATGGCCGAGTTGAGAACGGCCAGCGTTGACATCCGTCCGCTGGTGGAAGCCCATGTCCAACTGGCCCTCGATCTGTGTCGTGGACTGATGGAAGCGGATCAAGCGGACATCTGGTCCCGCAAGGTGGACCTGGCCCGCAAGGAAGCCGTTTAGGAGTCTCCCGCTCCAAAAGCGGAGGCCGTCAGGTCCCCATCAAGCCGGCAATCAGGGCAATGAGGGCGGCCGTCGCTGACAGGCTGGCGCTGTTGCTGTCCGCAGCCCCATGATGATCGGCGTAGCTTGCGGCGCCTCGGGCTTTGGGTGTTCTGGGGTCGGTGGCGGCGCGATCGGGCCCGGTGACCAGGAAACCCGGCAGGATCTTGTTGCTGGCCTGGGCCATGGGATGACGCATATCGGCGGCGGCATGGGGACCGGGACCGCTGATGAAGGACTGGCCGACGGCGTTGCGTCCCAGAAGATAGTGCAGGTGATCATGAGCTACCGCCCGTAAATCCGGAGACGGACGGATCGAGTAGGCGGCGGCAAGGCTTGCCCCGGTGGCCGCGACCCGGCGGTTCGAACCCGTCGTGAAGCGGTGCTCGGCCACGCCGTAAGGGGACAAGGCCACGAGGCTGCACATCGCTTCGGACCAGGCGACCAGGGAGTCCGTAAAAAGACCATGGAGACCTTGAGGATCGCTGTCCATGGCCGAAAGCCGATGAAGCATGGCAAAGCCGGCCGTGTCTTCCGGCGCCGGAGGGTTGAAGGGACGGCCACCCCAGGCGGCCGCCAACCGGGCATGGACCTTCGGGTCGTCGGTCAAAAGCGCCCATTCACTCAAGGCCCACAGGCGCGCCGACCAGGCGGCGGCCGGTACGGGCGCTTGCATCTGATGCGCCTCGATGAAGGCCAAACCCCGCGCGCAGCACGCCTCCAGTTCACGGGAAAGATCGGCGTTCCGGGTCCGAAAGGTACGGGCACCGAGCGCCATGGCCGCGCTCGCCAGGCTCGTGTCGGCGAGCGTAACCGGCAGCAGGACCCGCGGCGCTATATCATCATGGGGCATGACCGGACCGGTGGCGGTCGTGGCGCGGACGCCGCCGTGGACCCCGCCGTCTTCCCGTTGCAAACCCATGAGCCAGGTGAGGCTGACCTGCATTTCATCAAGGGCGTCGGGTTGGCCATTGCCGCTTTCGGGAATCCGGGTCTGACGATCGCCGAAGGGGGACGGTTGGGCCAGAAAGGCGCCTAGCACGTGGCCCAGGACATAGGCTGCGGTACGGACGGTCTTGTCGTAGCTCGGTCCTTCGTGCCAACCGCCGCCGGCCCGGACCGATCCGTCCGCCAGGATGTTGTCGTCGACATGGCACGGACGATGGCGCAGACCCGAACGGGGATCGTTGAGGGCAACACCGCAGCGTTGAAGATAGAAGCTGCGCAGCGCGTCCTGAAGGATGCCTTGCCAAAGCCCGTCCGAGACCAGGAACGGCTCCGATGTCCACGTTCCCATCCGCAGGCGATAGACGCCGGGGACCTCGAACTCCGGCATCAGGAGCCTCGAACTGAATTGATCCGCTTGGAAATCATAAACCGGGTCGGTGGTGGCGCGCAGCGGTCTGGGCGCCGTCATTCCCTCGACATGCTCCACGAATACCCGTTGGGGATCGAGCAGCTGGCGGACCGGGCTCACATGGAGCGCCCAAATCGCGCCCGTCGCCGGAAAGCCGATCTGGTCGAGATGAACGCGGCCCGGCAGTGCTGGCGACGGTCGGGCGCTCGCCGGATTCGCGGCCGGAAGAGGGGCGGGGACAAGGGCGACGACGGAAGCCGCGCTTGCGCTCAGCACATCGCGCCGGGTGAGGGAGGGAATCAGGCGTGTTCGCATGACAGGGTCTTTCGCGCGAGCCAATGATGTGCTTGACCTTAAGGGCCGTTTGTTGGCCAGCGGTAAACGGAAAAGAGGGTTTGCGGTTGACCCTGTGCCCTTGCTCCGGGACGGCGCGGCGATGAGGACAGTGATGACATCCATGCCCGATCAGACAGCGAACAAACGGGACGCGCGGCAATATTCCGTGTCCGCTGAACGCAATAGGGAGCCGATCCTGGAGGTCCTGCGCCAGGTGTTTCCACCTGCCGCGCGGGTTCTCGAGATCGGTAGCGGGACGGGGGAGCACGCGATGCATTGCGCGCCCGCGCTTAAGGTTCAGACATGGCAGCCCAGCGACCCGGAACCGGAAGCCCGCGCCAGCATCGCCTCCTGGCGGGATCATATTGGGCTGTCGGAGATCAAGGAGCCGATCGATCTTGACGTGCGGCGGGATGTCTGGCCGTTGCCGGCGGAGGCGGTCTTCGACGTCATCTTGAGCATCAATATGGTGCATATCGCGCCCTGGACCGCGTCCGAAGGGCTCTTTGCGGGGGCCGGCCGTCATCTGGCCGAGGGCGGAATGCTGATCTTGTATGGTCCGTTCATGCGCGGCGGCAAACACCACGCCCCGTCCAATGCGCGTTTTGACGCGGCGTTGCGGGCCCGTGATCCGGAATGGGGCGTGCGGGACCTGGACGCCCTGGAGGTTCTGGGCGCGGCCAACGGCTTGCACTTGGCGTCGGTCCATGACATGCCCGCCAATAATCACATCGCCGTTTTTCGGTCCCAGTTGACGGATCTGGTCTAGGTGATGTCAGGCTATGCCGTGTCGACCGGTTTTCGGTTGGCGGCGAATACAAACAATAACCTGAAACGGGATGGACATTCCGTCTCATGCGGTCCCGTTTAGGGCGCGGAGGAAAGTGACATGATCTGGGCCCTGATCGCGGCATTGATGGTGCCCGTGCTTGCCTTGATGGCGGCCCCCCTGATGACCCAGCCTAAGGACCGGACCGTTGGCCTCGCCGTCTTGGCGCTGATCGCTATGATGGCGGGCGGCCTCTATGCCGTTCTGGGCGCGCCCAACCTGCCGGGGCAGGCCCAGGCCGATCGCCTCGAGGCCCTGCGCGGCCGCGATCCCTCCAGCCTGTCGCCCCAGGAGATCATTTTCATCCTTGAGCAGAGGGTCAAGGTCGAGCCGGAGGACGGCGAGGCCTGGCGTCATTTGGGCACCGTGCGCGTGGCCACGGGACAGTTCGCGGAAGGGGCGGAGGCCTATGGCCGGGCGCTTCTGGTCCTGGGACCGGATGTCGACCTGCTGGTCCGCCTGGCCGAGGCACGGACCCAGGCCTCGGGCGGCGAAGTGACCCAATCGGCGAAGGCGGCGGTCGACGCGGCCCTTGATCTCGATCCGGAAAATCCGGGCGCGTTGCTCCTAGATGGCGTGGCCTCGGAACAGGAGGGGGACGTGGAGCGGGCCCGCGAAATCTATGTGAGCCTCGTGGAACGGGGAGAGACGCCGTGGGCCGGCCTCGCGCGCTGGCAATTGAACCGGGTCGACGGTGTCTCGCCTGAGGGCAGTCCGGCCGAGGCCCGTCCGGGACCCGACCAGGCCGCCATGGCCGCCGCCGCCGAAATGGCGCCCGAGGACCGCGAGGCGATGATCGAACAGATGGTGGCCGGATTGGACAGCCGCCTGCGCGACCAGCCCGACGATCTGGGAGGCTGGCTGCGGCTGATCCGCAGCTACGGCGTTCTGGGGCGTGACGGGGATCGGCAGGATGCCATCACGCGCGCCCGCGTCGTGTTCCAGGATCAGCCGGAGGCGCTTCAACAGATCGACGCCGCCGCGCGCGTCACGCCGCCGCAGCGGAACTAGGCTGGCGCCGAAGCCGCGAAACCCTCAGCAGCCATCCCTGGCCCGAAACCTGCTTGTGCAATGCCTGAGCATGTCGGATTGCGGGAGCACTGCCCCGTGGCGGCACCATTCGCAACACATTTATGACATTTTGGTTGAGTTTATTTTAACGCTTGGATTGAGCGAAAGACGGCGGTCTCGGTTGGGCGAAACGAATTTTGGTTTCGGGGGCCGTTCGAATATCAGGTTTGGTTTGTTTATAGGATTGCACCCCGCGAATGCGCGGCCACTGCGGGGTGCAAGGGGCGGGTTTCGACCCAACGGTTTCATCCCCCCTCTCGCCGAGGGTTGACCCGCCCCACCTTGTCTTCTCTTTTGCTTCCATGCAAGCGGAACGTGTAGCTGACAAGGCTCGGTCTTGCCGTGTGCGGCGTTCAGGCCACCGGGCGATATGGACCTGTGGGTCTGTTCCGGCTAGGACAGAGGCGTATAGTCGTGCACGGAGACTTAAATCGCACGACAAGAGGTGAGGGACGTCAATGAGCGCCGAACTTGGACATTTCGCCCTGTGTCTTGCTTTTGCCCTGGCGCTGGTGCAGGCGACCATCCCCCTGTGGGCCGCTCAGACCAATCGTCCCCATCTCGCCGCTGTCGCCGTGCCGGCGGCGCAAAGCCAGTGCCTGATGATCATCATCGCCTTCATGGCGCTGACTCACGCTTATGTGACCTCCGATTTTTCAGTGCTGAATGTGGTCTCGAACTCCCATTCGGCGAAGCCGCTGATCTACAAGATCTCGGGCGTCTGGGGGAACCATGAGGGATCCATGTTGCTCTGGGTCCTGATCTTGGCGATTTTCGGCGGCGCGGTCGCAACCGTGCGCGGCAGCCTTGACGAGCTGTTCCGCGCCCGCGTGTTGGCCATTCAGGGTCTGATCGGCCTCGCGTTCCTGGCCTTTATTCTGTTTACGTCCAATCCGTTCTCCCGCCTCGACCCGGCCCCCTTCGAGGGGCTCGGCCTCAATCCGCTCCTCCAGGATCCGGGTCTCGCGATCCATCCGCCGTTCCTCTATCTGGGCTATGTGGGTTTCTCCATGGCCTTCTCATTCGCGGTGGCGGCCCTGATCGGCGGTCAGGTGGATGCGGCCTGGGCGCGTTGGGTGCGGCCCTGGACGCTGGCCGCCTGGATGGGATTGACGGTCGGCATCGGGCTCGGCTCCTGGTGGGCCTATAACGAGCTCGGCTGGGGCGGTTGGTGGTTCTGGGATCCGGTGGAGAACGCCTCCCTGATGCCCTGGCTTCTGGGCACCGCGCTCCTCCATTCCGCCCTTGTGGTGGAACGGCGCGGCGCGCTCAAGCACTGGACCATCCTGCTCGCGATCCTGACCTTTTCCTTCAGCCTGCTGGGCACGTTTCTCGTCCGCTCCGGTGTCTTGACCTCGGTCCATGCCTTCGCCAATGACCCGGAACGGGGCATTTTCATCTTGGCGATCCTCCTGGGGCTGACGGGTGGTGCCCTCACGCTCTATGCCCTGCGGGCCAAGGAATTGGCGGGCGGCGGCGGTTTCGCGCCGATCAGTCGGGAGGGCGCGCTCGTCCTCAACAATCTGTTTCTGGTCACGGCCTGCGCGACCGTCTGTATCGGCACGCTTTATCCCCTGTTCCTCGATGCCCTGGGCGGCGCGCCGATCTCGGTGGGCCCGCCCTATTTCAACCAGACCATCATTCCCCTGATGATCCCCCTGTTCCTCGCGGTGCCGGTGGGCGCCATGCTGTCCTGGAAAAAGGCCGATCTCGCGGGCGTGTTGGGACGGCTGCGCCTGGCGCTCGGGGCGGTGGTCGTGACGGTGATCCTGGTGGGGATCATGACCGGCGGCACATCCCTTCTTGCTCTTCCTGCCTTTGGCCTCGCGGCATGGCTTGTCTTTGGATCGGTCATGCTGATCCTGGACCGGGCCGGGTTCGGCAAAGTGGCTGCGGGCGATTTCGCGCGCCGCCTGTTGGGCGTTCCCCGCTTGGCCTGGGGCACGGCCATTGCCCATGGCGGGCTTGGCGTTCTGGTGGCGGGGATCGCGGGCGTCAGTCTGTTCCAGAGTGAAGTGATCACCCGCGTCAATCCGGGCGAGACCGTCACGATCGGCGCCTATGACTTGCGCTTCGACAAGGTCGAGCGCCTGGAAGGTCCCAACTACCGGGCGGATCGGGCGCAGGTGACCGTGACCCGTGACGGCGCGCCCCTGACGGTTCTGGAGCCTGAACGCCGTTTCTATCCGGTCGCCAATCGGGGCACCACGGAAGTCGCGCTCCACAGCACCATTCTGACCGATCTCTATGTGACATTGGGCGAGCCCCAGATGGCCGGGGGCGACGCGGCGGGCAATGCCTGGACGCTTCGGGCCTATCTCAAGCCTTTGATCAACTGGATCTGGGCCGGCACCTTGATCATGGTGGCGGGTGGCGGCCTCGCCCTCAGTGACCGGCGGGGCCGGGTGGCGAAATCGGCGCGCGACGACCTCGGGGATCTGACGCCCGCCGGCGCGCTTGCGGGGTAGGGCCGCAAAACGGAGCAAGGTTATGGGCCATCTCATCCGCCTCTTGATGATCTGTGTCGTGAGCGGCACGCTCTTGACGGTCGCCGGTCCCGTGCGCGCCGTCGAACCGGATGAGATCCTGCCCGATCCGGCTCTTGAGGCCCGGGCCCGGGAAATCTCCCGGCAATTGCGGTGTCTCGTCTGCCGCAATGAAAGCATCGATGAATCGAATGCGGATCTCGCCCGCGATCTGCGTGTGCTGGTGCGCGAAAGGCTGACCGCAGGGGACACGGACGAAGAGGTCATGACCCATGTCCGCGCCCGCTATGGGGACTACGTTCTTTTGAAGCCGCCGCTCGGCACCAGCACCATGGTCCTCTGGCTTGCGCCAGTGATCATCCTGCTGTTCGGTGGGCTTCTCGGTTTCGTGGTGCTGCGCCGACACGGCAAGGCCCTGGCCCATGAAGGTGACGACGGGGCCGAGGCCTAAAAACCGACTGGGAATTTTTTCCGGATATTGACGATCTCTGAAAAGACGCCAGGAGACATCCATGGCCCGAAGCAACCGCATCACGTTCATGGGCAGTCAGGGCACCGCGCTCGCCGCGCGCCTCGACCAACCCGAGGCAGGCACCCCACGCGCCTATGCGCTTTTTGCCCATTGCTTTTCCTGCTCCAAGGATGTGTTCGCCGCTTCCCGCATCGCCCAGGCCCTGACCGCCCACGGATTTGCCGTGCTCCGTTTCGATTTCACCGGGCTCGGAGCTTCGGACGGCGATTTCGCCAACACCAATTTTTCCTCCAATGTGGAGGATCTGCGCCGGGCGGTCGATTATCTGCGGACCGAACACCAGGCGCCCAAGGTCATGATCGGCCATTCCCTGGGAGGGGCTGCGACCTTGATGGCGGCCCGGGACGTTCCCGAAGCGCTCGCCGTGGTGACGCTCGCCGCGCCGGCGGATACGGAACATGTGGTGCATCATTTCATCGAGCAGCTGCCGGAAATCGAGGCGAAGGGCGAGGCCCAGGTGCAATTGGGCGGTCGGCCCTTCACGATCAAGCAGCAGTTCGTCGAAGATCTGAAAGCGCACCGGGTGGCGGCGTGTGTTGCCGATCTCAAAAAGGCGCTGCTGATCATGCATGCGCCCCGGGACGAGACCGTCGGCATCGAGAACGCCACGACCCTTTTCACCCATGCCAAACATCCCAAAAGCTTCGTGTCCCTCGACACGGCCGATCATCTGCTCACGGCCAAGGCCGATGCCATCTATGCGGCTGATGTCATCGCCGCATGGGCGAGCCGCTATCTCTCGGTCCATGAAAGTCAGGATGCGGAAACGGACGTCAAAACCGCCGAAAAGGAAGTCCTGGTCCGTGAGATCGATCCTGGTCCGTTCACGGCGCGGATGGTCGCCGGGCGCCATGTTCAGCTTGGGGATCAACCCGCGGCGTCCGGCGGTCAGGATGCGGGGCCGGCCCCTTACGATTATCTGGCTAACGCTCTGGCGTTGTGTACGGTGCAAACCATTCGGGTCTATGCGCGGCACAAGAAACTCGATCTGGGGCCCGTCGCGGCGCGCGTGCACTATGACAAGCGTCACGTCACGGATTGTGAGGACTGTGTCGAGGGCAAGTCCATGACCATGCTCCATTTCGATGTCGTGCTTGAGGTGGATGCCGCGATTGACGACGGTTTGCGCGCCAAACTGGTCGAGATCGCCCACAAATGCCCGGTCCATCAGACCCTGGCCCATCACCGGGTCCCGATCTCCGTGGCCATGGCGCCGTGAGCACATCAATCTGACGAAGACTGCCCGCGCGACGTGAATCGGGGCTTCCGTCATCCCCGACGGGAATGACATTCCAGCAATGTTTGACCTCAGCGATTGGCCTGATCGCCGGGTTCGCGGTATAACTTTTTCGAGTTGGTGGGGGATTTCAGGGCGTTGGCGCTTTGCCGACAAATCGCCGTATAATCGCCTCGAATTTTGGGTGTTGGCACTTTTCTGCCGCAAATTTACGCTTTTTTAATGCTCCCGAAAGCGCGCCGTAAGGGGGCGTTTTCCACACTTAGGTTCATGGAGAGGCGGGGGGACACCCCTCGTGTCCGAAGAGGGAGGATCTCCTGTTGCGGGATGAACTCAATACGGAACGGTTTCGAGTCGGTCGATTTATGTCGCTCCGCCAGCATCTGCTTTGCGCGAGCGCTTTGGGTCTCGGGTCCCTGCTTCTGATTGCCAGTCCTTCCCTCGCTGGACCCGATACGTCGAAAAACGACCAATCGCTGGCTGCCGAGACTGCTGCATCGGCGCAACAAGGCGCCTCGGACGAGGCTCAAAAGGAACTCGCCAAGACCCTGGCCAACGAGACCGCTGCGACGCTGCTTGAGGCGATTGTCGGTGAGGATGCCTGGAGCGCGCTTGATTCCATCGCTCTCGTGGATCCGTCGATCCTGCACGGCGAAGGTGATGATGAGAATCAAGACGCCGCGATGCCCGAAGCCGTGTTGAAGCCCGTTGCGCTGCCTTTCCCCGGCGTTTTCGGCATGCCCATCGATGTGGCGGCCACGCCGAAGCTTGTCGAGACCGAAGCCGTGTCGGCGCAGCCCGCCGCCCAGCCCAATGACGAACATTTCCGGCGTGCCCTCGCCGAGGTTCGGGCCGAGATTCAAGCCGCCGACGTCCAAGGCTCGACGGGCGAGCGCGGGACGGAGGACGCCACGGCCGGTGACGGCACCGCGCTGACCAACCGTTTTGGCAGCCTGGTGGCGAGCCCGTCCGGTGAAGAAATTTGGCCCCAAGATGAAGAGGCGGTTCTTGCTTATACGGCGGGCGAGCCCGCGGATACGGTGACCTTTGCCGCTGACGACACGGCGTTGACGGATCTGACCTCCCTCGTTTCGGCGGGTGATTTCGCGTCCTTCATCAGCATGCTGCAGGGCGCGATGGTCGATATCACGCCCCTCGGCCAGGCCGACCAGGCCTCTGAGGTTGCCGCCAACACCGATCTCGGCAATTTCAACGGTCTCTTTGTCGATCCGGACGGCACGATCATGACCGTGCTCGCCGATGGCAATACGGACCGTGCGTTCCGTGCGGTGACCTCCGACGGCGATGTTTTCGAGGCCCGTGTCGTCGGCTTCGATCCCCGCACCGACTTGGCCTTGCTCAAAGTGGACAGCGCCTGGGCGTTCAATGCCGTGACATTGAACGACAAGGCCCAGACCATTGTCGCCGCGCTGCGGGCTTCTACTGAAATTTCCGATACTGACATTTCCGATGAGGGCACGACGGCCGCGCCTGAAGAAGGCGCCCGCCGGTCGTCAACCGTGGCTGTCGCGGGCGCGCCGTCCGCAAGCGACGAGGCCAAAGGTTATCTGGGCGTCTCCGTTCAGCCGGTCAGCGTCGAGATCGCGGAGGAAATGGGCGAGGAGACGCCGAAAGGCGTGCTCATCTCCACCGTCCGCGCCGATACGGCGGCCGCCGAAGCGGATCTGCGGCCGGGAGACGTGATCCTGCGGGTCAATGGCGAGACCATTGGCGGCACCGATGATGCCGTGCGCACCATCGGATCCCTGCCGGTGGGCGGCAAGGCGCGGCTCGTCGTCTGGCGGGATGGTGATCCGGTTCAGGTGACGGCGGTCATGGGCACGAAGTCCGAGGCGCCGGTTTCCCATCCTGAGCCCGAAGTGCTCGAGGGCGATTTCTCAGGCGTGGCAATTGACCAATGGGGTCTCACCGTTGGCGCCGGTCTCGAACCCGGTGTCGAGATCCTGAACATTGCCGATGACGGTGAAGCGGCCCGCAAGGGGATCAAGGTGGGGGATGTGATCCTGCGCGTGGCGGACAAGACCATGACGGAAGCGGCGGATGTGGAGGCCATTGTGGCCGAGGCGATGCAAGCCGCGCGTCCGGCCGTGCTGGTCCTGGTGCGGGGCCCCGAAGAGGGCTCTGAAGAGAGGTTTATTGCCTTGAAGCTCCAAGGGGAGAACTGATCCCTCGGTTCTTGCCTTAAGGGCTTCTTAAGAAACAGCGGCCCCCGCCCCGTCACTCCATCGGGGCCGTTGTGGGCCGTACCGGCGGCGGGCGACCTCATCCCCCCGACCTGCCGCTGGTGCGGCCTTTCGTTTGGGCGTGTGTCATCCCACGCCCGCGTTTTGTCCGACGGTAAGCTATGGGGGCATGCCGTCGAATGGAGCGCGCTTGGCCTTGTTCCGGAACGCCGTTCCCGGCAGTCCGGAAAGAAGGTCTCGGCCAGTTTCCCGCGCTGGGGCGGACTGGGAATGGGCCGGAGAGAGTGACGGGAGGATGGCATCACAGGATCCGCTGGGGTTGGGATCCGGGCACCAGGGGCGATCTCGGGCGGTTGGCCGGGGTCGGCATGTATCTTGCGGCGCCAACGTGTCGACGTTGGTTTTGCGGGAGACGGGTGTCCTTGAGATCAGGTGAACGATCCGGCTTTGGGGCCTCGATCAGACGCGGATAAAGTGAACCCCGGTTGGGTCCTTCGTTTAGGACAATTGCGCATCATGACAACCATCGACAGACAAAGTACTGTGACCGCCTCAACGGTCGGGTCAGAGACGGCTGTAATGGCCAACACCGCCGCGGCCGTTCCGAATGATACGGATACGACGGTCCAATCCGATAGTGGGTCGGAAGACCGGTCGGGGGAAAATGTTGAGATGCGTATCCTGGTCATTGAAGACGATCGCGAAGCCGCCGCCTATGTCGTCAAGGGACTGAAGGAAAGCGGCCATGTCGTCGATCATGCGGCCGACGGCGAGGAGGGCCTTGAGATGGCCCGCGTCGGCAAATACGACGTGCTCATCGTTGACCGTATGCTGCCTAAAATGGACGGTCTTACCGTCGTTTCCACCCTGCGTGCCGAAAGCAGCAACACGCCTGTCCTGTTCCTGAGCGCGCTTGGCGAGGTCGATGACCGGGTGCTGGGCCTCAAAGCAGGCGGTGACGACTATCTGACCAAGCCTTATGCCTTCGCCGAGCTTCAGGCGCGGGTCGAGGCGCTGGTGCGCCGGCGCAGCCCCGAAGAAGTCCAGACCAAATATGCCGTGGGCGATCTTGAACTGGACATCCTGAAGCGCAAGGTGCGCCGCGCCGACAAGAACATCGATCTTCAGCCGCGGGAATTCCGTCTGCTTGAATATCTCATGAAGCATGCGGGCCAAGTGGTGACACGGACGATGCTTCTGGAGAATGTGTGGGAATACCACTTCGATCCCCAGACCAATGTGATCGACGTCCATATTTCGCGCCTGCGAGCAAAGATCGACAAGAATTTCGATCAGCCATTGCTCCATACGGTGCGGGGCGCAGGATATACACTCCGTGCTTCTCTCTAGGTTGCTCCAGACCACAACATTCAGAATAACCCTTATCTACCTGATCCTGTTCGGGGGGCTGTTCATCCTCGGATTGATGGCCTTCCGCTTCCAGACAGCCGCATTGATCGCGGACCAAACCGACCAGACCATTCAGGCGGAGGTCCGCGGTCTCGCCGAAGCAAACCGCACCAAGGGCGTAAGCGGCCTCCAGGAAATCATCCAGGTGCGCAGCAGCGCCCCCGACGGCAGTCTTTATCATCTGGCCCAGCCCGACGGGACATGGCTCGTCGGCAATCTGCGCGTCTGGCCCGATGAGGACATGCTCGAAGACAACTGGCTGGAGTTCCAATATGACGCGGGCCAGGGGGCGGAGCCTGAGCTGCATGCAGCCCGGGCGATCGTTTTCCGTCTGACCAGCGGCCACCTGCTCCTGGTCGGTCGCGACATCGAGGCCCGCCGCAGCGTGGAACGGGTGATGGACGAGGCCATGTTCTGGATCATCGGGGTCATGGTGGCCCTGGGCGCGATTTCGGGCGTCGCCTTCGCCGGTCACATCAACCAACGTCTGGATACGATCAATCGGACGGCCCGGGACATCGTCGCCGGGGATCTGTCCCGCCGCGTCCCGGTGAGCAGCCGCGAGGACGAGATCGATCAGGTGGCGGAAAATCTCAACAATATGCTGGACCAGATCCAGCGCCTGATGAGCGGCATGCGCGAAGTCACGGACAATGTGGCCCATGATCTGCGCTCGCCCCTGAATCGGCTGCGCTCCCGCATCGAGGTTACGTTGATGCAGCCGTCCTCCACCAAGGACGACTATCGCGCGGCCCTGCAATCCACCATTGAAGACGCCAACCACTTGTTGGGGACATTCAACGCACTGCTCAGCATTGCCCAGGTCGAGGCTGGTTCGTCCCGGGACGCCATGACCCGGGTCGATACGACGGAAGTCGTCCGGGATATCGCGGAGCTCTATGAGGCTCTCGCGGAAGCTGAGGATATCGGCTTCGAGTGTCTCGTGGATGAAGGGGAGGGCATTGTCTGGGGCAATCGGGAACTGGTTTCCCAGGCCCTGGCCAATCTCGTCGACAACGCCATCAAATATACGCCGGCGGGCGGCGCCGTGCGCCTGTCCCTCTGTCTGCGCCGCCTGGGGGCGCCGATCGCGGAACTGTCCGTGTCCGACACGGGGCCCGGCATTCCGGCCAAGGATCGCGCCCGCGTGCTCAATCGTTTCGTCCGTCTTGAAGCCAGTCGCAGTGAGCCGGGGAGCGGCCTGGGCCTCAGCCTCGTATCCGCCGTGGCCCGCATGCATGAAGGGCGGCTCGAGTTGGGGGACAGTGACATCCCGAAGGAAGACGGCAGCAGGGGCCTGATGATTACCCTCAGCCTGCCTATTCTCAGTCCGGGCTATGCGTCATCCCGCCCGCCGGCAAAACGCCCGACGGCCTCGGCGGCAAAGAAAGCCGAACCCTCTCGTCAGAGCGCGTCTGCTCCCATGGCCGAAGCCCATGGCTGACGGTTATCGCCGCCAAAGCCGAGGGACTGTCTTTTCAATCAGTAGTCTGAGGATAGACTGGCACTCTTTGTTCCCGGCTCGTCGCGTTTTCGA
>CAZFWG010000010.1:77893-85253 GCA_964522525.1 uncultured Alphaproteobacteria bacterium | reverse complement strand
CTTGTCGTCAAGTCGGGCCATGGGGATCTCCTGGGAACACGCGCGCAACTCTAGACCGCCTCAAATTATTCCGAGTCATGAAGGCGCTCCAAGTTCCTGTTTTGTCGCGTTTTCGAACCGCAAAACCGCCGACACTTTTGCTGAAAGCGTTCCGGTCCCCATTCTGGCCCGCTGTCGTGGCCATGAACGCCCTTGATCCATGGACGGATTGATGCACTCTGCCGCCATGCGCCGACGAATATCCCACGACACGATTGAAGAGATCTTTGCCCGTTTCGCCGCCGAGGCGCCGGAGCCCAAGGGCGAGCTTGAGCATGTAAACGCCTATACCCTGCTGGTCGCGGTCGCGCTTTCCGCCCAGGCCACGGATAAAGGGGTCAACAAGGCCACGGGGCCACTTTTCGCCGTCGTGGACACGCCGGAAAAAATGGTGGCTTTGGGCGAAGAGAAGCTGCGCGACTACATCAAGACCATCGGGCTTTACCGCAACAAGGCCAAGAATGTCATTGCCCTGAGCGAAGCCTTGATCGCCAAGCATGGCGGCGAGGTGCCGGAGGACCGGGAAGCCCTGGAGGCCCTGCCGGGCGTAGGGCGCAAGACCGCCAATGTGGTCCTGAACATGGCGTTCGGTCATCCGACCATGGCCGTCGACACCCATGTCTTCCGTGTGGGAAACCGGACCGGCATGGCGCCCGGCAAGACCCCTCTGGAGGTGGAGGAGAAACTCCTCAAGGTCGTGCCCGACCGCTATGGGCTCCACGCCCATCACTGGCTGATCCTTCACGGCCGCTATGTGTGCAAGGCCCGCAAGCCCGATTGCCCCACCTGCGTCATCAATGATCTGTGTGCGTTCAAGGACAAGGTGATCGCCTGAGCGATGGGCCTGCCCATGGCCTGCACTCAGGATGACGGCGCGGGCGAGAAGGCGGTCTGCGGACGGGTCTGATGGAGCGTCGCGACGGCGCCCACGCAGTCCTGGAGCCGGTCCATATCCGCGCCCAGGACACTCTTGAGGCTCTCCGATTCCATGTGGTGGAGCCGGAGCACCTGGTTCTCCCCTTCAAAGAAGATGAAATAGAGGCGGCACTGATCGTTGCTGTAGGTCCAAAGCTGGGCACCCGGCTCGTTGCGCACCAGGACCGGCTCTCCCAGAAAGCGGATCACCTCCTCCGGCGGCTGATTGGCCAGATTATCGAGAGACGGAACAATGACCTCCACGGGCGCGGGCGCCGGGGTGCTCAAAGACATATCGGCATAGGTCTGCGGCGTCGGCGCCAGGCCACTCGGCACACAGGCCGACAGGGCCAAGGCCATAAGACCAGCGCCGCCCAAGTAAAATGGCTTCATGCCGCATTCTCCGTCTGCGTCAGACCGGCATGGCGCGCCATGTCCTGGAAGACATGGACCATGAACGCCGCCCCGAACAGGGGCGCCACGAAATTCACGATCGGCACCGCGAGCAGGAGCGCGATGATCACGCCGGCGAGGAAGACCCGCAGGCCGAAGCGCTTGCGCAAGCTGCGCATGGCCGGTGCGTCCATATGGTGGGCCGCGACCATTTCAAAATATTCCCGTCCGGAGAGATAACCGTTCAGGACCAGGAACAGGACGATGTTGAGGCCGGGCAGCAGAATATAGAACGGCAAGGCCAGTAGATTCATGACAATCAGGACACCGGCGAAGCGCAGCCCCACGCCCAGGGACTCCATGATCCCGGCTTCCCGTTTGCCAATATTCGCCGGGTAGTGCCGGGTCTCAACCACACGCACGGCCTCCTCCACGAACAGGCTGAGCACGATCGCGCTCACCGGCAAATAGATGATGATGAACAGGACGAACAGCACGAGACCCGCGAGAACCTCGCCGAAAACGGCGAGGGTGCCTTCCGCAAGTCCCTGGATCCAGGTCACCACGCCGAACAGGCCGCCCGCGTAAAGCGCGCCAAGAATGAGCGCGGTAAGCGCAAAAGCCTTGACGAGCAGCCAGATGAAGCGGGGGTGGAAGAGCTGTCCCGCTGCCCGAAACACGTGAACGATCATGGACTTAATCCCAACAATCCGGTCGTCATTCGTAGCATGATCGGCGCCCGGCCCCCAAAGCCATCGTCTGGAAAACCGGCTTTCCCTTTTGGTATGGGAGCACTACGGTGCGGCTCCAAAAAGATGACGAGGACATCAATGACACACACTCAGTTCGACGTGACCGGCATCGGCAACGCCATTGTCGATGTGATCGCCCAGGCCGATGACGGTTTTTTGGCAGAAGAGAACATCGCCAAGGGCGGGATGACCCTCATCGACGCGGAACGGGCCACCTCCCTCTACGCGAAAATGGGGCCGGGCCGGGAAGTCTCCGGCGGGTCGGCGGCGAACACCATTGTCGGCGTCGCCTCGCTCGGCGGCAAGGCCGCCTATATCGGCAAGGTCCGCGATGACGAGCTGGGCGGCATTTTCGCCCATGACATCCGCGCCGCAGGGGTCACCTATCAGACCAGCCCGTCGACGGACGGCCCGCCCAGCGCCCGGTGCCTCATCCTGGTCACGCCCGATGCCCAGCGCAGCATGAACACGTTTCTTGGCGCCTCGTCCCTCTTGAGTGCGGCGGATCTGGACGAGACCCTGATCACCATGGCCCAGGTCACCTATCTTGAGGGTTACCTGTTCGACCAACAGCCGGCCAAAGAAGCCTATTACAAGGCCGCCGGGATCGCCCATGCGGCTGGACGCATGGTCTCGTTGACCCTGTCGGATGCGTTCTGCGTCGATCGTCACCGGGCGGATTTCCGTCATCTGGTGGCGGAAGAAGTCGACATTCTCTTTGCCAATGAGGCGGAGATCATCTCGCTCTACGAGGTCGAAACCTTCGACGAGGCCTTGCAGCGGGTGCGGGAAGACTGCGGCATCGTTGCGCTCACGCGCTCGGAACATGGCTCGGTCATCGCCCGCGACGACGAAATCCACGTCATCAGCGCGGAAGCGGTGGGGTCCGTGATCGACACGACCGGCGCCGGTGATCTTTATGCAGCGGGTTTCCTGTTCGGTTTCACCCATGGCCGGCCCCTGGCCGAATGCGGGCGGCTGGGCAGCATCGCGGCCGGCGAGATCATCAGCCATTTCGGACCGCGCCCGGAAACATCCCTGAAGGAACTGGCGAGCGCCAAGGGCCTTGCCATGGGATGACGTCCGCGCCCCGCGCGCGGACCATAGCCCCGGAAAGAGGAGACCCATCATGACAAGGATAAAATTGGTTCTTCTTGGATTTCTGATCTTTGCCATGGGCCCGGCCGCGAGCGCGGATCCGGGCATCGTGACCGAGGAAGGGCCCATGCGGCGGGTCATCGCCAGCGCCACCATCGATGCACCCCTCAAAGAGGCGTGGGCGGATTGGGCGACCCAGGAAGGTGTCGAGTCCTTCTTTGCGCCCGCCGCCAGGATCGATCTGCGGCCCGGCGGGCCCTATGAAGTCTATTTCCTGCCCAATGCCGAACCGGGTCAGCGCGGCTCGGAAGGGACAAGCGTGTTGGGCTACCAGACGGAACGCATGCTGTCGGTCACCTGGGCGCTGCCGCCCTATATGCCGGAGGTCC
Organism: uncultured Alphaproteobacteria bacterium; assembly: GCA_964522525.1. Lineage (GTDB taxonomy): Bacteria > Pseudomonadota > Alphaproteobacteria > JAJFIK01 > JAJFIK01 > CAYUYV01. The sequence continues at coordinate 81,667 of CAZFWG010000010.1, read as the reverse complement.
GTGCCCATCTGACGCCGTTGACCATCCATTTCGAGGCGCAAGGGCCGGAGCAGACCACGGTCACTGTGGTCCATGGCGGTTGGGGCACGGGCAAGGCCTGGGACGAGGCCTATGACTATTTCGCGTCCACCTGGCCCCAGGTTCTCGCGGCCCAATCCCAGAAATATCATCGCACGGAATAGGCCTGATCAGTCCGGGTCCTTGTCGTGGATCTCCACGCCGCGGGGCAGGCGCACCCAGCCGTGGCGCCGGCAGGCGAGACCATGACAGATGCCGACGCCGAGCGGATCGCCGCTGACCTCGATTTTCAACTGACCGCATGTACAAGAGGCCGTGCGAACCGTCATCCGTTCCGTTTCAGCTTCGGTCATTGCAAATGACGCCCTCTGATCAAGAGGTCACTTCAGGTCAGACGCTCCTACTGGGTTGCTCAGGACCCAGGTGAAAATCTCCCACCGTTTGAAGGGATCCCCGCCCGCTTTCTTTTCCACATAGGCCTTCACCAAATCCTGGCCCAGGGAATAATTGATGATGTAGCTGCGATAGGTTTCAAGGAAGGAGAGAGACTTCTCCGCCCGCACACGAGAGACCAGCTGATAGGTCACGATGCCATCCAGATAGGCTTCCTTTGAAATCTCGCCGTCGAGATAGAGACGGCCGAAATGGGTGCGGGCATAGGCGAGCTGACGGCGCAGTTCGTTGAACCGGTCAAGCTCGGCGGCCGTGGCGGGGTCAAGCCCCGCCATGGGAAAGAGTACGTCGCGCTCATAGATGACTTTTTCCGGATGCGGAAAAGCGACCTCGATGCCGTAATTGGCGGAGCCCTCCGCGATCGGGCTCATGGGACCATAAAGCGGCAGGACTGAATATTCGATCCAGCTTCGGCCGTGTTTCAAATCCCGTTCCAACAGGATGGAATGGACATGGTGGCCCGGATAGCCCTCATGGCATCCGAGATCGACAGCCCGGTCCACATGAATGGGAAGATCCGTGTTCACCTGAATGAGGCTGTGGGCATCACCCTGGAACCAGTTATAGGCGCTCCAGGGCTGATCCTTGACGAACTCGACGGTGAAACGTTCCGTTTCCGGCAAAGGAATATATTCCAAGGTCCGGCGGCGGCATTCGGCCAGGGCTGCATCGAAGACCTCTTTCAACTTGTCCGCCGGGATGATGAAACGATCGTGATAGGCCTGGGCGCGGGCCGCGAGCGGGCCTTGGCCCGGCAGCATGGTGTCAAGCTCCGTAAGGGATGCATCGAACGCAGCGATATCGTAGTCGGGGACCTCCACGTCGAAGAGGAGCTTGGCTTCCTCATTGAAAGACAAGCGCTCGCCCTTGGCCATGCGGGCCCGCGTCGACAGCGCCCGGACATTCTTGATGAGCTGCTGGCGGCGGCGCTCGCCCAGGCCTTCACTCTTGGGCAGACCCTCAAGCGACGTCAGCAGCACATGGGCCTCGGCCAGAATGCCATCCAGATCGAGGGGCGAGTCTTCCGCGTCTTTCGACCATTCCTCCGGCCCCGAATAGGCATCCACATAGGCCTTGTCGAAGCGCCGGAAGGTCAGGGCCAGCCTGACATAGTGCTCGGCGGCTTCGTCCAGCGGGTTCAGTTCCGTTTTCTCGGCCGCTTTTTCGGTCGCCTGGGCCGGCAGGCCGAAAAGACAAAGGGCAGCAAGGGCCATGAGGATCATGCGCATGGGTGGCGTTCCCTTCCGTGGTAGATAGGCGATCATATCCTATCGGGCGTTGCGGTCCCTGTCGCCCCGGCGACCTCAGGATGGCCGGGCGGCCTTTTCCGCATGGCCGGAAACACCCTCCCGGCGCTCGAGTTCGGCCGCCACGGCGTCCGGTGTCACATCCGTCATTGCCCATAGGATCATCAGGTGGAAAAGAAGATCGGCGGATTCCGCCACCAGCGCGTCACGCGGGCCGCTTGGTGTGAGCTGCACGGCGGCCATGGCCGTTTCCACCGCTTCCTCGCCCACTTTCTTGGCACAGTGTTCAACGCCCTTGGCGAGCTTGGCCGCCACATAGGATGTGGACGGATCAGCACCACGCCGCTCGTCGATTACGGACCCGAGATGATTCAGGATGACGGCAAGGCGGTCGAAGTCGGACTTTTCCATCGAGAGGTTCCCTTATGGCTGCCCGCACGCCGGTTGACGCGGTAAGCCTCGGACGCGTGGATATCGTGTTGATACCATGGGACGCCCGGCGTTCAAAAACCATCGGGCCTTGCCGGCCAAAGGCCCCGGATGGAGAACATCCCGAAGGTCTAGTTCATCAGCTTGTAGATACTCACGGCCAATTCTATCATTGTACTGAACAAAACGGATGCGCCTAACAACTTGAACCAGTCTGCCTTTTTGATGATCAGCTTCAGGATCATTCGGTATTGGGGTTCTCGACGATCGACGGAAGGCACGCCATCTCGAGACCATGATAACGGATTGGATCAATGGCGGCGGTGTGGGGAGTCGTCCGCCAGATCTGACAAGATCGTGAAGACGATGAACGAGTGCAACGACTTCTCCGGATGGATGTCGACCTTCGGCCGCATCATCCGTCTGGGCCGTTGCACTAGGCGTTGCGCTCCCAGAAACGCCGGGTGGCGCACAGGTCGGCCCAGCGGGTCTTGGCCTTGACCCATTGCTGGTCCGCCCGGGCGCTGTGCCAGGAAAGCACGCGGGCCATCGCCCGTTGTCGCCGTTTGCCGCCGCGACCCTTGCCACCGGTGAAACGGGGCAAAAGCATCGAGGCCGTGGCCACATCATTGAGCGCGCCGAAACTGTCCTGGAGCTTGGAAAGGCAAGCGAGGTAAGCGTTTGTTGCCTGCGGATCATAAAGGTCGGCAAAGAAATCGCCGGTATAACGCAGCTTCTTGATGGCGATGCGCAGTTCGTGACGTTCCCGTAGGCTGAGCCCATCAAGATTCTGCCCGAGCTTTTCTGCGTCCCGCCATTTCTTCTGCAGGCTGCTTGCGGCGAAGGGCTCAATGGGCTGGTCCCAGACGGCGGACCTCTTCGGCGCTTCACGCCACGGCCGGCATTGCACCAAAGCCTCGACCTGCAAGGCGAAAAGGGCCAGACGGCTCGAGCTGTCCCATTCGGCCAACAGATCCTCCCAGGCCTCCTGCCGGGCCCGGTCGACCCGTTCGTACAAGGACATCAGACTCTGTTCGTGGGATCCGCTTTGGAGAACCGGCTTCAGAATATCAGTGACCAGCACATCCAGATCCCGGACCTTGCCCAGACGCGTGGCGACGGTCTTGGCTTCATCGGCGATAGGCCCCAGATATTGGCGCCCGAATGTATGGCGGAACAGACCCAAGGCCGCGCGCAGGCGCCGCAGTCCGACGCGCATCTGATGCACCCCGCCCATATGATGGGTCTCCAGAATGGCGGGTTCATTGGCCAGCGTCTGTTTAAGGCCCGAACCGATCACCTGGGCGAAGACCGTTTCGACCGTTTCCGTTTGATCGACCCGGGGACGGACCCCTTTGACGGGCCTTGCAGGCGTGCCCAGCATCAGCGCATAGCCCCGGGCCGCCTTGCTCCGTAAGCCGATGGATACGGGCACGGTCTCGGCGATCTGACGGGCGAGGGTGAAGAGACAATCCGGAGTGCCCGAAAGCAGTTCCAACTCCACCTCGCAGACGGGCATGCGTGGAGGGCCGGCGCGGATTTCACCCAGATCAAAGGCGAGTTCCACCTGGGCACCGCTTTCCAGCATGACATGGGCCCGCCGCCGTTCGATCAAGGTCTCGAAGAC
>CAZFWG010000010.1:70404-77793 GCA_964522525.1 uncultured Alphaproteobacteria bacterium | reverse complement strand
GGGCCGGAGCCACGCCAAATTCCGCAAGCCCCCGACGGCCATCGGATCCATCTGGAGCACAAGCTCCACTTCCCGTGTCGGCCCCGACCTGTCCATGGTCATCGATCAAGCCCCCCACTGGCCAAACCTCTTATAAAGGTTGTAATTCCCAACCAGACGCGTGAGCATGTCATGGAACTGTTACACGTGAAAGGCGCCCTGTCAGCGTTACATGGCATTCATCTTCGCGTGCGGCCTTTGGGTCACACTCGGATCGGTATGCCTGCCCTGGCCATATGGTCCTTGGCCTCTGCAATCGTATGCTCGCCGAAATGGAAAATCGAGGCGGCCAGGACCGCATCGGCCTGGCCCAGCCTGACACCCTCAACGAGATGATCGAGGGTACCCACGCCGCCGGACGCGATGACGGGGACGGGCACCGCTTCAGCCACCGTGCGGGTCAGATCCACATCAAACCCGGCCCTTGTGCCGTCCCGGTCCATGGAGGTCAGCAGGATCTCGCCCGCGCCGAGCTCGCACACACGCCTTGCAAAGGCAATCGCGTCGATCCCCGTGGCTTCCCGGCCGCCATGGGTGAAGATTTCCCATCTGTCCTGTGCGGAGGATCGCGCGTCGATCGCTACCACAATGCATTGGCTACCGAATTTGCGGGCGGCCTGCGCCACGAAATCCGGATCGCGCACGGCGGCCGTGTTGATCGACACCTTGTCCGCCCCCGCCAGCAGCAATTGACGGATATCGTCCGTGGTCCGCACACCGCCGCCCACGGTCAGGGGCATGAAACAGGCCTCCGCCGTGCGGGTCACCACATCGAGCAGAATACCGCGCTTTTCGTGGCTCGCGGTGATGTCGAGGAAACAGAGCTCATCGGCGCCGGCGGCGTCATAGACCCGGGCCTGTTCCACCGGATCGCCGGCATCCCGCAGATCGACGAACTGGACGCCCTTGACCACGCGGCCGTCCTTGACGTCGAGGCAGGGGATGATCCGTGTCTTGAGCATTCTACGTTCCCCGCGTCTTGGCGCTCAAGGCCAGCGCCTCGGCGGCATCGATCCGCCCGTCATAAAGCGCCCGTCCGATCACGGCGCCGATGACCCCATCCCCCTCGACCGCCGCGACGGCCCGCAGATCATCAAGCCCGGCGACGCCGCCTGACACGATAACGGGAATGGAAACGGCGCGGGCAAGTTCCGCCGTGGCGGCCACATTCGCGCCGCCCAGAAGACCGTCCCGGTCGATATCCGTATGAATGATGGCCGCGACGCCCGCGTCCTCAAAGCGTTTCACAAGGTCCGTGGCCTCGATGTCGGCCGTTTCGGCCCAGCCTTCGACCGCCACCTTGCCGCCCCGGGCGTCGATGCCCACGGCCACGCGACCCGGATGGGCACTCGCCGCCTCGCGCACCAGATCCGGATCACGGACAGCGACCGTGCCCAGAATGACCCGGGTGATGCCGGCACCAAGCCAGAAGTCGATGGTGGCCCGGTCCCGGATGCCACCGCCCAATTGGATGGGGCCCGTCACGGTTTTGCGGATCGCGGTCACCGCATCCTCATTGACGGGACGGCCTTCAAACGCGCCGTTGAGATCAACGAGATGGAGCCATTCAAAGCCCAGACCCTCGAAGTCCCGCGCCTGGGCGGCCGGATCGGCATTGAACACCGTGTCGCGGTCCATATCCCCCTGCTCAAGACGCACGCAGGCGCCGTTTTTCAGGTCGATGGCCGGAAACAGGATCATGGATCAAATCTTCCCTTCAAGGACGGGTTTCGCTCAACCGGTCAGGGGCGCCACAGGAGAAAATTGCGCAGGAGCGCCAGCCCCACGGCCTGGCTTTTTTCCGGATGGAACTGGGTACCGACGACCGTCTCCCGACCGATGATCGCCGTGACGGCGCCGCCGAAATCCGTGTGCGCCAGGGCGTGGGCCGGATCCGCCGGCACGAAACCATAGGAATGGACGAAATAGGCGTGACCCTCGCTTTGCGGCAAGCCGACGAGAACCGGATGGTGGGGATCATCCAGTTCAAGCGCGTTCCATCCCATATGGGGGATCTTGAACGGGCCATCCCCCTTGGGATCAAGCGCGATCACATCTCCCGGAACCCAATCGAAACCGGGATGGTGCCCGTGTTCATGGCCGGTGGTCGCCATAAGCTGCATGCCGACACAAATGCCGAGAAGGGGTTTGCCCGATGCGACCACGCCGTGGAGCGCCTCCACCATGCCGTCGACGGCCTTGAGCCCGGCAAGACAGTCGGCGAAGGCACCCACACCCGGAAGCACGACCCGGTCGGCGGCGGCCACGGTTTCCGGTTGGGTCGCAAGAACGATGCGCGAAGGCAGCCCTGCCTCGGACGCGGACCGCTCCAGAGCCTTCTGGGCCGAATGCAGATTGCCCGAGCCATAGTCCACGAGCGCGACCGTCTCGCTCATCCGATCTCTCCCAGACTTCCCTTGGTGGACGGAACATCATGGAGCCGCCTTGGATCCGGCTCCACCGCCATGCGCAGGGCCCGCGCGCAGGCCTTGAAGCAGCTTTCGGCGATGTGGTGGTTGTTCTCCCCATAAAAAGTATCGAGATGGAGGGTCAGCGTCGCGTTGGTCGCGAAGGCCTGGAACCATTCCTTGAACAGTTCCGTATCCATCGTCCCGATCGTGTCCCGGGAAAAATCCACCCGCCAGACCAGATAGGGACGTCCCGACAGGTCGATGGCGGCCCGGGTCAGGGTCTCATCCATGGGCACGGTGGCATCGCCGAAACGGCGCACGCCCTTCAGATCGCCCAAGGCCTGCCGCACCGCCTGGCCGATGACGATTCCTGTGTCTTCGGTCGTGTGGTGGGCGTCGATATGCAGGTCTCCCTGAGCCCGCACCGTCAAGTCGATCAGACCATGCCGCGCAAAGGCGTCTAGCATGTGATCGAGGAAGCCAATCCCCGTCACCAGATCCGACCGGCCGGTTCCATCCAGGTCGAGGCTGACGGTAATGTCGGTTTCCTTGGTCTTGCGCGTGACGGTTGCCTTACGCATGCCGTCGTCTCCTGTTTCGTTGCGGTTCCGCCGCCGGCGCGGCAGCGAAATGGCAGGCTGTTTTGGCAGGCGGCCCGTCTTGATCGCTCACTAATCTGCGATACATGTGCCAGACCATGAAACCATTCACCATCCCATTGCGGAGATTGTGTTGACTGATCCAGCTTCCCCGGGCGGCACGCCGACATGGCACGGCACCACCATCCTGTCCGTGCGCAAGGGATCCGAGGTGGTGATCGCTGGCGACGGACAGGTCAGCCTCGGCCAAACCATTATCAAGGGCAATGCGCGCAAAGTGCGACCTTTAGGGTCAGGCGGCCATGTCATTGCCGGCTTTGCCGGCGCCACGGCCGATGCCATGACCCTGTTCGAGCGCCTTGAAGCCAAACTCGAAATGTATCCCAAGCAGTTGACCCGCGCCGCCGTCGAGCTGGCCAAGGACTGGCGGACGGACCGCTTCCTGCGCCGCCTCGAGGCCATGATGATCGTGGCCGACGTGACAACCACCCTGGTCCTGACCGGCACGGGCGATGTGCTTGAGCCCGACGGGGGCGTTGCCGCCATCGGCTCCGGCGGGAACTATGCCCTCGCGGCGGCCCGCGCACTCCAGGACAGCGATCTCGATGCGGAGGCCGTCGCCCGCAAGGCGATGGCGATCGCCGCCGAGATCTGTGTCTACACGAATGAAGAACTGACCCTCGAACGTCTGAAAGGCTGATCCCGAATATGACCGTTTTCTCGCCCCGTGAAATCGTCCATGAGCTGGACCGGCACATCATCGGCCAGAACGCGGCCAAGCGCGCGGTCGCCATTGCGCTGCGCAACCGCTGGCGGCGCATGCAGTTGCAGGATCCCTTGCGGGAGGAAGTGCTCCCGAAGAACATTCTGATGATCGGCCCCACGGGGGTGGGCAAGACGGAGATTTCCCGCCGCCTCGCCAAGTTGGCGAAAGCGCCGTTCATCAAGGTCGAGGCAACCAAGTTCACGGAAGTCGGCTATGTGGGACGGGACGTGGAGCAGATCATCCGGGATCTGCTCGAAGCCTCGATCACGCTTGTGCGGGACGCTAAGCGCGGCGAGGTCCAGTCCCGCGCCTATAAGGGCGCCGAGGAACGGGTACTGAATGCCCTGGTGGGACCGGACGCCAAGGAAACGACACGGGAGTCATTCCGGCAGAAGTTGCGCAATGGCGAACTCGATGACAGCGAGATCGAAATCGAAGTGGCAGATACGGGGTCGGGTCTTCCCAGTTTCGAAATCCCCGGCATGCCGGGCGCTCAGATGGGCATGATCAATCTCAACGACATTTTCGGCAAGGCCATGGGCGGGCGCACCAAGACCCGACGCATGAAAGTGTCCGAAAGCCACGATCTTCTGATGGCGGAGGAATCCGACAAGCTCCTGGACGAGGAACAGATCATCCAGGAAGCGATCACCAAGGTCGAGAATGACGGTATCGTCTTTTTGGACGAGATTGACAAGATCACCGCGCGCTCCGAGCGTCAGGGTGCCGATGTGAGCCGGGAAGGGGTTCAGCGCGACCTGCTGCCCTTGATCGAAGGCACGACCGTCTCCACCAAACATGGTTCCGTGCGGACGGATCACATCCTGTTCATTGCCTCCGGCGCTTTTCACCTGGCCAAACCGTCGGATCTGCTGCCGGAGCTTCAAGGCCGGTTGCCGATCCGCGTGGAGCTCGAGGCCCTGTGCCGGGACGATTTCCGGCGCATCCTGACGGAACCGGAAGCAAGCCTGATCAAGCAGTACGTCGCTTTGATGGAAACCGAAGGCGTGACCTTGAGTTTTGCCGATGACGGCATTGACGCCCTGGCCGATATCGCGGCGGAAGCCAATGCCACGATCGAGAATATCGGCGCCCGCCGGCTGCACACGGTCATGGAGCGGGTGCTTGACGATGTCAGTTTCGCGGCCCCCGATCGCTCGGGCGATACGGTGACAATCGACAAGGCCTATGTGGACGAGCATATCGGTGATCTGGCCAAGAATGCCGATCTCAGCCGGTTCATTCTGTAGGGAAGGCAAATCCCGCAAGTAGGATCAGAGGGACTTCTTGGCGGTTCCCCAGACCCAGCGGGTGGGGGTGCCGTCACTGCTGGTGCCGTTATTGGTCTCGATGCGTTTGGTCTCGAGTTCCAGATCGTCGAAATGCACCGCGAGCTGTTTGCCGTCCATGGCGCAGAAATAACGGCCGAAATCGTCGACCCATTCCGTGTCGGCCTCCTTGAAACTCACCTTGAGCAGGCCACCCGGTCGCAGGCTGCGGACCAGTTTCTGGAAGACCACGGATAATCTGTCCTGGTGCACATGGAGCAGGGAGGCGGCGGCCCAGATGCCGTCAAACGTCCCGTCAAAATCGAGATCCTCGAAATCCCGCACAAGGACGTCATGGCTGGTGCGGGCACGCGCGATGGCCGCGAGCGCCGTGGATGCATCAACGAGGGTTACCGTGAAACCGTCCTGGAGGAACGCTTCGGCATGGTGACCGCCACCACATCCCAGATCGAGGATATGGGTGCCCGGTGCAAGCTGCGACACAAACTCATCCCGGTGACGGCGAAACTGCCCGGACGGCATGCGCCGACCGTACCGTGCCGCGTTATTGTTGTAGAATCTGAGCGTTTCGTCCTTCATTTTCGATATCGTCCAGGCCCAAAGGGCGCACGCGGCAACAGGTCAGACAACAAATCTCCGCCCAAAAAAGGGCTCTCGCGCATCTAGGCGGAGGATCGAGCACGTTTCAAGAATACGTAAAATGCGCCCGAGCCACCATCCCTCGAATGAGCGGCCTCACAGGCATAGACCCGGGAGCGTAACGGCTCCTGAGCGAGCCAAACCGGCAGCATGCGGCGCAACACGCCATCGCCCGTCCCCTGACGGCTCATGAACAGCGCGTCACCATCATCCCTTTCCCGTCCTCCCTTGCCGGTAATGACAAGAACGCAACGTCGCCCTCTGGTCACGGAAGACATGACGAAGCGGATCAGCGCGCCGTGCGCCTCGTCCTGGCGCATGCCATGGAGATCGATCCGTCCCTCTACGGACAGTTTACCTCTTCTTGCCTTGCGGGCCGTTGCCGAATCGAGGCCATGCAGGCGCTTTTCCTGTGTCGGTTTGGGATCGGGCTTTTTTGGGGCGGGCTGTTCGGGGGACGGGCGGGACAGGGGCCTCGAGGCCGGGGGTTCCGAAGCCGCCGCCGCAACCGGTTTCGGATCCGGGTTTGGCGATTCAGATGGACGATCGGACAAGGGTTCCGTGTGGCGCATGGCCCTTCGCCACAACGCAGATTCCTCCGCCGTCAGGGATCGTCCCTTCGCCACTGGTCCTTGTCCTTCATGAATGGCGCATCCCGAGGCGTTTCCGGTCTTCAAGCCGATCCGGTGCCCATGGCCTTTGGCGTTGTGGCCAAGCGTTGGTCGAGGGATGGCGATCCGTTACCCCTCTTCGAAAGACCTCGGCAACAGCACATAAAACCGCCCTGGAGAATTCATCCGCCCCGCCCGATTGGCAGCTTCCTCTCCATGGCCGAAAAACAGATCGCCGCGGACGACACCGCGGATGGCCCCGCCCGTATCCTGGGCAATCATGAGCCGGCGGAAGACTGCCGGATCGTCCACGGACGAGGATGTGGGCGCCTTGGTCTCGACCCAGATCGGCATCCCGAACGCATGGTATCGCGGATCAATGGCCAGACTGCGCTCCGGCGCAAGGGGCACGCCCTGGGACCCCAGGGGACCCAGGGCAGGATCGGAAACGTCAATGGGACGGAAGAAAATGTAGGAAGCATTCGTTTCCATGACCCGGGATGCGTCTTCCGGGTGGGCGGCAAGCCAGGCGCGGATCGATTGCATGGAGATCCGCTGACGGGGGATCTCACCTTCATCAATCAGGACCCGGCCAATGGCCGTGTAAGGATGGCCGTTCTGGCCCGCATAACCGACGCGCAGCACCGTTTCATCGGGCAGGCGGATCCGCCCGGAGCCCTGAATATGGAGGAAAAAGGCGTCGATCGGACTGTCGACCCAGGCGAGAACCCGTTCTTTTTCGCCAAGGGCGCCGGCCTGGATGTCGGCCCTGTCCGCATACGGAACCAATCGTCCGTCCTTGACCTCGCCGGCGATGCGCCGGCCCCGGAGATCGTCCCGGAATTGTCCGAGATCCACCTGGACGAGATCTTCCGGCAGGGCCCGGATGGGCGTGTTGTAGGTTTCGTCGCGAACCAGGCTGCCCTTCAGTTCGGGCTCGAAATAACCGGTCATCAAGCCTTGCGACAGATTTCCGGAATAAACGAGGGACGGGCGAAAACGGGTTTCGAAGAACCGCCTCACCGCCACGGAGTC
>CAZFWG010000010.1:53217-70304 GCA_964522525.1 uncultured Alphaproteobacteria bacterium | reverse complement strand
GGCCCGCGTCCCGTGTCCCTGGGATCATCCACCATCGCTTCCCTCGTCCTGTCTCCCGCCGTGTCCGGCTTAAGCCGACACGTGAAGAACACAGCGCGGATGGGGCGCGACGGATCCGGTCAGATCAACCGGCCGTGCCCACCAGTTCCCAATTGGGATCCGCGCTGCGCGTGTCGCGGGCAAAAGTCCAAACATCGGTGACCTGCCGCACCGCGGACGGGTCCCCCTCAATCACGGCGCCATCGCTGTTCTTTTTCACGGAAATCACTTCGCTGACGAATTTAACCGTCAGCTCGGCGATCCGGTCGATCAGGGACGCTTCGGTCAGCTTGGCCGAAATCAGTCCCACATATTGGAAGTCAACGGTTTCGCCCCGGGATTCCCGATCGGCAATGGCCGCGTCGAAATCCGCCATGACCTCTTTGCTCAACAGCGGCTTCAGCGTGGCCCGGTCGCCGGCGGCAAATGCCGTCACGATCATTTCATAGGCGCTCTTGGCACCGCCCATGAAGTCTTGAGGCTCGAATGCCCGGTCGGCCAATTGGATATCCAGAAGCGCCTGGGCGAGCGGCGAGCCCTTGGGCGCGAAACGGGCCAGCCGATCCTCGGCGTCCTCATCGTCCATGTCCTGATGATGGCGAGGCAAGGCGACCACATTGTCACCGCCATTGTCGGCCGCCGGGGCGTGGGCCCCGTTGGCGCGCTCCGCATCATCATTTGAACGGGTGAAAGGATCGGGGCGGCGGCGCTCCTCGCCGGTCCGCCGTCCCAGAACACTGCGCAACTTCATCACGATGAAGGCGAACAACACCGCGAGAACAATGAATTCGAGAAGTGCCACGTTATTGCCTATCCCAGTTGTATCCACCGCTCCCGTCCTCTTTTATATCGATCCCGGTTCATCGGCGTGCGGTTCCCTGCAATCCTACTCCCATAACATAGGAACCCGATGCGCGGCACAAAGGATCACAGGGTCACACTTTGTTCGATGCGCCAACCGTGAACCCCGATCGGCGCACGCATCTCAAGTGACCCTGCCATCATCCCCGTCCTTTGCATCATTGGAGCCCGTTTTGTCGGAAATGGAAGACGCCCGATGCCGGCCAGATGGTTACATGGCCTGGATGAACCCTACATTACTTCTGTCAGGCATGGATCAACAACCCCACAGGGTGTGATGCCCGCTTTCAGTCGCCTCGAGACCGATCCCGGCAGGCGACACGAAGGCCCAACCGAGGACGAAGAAAGTGGCGCTGCTGATTTTCATGGCCTTTGTGGCCATCCCGATCATCGAGATCGCCTTGTTCATTACACTCGGCCAGAGCATCGGCCTCATGCCGACCCTTGTCCTGGTGGTGCTGACCGCTTTCCTGGGCACGGCCCTCCTTCGCATTCAGGGCATGGCGGCCGTCAGCCGCGCCCGCGCCCATCTCCAGGCCCATGAAATGCCAGTGGAAGAAGTCTTTGTGGGCGTCTTTCTTCTGGTGGCGGGCGCGCTGTTGCTGACGCCGGGTTTTCTGACCGACGCCCTCGGGTTCCTTCTCTTCGTGCCGGCTGTGCGGCGACGGTTGGGGCGGGCCGTGTTCAATCATCTGTTAAAGCAGGCCAAGCCGGCGGCAAGCAGATCCCCGAGAGGACCGACCATCATCGAGGGCGATTTCGAGGATCTCGATCCGCCGCGACCGTGACCACAACACAAGGCCGATGTTCTTGCCGCGCCCGTGGGCCCCGTGCTACAGGCTCGGCTTAAATTTTATCCACACAAGGCCAAATGGGGGTCGTCATCCATGAGTGAAGCCGAAACGCCGAAACCGACCAATGGCGCGGACACCACGGCCACGGGCATTCCGCAGTTGCGGGTCATTGCCCAATATGTCCGTGATCTGTCGTTTGAAAATCCGAATGCGCCGCAATCCATCGCCATGGCCGTGGGCGGGCAAGGTCCGGAGGTTTCGGTCAATGTGGAAGTGCAGTCACGGGATGTCGGCCAGAACACCCATGAATGCGTGATCCAGCTGTCGGCCTCGGCAAAGCGCGATGACAAGCCCCTCTTCATTGCCGAACTGGTCTATGGCGGTCTTTTTTCCGTTGAGAACATCCCGGCGGAGAGCATTCAGCCGGTCATGCTGGTCGAGGCGCCCCGCACGCTGTTTCCGTTTGCGCGGCGGATCCTGGCCGACATGACCCGTGATGGCGGGTTCATGCCTTTGCTGATCGATCCGGTGGATTTTTCCGTTCTCTACCGTCAGCAACTGGCGCAACGGCAGAAGGAAGGCCAGACGCCACCGTCAGTGTCCTGATCTTCGTTCAATCCTTGTCAGGCCGGGCTTGCGGGTCTCTGGATGCGTCGCCGGGCGATGCCCATTTCCAGACCGGATCATCGCTTTTCAAGCCGTCGATGAATGCGTCGTGGGCGGCTTTTTCCGCGTCCGATAGCTGTGGCGTAAGCGGTTGCGGGCGGGGCGCATGGGTCGGCCGCCGGGACCTGTTTTCATCCCCATCATCCTGGGACGAGCCGACAAGCCGCAGGCCCGGTTCCCGCCCTCCGATCAATTCCAGATAGACACCGGCAAGCAGCTCGGAGTCGATCAGGGCCCCGTGAAGATCCCGGTTCGAATTATCGACACCAAACCGTTTGCATAAGGCGTCAAGGGATGCGGGCGCACCGGGAAACCGGCGACGCGCGAGGCGCAGGGTGTCGATGGCCCGGTCCGGTCCGAACGCGGCATGGCCCAGCGCTTGGAATTCCCAGTTCAGGAACTTCATGTCGAAATCGGCATTGTGGATGACGAATTTCGAATCCTGAATGAAGGCCAGGAATTGATCCGCAATCTGCGCAAAAACCGGTTTATCGCGCAGGAAGTCGTCGGAAAGGCCATGGACGCGATAGGCTTCCTCCGGCATATGCCGTTCCGGATTGATATATTGGTGATAGGTCCGGCCCGTGGGCACGTGATTGATCAGTTCGAGCGCCCCGATCTCGACGATCCGGTCGCCGGTCGTCGGATCAAGGCCCGTTGTTTCCGTATCAAGAACGATTTCTCGCGTCATTTTCTTCGTTTGATCCTGGTGCCGTCGACTAGGCCGTTTCTTCCGGAAGGCGCAGCACGACATTCATCCTTGTTGACAGATCGACCTCATAGCCATGGTCAAGGCACAGGTCGAGGGCATCGTTCGACACACCGTCCGCCTTGGCTTCCATCACGATCAGCCGTGGCCAGAACGCGTCGACTACCGTGGCGAACATGCCGCGCAGGGCAGGAAGCTCCGCTCCCTCAATATCGATTTTCAAGGCATCGACGGGATGATCCGGACTTGCCTCATACAGAATGTCGATAATCGGATGACCTTCCACATCAATGGCATTCTCCGACCCGGTATCGATGACGGAGTTCTGGCCGCGATTGTCGGGATTTGTATAAAGCTGCACCATGCCGGCCGTTTCCGTCGCGGCCCAGGGCAGGACGACGACCTGGGACAGGGCCCTTGATGCTTCAAGATTGAACATCAATCGCGCGCGCATATGGGGATCCGGTTCGACCGCGACCACACGGAGTTTCCGGCCGAAGGCTCTCGCGGCGGCCCGCATGAACAGGCTGTAGAAGCCGGCATTGGCGCCGATGTCGACAAACAGAAAGGGACGGTCCTTCGGTCCCTTGGCGACCGCGTCCCAGAGGCGCCGGCGTTCCGCCGCATCCCAGAATTGGGGCGTGGCAAGGACCCGCTTGTCGGACAGATTGTCATGGGGCCGCAGGCGCGCCCGTTCGCTTTCAAACACCGCCACATCAATGACCGTGTCCTTGTTCCGCAGACCCGCAAGTCGAAGCCCGAGGGACATGACGGCCCGCCCGAGCCCCTTGTTTCTTTTCAGGGCGCGGCTGCGGGTAATCAGCCATGCCTGCAAGGGCGAGGGGCGAAAAGTCCCAAAAGCCGGTTCGTCCATGGGTCACCTTCCGACGAGCATTGAATGAGCGGCGCGGGGCGAACCCTAAGGAACATTCGGCGTGACCGCAAACCACCCGAAGATTTGGCAAGGACGCAATTTTACTCTGATTTTCCGGAAGACCGGCCGTCCTCAAGGCTGCCTGTCCGAGGGCCAGATCGATCCGTCGCGGCCTTCGAGTGCTTTCAGGATAGAGGCGACTTGTGCCCGGGCGTGGTCGAACCCCTTGTCGGTTTCGACGATGAAATCGGCGCGGGCACGCTTTTCCGGGTCCGGGGTCTGTTTGGCCAAAATGGCATCGAGTTTTTCTGTCGTCATGCCGGGGCGTTCCAAGACCCGGGTCCGCTGCACGTCTTCCGGTGCGCTGACGACCACGACAACATCAACGCGGGCGTCACCGCCGGTCTCAAAGAGCAGCGGAATATCCAGAACGACCATGGGCGCACCATCACCGGCGCGGGCCTGGAGCCAGGCAATCTGTACCTGGCCCACAAGGGGATGAATGATCGCTTCAAGCCGTTTCATCGCCTCCGCATTATCGAGAACGGCCTGACCGAGCGCGGTCCGATCCACCCCGCCATCCTTGATGACGCCCGGAAACGCCTCCCCAATCGGATCGACCGCCTGTCCGCCCGGCGCATAGAGAGCATGCACGGCGGCATCGGCGTCATAGACCGGTACGCCCGCCTCGGCGAACATTTTGGCCGTCGCGGATTTGCCCATGCCGATGGATCCTGTCAGACCAATGATCAACATCTGTCATGCCTCTTTGAATGCGGCGAGCATATGGGTTCTCAATTCCGGCGTCACGGCCGGCGCCACACCGAACCAAGCGGCGAAACCGGCACGCGCCTGGTGGAGCAGCATGCCAAGACCGTCCACGGTCCGCAGACCCCGCATCTTGGCATGGCGCAGCAGCGTGGTTTCGAGGGGGGTGTAGACAATATCGCTGACGATTGCATGGTCCGGCAGGGACTGGAGATCAAGGTCAAGATCCGGTTGTCCGCGCATGCCGAGCGATGTGGTGTTTATCAGAAAATCTGCGCGGGCCAAGGCTTCAGGGGCTGGAGGCCAGGGTTGAACCTGGGCATCCGCTCCGAAGGATCGCAAATGATCGGCCAGGGCCCGGCTGCGTTCAACGGTTCGGTTACAGAGGATCAGGGTTGAGTATCCCGCCTCGAGCAGTGCGACAGCAACGGCGCGGGCCGCACCACCGGCCCCCAGAATGATAACCCGCCCCGGAGCGACGTCGCCGATCGCGTCGGTGACACTCGCCATGAAACCTTCGGCATCCGTATTGTGCCCATGAATATCGCCTTGTCCATTGATGATCAGGGTGTTGACGGCGCCGATACGCCGGGCCGTTTCGCTCACGGACTGAAGAAGGGAAAGCACGTTTTCCTTGTGGGGGATCGTCAGATTGGCGCCGGCGAATCCCAATACCGGCAGGGCACGGATGGCCTGGTCCAGGCGCTCCGGTGGAACGGGCAGGGGCACATAGGCACCATCCACATGGTGGTGGCGGAGCCAGTAGCCATGGAGCCGGGGCGACAGGGAATGGGCGACGGGCCATCCGAGGACGCCGGCAAGTTTCGCGGCCCCGGTGAGGCCATGATCCGATAGCGTCATGTCGGCACCACGCCATGGCTGCGCAGTTCGCTCAGCAAGGGAAGAAGAGGCAGGCCCAGAATGGCGAAATAGTCGCCTTCGATCCGCTCAAAGAGTTGAATGCCTTCATCCTCCAGCCGGTAAGCGCCGACACTTGTGAGCACCGCTTCCCCATGCCGGGCGATAAAATCGTCCAGAAAGTCATCGGAAAAGTCTCGCATGGTCAGCGCGGCCACTTCCCGGTAACGCCAAACGACTTCCCCGCCCTGCGCCAGGGACAAGCCATTGTGCAAGTGATGGGTCCGACCGCGGAGCAAGGACAGCCGATCCCGGGCCTCGTCCGGCGTTCGGGGTTTTGAGAAGATCGATCCCTGGAGGCTCAACACCTGGTCGCCCCCAAGCACCAGGGCATCGGGGCGCTTGGCGGAAACCGTAAGCGCCTTCTGGTCGGCCAGCGCCTGGGCAATATCAGCGGAGGGTGTCTCCCGATCTTCAAGCTGGCCGATCAGGAACCGCTCGTCGATATCAGCAGGAAGAATGTCAAAGGGAACGCCAGAGCCAGCCAAAAGGGCACGGCGCGCCATGGATCCGGACGCAAGAACGAGCGGGCCGGTCATCAGGTCGGACCCTGGGCCTGATAGAGGTTGAGAATCTCGGCCGCCGTTTCTTCGATGGAGCGGCGGCTGACATCAATGATCGGCCAGCCGCAACGCTCGAAAACACGACGGGCAAAGACGATCTCCTCCCGCACGGAATCCTCGTCAATATAATCGCTTTCCGGCAGGTCCTCCCGCGTGAGCGCCAAGAGGCGGTTCTTGCGGATTTGAATCAGGCGGGACGGGTTGGCCGTGAGTCCCACGATAAGCGGGCCTTTCAGGCTCTCAAGACCGGGCGGCAAGGGCACGTTGGGGACAATCGGGACATTGGCCGCGCGGAAACCGCGATTGGCGAGATAGATGCAGGTCGGCGTTTTGGAGGTTCGGCTGACGCCCACCAAGACGATTTCCGCATGGTCCAGATCGCTCACGTTCTGGCCGTCGTCATGGGCCATCGTGAAATTGAGCGCCTCGATCCGATAGAAATAGCGGGCATTGAGCTCATGCTGACCGCCGGGCTTGTGGCTGCGATCGGCTCCCAGATATTGGGCCAAGGCGTCGATGGCCGGATCGAGCACCGAGATCGCCGGCACCATCAATTCGCGGCAGCGGTTTTCCAACAGGGTGCGCAGCTCGTCGCTCATCAGCGTAAACATGACCACGCCGGGCGCCGCTTCTATTTCCTGAAGAACCCGAGTCATCTGACGTTCGGAGCGAACAAGCGCATAGGTGTGTTCGAGGGGCCGGGCGCCGACAAATTGGGCCGTGGCCGCCTTGGCGATGGTGTTGAGGGTCTCCCCCGTCGCGTCCGACACGAGGTGAAGGTGGAAGTAAGTCTCGGCCTTGGACCGCTTGGACATGGAGTTATTCACGCTATCCACCGCTGACTGGGGAAAACACCTTAGTTTGGCAGGCATGAGAGGCTACCAAAGACCCTTAATTTCAAACATGAACGGAATGTAAGGAAACCTTGGGACAGGATGTGAGAGAATTGAGGATAGACCGGCGTGTGGACAAAAAAGAGCATTTTTGTGCTCCTTGTTCCAAAACGAGACGGCCTTTCATCCTCGTGTGTCACCTGCGGATAGTTACGGGAATGAGTTCATTGCGGCTACGTGGATAGCATCGGCAATGACGCGGCTTATCCCGTCAGACTCCGCAATCCACAAGTTCATCTTTCCCGGATTTTCGCCGTCTTCACCGCTTTATCAACATATCCCGCTTTCCGCGGCATCGCTTGCCCGTGACAGGTGAACATCGGGCATGACATGGTATGCCCGATGGGGATCCCCATGATTCGGGGGTCCAACAGACTCAACAAAAGAATCTAAGAAAAGAAAGTGAGAGGCCGAGGGGGATGACTCCGATGACGAACACGTCCATGGCAAAACACGGCAAACGCCTTTTGAAGGTCTTGAGGAACGAGCCCGTTGACCGGCCACCGGTCTGGTTCATGAGACAGGCCGGACGGTATCTTCCCGAATACCGAGAGACCCGGGCCAAAGCCGGGAGTTTTCTCGATCTTTGCTATTCGTCGGATCTGGCAGCGGAGGTCACGCACCAGCCCTTGCGCCGTTACGACTTCGATGCCGCCATTCTGTTTGCGGACATTCTGCTTGTTCCCCATGCTCTGGGCCAACATCTGGAATTCGTGGAAGGCGAGGGCCCGAAGCTCGATGCTATCCAGGATGCCCAGGCGCTCGCCAAGCTCAAACCGGAACAGCTCCATGAGCGGCTCTCACCGGTCTATGAGACGGTTCGCCAATTGGCGGCCACTCTGCCCCCGCATGTGACCTTGATCGGCTTCTCCGGTGCGCCGTGGACGGTGGCGAGCTATATGATCGGCGGCAAGGGCAGCGCGGGTCTTGATGGCGCGCGGGCCTGGGCCTTTGCCAATGAAAATCTGTTCCGGGATCTTCTCAATCTTCTGGTCGATGTGACGGCCGATTATCTTTGTGCTCAGGTGGCGGCGGGCGCGGAGGTTCTGCAGATCTTTGACAGCTGGGCCGGTGGTTTGCCGCCCGAGGCCTTTAAGGCCTGGTGCATCACGCCCATGGAAAGACTGGTTGCCAAGATCAAGGCGAACTACCCCGATATGCCGATTATCGGATTTCCCCGGGGTGCCGGCGCCCTCTACGAGGATTTCGTCAGCCAGGTGCCCGTCAATGCCGTCAGCCTCGATACTGGCGTGCCCTTGGGATATGCCCAGAAGGTGCTCCAGCCCCGGTGCGTCGTGCAGGGCAATCTGGATCCCATGGTTCTGGTGAGCGGGGGTCCGCGCCTTGAAAGCCATGTGCGGGCGAGGCTCGACGCCCTGGGTCCGGATCGATATATCTTCAATCTGGGCCACGGGATTGTGCCACAAACACCGCCGGATCATGTGGCGCAGACCCTGGCTATTCTCAAAGCCTGGGGCGAAGAGAGGGCGGCGGCCACGGTTTCGGCGCCCTCCTGAAGCCGGATCAGGCGATTGATCCCTTAGCTTTCCAAGCACGCGGCTAACCGAGCAGGACAAGTCATGACGTTACCGGACGGCACTTATCTCTGGGTTCAGGCCATCCATGTCATTGCCGTCATCGCCTGGATGGCCGGTCTTCTCTATCTGCCGCGGCTGTTCGTCTATCACACCCAAGTCGCCGCCGGCAGCGAGGCCTCGGACACCTTCAAGACCATGGAGCGCAAGCTTCTGAAGTTCATCATGAACCCGGCCATGATCGCGGCCTGGATCTTCGGTGTGTTGATGATCTTGCAGCTCGGGTTGTCGGGTCCGGGGAGCGGCTGGCTCCATGCGAAACTGCTGTTCGTCCTGGCGCTGTCGGGGGTTCATGGGTTTCTGGCGGCGTCGACCCGTCGGTTCGCCAATGATGCCAACACGCGGTCGGAGCGGTTCTGGCGCTTCTTCAACGAGGTGCCGACGGTCATCATGATCGTGGTGGTGATCCTCGTGATCGTGAAGCCGTTTTGAAGCTGTCATTCCAGAGGTTTGACAGAGCCCCTCGGAAAGCCGTATGACCCGTCAATAAGTTTTTGCCCCTTCGTGACGGATTTGTGGTCTAATTGTTTACCGAATCAGAGCTGTGGTTAGGGGTGACGGCTTTGTGTTCGGTAACCTCCCGGTTTTGCCCAAATTTTCCTTTCCTTTGAAGACTTGAGCGGACCGGGTGAGTCTGTTTTCCCTCCCAACAATCACCATCACCCATCGACTGTCGCCGCCGGTGAGCCCCACATCCGGTGCCATTCCAGGAAGGTATGAGTTCCCATGACTCTGCAGGAATTGAAACTGCAGGAGCTGAAGGCGAAGACACCGACGGATCTGTTGGAGTTCGCGGAGCAGCTTGAAGTCGAGAATGCGAGCGCCATGCGCAAGCAGGACATGATGTTCGCCATTCTCAAGCAATTGGCTGACCAGGACGTGGACATCACCGGGGGCGGTGTGTTGGAAGTCCTGCAGGACGGTTTCGGCTTTCTGCGGTCTCCGGAAGCGAACTACCTGCCCGGCCCCGACGACATCTATGTCAGTCCAAGTCAGATTCGCCGTTTCTCCTTACGGACGGGTGACACAGTTGAAGGGCAGATCCGCAGCCCGAAAGACGGCGAGCGGTATTTCGCCCTTCTCAAGGTCAATACGATCAATTTCGAGGACCCGGAGAAGTCCCGGCACAAGGTCCATTTTGACAATCTGACCCCGCTTTATCCGGAGGAGCGGCTCAATATGGAGCTGCCGGATCCGACGGCAAAGGATCTGAGTTCGCGGGTCATCGATCTTGTTTCGCCTTTGGGGAAGGGGCAGCGCGGTCTGATCGTCGCCCCGCCGCGCACCGGTAAGACGGTCCTGTTGCAGAACATCGCACATTCGATCACGACCAATCATCCGGAATGCTATGTCATCGTGCTGCTGATCGATGAGCGCCCGGAGGAAGTGACCGACATGCAACGCTCCGTGCGCGGAGAGGTTGTCAGCTCGACCTTTGACGAACCCGCGTCCCGCCATGTTCAAGTGGCGGAAATGGTCATCGAAAAGGCCAAGCGTTTGGTGGAACATGGCCGGGATGTCGTGATACTGCTCGATTCCATCACCCGCCTGGGTCGCGCGTATAACACCGTGGTGCCCTCCTCGGGCAAGGTGTTGACCGGCGGTGTGGATGCCAATGCTCTGCAGCGGCCGAAACGTTTTTTTGGTGCCGCGCGGAACATCGAGGAAGGCGGATCCCTGACGATCATTGCAACGGCGTTGATCGATACCGGCAGCCGGATGGACGAAGTGATCTTCGAGGAGTTCAAGGGCACAGGTAACTCGGAAATTGTCCTCGACCGCAAGGTGGCGGACAAACGGACCTTCCCCGCGATTGATATCCTCAAATCGGGGACACGGAAGGAAGAGCTGCTTATTCCGAAGGGGGATCTTGCCAAGATCTACGTCCTGCGGCGGATCCTGGCGCCGATGGGAACGGTCGACGCGATCGAATTCCTGATCGGCAAGCTCAAGGAAACAAAGACCAATTCGGACTTCTTCGATTCCATGAATACCTGATGAGGGTTTGTGGAAGTCGTTGAAAGGTGCGGATAGAGGAAAGGCCCGGTTCAATGCCGGGCCTTTTTTGCATCTGTCGTCGGGCCGCGCCTGAACCTAAAGCTCAATTTCCTTGGGGGCTTTTTTCTCGGCCGGTTCCGGCTGGGTGGCGGCCGTATCCTTACCTTTCAGGGACGGCTTGAATTGTCCTTCAATCACGTCGCTCAACACGGAATGTCCGTCCGCAGGCTCCGCTTGTGTCACCGAGGCCGCCGCTTGAGGTTCTTGGCTCCCTTCCGGATGCTGAATACCGTGGAGATCCGGCTTTTCTATCCAGTCCGTGGAAATGAGCCGGGGCGTTGTCGGAAGGAGCGGGTGATCCGTGGCAAGAGTGGGCGCGATCATTTGCGCAACATTGGGCAGGGGCGGCTTGCCCGTGTCGGTTTGGGGGGCGCCGGTGCCGTCACGGGCGTTGCTTTCCGCCCAGGCGGCGGCGGCAACCGCGGGATCACCAAGGCGCCCATAGGCCTGGGCCAATTCTTTCCAGATCACACTGTCATGGGGAACGCGGCGCCGGGCCCGCTCGAGCATGGAGACGGCGCGCACGAGATCATATTCGGCGACAACTCGGGCATTCATAACGAGGGCGGCAGCTGCGGGATCGACCGGCAAGGATTGATCATCCCCAAGCTGATCGGCGTCATTGACGGGGATGGGCAGGGGCTCGCGAATTTCATCGCTGTCCGTCAAAGCGGTGACTTCAATCGTTCGGGCCGTGATGATCGGCGGCGCGGTGTCCGTGACGACATCGGATTGGGCGTTGAGCGCGAAAGGAGCGATCTGGGCTTGGGCAATGTCTGGGGCGGACCGGAAGCTTTTTTCGAATAAGACATAAGCGGTGCCGGAGAAGCCGACCATGGCAATGGCGGCCGTGGCCGGGACTGCGATGGGCCGCAAGGACTCGCCGATCACGGTGAAGAGCAGTCTGACCTGCCGCCACCAATCTCGAATGGCGCCCCGGGAAAGCATAATGAATCCGGCAATAGCGATGGCGGCGAAAAAGGCGATCGGCGTTGTGATGATGAAAGCGTAGAAAATCTCAACGAGGGCCGTGAGGACCACGGCGCTCCAAGGTTCATAGCTTAGCATCAATAGGTCCCCCACTATGATGAGCGACCGGCCTGGTCGCGCTTTGCCGAAAAATGCCGGTGGCACTATAGCTCGATCGTGTAAGGGGCGTCACCCATTGCGGGTTAAACCCGACGCTCCGATTTTGCAAAGCGATGCGGCCGAAACGACAACGGGGTTCAAGGCAACAGCAGGCTGGCGCCGGTCGTGCGTCGACCTTCCAAATCCTGGTGAGCAGCCTGGGCATCCCGCAAGGCATAGGTTTGCTGGATTGGGATTTTGACCGCGCCGTTCATGACGACAAAAAACAGATCCTCGGCGGTTTCTTTCAAGTCATCCGTGGTGGCCGTGTAGTGGAACAAGGTCGGACGGGTGACGAACAAGGAACCCTTGGCGGCGAGGTCGGCCAGGCTGATCGGGGGTACCGCGCCGGAGGCGTTGCCGAAACTCACCATCAGTCCGCGGGGTTTGAGGCAGTTGAGGGACATCTCCCATGTATCTTTGCCGACGCCGTCATAAACAACGGGCACCCCTTCGCCGTCGGTCAACGCGCGGACCCGCTCCACCACATCTTCCTTGGTATAGAGGATCGGATGGGTACAGCCATGGGCAGCGGCAAGCGCGGCCTTTTCTTCCGTACCCACCGTACCGATAACCGTCGCGCCGAGATGGCGGGCCCACTGACAGGCGATCAGACCGACACCGCCGGCGGCGGCGTGAATGAGGATGGTCTCGCCGGCCTTGACCGCATGAGTCCGGCGCAGGAGATATTGGACGGTCATGCCCTTGAGCATGATGGCGGCGCCCGTGTGATCATCAATTCCGTGGGGCAGGCGGACGACCCGGTCGGCGGCGCAATTTTGCGCTTCGCTATAGGCCCCGAGGGGACCGGTCCCATAGGCGACCCGATCACCAACCGTCAGATGGCTGACATTGGCTCCAAGGGCTTCCACCACGCCGGCGGCCTCAAGCCCTATGCCGCTCGGCAAGGGAACGGGATAGAGGCCGGACCGGTGATAGGTATCAATATAGTTGATCCCGATTGCGGTATGGCGCACCCGGACTTGGCCGGGGCCGGGCGGGGGCAGATCCCGCTCGGTCCAGGTCATCACTTCGGGGCCACCGGTCTGGCGAATTTCGATCGCCCCGACCTTTATGGTCGCATCAGTCATGGTCACCCCAGATGGGCATGGAGGAATTCATCGGTGCGCTGATTGGCAAGGTTGGCGCCCGTCTCGTCGTAATGCTGGCCGCCCGGCCGCGCGAAGGCGTGATCAAGACCCGCATAGCTGTGAATGGTCACATTGGTGTTGGCGGCGAGGCCGTCCTTGACCTTGGTCTGGGCTTCCGGGGGAACGAATTCGTCTTTCTCCGCCACATGGAGAAGCAGCGGCCGGCTGATATTCGATTGCTCATCGAGGCGGTCCTGGATGCCGACGCCGTAATAACCGACGGACGCATCGCAATCGGTCCGTGCCGCGGTGAGATAGGCGAGGAGGCCGCCAAGGCAGTAGCCGATGGACCCGACCTTGCCGTTGACCCCGTCGACACCGCGCAGATGGGTGATGGTGGTGCCGATATCCTTGACGCCCGCATCCGGATCGAATTTGCCGAAGAGATCGAAGGCCTGCTTCCATTCCTCTTCCGTTTTGTCGGTAAGCTGAATGCCGGGTTCGATGCGCCAAAAAAGGTCCGGACACAGAGCGACAAAACCTTCGGCGGCCAGGCCGTCGCAGATGAGGCGCATGGGTTTGTTGACGCCGAAAATCTCCTGGATGACGACGACACCGGGTCCCTTTCCGGACGCGGGCGCGGACAGATAGCCCATGAAGGATCCGTCGGGTCCGTCAATCGTGATTTCGGTTCCGGTCACTGGATGCTCCCTTTGTTGTTACGGCTCCGGAATGGAGACTTGGGGCGTGATTGGATGGGGATCATGGCAGGCCTGCGCCGCCGCAACAATGGTTATGCCGTTCCCGCTGGCGGGGTGCGGGCCAAGGCGGCGGCGATGGCATCGGGGTCTTTCAACGGCGCCGAACAAAGCGTGCCCCGACAAATAAAGACTTGGGGATCCGTTTCGCCATCCGTCTTGCCGGCCGCAGGGTGATCGGCGGGCAGGATCGTTCCGGGGGCGACGGTGAGGAGGACGCGGGTGGGAACCGGGCTGGTCCAGATGGCGCGCCGCAGATTGGGCAGAGCAGGATGGTTCGGCGGCGCAACGATCACGATTTGCGTTGCGTGCAGGAGCGTATCGAATCCGTTCCACAGACTGGCCATGGCGAGGGGTGCCCGTTTTGCGTCATGGGCAAAGGCGGCGAGGAGGGCGTCGGCACGATCCCGGTAGGCCGCATGGCCCGTGAGGTGGAAAAGTTTGGCGAGCACCTCGACCATGACGCCATTGGCATTCGGGATCGCGTTGTCATAAGCGTTACGGGTACGGACGATCAGGGCTTCCGCCGTATCGGCCGTATAGAAATAACCGCCGCCTTCGGTATCCCAGAAATGACCATTGAGGGTGGCGGTCCATGTCTTGGCCGCTTCCAGGAATTGGGGATCCGTCGTGGCCTCATAAAGAACGATGGCGGCGCGAGCCATATTGGCATAGCCGTCGACCATGGCCGGGTGGCGGGCCTGGCCCAGGCGCCAACTGTGGAAGAGGTGGTCTCCATCACTCATCCGTGTCGTCACAAAATCGAATGCGGTTTTGGCGCCCGCAAGCCAACGGGGATGGTCAAAGGCCATGGCGGCTTCGGCCAGGGCTGCAATCATCAAGCCGTTCCAGTCAGTAAGGACCTTGTCATCCCATGCAGGTGCGGTGCGTTTGGCCCGTTCATTCATCAGGGTCGCGCGCAGGTCGGCCAGTCGGCGTTCGGTTTCCGGATCGGCAAGCGAAGGGCGCCCTAACCGGTTCAGGATCGTTACGCCTTCCCAATTACCGCCCGGTTGAACGTCATAGGCTTCCTTGAAAAGCGCGGCATCTTCGGCGGAAAGGAGCTGGTCGATTTCCTCGACGGTCCAGACATAGAATTTACCTTCCTCGCCGTCAGAGTCCGCGTCATAGGAGGCGGCGAACCCGCCACCCTCCGCGACCATGTCCTCCAACACCCAGTCCGCGGTTTCGCTGATCCTTTGGGCCAGAAGGGGATCGCGCGTTTCCCGCCAGACCGCGACCATGGTCTCGATGATCTGGGCATTGTCGTAGAGCATCTTTTCAAAATGCGGAACGAGCCAAGCCTCATCCACCGTATATCGGGCGAAGCCGCCAGCCAGGTGATCGTAGATTCCGCCTTGGGCCATGGTGGTCAGACTTAGGCCCACGGCTGCTTTCGCGGCTTCATGGGTCTTGCGGCGGTGGGTGCGCCAGAGCAGATCCAAAAGACCGGTCTGGGGAAATTTCGGCGCGCCGCCAAAACCGCCATTGACCCGATCCACCATGTCGAGGGCGGCATCGGCTGTGGCGTTAAGCTCGTCCGGGGACAAACGGTCTTCCATGCCAGGCTTTGACAGTTGGGCGAGGCCGGCGGTTAGGGCTTCGCGGCTGCTGGCGATCTGGTCCGGGGCCGTATGATAGATTTCGCTGATCCGGTGGAGGACGGCGATAAAACTCGGTTGGCCATGTCTCGGCTGGTTCGGGAAATACGTGCCGCCCCAAAAGGGTTCCCCGTCTGGGGTAAGAAACATGGTCAATGGCCAACCGCCGGGGATGTTCATGAGCTGGAGAGCGGCCATATAAATGGCGTCGATGTCCGGGCGTTCTTCGCGGTCCACCTTGATATTGATGTAGAGCGCGTTCATCACGTCGGCGGTTTCGGGGTCCTCGAAACTTTCATGGGCCATGACATGGCACCAATGACAGGCCGCGTAGCCGATGGACAAAAGGATCGGTCGATTGAGAGCCTTGGCTTCGGCGAGGGCTTCGGGGCCCCAGGGTCGCCAATGGACCGGATTGTCCTTGTGCTGAAGCAGATACGGGCTCGTTTCCCGAGCCAGAAGATTTTCAGCGGCGGTCATGGGCTCCCTCCGGCCGTGGCAAAAGAACCAGACAAATGAAACGCGGCATTGGATGCCAGGTTTATCCGCTGCACTTTGGCCCGAGATGAGGAAGAATGCCATGGCCGATGACACGATCTTCGCTTTGTCCAGTGGCAGTGGTCTGGCCGGTGTTGCCGTGATCCGGATCTCAGGCCCTCAGGCTGGTTCTGCTCTTCAGACACTGACCGGTCACGATCTGCCACCGGCCCGCATGGCGAAACTTGCAAGGATCATCGAGCCGTCATCTGGAGATCTTCTCGATCAGGGCCTGGTCTTGTGGTTTCCGGGACCAGCGAGTTTTACCGGTGAAGACTGTGCCGAGATCCAAGGACATGGCGGCCGGGGGGCGGTCGATGGGATCATGGGGGCGTTGAGTTCCGTGCCCGGACTGCGTCCGGCGGAACCGGGAGAATTCACCCGGCGGGCCGTTCTTAACGGCAAATTGGATCTGACCCAGGCGGAAGGAATTTACGATCTCATTCATTCCGAGACGGAGGCGCAGCGACGTCAGGCCGTCCGCCAAACGGAAGGGGCCTTGGGCCACCAGATTGAGAATTGGCGGGATCGGCTGATCCGACTTTTGGCCCATGGGGAAGCGGAGATGGACTTTCCCGATGAAGGGGATGCGCCGGACAAGGTCTTCGAGTCCATGGCGGGAGGCCTTGGGGAACTCATTAAGGAGATCGAGGCTCAGCTTGCGGATGGTCGCCGGGGTGAGCGATTGCGCGACGGATATCTCGTGACCTTGTTGGGTGTTCCGAATGCCGGCAAGTCCACCTTGCTCAATGCGCTGGCCCGACGGGATGTGGCCATCACCTCTCAGGAGCCCGGAACCACTCGGGATGTTCTGGAAGTGGCCTTGGATCTGAAGGGTCATCCGGTTCGAATTGCCGATACCGCGGGGCTGCGGGTGAGTGACCAGGTGATTGAACGGGAAGGCATGCGGCGCGCGATCAAGAGTGCCGCTGGAGCAGATCTGCGCATGATCGTTCTGGATGGGGAATCCACTGATCCTCTCGAGACGCTGGCCCTCGATCATTGGCGGCAGGGAGATCTTGTTGTCTTGAACAAGACCGATCTGCTTTCGGGCTCTCGGAGTCAGGAAATCCTGGCGGCGATATCTCGGAAATTAGAACCTGCCAATGCCCGTGGAGCTGAAAGCGTCTTGAGCATTTCGGCATTGGATGATGGTGGCATGGGCGATCTTGTTGACGGTTTGAGCCGGCGGATTGCAGATGCGGATGGGTCATTGGCCGGCAGTCTGATCACC
>CAZFWG010000010.1:35372-53117 GCA_964522525.1 uncultured Alphaproteobacteria bacterium | reverse complement strand
GAGTCAAAGCCCTGGCTCATTTTGAATCATCGCACTATTTTATCTTCCAAATACTCTGAGAGGTCGGACCGCCGGCGGTATGGGTCGTCACCCTGCATGCACCGTCGGTTCCGTAATGCATGAAGGATAGTGCGCGATGAAAACCGATATCGTGGTCATCGGTGGAGGACATGCGGGGTGCGAGGCGGCCGCTGCCGCAGCGCGCCTGGGCGCGCGAACCTGTCTGGTCACGCATAAGCTCGAGACCATTGGCGAGATGTCGTGCAATCCAGCGATAGGTGGATTGGGCAAAGGCCATCTGGTTCGGGAGATCGATGCCCTGGATGGTCTGATGGGTCGGGCGGCCGACGCGGCGGGGATCCAGTTTCGGCTTCTGAATCGAAAAAAGGGTCCAGCGGTTCGCGGTCCCCGTGCACAGGCGGATCGGGCCCTTTATCGCAAAGCGATGCAGGCGGCTCTGGCCGATCAGGGTTGTCTGACCCTCGTTGCGGGCGCCGTTGAGGACATCCTAGTAAAGGATGGTCGCGCGGTCGGTGTCGTTCTTGAGGATGGCCGGGAGATCACCGCGGGCGCGGTGGTGCTCACGACTGGAACTTTCCTGAAGGGCATCATCCATATCGGGGACCAGCGAATTCCGGCGGGACGCGTCGGGGAAGCGCCGGCCGTCGGCTTGTCGGATCGACTTTACGGGCTCGGGCTCACCATGGGGCGGCTGAAGACCGGAACGCCACCGCGGCTGGACGGACGAACAATTCAGTGGGAGCGCCTTGAGGAACAGCCAGGAGACAATCCGCCGGTGCCGTTTTCCTTTCTGACGGAGCGGATTACGACACCGCAGATCCCGTGTCATATCACTGGGACGACGGTGGAGACGCACCGGATCGTGGCGGAGCATCTCGGCGAATCTGCCGTTTACGCCGGCCGGATTGACGGGCAGGGACCGCGCTATTGTCCGTCCCTGGAGGACAAGGTCGTGCGCTTCGCCGATAAGGACAGCCATCAGATATTCCTGGAGCCCGAAGGTCTTGAAGACCCCACGGTTTATCCGAATGGTATTTCGACCTGTCTGCCGGAAGAGATTCAGGATCAGTTTGTTCGAACCATCCCCGGACTAGAGAAGGTCGAGATCCTGCGGCCTGGCTATGCCATCGAATATGACTATGTCGATCCCCGCGATCTGAGGCCAAGTCTGGAAGTCAAGGCGCTGCCGGGATTGTTTCTGGCGGGCCAGATCAATGGTACCACGGGTTATGAGGAGGCGGCGGCCCAGGGTCTCATGGCAGGCATCAATGCGGTGCGGCTGATCGGTGGTCAGGATCCGGTATCGCTGGATCGGTCCCAGGCCTATATCGGAGTCATGATCGATGACCTGGTGACACGGGGTGTAGTCGAACCCTATCGGATGTTTACGTCCCGGGCCGAATATCGATTGACCTTGAGGGCGGACAATGCGGATCAGCGGTTGACCGAGATTGGTCAAGTCTGGGGCTGTGTAGGGACCGAACGGGCATGTCAGTTCAGGGGCAAGAGAGAGGCTTTGTTTGAAGCGCGCGCCCTCGCCGGTCAGCTCCAATTGACCCCCAATGAAGCCGCGCGCCATGGGTTGACGATCAATCAAGATGGCGTTCGCCGGTCGGTATTGGATCTTCTCGCTTATCCGACCATCGGGTTTGGCCACCTAAAAAAGATCTGGCCGGAGCTCGACAGTATCCCGGCGGCAATTGTCGAACAGTTGGAGATTGATGCCCTTTATGCCGGATACCTGGATCGTCAGCGGGCCGACATTGAAGCGTTTCAGAAAGACGAAGGCTTGGAGCTTCCCGATCGCTTGGACTACGGAGCAATCACGGGGCTTTCGACGGAGATCCGAGAGAAGCTGTCACAAGCCCAACCGGCCACCATTGGTCAGGCCGGTCGAATTGAGGGTATGACACCGGCTGCCCTGACGCTTCTTCTAAGTTATGTGAAGCGGACGAAAGACAGGGCGTCATGCCGTGACGTCGCTTGAGGTTCCAAAGCCGACGACCGAGGAATGCGCGGGATTGGAGTCTTGCGGCGTTGTTTCACGTGAAACACTCGCTGCGTTGGAGCTCTATGTCTCCCGCCTTGTGCAGTGGCAGCGGCGGATCAATCTCATCGGACCGGCGACCATTCCCCATATCTGGACACGGCATATCTGGGACTCCGCCCAGCTCTGGCCTATGGTAAGATCTTCTCAAGGGCCGATTCTCGACATCGGAAGTGGCGCCGGCTTTCCGGGGCTGGTTCTCGGAATCCTGTCGGCGTTGGAAGATGGCCCACCGGTCCACTTGGTGGAAAGCGATGGTCGTAAAGCTGCCTTCTTGATGGATATCATTTCAAGAACGAAAGCTCGGGCCCAGATCCATCATGACCGTGTGGAACAGTTGAAGCCTTGGGAATGCGCGGTGGTCACAGCCAGAGCCTGCGCGCCGCTCCGGAAACTGATCGACTATGGATTTGGTTTTCTGGGTCGCGACGGTGCCTTGATGGTTTTCAAAGGCCAAAACCACCAGGCCGAATTGACCGCAGCCGCCGAATGGTGGAGATTCCAATCTGAGACAGTGGTGAGCCAGACGGCGCCGGAGGGACGTATTTTACGTCTGACAGAGATCACACCCGGATCGGATCGGAACGGAAGACAATACTGATCAGGTACGAATCGCGCGTATGGGAACAAGGAGTTCCATGCGTCTTCAGGGGTAGGCAGCCATGACGGAAGACATCGCCGATCAGCCTCAAGGCATTGATCAACCGAGTGACGACGAGATCGTCAAGGAGGACGCGCCTGTCCAGAAGGATGTGGCCGTTCCCCATAAGACACGTGTCTTTGTCATCGCCAATCAGAAAGGCGGCGTTGGCAAGACCACGACGGCAATCAATCTGGGAACCGCCCTCGCCGCGGTTGAACGACGCACACTGATCATCGACATGGATCCTCAAGGCAACGCCTCGACGGGTTTGGGCATTTCCCGTGATGATCGCCGGGTCACGACCTATGAGATCATGGCGGAGTCCCAACCGATCAGCCGCGCCATTGTCCATACGCGCATTCCCGGTCTCGATATCGTGCCGTCCACCGTCGATCTGTCCGGCGCGGAGCTTGAACTGATCGGTGTCGAACGACGCTCGTTCCGGCTGCGCGATGCGCTGGTCGAATTTCTTTCGGAGACCGGAAGGCCCGGTGAAGCGTCGAGCGCGTCCGATTTCGGGCCGTCTCCCTATCACTATATCCTGGTCGATTGCCCGCCATCGCTCAATCTTCTGACGATCAATGCAATGACCGCAGGCGACGCGGTGCTTGTTCCCCTGCAGTGCGAGTTTTTCGCGCTGGAAGGATTGAGCCAGTTGATCCGCACGATCGATCTGGTGAAAGGAAGCCTCAACCCGGATCTGGATATTCAGGGAATCGTCCTGACCATGTTCGACAAGCGCAACAATCTCTCCGAACAGGTGGCCAGCGATGTGAGGGAGCATATGGGCGCGACGGTCTATGAGACGATCATTCCGCGCAACGTTCGGATCTCCGAGGCGCCGTCCCATGGCAAACCCGCATTGCTCTACGATCACAAATGCGCCGGAAGCCAGGCCTATATCCGCCTGGCCCGCGAGATGATCCAACGGGAACGTCTTGTCTCGGCGGCATGACGATATCGGACTAACGGAACCTCCGGGAATAATCGTCCTGGGGCGGAGGAACTAGATGGCAGAAGATTCCAAACAACGGGGACTGGGCCGCGGGCTCCAGGCGCTTTTGGGCGATGCGGGCAGCAGCACCTCATCACAGACCGCGCGCGGAAGCGGTGGTGGCGGTGATCGCCAGCGGGGTCTCCGTGATGTGCCGATTGAGTTTCTGCATCCCAATCCCCATCAGCCGCGCCGCTACTTCAAGGAAGAAGAACTCGAGGAGCTTTCCCAATCCATTCGCGAACGTGGGGTGCTTCAGCCCATTATCGTTCGGCCCAAGGCTGGCGATTCCAACAATTTTGAGATTGTCGCCGGGGAACGCCGTTGGCGCGCCGCGCAGAAGGCGCAGCGCCATACGGTGCCGGTCATCGTCAAGGATCTCAGCGATTCGGAAGTCCTTGAGATCGGGCTGGTCGAAAATATTCAGCGGGCTGATCTTAATGCCATCGAAGAGGCGTCCGGCTACCAGACGCTGATGCAGCGGTTCAAATATACCCAGGACCAGTTGTCGAAACTGATCGGTAAAAGCCGCAGCCACGTCGCCAACATGACGCGACTTTTGACTTTGGCGGATCCGGTCCAGGAACTCGTGAAGACGGGTGAGTTGTCGGCCGGCCATGCCCGGGCCTTGGTCGGATGCGATGATGCGGAAGAGTTCGCCAAGGAAATCGTGGCCAAGAGCTTGAATGTTCGTCAGACCGAGGCATTGGTCAGGCGCGCGGCGGACGACGACAGCGATAAGACCCCGGAAAAATCAAAGGGCAAGACTGCCAAAAAAAGTACGGGCCCGGTCGATCAGGAAAAGGATGCGGATACACTGGCTCTTGAACGCAATGTGTCGAACGCCCTTGGCTTGCCGATCAATATCGAGTTTCGCGGTCCCGAGGGCGGTGATGTGCGCATCACCTATTCCACTCTGGAACAGCTCGACGACATCTGCCGTCGCCTCGCCCAGGCTGTCCTGCCCTGAATGTTCGAATACGGTTTATCTGGCGGCCGATGCCCTGCCGGCCCGATTGTGACGTGTCGCCCGGCGCGCAAGGCTCAACAAGACCCGCTCCGCCAATAGCTGATCCGGTTGGCCCGTCGTCTTGCATTGCCGCTCCGCCTCAAGCAAGGCATCCAATGCCCGCTCCACATCGGGCCTGGTCCAGTGGCGCAGCTGAACTCTCAAGGCACCCATGCGCTTGAAATGAATTGGCGGCCGCGCCTTTTTCAGAATTTCTTCCGGAGACGATCCATTTTCGACCGCTGCCACCCAGGCGTGGAGACGCTGAAAGTGTTGGTTGATGCCGCGCAACACGGCGACGGGTGGCAGGCCCGTCGAGAAAGCAAGCCCCAATTCATCGGCCATCGTGGTCAGCTCACCGCAACAGACTCGATCGGCCAGCATGCCAACCATATTCTCCGTGTCCATTGGCAGGCAGGCCATGACGTCATCCATGGATACGGGAGAAGAATCATTTTGTTTGTAGAGAAATAGTTTTTTAAGTTCTTGGATCGTGACCCCGCGATCATTGCCGAGGCGAGACGAAAGCAGCTGTGCCGCCGCCGGTTCGACCGTGATCCCGGCCTCACGCGCTGCATTGTCGATCAAGGCCTGAAGCGTGTGTGTTTCGTCCGCATAGCATGGAATGGCAACACCGTTTGATGCGCTTTCGAAACACTTACGAAGAGCGGAACGGGGTGTCAGGTCGCCGGCTTCGATAACCACGAGCGCATCGGGCTTGAGGGTTTCGTCGGCCGCGCCGTCGAGAAAACTCTCGATGGCTTTGGTCCCGGACTCGCTTCCGATACGGACCCGAATTAATCTCTCACCCGGAATGAGGGCAAGTCCACAGGCTTCATCGGCCAGTCGCGCCGGGTCATTTTTGAGATCGGCGTCCGTCAAATCGGTCAGGCGCATGGTATCGGGCGGCGAGCCCAATCGCTGTTCGAGCAACGCGCGGCCCCGTTCCCGAACGAGACCCTCATCGGGTCCGTAAAGAAGGATCGCGACATGGGCCGGATCCGGTCGGGCGAGGATCCGCTCGGCATCGGCCGGCTTGATCTTCACGACTCGGACTCTTCTGGATTTGGTTCGAAATCTTCCGGATCAAGACGGCCCGGTCGAAGCACCCTGTCGAAATAAAGGGAAAGACGAAGCTTGATGTCGTCACCCAGATCCTGGGCGGCGCGTGCCTCGGCATCTCTCAAGGCGGCGCGCGTGGCGAATTGGCTTTCGACCACGTTATAGGCCGTGATCGAGCGGCTTGTATCGGAATAGAGAATGTCGCCGGTACTCAGGTCTCGCAGTTCGAAACTGCCGAAAAGGCGGAGCTTAAACCGGGTGATGGACGTGTCTTCCTCAATGGCGACTTGTTCCGTTTGCTCCGTAAGTCGGACCGACAGGTCGAACTTGGCCGGTGTCGCCGTCTGTCCGGTGCGCAAGACTTTTTGCAGATGGCTGCGGACCAGATAGTCGATACGATTGTTGGGGGTGGTCAGTTGGATCTGGGCCAATTCGTCCGCCGCACTGGCTCCAGCTGAATCCGTTCCATAAAGGGGCCGAAATCCGCACCCGGACAGAACAAGAGCGATACAAACCATGCCCGCCCAGACAGGCAATTTCAAACGGCCGGGAACCATGCCTACACCACGATATTGACGATCCGTTTCGGAACCACAATGACTTTTTTCGGGCTCTGACCCTCTAGGACACGCTGCACGCCATCGAGGGAGAGGGCTATTTTCTCCACGTCCTTGGCGTCGGCGTTGACGTCCACATGGATCTCGCCTCGGCGTTTGCCGTTGACCTGAACGGGGAGTGTGATCTGGTCATCTCGCACCAGGTCCGTATCGAATCCGGGCCAGGATGTTTTCGACAGCCATATCGTATGCCCCAGTTTTTCCCAGGCCTCTTCGGCGAAATGGGGCATGATGGGACCGACAAGGGCAATCGCGGTTTCGACCGCTTCGCGTCGTGCCCAGGCATTGGCCGGATCCGTCATATCTTCTTTTGCGATGAAGGCGCTGATTTCATTGGCCAGTTCATGGACACGGGCCACGGCGCGATTGAAACGGAAACCGTCAACGTCTTCCGTCACATCCCGGATCGCTTTGTGGACACTGCGCCTCAAGGTTTCGGCTGGCCGATCCGTCATTGGCGGCGGCGGCGTTCCACTTTCCGGGATATGGGGCAGGGCTTCAATCACCATGCGCCATAATCTCTGGGTGAAGCGCCAGGCGCCTTCGATGCCTTCCTGGGTCCATTCAGAATCTCGTTCCGGAGGCGTATCGGAAAGCACGAACCATCGGGCCGTATCGGCTCCGTACTGATCAACTACCGTGTCCACATCCGCCACATTGCGTTTGGATTTGGACATTTTCTCGATGGCGCCGATCGTTACGGGTTCGTTCGTTTCGGCAACGAAAGGTTTATCATCCCGCCAGACCAGTTCCGACGGGGCGATCCAGTTTCCCTGACTGTCCCGGTAGGTCTCGTGGGTGATCATGCCCTGGGTGAACAAACCGGCGAACGGTTCGCGCACATCGAAGGAGCCGATCTTGCCCATGATGCGGGTGAAATAGCGGGCATAAAGAAGATGCAGGACCGCGTGTTCGACACCGCCCACATATTGATCAACGGGCAGCCAGTAATCCGCCTGCGTCCGGTCGACGGGGGTTTCCGGATCCAGACCGCAAAACCGCGCAAAATACCAGGAGGAATCGACGAAAGTGTCGAAGGTGTCCGTTTCCCGGCGCGCGGGCTTGCCACAAATCGGGCAGGGCACATTCAGCCATTCCTCATGGCGTTCGAGCGGATTGCCCGGTGCGTCGAAGCTGACATCTTCGGGCAGGGTGACGGGAAGATCTTCCGTGGGCACCGGGACGGGTCCGCAATCCTCGCAATGGATGATCGGGATGGGACAGCCCCAATAACGCTGGCGTGACACGCCCCAGTCCCGCAGCCGATAATTGATGGCGCGCTTGCCTTTGCCGTCGGTTTCGATGCGATCGATCACGGCGGCCTTGGCCGCATCGACACTCAAGCCATCGAGAAACCGGGAATTGGCCAACCGTCCGGGCCCGGTATAGGCTTCATCTTCAATGGCGAACGACAATGGGTCGACCCCGTCGGGCACGACCACCGGCAACACGGCCAGATCATATTTGCGGGCAAAATCCAAATCGCGCTGGTCATGGGCCGGGCAGGCAAAAATGGCGCCGGTGCCGTAGTCCATCAACACGAAATTGGCCACATAGACCGGAAGCAGCCAATCCGGATCAAACGGATGGCGGACCTTCAAACCCGTATCGATGCCTTTCTTCTCGGCCTTCTCGATCGCTTCCTCGGAGGTCCCCAGGCTCGCGCATTCGTCGCGGAAGGCGGCAATGTCGGCGCGCTTTTCGGCGAGACGCTTGGTGAGGGGATGATCTGGCGACAAGGCACAAAAGCTTGCACCGAACAGCGTATCGGGCCGGGTCGTATAGACGTCGATGCCGGCGGCGCAGACATCGTCGGGCAGGTCCGACCCATCGGCCACGATGTCAAAGGTGAACCGCAAACCCTCCGAGCGGCCGATCCAGTTCTGCTGCATCAGCCGGACCTTGTCGGGCCAGCGTTCCAGTTCCTCGATGCCGGCCAACAGATCATCGGCGAAATCGGTGATCTTCAGGAACCACTGGGACAGTTCGCGTTTCTCGACCGGTGCGCCGGAACGCCAGCCCTTGCCGTCAATTACCTGTTCATTCGCCAACACCGTATGTTCCACCGGATCCCAGTTGACGAAAGCCTTGTGGCGATAGGCAAAGCCGTGTTTCAGGAATTCCAGAAACAGACGCTGCTGATGCTTGAAATAGTCCGGATCGCAGGTCGCGAATTCCCGGCTCCAATCAAAGGACAGCCCCAGCTTGGTGAGCTGTTCCTTCATGATTTCGATGTTGCTGCGGGTCCAGGCAGCGGGATGGATCTTGCGTTCCATGGCCGCGTTTTCCGCCGGCAGACCGAACGCGTCCCAACCCATGGGATGCAACACATTGAACCCGCGTGCCCGTTTGTACCGCGCCAGCACATCCCCCAGCGTGTAGTTCCGGGCATGTCCCATATGGATCTTGCCGGATGGGTACGGAAACATTTCGAGCACGTAGTATTTCGGCTTGTCCGATTCAGCCTTGGCCTCGGAGAGTTTCTCGTCGGCCCAGCGCTGTTGCCATTTGGGCTCCACCTCGCGGGCGTTGTAGCGGTGATCTGTATCCTGGGTATTCATGGCACGTCGTTTTTATTCTGAGAATCAATGGGAAGCGCCGGGGCGGCGCGGACGGGCATCCTTGAAGAGGGCCAATCCGAGGTGACCCTTTGCGAGGAAAAACGGGCGGCAGGATCGGGTGTTCTATTTGACCCCGCTGTCGATGCGAAGCTGGCGGGCCTTGGTGAGAATGGCGTTTTCCATCTGGGTCTTGGTGTCATCCGCCACCGGGGCATCGACCCAGCCGAAATTCGCCTGCTGCGCCTGACGGAAAACATTGACGCGAATGCCATCTGCTCTCAGCCGACGATCCAGGATATAGACCTGGACCTTGAACCGTTCCTGGGGCGTTTCGGGCGCCGTGTACCAATCCGTGATAATGACGCCGCCAAACGGATCCGCCGAAACCAGCGGCATGAAGGACAGGGTGTCGAGGGAGGCGCGCCACAGGAAGCTGTTGACGCCGATGCCGGTCCCTTCCTTGCCTTTGCGACCGTCAGTGCTGATGAGCTGCATGCCATCTTCACCACCGGGCACCAGGAAACCACGACCGGACGCGCCGTCCGCCTGGGGAGCGTCCGCCAGCGCGCCGGGGCCGACCGCATTTTTCGAGCCACCACAGGCCGCGAGCATCAGACCGGCCACCCCCAGCACGCCCGCCGCTTTCATCGCTCGACCAAAACCCGTCATTCTCCGCCACTCCTGTCTCACAAGCCCCGCCGCAACGGCTGATCCTCAGCCATTTCAGGTTTCTTGGCTAGTCCCGTTGTTCCAGAAAGAACAGAGGATTGCCAAGGCAATCTTAAGACGCCCCGCCTTCAGTAATAGGAGATCGGCCGCAGCCAGGCCCCGATCGCGCCCCAGCCATGAAACCCCAGTGACTTCAGTGACTTGAATCGGTCCTCGGTCATGCCGCCAAGCGCCATGCAGGGCCCCGGAAAGGCGCGCGCCAATTGCACCGCGCCGTAGATGCCGAGCGCCCGTTGACCGGTATGACTGCGGGTTGGAAAAACGGGGGAAATGAAGATCCCGTCCACACCGGCGTCCCGGGCCCGTTCGACGGCCTCCAGGGAATGGGCGGCCGCGGTCACGATCCATTGCGGACTGGCGCGGCGCCATTCTCCGGGACGCGCCACCATATATTCAGGAAGGTGGATGCCATCGGCCCCGACGGCCTGGGCCAGACGCCAATCGCGGGCGACCAGAAAGACCAGACCCCGCGCCTTGCAGATCCGGGCAAAGGAATTCGCCCAGTAAGACCGGTCCAGCGAGCCATAATGGCGGAAAACAACGCCCGTGTTCGGGGGAAGCACGTAGGGCAGGTCATAGGCCGATTCAAGCCGCTTTTCGTCCGTGAAAATCCATTGGCGCGGCAGCCGCGACGGTCCAGATTGGGTTTGAACGCTGTGATACCGTGTCTTGGATTTGCGCCGCTTGCGGCGAAACCTCAATTTTCGGGTCCTGAATCTAGCCATGACGAATGATGTGCCTTTCGACCCCAAGGTAGCGTTCGATGATCTCAGCGCGCGCATCGCTGCGGCCGCCCAATCGGCGGACCGAGCGTCCCATGAAATTAGCCTTATCGGTATATCCAAAGTCCATGGGCCCGATCGCATTATGCCGGTGCTGGAAGCGGGCTTGCGGGAATTCGGCGAGAACCGCGTCCAGGAAGCGCAGCAGAAATGGCCGGCGCTCAAAGCACGCTTTCCCGATACCCGCCTTCATTTGGTCGGTCCCCTCCAGACCAACAAGATCGACGATGCCCTTGCCCTTTTCGACGTGCTCCACAGCGTGGACCGGGAAAAGCTCGCCCGCAAACTGGCGGATGCTCTTCAGGGCTCGGAACGCAAGCCCCGCCTCTTTATCCAAGTGAACACGGGCGAAGAACCCCAAAAGGCGGGGATCGCGCCGCTTGAGACCGATGATTTCATCGCCTTCTGCCGTGAAGACTTGAAGCTGCCGATTGATGGGCTGATGTGTCTGCCGCCTGTCGACGAGGAACCGTCCCTCCATTTCGCGCTTCTGGCCAAGATCGCGCGGCGCAATGGATTGTCCGGACTCAGCATGGGCATGACCGGCGATTTCGAGACGGCGATTGCCCTCGGGGCCACCCATGTGCGCATCGGTACGGCGCTTTTTGGTCCCCGTCCCGCGCGCCCGTCACCGGATGCATCCACATCTGAACCCTCTCCGGGACGTTCCAGATCATGAGCACGTCCCACGCCGGCGCCCCATTTGCCGTTTGGCCGGTGGCTCAGCCAGCTTGAACCTTCTCCATAGAGAGAACGGCGACATCGAAGCCGAGGGTTCGGTAGAAGGCGATCGCCCGTTCGTTTGCCGAAAGCACATCCAGCACGATCCGCGCGATCTTTCGCTCAGAGGCAAAGCGATCAACGGCGTTCATCAGTTGGCGCCCGATCCCCTGTCCGCGAGCGCTTTCGGTCACCATGATGTCCAGCACGTGGACCTGCTCCCGAGGGTCGTCTAACAGTTCCTCGTCGACGAGACAGAAAACATAGCCGACAAGCGCGCCCCCATGCTCGGCGACGAGAAACATGCAGTCGCACTCTTCGTCAGCCATCAACTCATCATATTCACGCTCATAGTATTCCTGGCTCAGGGTCGGTGAGCGCGAGCGCAAAGGGCGCAGCGGCCATTCGTAAGACTGGAGTTCCTGGTGCAGGCGCAGGACAGCGGCCCGGTCGGCAGTGGCGTAAGATCTGATGTTCAAGGATCGCTCCGGTCATGCTCGTGGGGCCCGCCGATGATCTGTGCGCCACCGGTCGGCGTCACCTTAGCCCAACCGTCGGCCGGTCCCAACGGCCGACCCCTCGCGCTCACGCCGGCTCGATGATCATCCGGCTGGTTTCGCCGACCAATGCGAGGACAGCGAGCATGGGATCCCGGGCGATCGCCACGCAGCCCTCGGTTGGTTTCTGATCCTCCCGCATCAGATGAAAAAAGATCGCGCTGCCGAGGCCCGGGGCGACGGGATCATCATTGTGGCCCAGGACCACGATGAGATCGTAGAGGTTATCTTCCCGCCACAGATGTTCGGCACTGGCCCCATAGGGATGGGTGACGGGACGGTTGTAGGCTGGATCGGCCGGGTCGTCGCACCAGCCGTCCTCGGGCGAAAGGGCGCCGCAGGGCAGTCCTGTTTCCGGTTCCGGAACGATGCGGTCCGCGCGGTAGAGGAGACGTCGAAGGGGCCAGGAACCAATGGGCGTGGCGCCGTCGCCTTCGCGTTTGCGCGCGGCATCAATCAGGCCACCGCGCCCGATCACGCAGGGAACTGACATGCTTCCGCAGGTCAGAATGCGCCCCTCCCGGACGATCACGTTGGTTGAGGGCCCATCGCTTGGGCGCATATCGGTCATGGGCGGTCGTCCTCCGGAGGATCAAGGCTCTCCGGATCAAGGTCGTGACCCGTCTTGGCGGCCTTGACCCGCATATAATGGGCGTTGTGGGGGTTTGTCGGAAAGACGTGGGTTTCCCTGGCGCTCACGGTGATGCCGTGGCGGGCCAAGGCATCGGCTTTCGCGGGATTGTTGCTCAGCAGGCGAATGGTGGTGTGCCCCAGGCGCTTGAGCATCTCGGCCGCCGGCTGAAAGGCCCGCTCATCAACCTCGAAACCCAACCGTTCATTGGCTTCCACCGTGTCGAAGCCCTGATCCTGCAAGGCATAGGCCCGCAACTTGTTCATCAGGCCGATGCCGCGCCCCTCCTGGGCCAGATAAAGAAGAATGCCTTGGCCTTCTTCGCCCATGCGCTTGATCGCACCGCGCAATTGATCCCCACAGTCGCATTTGAGGGAGCCCAAAAGGTCGCCAGTGAAGCATTCGGAGTGAAGGCGGACCAAAACGGGGGTATCCGGATGAGGGGTGCCGATCACGATGGCATAGTGTTCCGGTCCGCCGGAGCGCGCGCGGAATGCGACAAGCCGGGCGTTGGGCGCATCGGCCAGAGGCACCTGGGCCTGGGACACGATCGACAGGGATTCCGCAATTGCGAGATCGTAGTCGTCGATGTCTCGGGCACCGAGGGCGGAAAGCTTCGTCTCCGTAACGAATTTGTGTTCAGCTTTGTCCGGGAGGGGGACGGTGATCACCGACGGCAGAAGACCCGCGATCTTGGCGAGCCGGATCGCCTGGGGCATGGCCGTTCGCGGGAGCGTCCTCAGTGCCTGAAAGGGTCCCTTGAAGGGCGTGGCAAGATCATCGCTCGGATCCGCGATTGCCATGAGATCACTGGGTTTCTGAGAAGCGTCCACAGGCAAGCCCACGACGCCATCGGTGTAAAGACGGATGGACAGTGTCTTGGCGCGGGGATGGGTCAGGAGGAGTGTTGGCGCCTCTTGTCCGGATTCCGGTCCGCTTGCACGCGCGATATCACGCATCGCATCAAGAATATCGTGTTCGAGTCCCTCGACGGCGGCAATCAGACTGGTGCCTTCACCCTTCAGGACAACGGGCCAACCACGCCGCAAATCCATGGCGGCGCGTTCCACCAGAATTACCGACCGGTGGTCGCGTACGGATGGAATTTCCGGAACGGGTGATAGAGCGCCTGCGTCTGGCGATTCCTCTTGCGCCATGATTCGATCCGTGTCTCCCTTATATGGCCGGTTCGGACGCGTCTCCCCGCAAACAGTGTACGTCCCCTTTCGGCCGGGTCCTTGTGTGGTTCGTGCTCTGCTTACGGTTCAATGACGCCTCCAGTCACGGGGTCGTTACCACAGTTTGACTGGTAGATTGGGGATAAACCAATCAGCTCAGCTTGAGTGGTCTTCATTGTCGCGTTGGCGACCCCAAATGAATGGCGACCAGTGAGTGTGAATAGGCGGGACGCGATAGGGAGAGCAACCATGAGCACAGCCAAGAAGATCCTTTTGGTTGATGATGATGATGACTTGCGTCAGACCCTTCGCGAACAGTTCGAACTGCACCAGGAATTCGAGATTGGTGAGGCGGACACCGGCGGCAAGGGTCTCGAAGCGGCAAAAAACACGCTCTACGATCTCATTCTGCTGGACGTCGGCCTGCCGGATCTGGATGGGCGCGAGGCCTGTCGCATGATGCGCAAGGCGGGCGTCCGCTGTCCGATCATCATGCTGACCGGGGCCGACGGCGATGCCGACATGATCCTGGGTCTTGAGGCCGGCGCCAATGACTATGTCACGAAGCCCTTCAAATTCGCGGTTCTCCTGGCGCGGGTTCGGGCCCACCTGCGCAGCCACGAGCAAAGCGAAGACGCGGTCTTCCAGATCGGCCCCTATACCTTCCGGCCCGCAGCCAAGATGCTCGTCACCTCAGACGATAGGAAGATCCGGCTCACCGAAAAAGAAACTTCGATACTGAAGTTCTTGTACCGCGCCGGCGACAGCGTGGTCGGCCGCGATATCCTGCTCCATGAAGTGTGGGGCTATAATGCCGGGGTCACGACCCACACTTTGGAAACGCACATCTATCGTTTGCGGCAAAAGATCGAACCGGAACCCTCCCGGGCTTCGCTTCTGGTCACGGAAAGCGGCGGCTACCGGCTCGTTCCGTAACGCCCGGTTTTGATGCCCCGGACAAATCTCGGCCTGATTTTTGTTCGGTGGCGGCCTCAAGTCGGATCTACCCTTCTCTCACCATGCATTCCGAGAGGAGGGTTCCATCATGCGCCGGTTGTCGAGCGGTCCCCGCAAATCAGTTTCCCAAACGGGTTGGGTCGCCTTTCTGGCCATTTGGGTCGCGGTCCTGGTTCTGTCGGTGGCAGCCGGCAAGGCCGACGCCCGCGAGCCGTCCGAAACCCGGGGCCCCTTAACCTTCGACGTTCGCAATCTCGAACTGCGCGACTTCATCGGCACCGTCCTGGTCGAACCGGGCGAGACGGACGAGGTGGTCGTGGTGATGACCGGCGATCCGGAAAAACTGGAAGAGATCGAGCTTCGCGAAGGCAACAATCTTCTGATCGTGGATGGCCAGAAGGGGCGTGGCGCCTTGCGCGATTTCAGGCGTTGGTTCGACCCGCGCCCCGTCGAAGGCCGGCTGGATAACTATCCCGTGGTTTCCATC
Source organism: uncultured Alphaproteobacteria bacterium (assembly GCA_964522525.1). GTDB lineage: Bacteria > Pseudomonadota > Alphaproteobacteria > JAJFIK01 > JAJFIK01 > CAYUYV01. The sequence goes on along the minus strand of CAZFWG010000010.1, from coordinate 38,122 downwards.
GTCGTGCCGGAGGGCGGTGCGGTTGAAATCGCCGACATGATCGGTGCCCTGCGGATCGGAGACACGCAAGGCGATGTGACGCTTGAAGGGGTTTCGGTGGACGCGTCCGTCGGCCGGGTCGCCACGGCGCGCGTCGCCGTCTCGGGATCCGGCGACGTGGTGATGTCGACGGTCACGGAAGATCTTGACGCGGCGATCGCCGGCAGCGGTTCGGTGAAGGCGGAGGAAATCGGGGGCGCCGTGCGGGTCAGCATCGCCGGCAGCGGAGACGTCGGCGTGAAGACCATCGGCGCCGGGCTGTCGGTCAGTGTCAGCGGTTCCGGCGAGGTCATTGTCGGTACGGTGGACGGACCGGTTCGTGTCGCGATCAATGGCAGCGGAGACGTGACCATCGGTGACGGCCGGGCCGATCCCCTCAAGGTCTCGATCAACGGGTCGGGCGATCTCCATTTGGGCGGCACCGCCGTCGATCCCCGGATCGCGGTCAGCGGCTCCGGCGATGTCCATATCGGGCAGCTGGAAGGTGAGCTGAAATCGAGCGGCAACGGCGAAATCAGCATCGGCAAACGATAAGACGTCGACAGGGTCCAGACGGCTGGTCCGTATCAGGACGGGTCAGCCGTGATCACAAATCGCCGCTGCGTTCCGGTGGAAAGGAGCCGCGGCGCATGAGCCAGACGACACCCAGAAGATCATAAATTCCTGCACCCAGCCGGCCCAGAAATCCATATTTTGATGTGCCATGGGTACGCGGACGGTCATTGACCGGAAACTGCATCACGTCCCAACCGGCGCGGCGCACCAGGGCCGGCAGAAAGCGGTGCATGCCATCGAAAAAGGGCACATCGTCAAAGGCCGCGCGGCGCATCATTTTGAAGCCGCACCCCGTATCCGGCGTCCCGTCATTGAGCAGTGTACTGCGAATGCCGTTGGCCATGCGGGACTGGAGCCATTTGAAGGTGCCGTCATTCCGGCTCTGACGAATGCCAGCGACAATACCAAGCCGCGCATCGGGTCCGGCTCCCTGATGAAGATGGGTCCACAGGGACATCACATCCGCCGGATCATTCTGCCGGTCCCCGTCCAGGGTCTGGATCCAGCGGCCCCGTGCCGCCATGCGCCCTGTGTAAAGGGCTGCACTCTTGCCTGAGCGGTGGGAATGGCTCACCACGCGGACGGCCTGGTGACGCCGGCGCACATCGGCAAGTTCCGCGTCGCTGCCATCCGTGGAGCCGTCATTGACCAGCACCAGCTCATAGGCGATGGCATTGCCGATCACATCCTGGATTTCCTGAACCAGAGGCTCGATATTCCCGGCCTCGTTATAGACGGGGATCAAGATGGTCAGGTCCGGCTGAGGCAGCGCCGTGCCTTCCGCGGCCGCGCTTTCGCTCATGTTTTTTCTCCTGGCAAGTCAGAATGCCAAAGGTCGGGGCCTTTGCTCTTCCCGTCAGAACGCCGACCGGAAGGATCATGTGTGCGGATCCGCAGCGTCGCGCAGCCCGTCCCCGAGGAAATTGAACGCAAGAACGGTGACCATGACCGGGATTACGGGCGCAAGCAACCAGGGATAAAGCTCTACGGCAGCCAGATTCTGAGCATCGCCCAGCATCACGCCCCACGAGACAATGGGCGCGCGCAGCCCCAAGCCCAGGAACGAGAGCGCCGTTTCCCCCAAAATCATGCTCGGCACCGACAAGGTTGCGCTGGCGATGAGGTGCGAGGCGAAATTGGGCACCATATGGCGCAAGATGATACGCCGTTTCGAGGCACCCATGAGCCGGGCGGCGACCACATAATCCTCTTCCCGCAGGGCCAGAAATTTGGCGCGCACGGCGCGGGCCAGGCTGGGCCAGTCCAGGAGCCCCAGAATGAGGGTGATGCCGAAATAGGTCAGGATCGGCGACCAGGTCGCGGGCAAGGCGGCCGCGAGGGCCATCCACAGGGGAAGTTCGGGGATGGAGCGCAGGATCTCGATCAGGCGCTGAACGCCATGGTCGAGAAGGCCGCCGAAATATCCGGCAAGGCCGCCGATGATGACGCCGAGACCCAGGCTGATGGCGATGCCGAACAGGCCGATCGTGAGCGAAATGCGCGCGCCGATCACAAGGCGGGAGAAAACATCCCGCCCCAACCGGTCCGTCCCCAGAAGAAAGAGGGTGCCGCCTTCGGGGCTGCAGATCAGCCGACGGCTCATGGCGATCAGCCCCAGGAACTTATAGGGCTCTCCGGCGCACCAGAAACGAATGGGCTGAGGCTGGGTGATGATCGGTGTGTAGATCCGCTGAAACTTCCCCAGGTCCACGGATTTCACCGTGGGATAGACGAAGGGCCAATGGAGACGCCCCTCGTGGACGAGGCGGATGCGTTGCGGCGGGGCGTGGATATGGTCCACATGGCGGGTGGTTGCGCCATGGGGCGCGATCATGTCCGCAAAGGGCAGGCTGCCATAGAGCAAAAGAAGGATGAAGGCTGAGCAGGCCGCGAGCCGGTGGCGGAGGAATTTGCGCATCATGAGGGCACGGTGGCCCATGGGTTGCGCCGCCATCGAACGCGCGGCCTCATCCGGTGAAAAGGGACGGTCGTCGACGAAATGATCCAGCGGGGGATTGCTCATCGGCGTGCCTCCTGGCCCAGCCGGATCCGCGGGTCGATCAGCACGAGCAGGAGATCGGAAATCGTCATGCCCACAACTGTCAGCAGGGCCACGAAGAGAAGAATGAAGCCCGCCAGATACTGGTCCTGGAGGG
>CAZFWG010000010.1:17892-35272 GCA_964522525.1 uncultured Alphaproteobacteria bacterium | reverse complement strand
GTCAGCAGGGCCACGAAGAGAAGAATGAAGCCCGCCAGATACTGGTCCTGGAGGGTCAGGGCCTGGAGCAGCACGGGGCCGATAGTCGGCAGGCTGAGCACGACCGAAACGATGACCGAACCGGACACGAGACGGGGCAAGAGATTGCCGATATCGGCGATGAACGGGCTCAAGGCCATGCGCAAGGGATATTTGAGCAGGATGCGGGTTTCGCTCAGGCCCTTGGCCCGTGCCGTGCGCATGTAAGGCCGGTCGAGTTCGTCGAGGAGATTGGCGCGCAGCCGGCGGATCATCTCGGCCGTGCCCGCCGTCCCGATGACGATCACGGGAATGATCAAATGGGACAGGACGGAGCGCACCTTGCCCCAGGACCAGGGCTCATTCAAATAGGCCGGGTCCATCATACCGCCGACGGAGATGCCGAACCATTTGTTGAAGTAATAGAGAAGGACGAGACCCAGCAGGAAATTAGGCAGTGCCAATCCCAGATAGCCCAGGAAGGAAAGGCCGTAGTCACCCCAGGAATAGGGCCTGGTGGCGGCATAGACGCCGAGCGGAAAGGCCACGAGATAAATGAACAGCACAGTGACGAAATTGAGGAGCATGGTCAGCGCGAGGCCGTCGCCCACCACCTCGGACACGGGGCGCTCATAGGCAAAGGACCAGCCCCAATTCCCCTGAAGGATCCCGGAAAACCCCTGATTGCCCGGCCATATCCCCAGCCAGATGCCATATTGGGTGAAGAAGGGTTTATCGAGGTCGAACTCTTTCCGGTAGAATTCCAGCTGCCCGATGCTGGCGCTTTCGCCCGAGGCCTCAAGCTCCATGATCCGGTTGGAGAGAAAATCCCCCGGCGGCAGTTTGATCACCGCAAAGATCAAGAAGCTGATCACCAGGAGGCTGGGGATCATGACCAACAGGCGGTGGAGCAGAAGGCGCGCCATCAAGAGGGGCTCCTAGGGCTGTTCCGGTTGCGCGAACCAGAACTGATCGGGCCGATAGATGCCCAGAAGCGCGCCCGGCTCCCAGGCATAGACGCCGTTTTCCGGCACATTGCGCAAAGCGTTGCTGACGACCACGGGTTGGGCCACGCCTTGCACCGTCCCCAGAACATAGAGTTCGCTGCCATGGATCCCGAGCATCCGCTCCCAGATCGCCCGGCGTTCGTCGTCGCTCGTGGACAGTTCCCATTTGCCGGCCAGGGCCAGCAGTTCCTGGGGCTTGGCCAGATCGACGGCCTCGCCCTGCTTGCCGGAGGTTTCATGGTATTGACCCCATTTGGGCCAATTGAGAGTGACCTGACGCACGGGCGCAAGCTCCGTTGGCGGAATGTCCGGTGTCGCGAGCCCGATATCCCAGCCCGGCCAGCCGGCCATCACCGAAGCCCCCGCATAGACCCGGTTGCGCAGGCTTGAGCGGTCATTGGTCTTGATGAACATGCCGACGCCGATCTCCGCCCAGGTTTCCTGGATGAGCGAGAGAATATCGACTTCCTCCGACCGTTCCCCCGCGATGTCGACGATGATCTCCAGCGGGCGGCCGTCAGGGAGAAGCCGCATGCCGTCGCCCCGCCTTTTGTCGAGGCCGATGGCATCGAGAAGCCGCGAGGCTTCGTCGGGGGCGTATTCCGCGCCGGCAAGCAGATGTTGCTCCCTGAACAGAGGGCTTTGGGGCAGGACCGTATTGTTGCCGACGGATCCCAAACCGAAATAGAGGGATTCGTTGATGATGCGCCGGTCCATGCCCAGGGAGAGCGCCAGACGGAAGCGGTTGTCGCGCATCAGGTCCCGCCACACGGGATCGCTGGCATTGAGATTGGGGTAGAGCGCGAAAACGGACCCTTTGCCGATCTGCCACAGGCGGGTCTGATATCCGCCTGTCTCTTCACCTTTCTTGAGAATGGAGATATCCGAAAAGCCAAGCCCCCGCGCTTGAAGGTCGACGGCGCCCGACTGCGCGCGGGCGGGGATCAGGCGGCTCTCGACCATATCCATCACCACACGGTGGATATAGGGCAGTTGCTGACCTTTCGCGTCCACCCGGTGATAGTGGGGATTGCGCTCAAAGACGAAGCGATTGGCCGGCGGCCGTGTCATGGGGCGCCAGGGCTGAAGCGTGGGCAGATCGGGATTGTCGAATTTATAGAGATTGTCGAGCCGGTTGTGGAGGCGATACCAGCCGCGCACCTTGGCCGCCTTGACCTTGGCCTCAAGCTGGGCCGGATCGGCATAATCCCCATGGAAGCGTTTCATGTAGTGGGCCGGACGATAGATGAAGGGAGGTCTCGTCCGGGCCAGGATGGTCAGGAATTTCGGGTTGGGCACATCCCAGCTGTACCGGATCGTCAGGGGATCAAGGACCTCCACCTTGGGCAGCTTGCCGCCGGCCATGAGGTCGACGGGCGGACCCGAGGGGGAGAGCTTCTCATTGAGGGCGACATCTTCCCACCAATAGCGGAAATCCTCCGACGTAAACGGATGACCATCGGACCATCGATGACCGGCGCGCAGGTGGAAGGTGTAGACCCGCCGGTCTTCTGTCATCTCAAGATCCTTGAGGATGTCCGGCGCGATGGTGAGATCCGGCCGGTAGCCCACAAGCCGCGCATAGCCATAGACCGTCATCAGGCGAATATCCCGCGCCGCGCCGATCAGGGTCGTCAGCGTTCCGCCGGCTTTGCCCGTCTCCAGACCCTGGGCTTCGAGATCGACAATGAGCGGTTCCTCCGGTGGTGTGGCAGCCACCTCTTCTCCCGTGAAAAGAGCAGCAACCAGCAGGAAGGAAAGGAGCGTAAGCGGGGTCTTATTCATGATGCGCATCATTCATCGTGGGAATTGGGCCTTTGGGCGAACAATACCCAGTGATCGGGCGAGATTTCGACAAGGCTCGGGGATGTGTCCGGTCCAAGGCGGAAAGGCTCGGGCCAACAGGCCGGGTCATCCGCTTCGAGGGTCACGGCCGAGAGATCCAGGGGATGTTCCACATCCGGCACGACCGAAAGCAGGGTCCTGGTGTAAGGGTGTCGGGGATCGGAAAACAGAGTGTTCCGGGGGGCCATTTCGACAATCCGTCCCCGGCACATGACGGCGATCCGGTCGGCCACCACGTCGATCACCGCAAGATTGTGACTGATGAAAAGATAGGTCAGCCCCAGCCGGGCCTGGAGATCGCCCAACAGGTCCAGGATCTGTGCCTGGACCGACACATCAAGGGCGGAGGTCGGTTCGTCGAGCAGGATGAGATCGGGCTTGGTCATCAAGGCGCGGGCAATGCCGATCCGTTGCCGCTGACCGCCGGAAAAGGCATGGGGGAACCGGGCGGCGCATTGCCGGGGAAGGCCGACGAGATCCATCACATCGGCGATCCGCGCATCGAGCTCCGCGCCGCGCGCCATACCGTGGATCAGGAGAGGTTCCCGCAGGATGTCCGCCAATGTATGGCGGGGATTGAGCGCCGAGGCGGCGTCCTGGAACACATAGTGAACCTGCCGGCGGAAGGATTTGAGGGCCCGCCCCGTCAATTGGGCGGGCGCCACGCCGTCGGCGTCCTCCGCGCAAAATGTGATCTCACCGGAGGAGGGCGGCACCGCCCCCATGATGGCGCGTGCAAGCGTGCTTTTTCCGCATCCGGATTCACCCACGACGCCCAGACATTCCGCCCGCTTGATCTCGAAACTGATGGCATCGAGGGCGGAGCCCATCTTTTGGTTCTTGTCCACGGCGCGCGCGAACAGATCCACATGGCGGGGCGGATAGCATACCGACAAGTCCCGCACCTTGAGAATCGGCGGTGCGTTGGGTGGCAGCGGCAGAGGCGCCGGTGCCCCGATTTTGGGCACCGCGTCGATCAGCATCCGGCTGTAGGGATGGCGGGGGGCGCGCAGCACCGATGGCGCGGGTCCCCGCTCCATGACGCGGCCCCTGTGGAGGACAGCCAAATTCTGGGCCAGACTGGCGACGACGCCCAGATCATGGGTGACGAGCAGGATCGCCATGCCGAGACTGTCTTGCAACTCCGCCATGAGTTTGAGAATGCCCGCCTGGGTCGTCACATCGAGGGCGGTGGTCGGCTCATCGGCCATCAAGACCGCTGGTTTACAGATCAGGGCCATGGCGATCATCGCCCGTTGACGCATGCCGCCGGACAGTTCAAACGCATGGCAGCGGGCAGCGCCGGCGGGATCGGGAAGGCCGACCCGGGCCAGCATGTCCACGGTGCGTTCCTGGGCTTCCAGCCTGTCGCACCCCTGATGCTGGCGACAGATTTCACTGATCTGTCCACCAATGGTGTGCACGGGCGAGAAGGCGGTCATGGGCTCCTGGAAGATCATGGCGATCTTCCGGCCACGGATCTCGCGCATCCTGGGCTCGGTGATCCGGGTCAGGTCGGTGGTCGCGTCGGGGTGTGCCGGATCCGTGAAGAGGATCCGGCCGCCGGTGATGTCCGCGCCCTTGGGCAGAAGCCCCAGAAGAGCGGCGCACAGAAGGCTTTTGCCGGATCCCGATTCACCGACAAGACCCAGGGTCTGTCCCGGTTCCAGGGCGAGGGTGACCTCGTCGAGAACGGTCCCGCCCGGTTGGCCGGGCGCGGGCCTGAACGCGACACTGAGGTTTTCGACCTGGATGACGCTCATGGCCGGTCCGATCCGGGTGTTAACGGATCGTCCCCAGGGGCGCCCAGTGCCGTTTGCGGGTCGCCCGCCGCGATCAGCCCATGGACCACGAGGGCCGAGAGGTTGTCTCTGGTGATGCGATCGAGGGGGATCCGGTTCGCGCGCGCCCGGTCCCAGGCCTTGACGATCAGCTCGTAAAAACCATCCAGCCGGTGATCGGCGCGGATCCGGGCGCCGGGGCCGCCGATGGTGACTTCGACCCAAAGCGGCGCGTAAAAGGTGCGGGCCGCATAGTGCCGCACACGGAAATCATCCAGGTCCGCCCATGCCAGACGCCCCATGCTCCAGCTGCGGTCGCCGGTTATCACGGCGCGGGCCTCGACCCCGTCCGGCGTGGCGGTGATCCGTGTGCAAAGACGCAAGAGCGTGCGGACCAGGAGATAAATTGTCAGGACCATGAGCGCCAGGATGAACCACCACAAGACCGTCGCCACGGGCAGGATGACGGCGAAGATGATCGTGACCAGGATTCCGAACACAATGCGCAAGGCATCGCCGAGCAGGGTCGCAGGGGGATAGCGCATTTCCCGAACCACGATCGGCGCAGAGGCGCTGCTGTCTTCCGACGGCGCGGCGATGTTCCCGTCGGCAATGCCTCCATTGTCATCAAAGGCGATCATGGCGTGCTGGTCATCCTTCCCGCCCGTTTTCGGGACGGATCTTAGCGCCGAGGGTGCGGCACCGCGAGGGTCCTTTGGGGAGATATGTCAGGGACCATGGGCAAAGATCCAGTCCGCCATGCGCGCAGCGCCATCGAGACATGGGAACCCTTCGGGATCAAGCTCACGGGCGACAGGCTTCGCCAGCTGGCGCCCCACCGCTTCGGCCAGTCTTGGCCCGAGGCCCCGTCTTTGCCCAAGGGAAGCTGCGCCGCCCTCAGTTGACGGGTCGACAACGTCCGCCAGACCTCGCCTTTTGAGTATTTCCGCGCGCAGTGTCTGTTCTTTCTGATCGGCCCCGGTATAAGGCACGAGGATAAGCGGAACGTGTGCGGCCAGGCTTTCCGCAACCGTGTTGTAACCGGCCCGACTCACGGCCACGCGGGCCCGTGCCAGGCGCCGGGGCAGGTTCGGATCATGGCGCATCACGGTGAGCCCCGGCCGGTCGGGGAGATCCATATCGCAGGCGCCCGGCCCCGTGATCACAGTCCAAGGCAGATGGGGCCAGCGGGTGTGCGCGTCCAGGGCTGCCGTGATCAAGGGGGCCGCGTCCCGTCCGCACCCGGCCGAGACAACCACACCGTCTCGCTCAGCCGTTGGTTGGGGTGTCGGCATCGACCGATGGACATAGCCCGTATAGGTGATCCGATCCCGAATGATCCTTGCGTGGGGCAGGCTGGCCTCAAGGGGTATGAGGTTCGGGTCCCCATGGACCAGGACCTGGTCATAGAAGCGGGCGATGAGGGCGATCTGGCCCGCCCGCTTCGCCGGGTTGATCGGATCCTCAAGGATATCCCGGACGGAGCAGAGGATGAGCGGACGCGGCTCCAACTGCCGGGCGGCCTCGAGCAGAGCCTCATATTCCGGCCGCTGCTTGCGGCGGCCAAAGGGGAAATGCTCCGTCAAAAGATGGGTCGGCTGCACAGCGGTCAGCGTTTCAAGAAGCCTCACGCGCCGGGCGCGCCAAAGACTGTCGCCGACGGGGTGTCCGCTATCGGTGACGAGCGTGCGATAGGCCGCGTCTCCCGCCGTGATGGGCGGCAGTTGGACCACCTTCACGCCGTCCGGGACGGGCAGCCCGCTTTCCGGTCCGCCCAGAACAACCGTCACCGAGGCGCCTCGCCCCGCGCAGGCCGCCGCCACCGCGAAACTGCGGGCCACATGGCCGATGCCCCACAAATGCTGAACAAAGAGGAGGACGCGCGGGCTCATGGCGCGTTTTCCTTCAGGGGCAGCGGCACATTGAGACGGGCACAGGCGACATGGCCGGCGTCATAGGTCAGATAGTGCATGGCCGTCCAGGTCATCTTCATCGGCGGTGGGCCGGTCATGTCCCAGTTCCAGGCGAGGGCCGTCAGGGCCCGGATCACGCCCCTGTGTGTCACCGCCGCGACGGACCGTCCATCCGGCGTCAGGGTTGACAACCAGCCCAGCACCCTCTGTTGAACTTCCGCCGGCGTCTCGCCGTTGAGGGGGCGGAATTGCAGGCCGCGCGCCTCATTGGCGGCCATGCCCGCCGGGTCCCGGTCGCGCAACTCCTCGAGGCGCGCGCCGGACCAATCGCCCCAATCCATCTCGATAAGCGCAGGCGCGGCTTCCGCGCCGTCGACACCCAGGAGCGTGGCGGTCTCCCGCGTGCGCGCCAGCGGGCTCGTGAACCAGCGGGCATGGGCCAGGTCGGGCGGAACGGCCAAGCGCGCGATTTCCATCCGTCCCCGATCAAAAAGCGGAATATCCGTATGGCCTTGGATACGTCCTTCCTCGTTCCAGCCCGTGCGGCCATGGCGGATCAGGGCAAGCCGGATCATGACGCCTTCTCCTTGAGACGTTTGAGGAGACGGTCCAGGCGTCGGGCGGTGACGGCAAGGCTGTGATTTTCAGCCACATGGTGACGCCCTGCCGCCCCGATCTGTTCCCGCAAGGTCCGATTGCGGACAAGAACCGCGAGCCTTTCGGCATAGGCCTTGGGACTGCCGGGCGTCAGCCAACCGCCATTGGGTGGCGCCACGACGGACGCCACCCCCGGTCCGTCCACCGCCAGAACCGGCCGGCCGGCGGCCATGGCCTCGAGATAGACCATGCCGATCCCTTCGCCCAGGCCCGGCCAGACGAAAATATGGGCGTTCTCCAACCTCGCCTGAAGCGCCGATGCCTGAATGGCGCCATGCCAGTGGATCGGCTGTTTCAACTTTCGCCGGGCGAGGTCCTGGATCTCGGCGCGGTTGGCGCCATCGCCCACCACATGCCATTGCCAGGCGGGAAGGCCGGCCGTGGTTTCCAGATGCGCAAGGGCGTCGATCAGGAAGCGGTAGCTCCAGGTCTTCTCTCCCTCGCGCATCATGGCAATGGTCAGCAGGCAAACGGGCTCCGTCGTCCTTGGTGTGTCCAGTGTCTCGAATGGCGCCGTATCGACAAAGGCAGGCAGGTCAAGGATTGCGGCATCGGATTTGGCGATCGCTTCGATGCCGCTGCGGTCCCGGTCGCTCATCACAAGATGACAATCGGCTGTCTCCAGGGCCTTGACCGTTTCGCGATGAAAAGTGGCCCACGGACCATCGGCGCGTTTCGGGCTGTAGGAGCCCTCCGCGATGACGTAAGGGCAGGTCCAGGCCCGGGAAACAGCGGGGCCGATCATGTCGGGGGCCTTGTAGTGGACATGATAGGTAAACCACAGATCGGCGGGTTCGCTCTCCCTCAAGATACGGGCAACTTCATCGTGCGCCTCGACTTGCAAGGCTGTTTGTGCGGCCTTGTCGCCGGCTCCCTCCCAGGTTCTTAGGGTCGAACCCACATCCACGTCATGGCCACCGATCTCCAGGGCCTTGATCAGCAGGCTCGCGATCATGCGGTCCCCGGAGGGATGCGGAGCATCCGGCGGTTTCATGGGCGCATAGAATGCGATTTTCATGGGTCCGGTTTCCCCCGCGCGCCAATGCCGAGGGCCGTCGCGATGAGATCAAGACCAGCCTCGGCGCCGAACCGCGCGCGCACATGGTCATGGCCCGCCTCGCCCAGACGGTGGCGGCATGCCGGGTCCGTGATCAGCCGGTCAAGGGCAAGAGAGAGCGCACCCGGATCCTCGGGCGGGACGAGCCAGCCGGTCCGGTCATGGGTGATCAGTTCCGGAATGGCCGAAACATCGCTGGCCAGGCAGGGCAGGCTTTGGCTCATGGCTTCCATCAGGACATTGGGCAGACCGTCCCGATCGCCGTTCTTGGATACGCGGCTCGGGAGCACAAAGAGATCCGAGCTTTGAAGGGCGTCGAAGACAGATGTCCTGCTTTGGGATCCGGCAAATGTGATCCGCTCCCGGATGCCGAGGGCGTCCGTCTGGTCCCTCAGTTTGGACATCAAAGGCCCGTCGCCGATCAGGGTCCAGGTCCATTGCCGAGTTTTGGGCAGTTGGGCAAGCGCCGTCAGCAGAATGTCGAGGCCTTTCTTCTCGACCGCGCGGGCGACGGTCAGAAGCCGGACGGGGTCGTGGGCTTGGGAACCGTCCGCCCATCGATTGCCTGGTCGCGCGGGGGGAACATCCGACCAGTCGAGCCCATGATAGGCGAGATGGACCGGCGCGGCGCCGTTGCCACCCACCGCCGTCAGATGCTCCTGGCCCTTTCGAGTGCAGGTGACGATAAAACGGGCCTCATCCAGTTTTTCCTGTTTCTCCCATTCGGGCGTGGTCCAGATGTCAACCGCATGGGCCGACGCGCTCCAATCCAGACCTGTCAGTTTGGCCGTGTAGCGGGCGACCGAACTCGGTGTGTGCAGAAAATGCGCATACAAATGCCGCACATCTGGGTCGAGTTCCCGCGCCAGAACGAGAGCCTGTCCGAAACGGCGGATGCGGTTGCGGGTGGGGTCACGAACAAGGTCTCGCAACCACGACCAAGCGGTCGGGAGCAGGCGGGGATTGGCCAGTGCCGCAAGCGTGGCCCGGAACACGCGCCAGACCTCCTGGTGCAGATATTCGGGCAGATAGAGGACCGGGGCCTCTATCTTTTCATGGATGGGGTGGTGGGTCCGGTCCGTCGGATGGCGCAGGGAGACAAGGGTCAAACGCGCGCCGCGTTGCTCGAGACCATGCAGTTCCTGGGCAATGAATGTCTCGGAGAGCCGTGGATAGCCCTTGAGGAGCACCGCGATCCGGGTCATTCCGCGACGCCCTGTTGGTCTGGAATGCGCAACCGCATATGGCCGGCGACCCAGTGGATCACATGGTCGAGACCGTCAAGAAGGCCGGGGATCCGCCGGTGCGAGGGGCGGGGCTGATCGGGTAGTGCCTGCAGGGCCCGGATCAGGGGGAGAGGGTCACGGGTCTGCGCCGTGCCCGCGTCAACCGGATCTTCCAGCATCCGGATCAAACCCAATGCCTCCGCCTTTTGGGCACGGATGATTTGCTCCCGACGGGGACGAATGCGCGGCACGATCACGGCCGGCTTGTCATGGGTGAGGATTTCACAAAAGGTGTTGTATCCGCCCATGGCGAGAACGCCGGCGGCCCGGGCCATGGTCTGGTCGAGTTCGGGATCGAAGGTCCGGGCCGTGACCCGATCGCGCTTGCCGATGCGTATTTCGAGCCGGGCACGGATTTCCGGATCCATGAAGGGTCCAAGCACGATCCGCGCGGGCCAGGGCAGGGACAGCCCGGTGCGCTCGGCATGTTCATAGGCGCTGAGCAGCCAGTCGATCAGACCGGCGCCGTCCCCACCGCCCCCGGAGGTCACGAGCAAAAAGGGGGCGTCCTGCGCGAAGGGTGGCGCGGCCGCGCGGCGCAAATAGCCCGTATAGGTAACACGCGCCCGCATGGCCTCGCTTAACGGCAGTTCGTCCAGCGGTTCGTGGATCTCCTTGAGGCCGTAGATCCAGACATGGGCGTAGTATGTCTCCAGGGCATCGACACTCGCCCGTCGTTCCCAATCCTTGCGCACCCGCGTGCCTGAATCCAAAACGTCCCGCACGCCGAGGATCACCGGCGTGCCCTTGCGGTGGAGCAGTTTGAGGGCGTCGAGCATTTCCCCCCGCAGGCCCGTCGGCTCCTTGTCGACGATCACGAGATCCGGCGCGAAGGCCTCGACCGTATGACCGATGATGGAGCGGCGCAGGGCAATCGTTTCGTCGATGTCGAAGGGCAGGCGAAGGGCTTCATAGCTGCCGTTGCGGCGTTTGATGACACCTGGCACCCGGACGAAATCCACGCGGGGGCCGAAATCGAAACTCCCGATGATGGGCGAGCCGGAGATGATCAGGGCGGAGGCATCCGGGAAGGCCCGGGTCAAGGCATGGGCGATCGTGCTCGTGCGCCGCAAATGGCCGAGGCCGAACGTGTCGTGGCTGTACATCAATATCCGTAGACCCCGGCCCGTCATGCCCACACCTTTAACATCCATGCTCATCACGGAACGGGTTCCCACGTGCCCGTCGCCTAGCGATCCCCGTCGATCCGCCTTATCTTGGCTTTGTCATTCCTACTGGATGGGCACGGGATTCGCGAAGGACAAACGCCATGGCCGACGGCATGGAGCCGAGCCTTTACCGCTATATCTGGCGTCACAGCCGGCGCGCGCAAGTTGTCATTCTGCTGCTCGTGCTTGGCGCCCTGCCGATCTATTTCGCGTCCCTCAATCTGCCGCGCATGATCGTCAACGGCCCGATTGCCGGCGAAGGTTTCGGGAACGGCGATCCGCCCGCGGTGTTCGGGCGCATCACGCTACCGTTCACGGATGGCGCGGTTGTCCTGTTCGATGGTCTCGTGCTCGACCGCACGGGCATGTTGATTGCCCTCGCCCTGGTCTTTCTGGGGTTGGTCCTGATCAACGGCCTGTTCAAATTCGTGATCAACACCTTCAAGGGGCTCCTGGGCGAGCGTCTCCTCCGCCGGTTGCGCTATGAACTCGTCGACCGGATCCTGCGCTTTCCGCCCCAGCATTTTCGCCGCGTCAAGACCTCCGAGATCGCGACCATGGTCAAGGACGAAGTGGAGCCGCTGGGCGGCTTCATCGGGGATGCCTTCGTCCTGCCGCTGTACCAGACCGGCCTCGCCTTCACGGCACTGATTTTCATCATGGTCCAGAGCGTCTCCCTCGGGCTCCTCGCCTTGGGGATTGTCCTGATCCAGGCTTTCTTGATCCCCAAACTGCGCCAACCCATCCTGGTCCTGGGGCGCCAGCGTCAGCTCGCAGCGCGGGACCTGGCGGGTCGGGTCGGTGAGATCGTCGACGGCATTCACGAAATCCGGACCCATGACGGTACGAACTATACCCGCGCGGACATCACTGCCCGGCTCGGGACCATCTTCCGGATTCGCGCGGATCTGTTCCGGCGCAAATTCTTCGTCAAGTTCTTGAACAATTTCCTGTCCCAGGTCACGCCGTTCCTGTTCTACCTGGTGGGCGGCATTCTCGTCATCCGTGGACAAATGGATATCGGTCAGCTGGTGGCCGTCATCGCCGCCTACAAGGACCTGCCCGCGCCGATCAAGGAGCTGATCAATTGGGATCACCAACGCCACGACGTGCAGATCAAATATGAACAGGTCGTCGATCACTTCAATCCGGATGGTCTTCTGCCTGCGGAGCGTCAGGCGCCGCCTGAAGCGGATGTCCCGTCGATCGATGGTGCCATCCGCTTCCAGAATGTCGATTTGATCGACGAGAGCGGCGCTCGCTATCTGGAGAGCATCAGTTTTTCCGTCCATCCGGGTCAGCGCGTCGGAGTCGTCGGCCCCTTGGGCGGGGGCAAGGAGTTTCTGGGCTCGCTGCTCGCCCGCACGTCCGCGCCGACCGATGGTGAAATCACGATCGGGTCAAGGGATCTCAATGATCTGCCCGACCACGTCGTGGGTCGCCGCCTTGCCTATGTGGCGTCCGAGGCCTTCCTGTTTCCCATGAGTGTGCGGGAAAACGTGATCCTGTCCCTGCGCCATGAACCCGTCATCGACGAGGTGCCGTCGGACGAAGACATCCGGCGGCAGTGGGAACGGGAACGCCGGGAGGCCGCGGCCGCGGCCAATGCACCCTTTTCATTGCACACGGACTGGATCGACTACGCGTCCGCCGGTGCAAAGGGTCCCGAGGATCTGGACGAGCGTATTCTCGAGATTGCCGAGACCGTCGATCTGACGGAGGATCTCTATGAGTTCGGCTTGCGCGGCATTGCCGATTCCGCCCGCGTGCCCGGTGTCGATCAACGGCTTCTCGAAGCCCGCAAGCGGATCGCCGCCCGTCTCGAGGCGGAAACAAAGGGCCGGATGATCGAACTGTTCGAGCCGGGACGATTCAATCGCAATGCCACATTGGGCGAGAACATCCTGTTCGGGACACCGCGCGGGCCCGCTTTCGCACCGGGCCACATCGCCGCGCATCCCTATATGCGGGAGATTTTGGCGCGCGTGGAGTTGGCGGACGATCTGGTTGAAATGGGCCTGGAGATCGCCGGCACCATGGTCGAGATCTTTACCGATCTGCCTGCGGACCATGAATTCTTCGATCAGTTCAGTTTCATCTCCTCACGCAATCTGCCCGACTTCCAGGCGCTGACCAATCGGCTGAGCCGCATGGGTCTCGGCGCGACGACGGCGGAAGAACGCCAGCGCCTCAAGGCGCTCGCGTTCCCCTACATCGAAACCCGTCATCGTCTGGGCCTCATAACGCGCCGGATCGAAGACAAGGTTCTGGCCGCACGGGAACTGTTTGCGAAGGAATTGCCCTTGGACTTGCGGGACGCGGTCGAGTTTTTCGATCCGGACCGTCCCAGCGCGACGGCGAGTGTTCTCGACAATCTCCTCCTGGGCCGGATTTCCTATGGGCAGGCAGGGGCACGCAAGACCGTGCGCCGGGTCGTGTCTGAGGTTCTTGACGAGCTCGATCTCACCCAAGTGGTGCTGTGTCTCGGTCTCGACCATGAGGTGGGCGCGGGCGGGCGCCGGCTGACGGCGGCCCAGCGGCAGAAAGTGGCTTTCGCCCGTGCCCTGATCAAGAGGCCGGACTATCTGGTTGTCGACATGGCGTTAGCGACGCTCGATGCGCCGGCGCAGAATCGGATCCTTGACCGTGTGCTGACGGCGTCGGAGACGCGTGGTGTCGTCTGGACCCTGGCCCGGCCGGAAATGAGCGCGCAGTTCGACCATGTGGTGGTCATTGAGGGCGGGCGGATCGTGGAGCAGGGGTCTTACGAAACACTGACCGCGTCCGAGGGCGTACTCGAGTCCATGGTCGATCGATCGGTTGCACGGAAGACAAGACGGAAGGAGAAAAATAATGGGCCTGAAAGATGAAGTCGATCTTTTGCGTCGCATCCCGCTTCTGGCGAATGTGGATCCGGCCCAGATCAAATTGCTGGCCTTCACCAGTGAGCGGATGACCTATGAACCGGGCGACGCCCTGTTCCGGCAGGGGGACGAGGGCGACGCGGCCTATCTGGTGATCGAAGGGGAAGCCGATGTGCTGGTGGATGCGCCGTCCGGCCCGATCAATGTGGCCCATGTGGGCCGGAACGATTTCATCGGGGAGATCGCCATTCTATGTGACGTGCCGCGCACCGCTTCCGTTATCGCACGGTCGCGTCTCGTGACCTTGAAAATCGCGAAGGACCTCTTTTTCCGCATGGTGACGGAATTTCCGGACATGGCGGTCGAGATCATGCGGGTACTGGCGGAGCGTCTGGAGCACACGAACGCCCTTCTGAGGGACAGCCGCGAGCAACTCGCCGGCTCGTGAGTCCGGTCGCATTGCAATAGGAGGAAGACGGAACAAGGATGGCTGAAGAAATCATTGATCCCCTGCAGGCCGATCGCTATCCGCCGAATGTCCAGGCCATCCTGCAAAAGCCGAGCCCGGCCAGCAGCTTTCTGGGCCTCGAACTCCTGGCCATCGATCAGGAATTGGGCACGGCCCATATGGCGTTCCACGCGACCGACAGCCTGTGCAACAAATGGGGCGCGATCCAGGGCGGAATGGTCGCGGCCATGCTGGACGATGCCATTTCCATCGCCATGGGTCTGACCCTCGAATGGGGGGAAATCACGCCGACCTTTGAGCTGAAGACCAATTTTCTGGCGCCGGTCCGGCCTGGCCGATTGGTGGCCCAGGGCATGGTGATCCGGCGGGGCGGCAGTGTCGGGTTCACCGAGGCCCGCCTCTGGGATGCCGAAGGCGCCCTGGTTGCGACCGCATCCGCGACCCTCGGCATCCGCAAACACAAGCGGCAGGGATAGTCCTTCTGCCTTAGGCAGCCTTGAGATCCATCAGTACGGGGACATGGTCCGAAGGCCGTTCCCAGCCCCGCGCGTCGCGCAGGATTTCGACCGGGCCCGCCCGCTGTTCGAGGCCCGGCGTGACCCAGATGTGATCGAGCCGGCGGCCCCGATTGGACGCGGCCCAGTCCCGCGCCCGGTAGCTCCACCATGTATAGATCTTTTCGGGCTCCGGCTTCTGGTCCCGGGTGATGTCGCGAAACCCGCCGGCTTCCTGGACACGGCTCAGATGATCGACCTCGATCGGCGTGTGGCTGACGACGCCCAGCATCTGCTTGTGGCTCCACACGTCGTTTTCCGTGGGCGCCACATTCAGGTCACCGACCAGAACGAGCTTTTCCGTCTCTTCCGCACCGTCGAACCAGTCCGCCATTTCCGTCAGGAATGACAGTTTGTGGTCGAATTTCTCATTGGCTTCCCGGTCGGGAACATCGCCGCCCGAAGGCACATAGAAATTATGAATGGTGATGTCGTCGCCCACGACGACCGAGACATGACGGGCGTCTTTCTTGCCGCAAAAGGATCGGCGGTTGGTTTCCTCGAAGGGCAGACGGGAGATCGTGGCGACGCCGTGATAGCCCTTCTGGCCGTTGAGGGCGATGTGCTCATAGCCCAGATCCTGAAAGATTTTCAGAGGGAATTTGGGATCCGGCACTTTTGTTTCCTGGAGGCAGAGCACGTCCGGATCATGGGTGCGCAGAAACCGCGTCACGAGATCGATGCGCAAACGTACGGAATTGATGTTCCAGGTGGCGAGTTTGATGGCGGTCATGGAAGGAACCCGTTGAACTCAGAAGAGATTGAAACTCAGTCCGACAATACCGATCGGCCAACGGCCCGCTTCAAAAAGCGCGAACTTGGCGGCGAAAGGGTGGCCGTCATCGGCCTGACCGGTCAAAAGAGTCAAGGCGGCAAGATGACAGGCCTGGATGGCCGTTCCCGCCGCCGCATTGGCCACGGCCTCATCCCGCATGTCCCACAGGGCGGCGGCCTGGCCGATGGCCGCGCGCACGGGCGCCGAGGCTTCGGCCGCGACATGGGTCATGGCGATTTCCAGGATGTCCTCGCCCAGGGCCTCGGTCGCGTCCACGGTCAAGGCGGCCCGGATCTGTTCTTCCGCTTCCCAGGCCGGGCTTTCCCAGTCAAGGCACGCGGCCGCATCCGCCGCGTCGTCCCATGTGGTGATCGGCGCGAGGGCGGCGTCGGGGAACCCCAACCCGTCGAGATAATCCCGCGCGTGGTTGCGCACGGTCGGGCGCGGCGCTGTGCCCAGGTCGGCGAACCAGGCCGTGCGGCGCACGCTCTCGATAAAGGGACGGATCAGGCCAAGGCGGGGGGCCTCGCTGATCAAGTCCTCGAGTTCTTCTGCCTCAAGAGGTTGGATCTCGGGCTCATCGGAAAAGGCCGCATTGGTCATAAGGGATTAATAGAGGCCGGACGCCGCGCTGTCACCGGAAATGGCCTGGAATGCCCCTTTTGATTCATGACCATGGCCCCAAAAAAACGCCCGGCCGCAGGGGGAGCGAGCCGGGCGCTCTGCGCCAAGGCGCAGGGGAAGGCGCGCCAAAGAGGGGGGCAGACGCGCCTGCGGAATAGAAGGGATCCGGGGAGGGGGGCAATCCGGACCCCAACAGTTCCATCCGCTTGCCTCCTAGATTTAGAGAGGGCGGGAGCTGATTCAAGTTACCAACAAGGGCTGAATAGATTTTTTAATAATGCTCGTTTCACGATTGTGGGATCGCTTCCCGCGGATCTCTTGCGCAACTCATCGTTGGTGAGATTCCGCTGCCGGACTGCCCATCAAAAACAGGGCGCCAACTTGAAAGGCCTTGCGAAGTCTAGACGTTCAACAACAGGTGCTCCCGCTCCCATGGGCTGATAACCTGTTGAAAAGCATCGTGTTCTTCATTTTTTACATCAAGGAACAGACGCAGGAAGTCTTGGCCCAGAATGTCGTGAAGCGCGTCACTCTGGCGCATCAGATCCATTGCATGGAGCAGATGGCGTGGCAGGGCATAGGATTCAAGTTCATAGGCGCTGCCCTGCACGGGCTCGGTCGGACTGAGGTCCTGGATCATGCCGAGATAACCGCAAGCCAGGGACGCGGCGATGGCCAGATAGGAATTGGCGTCGGCGCCGGGAACGCGGTTTTCCACCCGCCTTGCCGCCGCGTCTGAATCCGGCACACGCAGCCCCACCGTGCGATTTTCGTGGCCCCAATGGGTGTTGATGGGCGCGGAGAAATATTTCAGCACCCGGCGATAGGAGTTCACATAAGGGGCGAAAAGCGGCATGGCCGCCGGCAGATGAGCCTGAAGCCCTGCAATATAGGCGCGGAACAGCGGCGTGTCCTTTTCCGTCTCGGGATCCGCGAACAGGTTCCGCTCCGTCGCGCGGTCGAGCACGTTCTGATGGATATGCATGGCGCTGCCCGGTTCGTGCTCATAGGGCTTGGCCATGAATGTCGCATACACGCCGTGTTTCAGGGCCGTCTGTCGGACGGTGCGTTTGAACAGAAAGACCTGATCGGCAATGCCCATCGCTTCGCCGTGGTTGAAATTGATTTCCACCTGGGCAATGCCGGATTCGTGCGTCAGGGTGTCGATGTCGATGCCCTGGGCGTCGCAAAAGTCATACATGTCCTCGAACAGGGGATCGAACTCGTTGACCACGTCGATGCCATAGGATTGGCGGCCGGCTTCCGCCCGTCCCGAGCGCCCGATGGGCGGCTCGAGGGGGTAGTCCGGATCCGGATTGGTCTTGGCGAGGAAGAATTCGAGTTCCGGGGCGACGACGGGT
>CAZFWG010000010.1:11620-17792 GCA_964522525.1 uncultured Alphaproteobacteria bacterium | reverse complement strand
AGGAATTTCTGTGTGGGCAGGATCTTGCCTCGAGGGATCCCGGCGATGTCCGGGATCATGCATTCGACTTCCGTGACGCCGCGGGATTTGAGCCAATGGGCGAAGTCCATCGATTGATCGGCCCGTCTTGGGGGAGGGGTCATGTTCAGATCTCCCGAAGGCTCGGCGTGGTTATCCGCCCGTGGGCGGCGGCACCAAAGGCTTCAAAAAGGGTACGGTGGTTCGGTGTGTCGGCCGTGCGGTAGTCCGGGTGCCATTGGACGCCCAGGGCGAAGGCCGGGGCATCATCGACCCGCACTGCTTCGATCAGTCCATCGGAAGCGCGGCCCTCGATGGCAAGGCCGGAGGCCAGCCGGTCGATGGCCTGGCTGTGGACGGAATTGACGGAGAGGTCGTCCTGCCCGAAAAGCCCGTGGAGCATGCCGCCTTGTGTCAGATGAACGGTGTGCTTGGGCCCGTAGCGGATTTCCACCGGATCCTGAAGATCCTCGCCGTGCTCAAGCCGGGGGGACCAGCCTTGCGGCGCGGGCACTTCCTGGATATAGGCGTGGAGACTGCCGCCGAGGGCCACGTTGAGTTCCTGGAACCCCCTGCAGATCGCCAAGAAAGGCACGCCCCGATCGATCGCGGCCCGGATCAAGGGCAGCGTGGTGGCGTCCCGGCCCGGATCCTCCGCCGTGCCCGGGCGGGGTGACGGGCCGTCATAATGGGACGGGTGGACATTGGAAGGGGACCCCGGCAGCAACAGCCCGTCGAGCCGGTCCACAAGGGCGATCCCGGTGCGATCGGGCGTGGTCGGAATCAGGATCGGTTGAACGTTCGATACACGGATCAAGGCATCGATATATTTGGTGCCGACACATTGGTAGGTCAGGTCACCCACGATTTTGTGGTCGCACGGAACGCCCACGATCGGGCGCCGCGCGGATGGATCCCTCGGCGATGACGGGGCGCCGCCCCCGTCAGTCATCCCATCCGTCATTTTTCTCGATTTCAAAAAGGGAGTTGGGGATCCGCTCGCCGGCGACGACGTTCAAAAGAGACACGCTGGTCTCGACCCCTTGGGCGTCGATGATGACCCACTGGCGCAAAGCGAGTTCCGGCTCCTTGAAAAACATCGTGATCTGCCCCTGGGCGACCCCTTCATCCTCGCGCGCCGTGACGATGATTTGATCTTCCCGCCGGATGACGCCGGTGATGTCGGCATCCTTCGCCAGCCGGATCTTGCGGGCCAGGATCAGTTTGAGCGGCGTCGCGCTCAAAGGATAGGTGTTGACGGTTTCGAGTTCCTTGTCCTCGACCGCGACCACCGTGCCGTCCGCGATCAGGACGATGGGCACGGGCGGGTCATATTCAAAACGCAAACGGCCCGGCTTGCGCAGCCAGAATTTGCCCTTGGCGACGCCGCCACTATCGGAAATCTGAATGAATTCCCCACGGAGCGTCTTGATGCTGTTGAGATAATCGCTGATGCGCTCGAGATCGGCCCGGTCCTGTTCCGAAAGATGGTCATTGCGTTTGGCCAGGGCCGGACCCGCGAGGGCGAGCCAGAGGACCAGGAATCCGGCGAGGGTGCGTCCTGTCATCGATAGTCCCATCATCATTCTTTCATCCCGTTGATGCGCCTCGATTGGCCCGGTCATCGATGTCCGGTCAAGCGATGAAGGCATCCTACTTGTCTTTTGTCCCGAAGGGGCGCGCAAGCGTTGGTGTCAGCCCGTGGCGATTAGGGCCGGACATTGGGGGCGAAATCGGGCCGGTTTTGGTGGGTCTTGGGCTGCCCGGATTGATATGTTTAAGCATATCGAATCTGACAATTGATATGTTTCTATATATCATCTCCTTGACCAGGCGATATGCTTCAATATATCAAAAGCTCAATTTGATATATGGAAGCCTATATGATCCACCAGACCGACCATATCGCCCGCGCCCTGAAAGCGGCCCGAAGCCACAAGGGCCTCAGCCAACGGGATTTGGCCCAACGCACGGGCGTGCCCCAAAGTCACATCTCCAAGATCGAAAGCGGGGGCGTGGACCTGAAGGCGTCGAGCCTGATTGAGTTTGCCCGTGCCCTCGACCTCGAACTCATGCTTGTCCCGCGTCGGCTGGCCCCGACCGTCGAAGGCCTGCAACGGGTGGCCGAGGCCGAAACCGATCCGGCGCTCCCGGTGCCCGCCTACCGGCTGGAGGATGATGAGGATGACGGCTGACATCGTCCTTCTGGATGTTTTTCTGGCCGGCACGCCGATCGGTAGCCTCACCCGGTTGCCGGGCGACCGGGTTCTCTTCGTCTTCGACGATGCCTATCGGGACGACGCGGCGCGGGATACCTTGAGCCTGTCCTTTCGGGACATCTATGGCGGTCTGATCACGGATCACCGGCCGACCCAGACGCGCCTGCCGCCGTTCTTCGCCAATCTTCTGCCCGAAGGCGGCATGCGGACCTATCTCGCCGAACGGGCGGGCGTTCATCCGCAGCGGGAGTTTTTTCTGCTCGAGATTCTGGGCCATGACCTGCCCGGCGCCGTTGAGGTCCGGCCCGCCGACGCGCCCAATGCGGCTGCGATACTGCCCGATGACCCGCCCGCCCGCCCGCCGGCCGAAAGTCCGGAGACGGCCTTGCGCTTCTCCCTTGCCGGGGTTCAGCTCAAATTTTCGGCCGTGCAGGAAAGCCACGGCGGTCTGACCATCCCCGTCGACGGGGCCGGGGGCTCCTGGATCGTGAAGCTGCCGTCCACGGTCTATGGCGATGTGCCGGAAAACGAGTTCGCGATGATGGCGCTGGCGCGGGCGGTGGGCATCGATGTTCCGGAGACAGCACTCCTTCCCCTTGATGCGGTTCGCGGACTGCCCCCGGGCATGGACCGTGTCGGCGGTGTCGCCTATGCGATCAAACGGTTCGACCGGAGGCCCGACGGCACGCGCATCCATATGGAGGATTTCGCCCAAGTCTTCGGCGTCTATCCGGACAAGAAATATGAAAAGGCGAGTTACCGGAACATCGCCCAGGTCCTCTGGGCCGAGACGGGTGAGGAGGGGATCGGGGAGTTCATTCGCCGGCTCACTTTCAATGCCCTGATCGGCAATGGAGACATGCACCTGAAGAACTGGTCGCTCCTGTACCCGGACGGGCGTCAGGCCCACCTCGCCCCGGCCTATGACTATGTCTCCACGGTGCCTTACATTACCGGCGAAAAACTGGCTCTGGGTTTTGCCAACACCAAGGCTTTCGCCGAGCTCGACCGGGACCGATTCATGCGTTTTGCCGCCAAGGCACGGTTGCCGGAAAAACTGGTCCTGGATCGGATGACGGAAACGCTGGATCTGTTTGCCGAGGCCTGGCGGCCGGGCGGAGCGGCGGCCGATCTGGCGCCGCCCACGGTCCGCGCGGCCATCGACCGGCACCTGGAGAGCCTGCCGCTCTGGACCGGCCGATAGTCGGCCGATCCATCATGCCGCGTGGTCAGTAGGCCTCTTCGCCATGTTCCGGGAGCAGAATTTCCCGTTTGCCCACATGGTTCGCGGGGCTGATCATGCCTTCTTCTTCCATGCGCTCGATCAGCCGGGCGGCCCGGTTATAGCCGATCTGCAGCTTGCGCTGGATGTAGCTCGTGGAGGCCTTGCGGTCCCGCGCGACAATGGCCACCGCCTTGTCGAAGAGGTCGTCGCCCCCTTCCTCGGCGCCGGCGATCATATCGAAGAAGGAATCCGTATCGCTCTCTTCGGGTTCTTCCGTGATGGCATCCACATAGGCCGGCTGTCCCTGATCCTTGAGATAGGCAACCACGTCCTCGACTTCCGCATCGGACACGAAGGGGCCGTGGACCCGGCGGATCCGTCCGCCCCCGGCCATATAGAGCATGTCGCCCTGGCCGAGGAGCTGTTCGGCACCCTGCTCGCCCAGAATGGTGCGGCTGTCGATCTTGGAGGTGACCTGGAAACTGATCCGGGTCGGGAAATTCGCCTTGATCGTGCCGGTGATGACATCGACGCTGGGGCGCTGGGTCGCGGTGATCAGGTGGATGCCGGCGGCGCGGGCCATCTGGGCGAGGCGCTGGACGGCGGTCTCGATTTCCTTGCCCGCGACCATCATCAGGTCGGCCATTTCGTCGACCACGACCACGATGACGGGCATGGTCTCAAGGGGCAGATCCTCCTGCTCGTAGATCGGCTCGCCCGTTTCCTTGTCGAATCCGGTCTGGACACTGCGGGTCAGGGTCTCGCCCTTTTCGGCCGCTTCCTTGATGCGCTCGTTGAAGCCGCGGATGTTCCGAACCCCAAGCTTCGACATCTTCTTGTAACGGTCCTCCATTTCCCGCACGACCCATTTAAGGGCCACGATGGCCTTTTTCGGGTCCGTGACCACCGGGGTCAGCAGGTGGGGAATGCCCTCATAGACGGACAGTTCCAGCATCTTGGGATCGATCAGGATCAGTTTGCACTGGCTCGGCGGCATCCGGTAAAGGAGCGACAGGATCATCGTATTGATGGCCACGGATTTCCCCGACCCGGTCGTCCCCGCAATGAGCAAGTGGGGCATGTTGGCCAGGTCGACGACCACCGGATCCCCGCCGATGTCCTTGCCCAAGGCCAAGGCCACCCGGCTTGAGGAATGCTCGTAGGATTCGCTCGCGAGCATGTCGCGCAGATAGACCATTTCCCGCTTCTTGTTCGGCAGTTCGATCCCGATGGCGTTGCGGCCGGGAATGACGGCGACCCGCGCGGAGACTGCGCTCATCGACCGGGCGATGTCATCGGCGAGGCCAATCACGCGGGAGGACTTGATGCCCGGTGCGGGCTCCAGCTCATACAGGGTGACGACCGGACCCGGATGGACATTGATGATCTCTCCGCGCACGCCGAAATCCTGGAGTACCGTTTCGAGGAGCCGGGCATTGTCTTCGAGATAGATGTCGAATTCCGGATCCGCGGAGGCGCCCCCTTGGGGTTCCTGCAACAGGTCCAAGGGCGGCAGGCTGTAGGCGGCCGGATCGAGATCGAACACATCGACCCCGGTATTGATGAGATTGGCTTTGGCCCTCTTTTTCACGCGGGTGCGCTTTTCACGCGGGGCCTCGGCGGCGACGGGTGTCGGCACGGGCGCGGCAAAGGGCACGACCGGCGCATTCGCTTCCCAGGACTCTTCCGGCTCGACCGGTTCCAGATCGATGGGTTCTTCCTCCGGTTCCGGCTCAAACGCGGTCGTGTCCGTCTCGTCCGGTTCGACGGCATTTCTCGGCCGTTCCGTCAGGGAGCGAATGGCGCTCATCGGCAAAAGGCGCGTGACCGAGAAGCGCCGCCGTCCGCTTTCCTCCTCGTCTGTGTCGAGGTCGTCTTGCGATCCGTGATCGTCATAGCCGTCCTGGATCAGCGGCGTTTCGGCGCCGGCCCCCGGCGTCGTGTCATAGCCGTCCTCGTCCCATTCTTCCCCGTCATCCCAGTTTTCGTCGTCGGCCGTGTCATTCAGACCCGGAACGAGGGGTGATGAAGCGGTGGGGGAGGGGGGCGGCGCCGGCTGCGGATGATCCGTGTCATCCTCTTCATAGCCATAGTCGGCGTCCTCATGCTCTTCTTCGTCCGCCCCATGGGGATCGGACTCGTCGAAGGCGGGTTCATAGGCTTCCGGCGCCACATCCATCGGCGCGTAGTCATAGTCTTCCCCGTCCGAGGCGTCGTCGTCTTCGTCATAGGCCGGACCGTCTCGCCAGGGGGTCGCCACATAGGCGGTCTCGGGCGTCGGGTCGAGGGCGTCGTCGTCCCCGTAGTCGTCCGTCTCCCGATAGCCCGACGCGGGCGCAAGCAGGGCCTGGTCATTCTGAGCCGCCGCCTTCGCGTTGTTGCCGCGCCCCGTCAGACCGGCCCAAAGGCCGGCGAGGGAAAACGATGCCAGGGCCAGACGCCAACGGCGCCAAAAGGGCAAGGCCTGGTCCTGGGTTGCCGCCGCACGTGCCGCCCGGACCGGCCGTTCTTCGGCAGGCTGGAGTTTCCATTGGTAGTCGGTGAAGCGCAGCCCCACGGCCACGGCAAAGGTGACGAGCGCGCCCAACGCGGTCAGGATCCCGGCCACCAAGCGCAGCGTCTTGGGGTCGGAAATGCCGACAAAGGCAATGAGACCCATGAGATTGTCATGGATGATGTCGCCGACCACGCCGCCAAGGGAGGTCTCCAA
>CAZFWG010000010.1:0-11520 GCA_964522525.1 uncultured Alphaproteobacteria bacterium | reverse complement strand
AGGGCAAGCGTCATGGCAATGCCCGCCACCAGGAGCAGGAGCCCCGCGACTTCCATCAGGCGGTCCCGCATGAACAGCAGGCTCGCCACCCACAGGCGCTTCAAAACGCCCGGCTGATCCTCAAAACTCGATCCAATCATCCCAGTCCCACTTCCCACAAGAATTCACACAAATCCCGCAGCGTCGGTTGAATACCTCGCGCGGGGACCCGTTATCCCCTTCGATAATTCTCTTGCCCTACCTCTTCCGATGTAGGGGGCCGGGATTCACCCAGCATGGCCCGCTTTTTACAACCCAACTGTGGCGACGAGGCGGCTCAGGGCCTCTTTCGTTACGCTTTCGTCATGGACGAGGGCGAGGCGGATGTAGTCGTGCCCCGGATTGCCGTCAGCGGTCGTCCGGCTGAGAAAGGCCCCCGGCAGAACCCGGACGCCGGCCTTTTGCCAGAGCATGTGCGCCGCCTCTTCTCCGCCCAGCCCGATCTTACCCGTATTGAGCCAGAGAAAGAATCCCCCCGGCGGACGAAAAAAATCAAGGTGTCCACCCAGATAATCCGCCGCCAAATCGACCTTGGTTCGATAGAGACGCCGATTTTCAGCGACATGAACGTCATCCCGCCACGCGGCGGCCGCGGCCGCGCAAACGGGAAGGGGCGAGGGTGCACCGCCATAGGCCTTCAATTTTTTCAGCCGTCCGATCAGCGCGGCATCGCCGGCTACGAAACCCGACCGCAATCCGGGCAGGTTTGAGCGTTTGGACAGGGAATGAAAGGCCAGCACCCGGTCGGGCGCCGATCCCCACGCGGCGGCGGCCTCAAGAATGCCGGGCGGCGGGGCGTCATCATAGACTTCCGCATAGCATTCATCCGCGAAGATCACGAAATCATGGGTGTGCGCCAAATCGAGAAGATGGGACCAGTACGCCCTATCGGCGACCGCCCCTTGGGGATTGGCCGGGGAACACAGATAAAAGGCCAGGGTCCGGTCCAGAAGATCCGGGCTGAGCGCGTTCAGATCCGGAAGATGACCCGTTGCCTGTGTCGTATTGAGAAAGACCGGTTCGGCATGGATGGCGAGGCTGGCGGCGGCATAGCACTGGTAGAACGGGTTCGGCATCAAAATCGCCGGACGATCGGTCCCCGCATGCTTTTCCGTGGCGACGGTCTGTGTGGCCATGAACAGGCCTTCCCGCGTTCCATTGAGGGCCGTGATATGGGCCCCCGGATCGAGCCAGTCCGCTGGCAGACCATAGCGCCTTGTGGCCCAACCCGTCGCTGCCGCGAGAAGACCCGGGGTGCCGGCGGCGGGGGGATAGCGGCCGAAACCGGCGACTTCACGGCTCAGGATATCGGCGACGAAGGACGGAAAAGGGTGGCGCGGTTCGCCCAGGGAAAGGTCGATAGGCTCCGCACCCGGCGTACTGTCGTCCAGCAGTGCCCGCAGACGCGGGAACGCGTAGTCCGGCAGCGCGTCATAGGGCCATGCCTGCCCGGCGCTCCCCTGCCCGTTCCCAGGCGCCATGCCGTCCGCTCTCCGATGATCCGTCGCGCGGATGAAGCGCGACCGTCTGAAATGAAAGGAGAACTGTCCCTACACCAAATAACACGGTTGCGCAATGAAATTTGCAAGCCCCGCTCGCTGGCCCCAGGTTCTCGTAACGCGTTGGACGCGGAGAGAGCCGCCAATCGGGATCGGCGTCAAAAGTCATCCGATCCCGATCGGGCCCCGATCGGGCAGCGTGTTGGGTGCGTGGAAGGTCAGGTGCCCGACTTGGCGAATTCCGGATAGGCCTCCATGCCGAGCTCACTCACGTCGAGGCCGGAGGATTCCTCTTCCGCCGAGGCGCGGATGCCGATCGTGAACCGCAACGCCAGCCAGACAACGGCGCTCGTGATCACCACGAAGGCGCCGATCGAGGCCACGCCGATGAGCTGCGCCAGCAATTGTCCGACAAAGGACAAGCTTTCTCCGTCCACTTCGGCCTTGTAGGAGAAAACGACGGCAATCGTGCCCCAGATCCCGGCGACCAGATGAACCGGAATGGCGCCGACCACGTCATCAATCCGCAGTCGGTCGAGCAGCGGCACCATGAAGACGACGAGCGCACTGCCGATCCCGCCGATCAGGACGGCGAGGCCCAGGCTCGGCGTGTCCGGTGCCGCCGTGATGGAGACGAGGCCGGCCAGGGCGCCGTTGAGGGCCATGGTCAGATCCACCTTGCCGTAGAAAAGCTGGGTCAGGATCATGGCGGTCACCACACCGGCCGCCGCCGCCATATTGGTGTTAGCAAAGATATTGGCGATTGCCACCACATCGGCGCCGGAGCCGAGCGCCAATTGGGAGCCGCCGTTAAAGCCGAACCAGCCAAGCCACAGGATGAAGGTGCCCAAGGTCGCGAGAGGTAGGGAGGAGGCGGGCATCGGATTGACCCGCCCGCCCGCGCCATATTTCCCGGTTCGCGGTCCCAGAATGATGGCGCCGGTCAAGGCCGCCCAGCCGCCCACGGAATGGACGATGGTGGAGCCGGCGAAATCGGCGAAGCCCAGCTCCTGGAGCCAGCCGCCGCCCCATTTCCAGGCGCCCTGGATGGGATAGATCAGGCCCGTCAGCAAGACGACGAAGAGCAGAAACGGCCACAGGCGGATGCGCTCGGCCAGGGTGCCCGACACGATGGAGGCGGCCGTCGCCACAAAGACCATCTGAAAAAACCAGTCCGACGTGGCGGCATAGTTTCCGCTGAAATCGCCGCCTGCCGCCGCCGTGTCATCGGCGCTCCAGGGTCCGAAGGAGCCGATGAAGCCCCCATCGACCCCGTCATACATCAGGTTATAGCCCAACAGGAAATACATCAGGCCGGCAACGGAATAGAGGGCGATATTCTTGAGACAGATCGTGCCCACATTCTTGGAGCGGACCATCCCCGCCTCGAGCATGCAAAAGCCCGCCGCCATGAACATGACCAGGAAGCCCGCCACAAGGAACAGGAAGGAGTTGAAGATATAGGCGACTTCCGGCGAGACGCTCGCCGCCAAGGCCGCCTCCGCTTCCTGGGCCAGGGCCCCGTTTGACACGAGAAAGGCCAGCCCGAAACCCAAGGCCGCCACGCTTCTACCCATTGTCCTCTCCATGATGCTGTGTCCCCTCATATGGCGGTCGCGCCACTTTCGCCGGTCCGTATGCGCATGGCCTGCTCCACGTCCAGGACGAAAATCTTGCCATCCCCGATCTTGCCCGTATGCGCCGTTGTGCGAATGACCTCGACCACCCGGTCGGCCTGATCGCTCGGCACAACAATCTCGAGCTTCAGCTTGGGGAGAAAATTCACGGCATATTCGGCGCCCCGGTAAATCTCTGTATGGCCCTTTTGGCGGCCATAGCCTTTGACTTCGGAAACCGTCAGTCCCGCAACGCCGAGCGCCGTCAGGGCGTCATGGACCTCGTCAAGCTTGAACGGTTTGATGATCGCCATCACCAGTTTCATCGGGCGCGCCCTTTCCCGTTGCGGCCCCGCGAAAGGTGGGGGCCGGCAGGATCGTCCGGAGTGAACAGTCGGGATGGCGTCCCAGAAATCAGCTTTGCTGACTTTGTTGGGCTCAGGCTAAGGCCTTGTTGGGTCCCGCGCAACGGGCGCCGCCGGTTCTGCGAGGCCGGCCAGCACGGGCTCGGCGGCGGCTGCGAGACGCAAAAGGGCCGCCTCCCCGAAAGGTTTTGCAACGAATTGCAGGCCGAAGGGCAGCGCCGGCGTATCGGCATCCGCCGGGGTTTGTCCGGCCGGGAGGGTGATCGCGCAAAGCCCCAGGCTATTGATGGGGGCGGTGTTCGACAGGGCCCGCCGATTGGCGCGGGCATAGGCGTCGCTGTCGGTCTCGAGTGACGCGATCGGCGGTGGGCGCAGCGCCACGGTCGGCAGGACCAGGGCGGCATGGCCCGCCAGTTCCGCAACGACCTGCGCCCGCAAATCGGCCACATCCTGGAGATAACCGGCCCATCCCACGGCACTGCCCGGATCGGCTTCCGCCAATCGGGCCTCGATGAAGGCGTACATCACGCCGGGTTTGTTCTCCGCAGCGGCGCGCCAGGCCGCTGTCGCTTCCGGGACGCCCGGCACATTGTGTTTGCGCACCAGGGCACGAAAGGCCTCCAGCGCAGCGACCGGTTTGCGCGTGAGCGCCGCGCCCGCTTGCGCCAGCGCCTCGAGGCTCCGCTCGAACGCGATCAGGACTTCCGGCTCATTGTGGCCGAGGGTCTCCGGCGGCAGGGCCAGGAGGGGCACGCCTTTGAGGGTGCCGCCGGCGAGGTCCGGCGTTTTCTGTCCGGCAAGGACCGCATGGAGGGCCGCCGCATCGGCCACGGAGCGGGTCATGGGCCCGACCGTATCAACACTGGCGGCAAGCGGAATGATCCCTTCCGTGGGCAAGAGGCCGGTGGTGGTCTTGAGACCCACAAGGCCGTTCCAGGCGCTGGGCACGCGCACCGATCCGCCCGTATCGGTGCCGATGCCCAGGGTGCACAGCTGGCGTGCCAAAGCGATGGCCGTGCCGCTCGAGGATCCGCCCGGCACCCGTGGTGTGTGCGGATCAAAGGCATTGGCCGGCGTTCCCGTGATCGGATTGATGCCCAGTCCCGAAAAGGCGATCTCGGTCAGGTTGGTCTTGCCCAGAAAAACGGTCCCCGCCAGGGTCGCGCGCGCCAGCACGGTCGCGTCCCGCGCGGGAATGTTGTCGTCAAGAAGCCGGCTGCCCGCGGCGGTGACGGCACCCCCTGTGTTCACATTGTCTTTCCAGGCCACCGGCACGCCGTCGAGGGGTCCGCGCCGCAAACCGGCCCGGGCCCGGTCGCGGGCGGCAAGGGCCTCGCCCAGGGTGCGTTCGGGAAGAAGGCGGACGAAAACCCGCCCCTCCGGATCCTCGCGGCGAATGTTTTCGAGGCTTTCCTCGGCAAGGGTCACCGGATCGACATCGCCGTCATTGATGGCGTTGCCAAGCGCGAGCGCGGGGGCATGGGGGACCTGGGACACGGGCACGGACTTCCTTATAAAATGTCACGGCGGCGCGACGTCGTGCGGCTCGACATTTGTGTCGCCGCGCGCATGATACCGACCATGAAGCAAAAGAACAGAAAGCCCCAGGCACAAGCAAAAGCGGAAGCCCCCCCTCTTCCGGACACGCTCGAAGCCGATGTCCTCGTGACCGGCGGCGGTCTTGTCGGGTTGACCCTCGGCATCGCGCTCGCCCGGGCCGGTATCGAAACCGTGGTGGCGGACACCCTGGATCCCGCAAAGGTGGTCGAGGCGGAATTCGACGGCCGGGTTTCCGCGATCGCCTTCGCCTCGGCCCGCATGTTCGATGCCCTGGGCCTGTGGAAGGGTTTGGAGACCCATGCCCAACCCATCAATGATATTCTGGTGACGGATGGCACCCATCGCCGGCCCGGCCATGCGGGCGCGGCATCCATGCTGCATCTCCATTTCGATCATCGGGAACTCGACACGGGTCCGCTCGGCTTCCTGCTGGAAAACCGGCATATCCGCATGGTGCAGCAGGCAGCTCTCGAGGATTGTCCGGGCCTGACCCTTTTGGCGCCAGCCACCGTGACCTCGGTCCAGCGGTCGCAATACGGGATTGAGGCGGCCATCGGCACCGGGCAGACCGTCCATGCCAGGCTCTGTCTGGCGGCGGACGGCCGGCGTTCCCCGCAACGGGAAGCGGCCGGAATCCGCTGTGTGGAATGGGCGTATGAACAGACCGGGATCGTCACGACCGTCGAACATGAACGGCCCCATCACGGCGTCGCCCAGGAGTTTTTCCTGCCCAGCGGTCCTTTCGCGATCCTGCCCATGAAGGGAAACCGCGCGTCCCTGGTCTGGACCGAGTCACGGGACGCAGCACCCACTTACATGGCGCTGAAAGATCGTCCCTTTGCCGAGGAAATCGGCGCCCGGTTCGGTCCTTATCTGGGCAAGGTCAAGCCGGTGGGGCCCCGCTGGTCCTATCCCTTGGGCTTTCAACTGGCCGAGAGTTTCATTGCGCCCCGCCTGGCCCTCGTTGGCGATGCGGCCCATGGCATCCATCCCATCGCGGGTCAGGGCCTCAATCTGGGCCTCAGGGACATCGCGGCCCTGGTCGAAGTGTTGGCCGAGGCCCGCCGGCTCGGTCTTGATCTCGGGACGGAAGATGTGCTCGAGCGCTACCAGACCTGGCGGCGCTTCGATACGGTCTCGCTTGCCATCGGCACCGATGCCCTCACCCATCTGTTTTCGAATGATTTCGGCCCCTTGCGGTTCGCCCGGGACATGGGGCTCGCCATCGTCAATGCGATCGGTCCGGCGAGGCGCTTGTTCATGCGCCATGCGGGTGGGGCCGTGGCCTTGGGTGGCGAAAGCCAGTTGCCCCGGCTGCTCCGGGGCGAGATGGTCTGAGGCGGATCGTTCCCGATGCTGTCCTATTCAAAGGGCGGGTTGCGGCCCGGACCCATGCGGTTTTCCACATAGGCCTGAAGGCGCCGGATCTCGTCTTCCGGCACGCCCATGAGCTGATCGGGCATGATCAGGGGGCCGAAGGTTATGTGATAGGTCTTGCCGACCTTGTTCAGCATTTCATTGAACAGCGTCATGTCCCGCAATTCATTGCTCAGGAAATGCAGGATGTAATAGAGGATCGAATTGCGCGCCTGGATGTGCACGGGCAGGATCGGCGCGTCGTGACGGCGCATGAGGTTGAGCGTCGTCGGCAGCCAGGGCCGCTCGCGAATGCCGCGCAAGGTCATGTGGCCCAGGCGTCCTGACGGAAAGATCACCACCACGCGGTCATCATGGAAGGCCTGCCTCGCCAACAACAGGGTTTCCCGGGTCTTGGCCCGGGTCCGGCGGTCCTCCACCCATTCGACCGGAATGAGCATTTCCTCCAAATTCGGACAGACCCGCAACGCGTCCCGATTGGCGAAATAGGTGATGTCCTGACGAACGCCTTCCATGGCCTTGAACAGGGCCACGCCATCCACGATCCCGGTCGGATGATTGGCCACGATGATCAGGCGCCCCGTGGGGGGAATATGCTCCGTGCCCGTGATCCGCAAGTCGAGGTCGAGGATGTCGAGGAGGTAGTTCAATATCGGTGCCGCGCCCATGGGACGGACTTCGTCCGCCATCCGCTTGGCGGCCTTGTAGTGCAGCAAGGGGAAGAACACGGCCTTGATCAGGGGCCAGACGACCGGCATGTCCAGCAGGTGGCGCGCCCGTTCCTCGATCAGCACATCGACAACGTGCCGCGTGTCCGTGCCCCGCGCGGCGTCCAGAGTTACGATGCTCCGGGGCCGGTGGATGGGCTGTTGGGTCGGGCGGTCGTCCATGTCGTTGTTACCTGTTTGCGGTCGAGGTCGGCGTAGTAAGCGCGGGCCGCTCGAAGAATGGCGTCAAGGCGGGCCTGCTCCGCATCTTCCTGCAGATCGAAGGCCACACCATTCCAAATGAAACGTTGAGTTCGCGGTGCACCGGGTCCGTCCTGGATCCAGGTCACCTCGACGGCGGGGGTCTGAGCGGCGATGTGTTCAATGGTCAGGGCCATATGGCCGTGGGGATGGCGCCTCAAGGCGGCGATCCGCCCGGCTTCGGCCCGTTGGCGTGCCTCGAGCCGATCGAGCCACGCCATGATGCGCTCGCGACGCGCAAGCAAGGCCACGCTGACGGCAAAAACAATCATACCGAAAACCGACCACCCCATGTCGTCTTACTGCCGCCATGCTCGCATTTGTGCGTTCGAAAACGCCTGTCTTTCTCAGGTAAGGACCGTTCCCCGACTGGAAAACCGCACGCCACCCGACAAAGATCCGAGTCTAGCGCGAAGCCTGTCCCGGTGCCATGGCTCGAAGAAGACAAGGGCATGGACTGGCGGCTCCTGTCCTGTTACTCCCGGTCGAGCCCAGCCTTGTGCAAACGGGCCTCGTAGTCGGCCCACAGGATGTCCCGCTCCCGCCCCAGGCGATCAAGCGTCGCCCAGGTGTAGAAGCCGGTGTCGTGGCCGTCGTCGAAGACGAGGCGCACCGCATAGTGGCCCACGGGCTCGATGGTCTCGATGCCCACATGACGCTTGCCTGCGACAAGTTTGCGCTCCTCAAGCCCATGACCCTGAACCTCGGCGCTGGGGCTTTCGACCCGCAGCAGTTCCGCGCTCAGCTCATGGTGCGTGCCGTCGTCGAAGGTCACCGACAGGACCCGCGCGCCGCGCCGATAACGCAGCTCAACCGGCCAGCGATCGGCCGCGGACGACGGGCCGGGATCTGAAGTGGTCTGGGTCACCGGCGGTTCCGCTCCTCGTCGCTGAGTTCCCGGGCCTCGTCGGGCAGCATGATCGGAATGCCGTCGCGAATGGGATAGGCGAGCCCCGCGCCCCGGCTGATCAGTTCCTGGGCTTCGGCGTCATAGGCCAGGGTGCCCCGCGTAATGGGGCAGACGAGGATTTCGAGCAGCTTGGGATCCACCGCGCGGTCAGGGCGCTGGTGTTCCTCGGGCGTTTCGATGTCGTCTTGTTCCGGTTCTTCCGGCGCTTGGGTTTCCTCGGTCACAGGCGGCGTCCTCGTGTCTTACTGCACCGGCAGGTCATCATCTGAATCGCCCTTCGCGGTGGCGATTTCAAGGAGTGCGATCAAGGCATCGGCCCGGGTCTTGAGACCCGGTGCCTCCAGCAACGCCTGTTTCTCGCCCGCCTCGAACGGACAGATCATGGACAGGGAATTGATCAGGGTTTCGAGGGGCGCCTGTTCGATCGAGTCCCAATCCGCCTGGAGACTGAACGTATCGAGATAGGCCCGCAGGATTTCCATCAGGGAGTCCCGGTCAATGGCGTGTTCGTCCGCGCTGGGCAGCAGATCGTCGGCAAAGGGTTCATAGGTCACGGCCATCTGCCGATAGGGGGTCACTGTGTCGAGTTCCTCCTCGATCCGGAAGCGGCAGATCCCCGTGAGCGTGATCATGTAGCGCCCGTCAGGCACTTCGCTGAAACTCGTCAGCCGTCCGACACATCCCATGTCATAAAGTTCCGGCCGGGCCGCCGGATCCTTGGCGTTGCGCGGTTGCGCCATGCCGATCAGACGGTGATGGGCCAGGGCATCATCGACCATCGCGAGATAGCGCGGCTCGAAAATGTTGAGGGGCATGCGTCCCCGCGGCAGCAGGAGAGCGCCGTTCAACGGAAAAAGCGGAATGGTGCGTGCCAGTTCTTCCACCGAGTCATAGGGGTGCGGATCAATCATGGGGTCTCCCGGTGGTGAAAAGGGCGGCGCCAGGGGCGCCGGCCGGAAAAATAAAGGGGGCCGTATGATCACCGAGCATGATGTCTGCCCCCGGGATTTAAATGCGACGCTTCGACTTTTCTTCGTTGCGGCTCAGGAAAAGAGGATCGATGACAGGCGCTTGCGGGCGCTCAAGGTCAAGGGATCGGTGGGGCCATAGGCTTCGAACAGGGTCAGCAATTGCTTGCGGGCGGCCTCTTCGTTCCATGTGCGGTCCCGGCGCACGATTTCGAGCAGGTGATCGACCGCGCCGTCGCGGTCCCCATCCGTGTTGAGGGCCGTTGCCAGATCGAAACGCGCCTGGTGATCGCCCGGATGGCTTTCGACGCGGGCGCGCAGGCTTGCGATTTCGGCGCTGTCGGCCTTGGGCCCTTGGGCCAGTTGCAGTTTGGCCCGCGCCGAGGTGATCGCCGGGTCATTGGTGGCGTCCGGCGGCACGAGGGCCAGGGTCTGTTCCGCCCGCTCCAGATCGCCATGGGCGATATAGCACTGCACCAGACCGCCGAGCGCCCGGGCATTGGATTTGTCTTCCGTCAGCACATCCGCAAACAGCTTCACCGCCGTCGCCAGATCATCCTGGGCCAACGCCTCCTCGGCCACGTCAAGTGCCTGGTCCACCGGCGAGGGGCCGATGCCGCCGGCGAGCCGGTCCACGAATTGGCGGATCTGACTTTCCGGGATCGCCCCCATGAAGCCGTCGACGGGCTGGCCGCTCTTGAAGGCCACGACCGCGGGGATCGACTGGATGCGCATCTGCTGGGCGATCAGCTGGTTCTCGTCGATATTGATCTTGACGAGCTTGACCTTGCCCTGGGCCGACTGGACGACTTTTTCCAGGAGCGGCGTCAACTGCTTGCAGGGGCCGCACCAAGGGGCCCAGAAATCGACGATCACCGGCGTCTGCATGGAGGCTTCGATGACGTCCGCCACGAAGGTCTCGGCGGTGGCGTCCTTGATGGCGTCTCCGCCGGTGGCGGTGGCATCCGCATTGGGATCCAGAGTGAACTGCATGATGGTCTCCCTTGATGGGTGTCCGGCCGGGGCGGCTTACGGTTGCGACGCGGCATCGGGGCCGCAGTCGCAGGGTCGCTCCCCTGCCGGCGCGCTCGTTTTCGGATCAGTCCCCATGGCGCGCAAAGCTCCCGCCGACCCTAGCGCGAAACGGGCAGGGGCTCCAGGCGCGCCCTCAATTCCAGTTCCTGAAATAGGGGGGAACGAGGCGTGCGCCAAGCGCAGTGTGGACGCAATGGGGTGCCCACCAGAAGGCGTTATGGGGAGTTAATCCCCTCGGCTAGGGAGGCGAGGTCCAGGATTTCCGGGTCATGACCGCAGGCCAGGGCAAAGCGCAGGAGATCATCCGGCGCGATGGCCGTGGTCGCGGTGTTCTCCAGCGGATGGAAATGCACCGGGTCGCAGGCCATGAGGGCCGCGTCGAGATAAAAGCGCAAGGACCCCGGCCGGGCGTTGATCAAGGCAAAGGCCGTGACGGAGCCGGGTTGGACGCCCAACAGTTCTACCATCAGCGCGGGTGAGGCAAAGCTCAAACGGCCTACATCCAACGTTTTATGAAGATGCTTTAAAGGCACTTCCGTGTCGTCTTTGGCCGAAATCAGCACTACACGGCCGCGCTTGTCCTTCAGAAACAGGTTTTTGGAGTGGCCTCCGGGCCATTGCCGTTTCATTTCCGCGCCTTGCTCCACGGTGAAGACCGGTTCGTGGTCATAGGTGCGGGTCTCGATGCCCATTTCCGACAGTTTCGCCAGCAGATCGGCGCGGGTCGCATGGGGTTTGGTCTCTGTCGTCTGATCGGTCGGGCTCATGGGCAAGGCGCTCAAAAAAGAAAACGGATACAAAGTGATGTGCCCCGCTTTGCCGGTCATGGCGCATTAAATTTCGGTGGGTTGGCGAAAGGAGGCCTCATACGCCGCTCGGGTGACCGGTCTGGTCTGAGCGCGGTTGGCTGAATTGCTGCCCAGGCGCCTGTTAGACCAGTCGGTCTGGACGATGCGATGGCGTCTCTTTTCCAGGCGGGCTGACGCACAGTGATCGGATCCGCCGTTTTGGCAGTCCTGTCGGAACGGCGCGCCGACGGCCCAAGCCCGCCTCTTCGTCGGTCTTGCATTCCCGTCCTCTTTGCGACATAACCACAGGCCTTGACCGACACGGGGTCCTCACCCCGTCACCCCAGGACGCGGGCGTAGCTCAGGGGTAGAGCACAACCTTGCCAAGGTTGGGG
>CAZFWG010000009.1:37264-85854 GCA_964522525.1 uncultured Alphaproteobacteria bacterium | reverse complement strand
ACCCGAGCTTCGTGATGAGCGCGTCCTTCACGAACCAGGTGCTGGCCCAGATCGAGCTGTGGCAGAACCACAAGAAATATGACAAGCAGGTCTATGTCCTGCCGAAGCATCTGGACGAGAAGGTCGCAGCCCTTCACCTCCCCCGCCTCAATGCGCGGCTGACGGAGTTGACCCAGGATCAGGCGGAATATCTGGGCATTACCCAAACCGGTCCGTTCAAGCCGGAACACTACCGGTACTGATCGTCGGTGTCCGTGCGCAGTGGTGGGCTGAAAGCCCACCCGACGCATCGATCCGTATCACGACCGTAAGGCGGGCCTTGGCCCGCCTTATTTTTTATGCAATCGTATTTTATGTAATCGTGAGGGCTTCTCCCGTCTCGAGCAGGCTCTTGAGGCTCGAGGCGATCCGGGCCCAGCCTTCCCGCACGCCCTCAAGCCCCGGCGCGATGCCGAAGTGCAAGATCGTCAGCTTGCACACCGCCCCCTTGGCCTCGAGTTCATAGACATTCCGGGACGGCGGGACATCGCCCTGGATCCAGCCCGGAATGAAGGTCATTTCCAGGCGATGGGGTTTCTTGGCCTCCAGGATCTCGCCCGACAACATCACCGCCCCGTCCGGACCGCGATATTCATAGTGCTGACCCGCTTCCATGGTGCCGTGCAACGTGGCGTGCGCGATATAGTATTTTTTTGTCAGGTCTCCCTTCGTCAGGGCGTCCCAGACCTTCTCCGGTGAGGCCTTGATGAAGGTCTCCAACACGAAATCGGGTTTGGCGGCGGTCTCCGTCGTCATGTCATCCACTCCTTCCAGACCGGCTTTGAAATCAAGGACCGCCCGCGCCATGGGTTTCTGAGTGAGCGGTTCCACCCAACGATCAATGACTTCCTGGAGGGGAAGCACATTGAGGTAGTGGTGTTTGAAACGGCCGGATCGCTTCGTCACCACCAGGGATGCCGCCTCCAGAACCTTCAGGTGCTTCATCACCCCGAAACGCGTCATGCCGAGCGCGCCTTCGAGTTCGGACAAGGTCTGCCCGTCCCGCTCCCGCAACATGTCGAGCAAACGGCGGCGGGTTTCATCACCCAGGGCCTTGAAGATCGCATCCATGGCCTTCTTATAAGTGCCCACTTAGTCACGTGTCAACAGAGTCACGTAACTAAGTAGGCACACCATGAACTTCCTCGCCAATCCGCTTGACGGGTTGCCGACAGACTGGCGGAGTGAGGCCGTTGCGACCCTTCGAGGCCCCCGAAATGCGCCATGTGCCCAATGCCCTGACCTTTGGCCGCCTGTTCCTTGGACTGTGTGTCGGCCTGCTGGCCATCTGGCCGGGGGGCGGGTTCTGGGCCCTGGCGAGCTTTTGCTTCGCCTTGGCGGCCTTGAGCGACTTGCTGGATGGCTATCTCGCGCGCCGCTTCGCCGTCGAAAGCCGATTGGGACGGGTCTTTGATCCGCTTGCGGATAAGGTCCTGGTCACGGTTGCCCTGGTCAGCCTGACGGCCGGCGGCATCGTGACGAGCGTTCATGGGTTTGCCGTCATCGTCATTCTGGTGCGGGAAATCCTGGTCACGGGATTGCGCGATATGATGGCGGAGAAAGGACCGGGGCTCCCCGTGATGCCCCTCGCCCGCTGGAAAACGGCGCTTCAGATGCTCAGCGGGGGTGCCTTGCTGGCAAGCGCGGCATGGCCCATGGTCGGCGTGCGGGCGGCGGGCCTGGTGCTGCTGTGGATCGCGGCCGGCCTCACCTTGTGGACCGGTGTGCTTTACGGCTTTCAAGTCCGCCATCACCTGAGACAACAGGAGAAGAGAGCCCTGCCATGAAGCTTCTCTATTTTGCCTGGGTCCGCGAGGGCATCGGCCTCGCCGAGGAACAGCAGGAGCCGCCCGCCACCGTCACCACGGTCGGAGCACTGCTCGCTTGGCTGCGGGAGCGGGGAAGCCCTTACGCGGAAACGTTGGCCGATGAGAGCCGGCTTCGGGTGGCGGTCAATCAGGTCCATGGCGGCCCGCAAACGCCGATCGCGCCCGGGGACGAGATCGCGATCTTTCCCCCGGTGACCGGAGGGTGACGCCCATGATCCGCGTACAATGTGAGGATTTCGATCCGGGGGCGGAACTGCGCGACTTTGGGGCCGACGATCCCCGGATCGGCGCGGTGGTCAGCTTCACCGGCCTTGTCCGCGCCCATGACGGCGGGGCCGACAGCCCGGCCATCACCGCGATGACACTCGAACACTATCCGGGCATGACGGAAGGGCAGTTGGCGCATATCGCCGAAGGTGCCACGCGCCGTTTTTCACTGTGCGATGCGTTGATCATCCACCGCCATGGCCGCCTGGAAGTGGGCGCACGGATTGTTTTCGTGGCCGCCGCCGCAAGTCACCGCCGGGCGGCCTTCGAGGCGTGCGATTTCATGATGGACTTTCTCAAGACCCGTGCCCCGTTCTGGAAACGCGAAGAGACCGCAGACGGACAATCGGCATGGGTCGACGCCCGGATGGCGGATGATGCCGCCGCCGGGCGCTGGTCGTGATATCAGGCCCTCGATGACAGGTCACAGGCTGGGCCAGGCGCCTTGCACCGGTGCCGGCATCTTCTCGAGTGTCATGCGCCGATGCACAAGGTCGTCATAGTCCTGGACGAGTTGGCGTGTCACGGCGCCGACCTCAAACCGGTAGGGGCCGATCTCGGCCACCGGGGTCACCTCGGCGGCCGAACCCGTCAGGAAGCACTGCTCGAAATGCTCCAGCTCGGCCGGGAAAATGGGCCGTTCCACGATCTCGAAACCGCGCTGCCGGGCCAGTCCGATCACGGAACGACGGGTGATGCCGTCGAGAAAACAGTCCGGCGTCGGCGTATAAAGGGTATTGCCCTTGACGAAGAAGACATTGGCGCCCGTGGCCTCCGCCACCTGTTCACGCCAGTCGAACATCAAGGCGTCGGCGAAACCGCGTGAATCCGCCTCTTCCTTGGCCATGGTACAGATCATGTAGAGACCGATGGCCTTGGAATGACAGGGCGCGGTGCGCGGGTCCGGACGGCGCCAGCGGGCCACTTCGAGCCGGATGCCCTTCATCTTGGTCTCGGCATCGAAATAGGACGGCCATTCCCACACGGCGATGGCAACCCGCACGCCGGAATTGGGCGCGGAAACCCCCATTTCGCCGCTGCCGCGCCACGCGATCGGGCGGACATAGGCGTTCGTGAAACCTTGCGCGGTCACGGTTTCCGTAATGGCCTGATTGATCTGGGCGGGCTCATAGGGAATGGAGAAGCCCAGAAGCTTGGCGGAGGTAAAGAGACGATCCGTATGCTCTTCAAGTTTGAAGACATGGCCGTCATAGACCCGCTCGCCCTCGAACACGGCACTGCCGTAGTGCAGCGCATGGGTGCACACATGGACCGTCGCTTCGTTCCAAGGCCGCAACGCGCCGTCTATCCAGATGACGCCATCCCGATTGTCGAATGGTATGAGGGCCATCACCCGCCTCCTTTCCGTTTCCCTGCTCTTTGACCCGCCGCGCCCCTCAGCGCATGGGGAGCGCAGGGCCGCGCGGCATGATCGACGGGCAGCACCGTCGGCTTTCCGGGAGCGGCACTATATCGTGTCTTTAAGGAAGCAACACCGGTTTTCCGGGCGTGAGGCGGCGCTCAAGCGATCACTTTCCGAAAGGCCGCCCCGCGGGTTAAACTCGCGCAAACCCCATATTCGGGGGCCTATAGGATCAAGAACCATGACAACCCCGTCTGCGTCGTCGGCTGGCCGGGAGACCGAAGCCCGCAAAATCGAGGACGGCGCGCCCCATATTCTGGTCGTGGATGACGACACCCGGATCCGTACCCTGCTCCAGCGCTATCTCTTGGAAAACGGCTATCGGGTGACCATCGCCAAGGACGCGGCGGATGCCCGTTCTTTGCTGGCCGGCCTGAGCTTCGATCTCCTGGTGCTCGACATCATGATGCCCGGAGAGGACGGCCTGTCCCTGACCAGCAGCCTGCGCGAGACGTCGTCGGTGCCGATTCTGCTGCTGACGGCCCGCGGCGACGCGGCCGACCGCATCGCCGGGCTTGAGCACGGCGCCGATGACTATCTGGCCAAACCCTTCGAGCCCCGGGAGCTCATTCTCCGGCTTGAAGCCATCATCCGCCGGGCCAAGACCGATGAGGCCGAGATCCAGGATGTGCGGTTCGGACGGTGCCGGTACAATCTGGGCCGTGGTGAACTGCTGCGCGATGACGAAGTGGTTCGTTTGACCACGGCGGAAGCCACGCTGATGGATCTGTTCGCGCGCCATCCGGGCGATGCCTTTTCGCGCACCGATCTGTGCGCGCGCACCAATGCGGGCATCGAACGCTCCGTAGACGTTCAGATCAATCGCCTGCGCCGCAAGATCGAGGATGATCCGCGCCAACCCCTCTATCTGCAAACGGTGCGGGGCGTCGGCTACGTTCTGATCCCCGACTGACAGGGCCCATGACCGATATCCCCCATGCCCCGGAGGCGTCCCCCCAGGCCAACCGCCCCTCGCGCGTCGCGGGGCCCCAGCGACGGTGGCTGCGGCGGCTTTGGATCCTGTGGCGACGGATCATCACCGGGCGCTTCGATCTGGGCGCGCTCATCAAACCGATCATGCCGCGCAGCCTGTTCGGCCGGTCGCTGATCATCATCGTGGCGCCCATGGTCCTGCTCCAGGCGATCGTGACCTATGTCTTCTTCCAGCGGCACTGGGACGTGGTCACGGAGCGCCTTACGGAAGGGGTCACGGGGGACATCGCCCTTGTCGTTGAGAATTTCGTGGCACTCGAGGATCGGCGCGAATTCGACGTCCTGTCGGAACAGGTCGACCGGACCATGAAACTCAGTGTCCGGTTTCTGGAGGACGACACCCTCCCCCAGCGCCCCCGTACCGGTTTTTTCCCCGTCCTCGACAATTCCCTGCGCCGGGAACTGGGCCGGCAGCTTGATTTTCCCTTCTGGTTCGACACCAAACGCTATCCCCGCCATATCGACATCCGGGTCGGCGTCGACGGCGGCGTCTTGCGCTTCATCGTGCTGCGCAACCGGGCCATGGCGACGAGCGGTCCCATTTTCGTGGCCTGGATGTTTGGTTCTTCCGTCGTCCTGCTGGGCGTCGCGATCCTGTTCCTGCGCAACCAGGTGCGCCCGATCACGCGGCTCGCGGAAGCCTCGGAGAGTTTCGGCAAGG
This sequence comes from uncultured Alphaproteobacteria bacterium, assembly GCA_964522525.1. Lineage (GTDB taxonomy): Bacteria > Pseudomonadota > Alphaproteobacteria > JAJFIK01 > JAJFIK01 > CAYUYV01. The sequence continues at coordinate 80,642 of CAZFWG010000009.1, read as the reverse complement.
GCCGTGACATCGAGAATTTCAAACCTACCGGTGCGCGCGAGGTGCGCCAGGCGGCGATCGCCTTCCTCGACATGAAGGACCGGATCAACCGCCATATCACTCAGCGTACGGAGATGCTTGCCGGTGTCAGCCATGACCTGCGCACGCCCCTCACCCGGCTCAAGCTTGAGCTGGCCATGCTGGGGGACGGACCGGAGGTCAAGGCGGCGCAGGGCGATCTGTTGGAAATGGAACGGATGCTCGATGAATATCTGGCCTTTGCACGGGGCCAGGGCGGGGAGACCACGGAGGAAACCGATCTCGGCGCGCTGCTCGACGACATCGTCCACAAGGCCCATCGCAAGGGCGGCGCGGTTGCGCTCACCAAGCGGGGCAATCTCGTCCTCGCGGTGCGGCGCCACGCCCTCGCCCGGGCCATCACCAACCTCGTGGACAATGCCATGAAACATGGGACCCAGGTCGCGGTGACCGGGCGGCGGGACGCGACCGCCGTTCGGATCCTGGTGGATGATGACGGCCCCGGCATTCCGGAAACCCAATGGGATGAGGCCTTCCGCCCGTTCCATCGCCTGGATGAGGGACGCAATCTGGAGAGCGGCGGCGTGGGCCTGGGCCTGTCCGTCGCCCGCGATATTGTGCGCGGCCATGGCGGTGAGGTATCCCTGGACCACAGCCCCCTGGGCGGCCTGCGGGCAGCCATCCGGCTGCCCATTTAACCCATCCGCATACGACCGATAGGAACGCCACCATGAAACATGATCTCACGCGCCGCCTGCTTCTGATCAACGGGACTGCCGCCCTTGCGACGGTGGCAACCGGCGCCGCCCCGGCCCTGGCCCAGTCCTGGGGCGACCGGCTTCGCGGTCTTTTCGGCGGCGATGGGGGCAGCCTCACGGAAACCCAGGCGACTCAAGGGCTCCGTGAAGCCTTGCGGGTCGGCGCGGAGCGCGTGGTGACCCAGGTCGGCGCGCCGGACGGCTATCTCAAGGACGCGGCGATCCACATTCCCCTGCCCGGCTGGTTGGATCAGACCCGCCGCGTTCTGACGCTGGCCGGCGCGAGCGGCATGCTCGATGACCTTGAAACGCGACTGAATCGCGGCGCCGAACTCGCCGCCTCCAAGGCAACGCCCATTTTCGTCGACGCCATCACGGCCATGACCGTTACGGACGCGGTCGGCATCATCAAGGGTCCAGATAATGCGGCCACGGCCTATTTTCAGGAAACGATGACGCCCCGTCTGAAGGAGGAGTTCCGTCCCGTCGTCGAGACCCAACTGCGCGAGGCCGGCGCCATTCAGAGCTTCAACCAGGTGACGGCCCGCTACAATCAGGCCCCCCTCGTGCAGGACATCGGGGCCGGCGCCCTGACACAACTCATCGATCATGGGCTCGACGGCGCGCTCGGCGGGATCTTCCATTATCTGGGGAAAGAAGAAGCGGCCATCCGTGACAACCCGGCGGCCCGGACAACGCAGGTCCTGAAGGACGTGTTCGGTTGAGCCGTCCCGTGACGGGCAGCCGGCGACATTGATGGGCCTGTCTCGGCGCGCAAAATGGTGAGGCCGTTCTTAGCGAATCGGAAGCCGGCCCCTCCAAGGGGTCGTTCTATCTCAACCGGGACTGAACGCCTCCGGTTTTGCTCATGATGCGGACGGCATGGGATCCTGAAGGGCCGTTCCGAGAAGGCTTCCCCAAAAAAAAATCCCCCGGGCAAGCCTGCCCGAGGGATTTCCGCAAACAACGAAAAGCCTGTTGATCAGTACTCGTTCGGCTTCGTCATTTCATTGGCAGCCTTGGCCACCGGATTTTCAGCCATGACGGAGGCCCATTCCTTCATGGCGTCGCCCATTTGGGATTGGAACACGCGCAGAGCGTTGCTGTTGGCTTCGTTGGCCATTTCCGTCAGTTCACGCATGGATTCATAGGCGTGATCAATGGTCTTGCGGGCAGCTTGCATTTGCGCGCTCGCGGCATCGGACGGATTGGTGTGCTTCATGGCGTCGTTCATGGTCGAGGACAGCGAATTCAGCGTCTCGTTCATGACTTCCATCTGACGATTGAAGAGGCTTTGGTAGCCTTCGGCCGCCGTGCGGTTGGCTTCGACCAGGGCCTCAACCGCCTTACGCTGACGATCCATCATCGTCTGCATGTCGCTGTTGGAGGAGGAGAAGCTTTCGAAGAATTTGGTGAAGTCGAACGGAAAGAAGGGATTGGTCGCTTTGTTAACCATGGTTACTGCTCCGGGCGCAAGTGTGATCGCCGCGCACCCCGATGGGTTTTTCGCGGCCGTGTCCTGATAAGAAATCCCAGCCCCTCCACAATGGGGAAGGGTTTGTGCCACACATGGACACACGATGGCACGATGCCTCGCAATACGACCGGGGTCAATCGCTGCAATGCAACATTTTGGTCAGGCGGCCGAAATGTTACCGGGGCCCACAGCCTCCTGGTTGTGACCACCCTCCGGTGTAGAGCCGGGGTCGGTCGGACGGTCGAGACCGAGCCAGCGGCCCGAGCGCCGCAAGCGCCGGTCGAGATCGGCCATGGTCTTCGCCAGATCCCGCCCATCGTCCTCAAGCCAGACCTGAAAGGACTGCCAGCACACAAGACCGAGGACACGGACGCGAAACGCCCCGCTGAAGCCCGTGGGGTCGAGATCGGCCGCGTCCAGGGTCCAGGCCAGGGAACGGCGGATATCCGGCAAAATGCTCGCCACACTCACCGGATCACGGCCAAGTTCCCGGGATAGCACCCGCATGGCCCCGCGATGGGGCTCCAGGGCTTCAAAGCGCAGCATCACCGCGTCGAACAGCCGGTCCCGGGGCGTCTCGCTTTCAAGACCCGACCCGGCCGCCTCGGACAGGGCCACTTCGTCGATCCGGTGGATCAAGGCCTTCAGGATCGCGGTCTTCTTGTAGCCCCGCCGATAAAGCTCGGACAGGGGCACGCCGATGGACCGGGCGAACCGGCCCATGGTCAAAGATCGCCATCCCTCCCGTTCGATCAGGCCGAGGGCCGCATCGAGCAACAGGGAATCAAGATCGGCCGTGCCGTTCTCGTCATTCTTCTCCACCTGGTCCATGGACCCTTCCCCACTTGGCCAAAGGCCTTATCCGTTGAGTTCCCGTGCCCGCCGCAGGGCGGCCGCCACGGTCTCTTCCATAAGGCCGGCGAGACAATTCCCGCCATTTTCAGATCCGCCCAGTACCGCCAAGGCGGCTGCCGTAGTCCCGCCGGGACTGGTCACCGCCTTGCGCAGGGCGGTGGCATCCGCCTCATCCGGCCAAAGCAAAGCGCCTGCGCCCGCCACGGTCAATCGTGCCAATTCGGTCGCCAGGGCGGGATCGAGACCGGCCTTGGCGCCCGCCGCAGCGAGACATTCCGCCATATGGAAGACATAGGCCGGACCGCTCCCGGAGACAGCGGTCACAACGTCGATCAGGGCCTCGTCCTCCACCCAGAAGACCGGCCCGCCCGCTTCGAGCAAGCGGGTACAGAACGCCCGGGTCTCTTCGTCGACATTTTTGCTCGCGGTGCACACACTGACCCCTCGGCCTATCGCCATGGGTGTATTCGGCATGGCACGGATCAGCGGGCAAAACCCGCCAAGCGAGTGTTGCAATGCAGTAATGGAGCGACCGGCGGCGATGGACATCATCGGCACGCCAGCGGCGGCTAAGGGCCGCAAAGGCGCCACCGCCTCGTCCAACAGTTGAGGTTTGACGGCGAGGATCGCGAGTTGCGCGGTCTTGGGCAAAGATTGGGCGCGATCCGTGATCAGCTCGACGCGCCCCTGCCCGGCCAACTCCAGCAGCCAGTCTCCCGGCATCGGCTCGATGACATGGATGCGCAAGCCGCTGGCCCAGGCCGATGACGCGAGCCAGCCCCGAAGCAGCGCGCCGCCCATATGGCCAGCGCCCAGCAACAGGATGTCCCGTGGGGACACCGCGTCCTGATCCGAGGATGGGTCAGGCATTCCCTTCGACATCGAACATGCAGGCGGCAATGGCCTCGGGCGCGCTCTTTCCGGCCCACAACACGAATTGGAAAGCCGGGAAGTAGCGCTCGCACGCTTCTACGGACAGGCGCACAAGCGCCTCGCATTGCTCGACCGTGGCAACGGCGCCGCCATGCATGAGAACGCCATGACGGAAAAGAATCACGCCTTCATCCGACCACAAATCAAAGTGACCGATCCACATCTGCTCGTTGATCAAGGCAAGGAGCGTGTAGACTTCCTGGCGCTTTCCTTCCGGCACCTTGACGTCGAAGGCGCAGGCTAGATGGAGAGCCTCAAGCTCCTCGCGCCAGTTGAACGTCAACTGATAGTCGCACCATTGTCCGCTTACGGAAATATTGAGCTCATCATCGCCGGTCCGATCAAAGGGCCAGCTTTCGGCGACAACAATTTGTTCAATCGTATCAAGGGGGTTTGTAACAGGGGTGCTTACCGCGACATCACGAAATTGCATGGCTTTCAACTCCCCATAGCCGTGAAGCGCGCCAAACCAAGACCGATTCCACGATCGGCGGGACGGGAAACCGCGCCCGGATCGTTGGTCTGAGGCATGGTCGCGTGGAAATTCAAGGTCGGCTGCCGTCGGGATCGCTCCTGGATTGTCGTCCCCAAACATGTCCCATGAACAAGGAGGGATGGCTGTGCCGGAAAGCACGCCGCTAAGCGGTCTTCCGCTGATGCCAGCTTGTCCCTTTGGGGTGACAGGGTCGGGCAGGGAGCCATTGGGGCGGCCATCCGCTTGGTGGGTATCCGACGATCTCGATCGCGCCGCATGGTCCTATCCCGTTCGGCAGGTCTCTTTATCTCTAGGGCGATTTGCCCCGAAGGCGCAAGCATCGGACTTGCTCCGATGAGGCACCTCATCCATCCCTTCCGCACGAATAACGTGCAAAAAAGGATATCGCGTCTGAATCGTTACCCGGTGCTGGACGTCTGTCCCTCCCTGTTGTTCGGAGCCACAGGCCCCTGCAAAGCCTCAAGGCGCGCCTCGAAAGCGGTCAGCCGGGCCTCAAGGCGCATGTTTTCCTCACGCGCCTTGATCGCCATTTCCTTGACCGCCTCGAACTCATCCCTTGAAACAAAATTCATGTCGCCGGCCAGCCGCTCGAACTGGGTGCGCAGGAGCGTGTCCACTTCCGAGCGCATGCCCTGGGCAGCCCCGGCAGCCCCCGTAAGCACTTTGGCAAGATCATCAAAGAGGCGGTTATTCGTTTGCATTTGTCACTTCCCACTAACCTGGCATGCCCCGGCCACGGGCTGAGGTTCTTTACAAGCCCTCATTATATCGTGTCGAGACCCCTGTCCTGCCAGACGTGTATTAAGGCGAGCTTGAAATTCAATGATGCCGAAAGTGCGGCACTTGATAGCTTCGGGTGCCAGCGCCTGAATCACAAGACCTGGACGCCGGCCATGCCATACCTCTAGAACGGCCGGGGACCTGCGGTTTTCGTCTCTTGCGTCGGGCGCCAGGCAGTCCGGAGGGAGCGCTTCGGCCCCCCTGGTCTGGCCCTTTCGCGCATGGTTGTTTTTTGGCGTAGCTGAAACGAGGAAAACGGTCCATGACGCACGATTCCAACGCCCTGGAAGACTTGTTGCGACGACAGATTGCCGCCCATGGCCCCATCAGCATCGCCGATTTCATGGGCCTCGCCCTCACCCATCCGCAACATGGCTATTACAGTACGCGGGATCCCTTCGGCACAGACGGGGACTTCATCACGGCCCCGGAAGTGAGCCAGATGTTCGGCGAGTTGATTGGCCTTTGGGCCGCCCAGACCTGGATCGAGCGCAACCGCCCCACCCCCGTCACGTTGATGGAACTGGGTCCCGGACGCGGCACCTTGATGAGCGACGCCTTGCGGGCGCTGGCGGTGGTACCGGATCTGCGCGCGGCCCTCACGGTCCGGCTCGTTGAGACAAGCCCGGCCCTGCGCCAGCGTCAGACGGCCACGCTCCAGGATATCGACGACATTGCCCTCGAATGGCATGCCTCGGCGGCCTCGGCGCTTGAGGCCACAAACGGGTTTGTCCTCATTCTGGCCAATGAATTCTTCGACGCCCTGCCCATTCGCCAATTCGTCCGTGGGCAGAAGGGCTGGCATGAACGCATGGTGGGCCTCGGCGAGGATGACACGCTGACCTTCGTCGTGGCGCCCGATCCGGTGCCCCTGTCGGTCATCGACGATGAAAACCCCTTGCCCGACGGCACGATTCGGGAATGGGGACGGGCCAGCGAACAGACCCTCCTCACCATTGCCGAAGACCTGAAAGGCCGGCCCGAGGGCGGAGCGATACTGATCGTCGACTACGGACACACCCATTCCGGCCCGGGAGAAACCCTTCAGGCGGTGCGCCAGCATGCCCATCATCCGGTGCTCGAGGCCCCGGGCACGGCTGATCTTACGGCCCATGTCGATTTCGAGACCCTGATCAGGACCGCGCAATCCGCAGGCGCCGCCGCCCATGGACCGGTGACCCAAGGCGCCTTCCTTCAGGCGCTGGGCATCGAAACCCGCGCGGCGGCCCTCACCCAAGGGGCCACTCCGGAGCAACAGGAAGCCATCGGGTCGGCCCTGACCCGCCTGACCCATCCCGACGCCATGGGCACTTTGTTCAAGGTTCTTGCGATAAGCGATCCCGAGGCCCCGCCCCCGCCCGTTTTCGGCCAAGGCCCCGAGGCCGACGCGATGCCCCCAACCACGGAGCCCGTGCGATGACAGCGCCCATGGATGATCTGCCCGTCATGGTCACGGATGCCGGCCTCGGTTCGGTCGCGGGTGTCCGTCATGGATTTTTCGGACGGCAGGGTGGTGTCTCATCGGGCCTCTACGCCAGCCTCAATTGCGGACCCGGATCGGGGGACGCGCGCAACAATGTCCGGATCAACCGGGACCGGGTCGCGCGGAGCCTTGGTTTTGAAGGCGACCGGCTGTTGACGCTCTATCAGATCCATTCCGCCGATACAGTGACCGTGAGCGCGCCCTGGACCCTTGAAACACCGCCAAGGGCCGACGGCCTGGTGACCGATCGGCCCGGCCTGACGCTCGGCATTCTCACCGCGGATTGCTGCCCGGTCCTGTTCGCCGACCGGCAAGCGGGCGTCATCGGCGCCGCCCATGCGGGCTGGAAAGGCGCCCTGGCCGGTGTGACGGAGGCCACCATCGAGGCCATGATCACCCTGGGGGCGGAGCGCGACCGGATCACGGGGGCGATCGGCCCCACCATTCGTCAGGCCAATTACGAAGTGGGGCCTGAATTCCCCGATCCCTTCCTGAAGAAGGACCCGTCCGCCGAACGGTTTTTCGTGCCGGGACAACGCTCTGGCCACTGGCAGTTCGACCTGCCGGGCTACATCGAGGCCTTGCTGAGAACAGCGGGCCTCCAGCAGATTGGGGACTGCGGCGCCAGTACTTATGGGGACCCGGCCCGATATTTCAGTTTTCGGCGGACCACCCATCTGGCCGAAGCCGATTATGGACGTAATATCTCTGTCATTGCCTTGGACGACACGGGTTCTTGATCAAGCGATGAAACGGCTTCTCACCATCAGCGCGGTGATGTTATCGATCGCGGTCACGGCCGGCGGCTGTATCCAGATGTCCCATATGACGGGGCTGCCCAATCCCTTTGATGTCGATCGGCCCTATGAAGGCCGGCACCGCAATCCCCTCGCCGTGCGCGGCATCACCCGCGCCGCCAGCCTTGAGGTCTTTCCCGTCGCGAACATGCCGCCGGGGCTTGGCACCAGGCTCGCCGAGGAACTCGAATTCGCCGCGAAGGCACGGGACATCCCCATCTTCGTCAAAACGGGCGCTCAGACGGCGGACCAACTCATGGGCCGCGCCAATATCCATGAAACGGACGGGAATCTGTGGCTCGACGTGGTCTGGCAATATATCGACATGGATGGGACCTTCCTCTCGGGCTTCACCGTGAGAGAACAGCTGGCGGCGAGAGACACACGGGATTTCGAGGGTCACGCCACGGCCTGGGACCACCTGACGCCGGATCGCATCGACGCCCTTGCCGAACAGACGGCGGACCGTCTCCAGGGCCTCCTCGAAATTGCGCAAGGACGGGACCCCAATCGGGATATTGTCCGTAATCGAATCATCCTGCGGGCCGTGACCGGCGCGCCGGGCGACGGGGGACGGACCCTGACCACGGTTCTCGCCAATCTATTGAGTGAGGCGAAATACGAAGTCGACACGATGTGGCAGACGGAAGACCGGCAGATCCCCCATGGCGCTGTCGTCGTGCTGGGCAAGGTGGAGATCAGCGAGCTTGAGAACAATATCGACCGAATCGATCTGATCTGGAGCGTCTTCGATCATCGGGGACAGCGTCTGGGGCGGATCGTCCAGACCAATACGGTGCCGCGCGGGCGACTGGACGGATCCTGGGGGGAGATTGCGGTCTATGCGGCGCAAGGGGCGCGGGAGGGCATCCTTGGGCTGCTGGCCCATATGCCGGTGGCCGGCGCCGGTTGAGGCTCGTGTCTTTGGCGTCGGGGCCTGTCTTTGGCGTGGGGGCCTGCCCCGTCTCCCTGCAGCAGGCCGAAAAGGCGAAGCGGGCGCCGTCGTCTTGACCTTTGGCGCCCGGCATCAGAAAACACGGACGCAGCGAGGAAAACCGGATCCAACCGGTCGTGAGCGAGCGCGACGCCAGACAGCGCGGCTGCGGAGGGAAGACATGGGATGACAGCGGGGTGCCCGGAACGCGGTGCCTTTCGCAATCTGGAAGGACAGGTCATGAAACTTCTGGCGGGAAACAGCAATGTGGCGCTGGCGCAGGAAATCGGCGCCTATCTGAATTTGCCCTTGACGCGCGCCGATGTGAAACGCTTCGCCGACGGAGAAGTGTTCGTCGAGATTCAGGAGAATGTGCGCGGGCGCGACGTCTTCCTGATCCAGTCCACCTCGTCACCGGCCAATGAAAACGTCATGGAACTGCTGATCTGCATTGATGCCTTGTCCAGGGCCTCCACTCAGCGGATCACGGCGGTCATTCCTTATTTCGGCTACGCGCGCCAGGACCGGAAGCCCGGCCCGCGCACCCCGATCTCGGCCAAGCTCGTCGCCAATCTGATCACCAAGGCAGGCGCCCATCGGGTCCTGACCCTTGATCTCCATGCCGGCCAGATCCAGGGCTTTTTCGATATCCCTACGGATAATCTCTATTGCGCGCCCGTGTTCGCCCGCGACATTCAGGAACGTCTGAACCGGGATGACCTGATGGTGGTCTCGCCGGATGTCGGCGGGGTGGTCCGCGCCCGCGCCTTGAGCCAACGCGTTGGGGCCGATCTGGCCATTGTCGACAAGCGCCGCCCGCGGGCCGGTGAGTCCGAAGTCATGAATATCATCGGCGATGTGAAGGACCGGACCTGCATCATGGTCGACGACATTGTCGATTCCGCCGGCACCCTGTGCAATGCAGCCAAGGCCCTGAAGGACCACGGCGCGCGGGAGGTTTTCGCCTATGTCTCCCACGGTGTCCTGTCGGGCAAGGCGGTGGAGCGGGTGCGCGGTTCGGAACTGACGGAGCTCGTGGTCACGGATTCGATCGCGCCGAGCGCCCATACCTACGAGGCCAACAATATCCGCGTCTTGAGCATCGCACCCTTGATCGGCGAAGCCATCCGCCGTATCGCCAAGGAAGAATCCGTCTCCAGCCTTTTCGACTGAAGCGGATCACCGCTGGACGACACGCACGCCATCGATAACTCGGTCACTCGGGAACAGCACGACTTGATCGCCCGCCTCCAGGCCGTCAAGGACATGGGCATGATTGTCATTGGCCTCACCGATGGTGATCTGGGCCAGGCCGACGCGACCGTCCCGGACACGGAAGACCGCCCAGGACGGTCCGTCCCGGAAAAGGGCGCTTGTCGGTACCTTGAGGACGTCCGCCTCTTCCCAGACCACGATGCGGGATTCCACCCGGAAGCCATGGGCCAGGGACAGGCGCTGCTCTGGCGGATCCAGAAACTGAATGATGACATTGACCCGCTGCTCCTCGACGCCCAGGGCCGACACCTTGGTGAAGCCAAAGGGCTCGACCCGTTCCACCTCGCCGCGCAAGGGCTTCGGACCTCCCCAGCCGTCGATAATCACCCGCGCGCCGGGCACCACCCGGACCGCATCGGTGGACAGCAGCTCGACGAGCACTTCCAGATCGTTGCGCGGATCCCCCACATCCACGAGAGGCGTGCCGGCCAGCACGATGTTCTCGCTTTCCTGACGTACACGAAGGATACGCCCGTTCACGGGTGAGCGCACACTGACAACACCGGCGCGTTCCGGAACATTGCCTTCATCGACTTCCGCCGGATTGACCAGGCGGGCCCGGGCGCTCTCCAGCTCCGCCGTGCGCACGCGCACCGTGGCTTCCGCCGTGCGCAGGCTGGCGCGGGCGGAACGCACATCCAGTTCGGCCCGGTCGAGCGCGGCCGCAGACATGGCCCCCCGCGCACTCAATTCCTGGGCGCGGGCCAGTTCGGCTTCGGCGAAATCAAGCTCCGCCTTCGCGCGTTCCTGTTCGGCGCGGGCGAGCGCCAGGGCAGCTTCCGCCGAGCGCACCGCCGCCTCGGCCTCGCCCAGGGAGCGGGCATCGAGGAAAGCGGGATCCGTGGGCAGAATGGTTGCCACGACCGTCTGCCGGGCCACGACCGGATCCCCCGGCTCGGCGTCAATGCGCAAGAGACGCCCGGCCAAAGGGGCCGCGATCACATAGATCTCGCGCACCCGGGTGCGCGCCGTCTCATTGACCGTAACCACGAGTTCGCCCTGTTCGACGCTCCCGATATCGACCGGCACCGGCGCGGGCATGAAGGACCAGACCAGAAAAGTCAGAACAAGAACCGTGACGAGGCCGCCGGCAATGCGGCGAAACTGCTTTTTCATCGGACTACTCCCGCGTCTTCAAGGCACTGACCATATCCAGCCGATTGACATCACGATTGACGAGCGCCCCCGTCACCAGGGAGGCCACCGTCACCACAAGGACGGCATAGCCCAGGGTCGCCGTGCTGATGGAAAGAGGTATCCGATAAAGATCCGTACTGAAGGAGAGGGTCAGATACCAGGCGAGGCCGTACCCGAAGGCAAGCCCGAGCGGCAGCGCGATCAGTGTAATGACGGCCAACTCCCCCAGCAGGACATAGGATGTTTCGCCCCGCGTGAAGCCGAGGACGCGCAAGGACGCCAGCTCCCGCCGGCGTTCCGACAGGGCCACCCGCGCGCCGTTATAGACGACGCCGATCGCGATGAGAGCCGCGAAAATCGTATTGATCAGCGTGGTCGTCCCCAGATTCTCATCGAGCAGGATTTCGAGACCGCGCCTGGTGGAATCGCGCACCGCCACCCCGGCGACGAAGGGGCGGTCCTTGAGCAGACCATAGATCTCGTCCGACCGGGATGGATCGACCTGGAGATAGGCGCCGGAAATCTGTGGCCCGTCGCCCAACGCCTCATTGAGCTTGTCGAGACGCATATAGGCGGGTGTGCCGACAAAGGCTTCGGCGATACCCGTAACCGGGATCGAAACGACGGGCTGGCGGCCCTCCAACACCTCGACGGTCAGAAGATCACCGGGGGCCACGCCCAACTCCTCCGCCAGGGAGGTGGAGAGCAACACGCCATGTCTCGGCAGGGCAATCTGCCGCCTGTCACCGTCGATCGGCCGGGAAAGACGGGAGCCGGGGATGAGACCGGTGAGCCCCTGCCTTTTCTTGACCACGCCGCTCACCATGCGCACGGACACGGAACGAAAAGGCTCGGCAATAAGCACGCCGTTGAGGGACCCCAGTTCGTGGATCACCCGATCCTCCCGCGGTTCGGCGAAAGTGACGGTCAGATCCTGACGATCAGCGATGTTGAAATTCACATCGATCATGGTTTCGATGGCGTCGAAATTGAAGCGGCCGACCACCAGAAGACCGGTCGCCGCCGCGAGCCCGAGAATGGCGAGGGCGGCGCGGACGGGTTGACGGACGATCCGGCGCACGATCATGCGGGAAGGCTGATCAACACTCCGCTTGATCCAGGGCGGTTCGGCGAACGCGCTCGAATAGTCCATGGGCGTCGGGGGACGCATGGCAACAGCTGGGCTCAGCCTGAGGATACGGAACACGGCAAACGCGATCGCGAGGGCGGCCGATCCCACGGCAACAAGCATGCCGATCGCGACAAGATCGGCGCCGGCCTGGAAGATCAGGAAGGGAAAGTTGAAGAACTGAAGATAGATTTCCGCCAGCCCGCGCCCCAACCAGATGCCGGTGCCACAGCCGAGAATGCCGCCGCTCAAGGCCATGACGAAGACATATTTGCCGTAATGCGCAATAATCGCGGGCACGGAGTAACCAAAGGCGCGCAGGAGACCGATCTGCTCCCGTTCCCTTTCGATCATCCGGCTCACGACGATATTGAGAAGAAAGGCCGCGACACCCAGAAAGATCGGGGGCAGGATGTTCCCCATGGTGCGCAACTGATCAAGCTCACCGGAAACGAATTTGTGGGAAATCTGATCGTCCTGCTCAAAGGCCCCCGTCCCGCCATAGCGCTTCAGCAGACGATCAAGGTCATCGATGATCTCGGACGGGTCCGCGTTCGGCCCCAGACCCAGAATGGCGCTGTTGAAAGCGCCTTCGAGATCGAAGGCCGCGGACAGGGCTTCCGTTCCCATCCAGATGACCCCGAAACGGGCATCATCGGGCACGAATTCGCCAGGGGCGATGTTGTAGATGAACTCGGGCGAGAGCGCGAGGCCGACAATGCGCAGATCCCGTTTGGCGCCGTTCATGGTCGTGGCCAGCGTGTCGCCGGGTTCAAGGCCATGGGCCCTGGCGAAAGGCTCCGACAACAGAATTTCATCGCCGCGCCGGGGTTCCAGCATCCTGCCCTGGCGCAGGAAGACCCGATTGAGACGCGGTGCGCGATCATCGGGAAGGGAAACGGCCGCGCCCCGGATGGGTTCGGCCACGTTGGGCAAATCGATCAAGACACTGGAGGAAATGCGCCCCTCGGCGGCCTCCACGCCGGGCAAGGCGGCGATGTCATCGACCAATGCCTCCGGCGCCCGCTTCACCGGTGCGAAAATCTCGGCGAAACGATATCGTTCGTAATAGGCGCGCCGTGTTTCCTCAAGGGAGCGGACCATGCCGTTCGACATGATGAAGAGCGCGATGCCGCAGGCGATGACCAGGGCAATGGCCAGCACCTGCCCCCAGCTGCGCCACAGATCCCGCAACACCTTGCGATCCAGAGGTTCGACCACCCGGCCCGTCATGGTCCCGCCTCCCTCACCATTCCAGGTCATCCGGCCCGAGCCGGGTATCATTGATCACCATGTCGCGAATACGGCCATCGGCGAAATAGAGAACCCGGTGCGCCATGGCGGCAATGGTCTGGGCGTGGGTGATCACCACCGTGGTCGTCCCAAATCGTTCGTTGACGTCCTGAATGGCCTTGAGCACCAGAATGCCGGTCTTGCTGTCGAGGGCGCCGGTGGGCTCATCGCAAAACAGGATGGTGGGTTGCTTGGCGATCGCGCGGGCAATGGCCACCCGCTGCTGTTCGCCGCCGGACAATTGGGACGGGAAATGATCGATGCGTTCGCCCAGGCCCACCACTTCGAGGGCCGTCACCGGATCCATGGGATTGTCCGCGATCTCGGTGACGAGTTCGACATTTTCCCGCGCGGTCAGGCTCGGCATGAGATTGTAGTGCTGAAACACGAAGCCGACATGGTGCCGGCGATAGCGCGTCAACTGACGTTCCGAATAGGCCGTGATTTCATCCTGACGGAAAAAGACATGGCCCGCCGTCGCCGTGTCAAGGCCCCCCAGAATGTTCAGAAGTGTTGATTTTCCGGATCCGGACGGCCCCAGAAGGACCACGAGTTCGCCCTCGGGGATCTCCAGATCGACACCCCGCAGGGCATGGACGGCAGTTTCCCCTTCCCCATAGACCTTGGTCACACCCTGGGTGCGAAAGGCAAACCCCACAGGCGTTCCGGCCGGGTCGGCTTCTCTTACGGCTGCTTCTCTGTTTGTTTCGGCGTCCGTTTCGGCCATGGCGACACCTCTGCTCGCCCCGTGCCCTCTCGCCGCTTTCTATATCAGCCGCCGATCCGTCTGGGAATGGATATTCGTCAGGGCAGGCCCAGAACCTTGTGGGTCTGAACGCTCAAGGACCATCGAGGGTGGCTCTTGCAATAGTGGATGGCCTCGGCCGTGTTGCGCGCAAGATCCGGCCCGTCCATGGGCTGAAGCAGAAAGTGCCGGAAATCAAGGGCCTCGAAGCGGCCGGGATCGCACCCTTCCTGGGGATAGACCAGCTTGAGTTCCGCGCCCGACAGTTGCACGAGATCGGCCCCCTGTTTGGGGCTGACGCAAATCCAGTCGACGCCGTCGGGAACGGGCAGAGTGCCATTGGTCTCCAGCGCCACCTCAAAACCTTCGGCTTTCAATGCACCAATAAGGGGTGGATCGAGCTGCAGGAGGGGCTCTCCACCCGTACAGACTATATAGGCATGGTCTTGATTGTCGGGCCACAGACGACGGGCAGCCTGGGCCAGCGCCTGGGGCGTGTCGAACCGCCCGCCACCCGGCCCGTCCGTGCCGACAAAATCCGTGTCGCAGAAGCGGCATATGGCCGTTTGCCGATCCGCCTCCCGGCCGCTCCACAGGTTGCAGCCGGCAAAACGCAAAAAGACCGCCGGCCGACCGGCCTGGCGCCCTTCTCCCTGGAGGGTGAAGAAAAGTTCCTTAGCGGAGTACACCATACTCAAGCATCCGTTGGCGCGTTCAAAGAGAGGGAGCGGCCTGCGCCTGAAACCGCTGATAGCCCGTCCGGCGCAACTCGCAGGCGGGGCAGGTCCCACAGCCATAACCCCAAGCATGACGGATGTTCCGCACACCATGGTAACAGGTATGGGTTTCTTCCAGGATCAGATCGATGAGCGGCTGGCCGCCCAGCCTTGAGGCCAGGGCCCAGGTCTGCGCCTTGTCCAACCACATGAGGGGCGTCTCCAGGACAAAACGGTTTTCCATGCCGAGGTTGAGCGCAACCTGCATGGCCTTGACCGTATCGTCCCGGCAATCGGGGTAACCGGAGTAATCGGTCTCGCAGACGCCCGTGACGAGGCGCCGAAGACCCCGCCGATAGGCCAGCGCGCCCGCAAAAGTCAGGAAGATCAGATTCCGCCCCGGCACGAAGGTCGTGGGCAGGCCGTTCTCCCCCATTTCGATGGCCGCGTCCCGGGTCAGGGCCGTCTCGGAAAGCTGGTTCAGTACCGGCAGATCCAACAGATGGTCGCCGCCAAGGCGTCCGCTCCAGGCCGGGAAGGCCGTCCGCAGACGCTCCAAAACCCGGACCCGGCATTCGAGTTCCACGCTGTGACGCTGGCCATAGTCGAACGCCACGGTTTCCACCCGCTCATAGCGCTCAAGGGCCCAGGCCAGACAGGTGGTCGAATCCTGACCACCGGAGAACAGCACAAGGGCAGTCTCCACTTGGGCGGATGTCGAAACCGGTCCGGATGCCGGGGCGTCGGCGCCGGGCAAAAGGGAAGTCATGATCGTTCATCCGATCTATAGTGGCGGGCATGGAGCGCGGTCGGCCGATCCGACAGTCGTGGGCGGGGCCGTGACCAAGCGCCTGGAGATACCGCCTCATAATGGGACAGATGTCCCCCATGAACAAGGGTCTGGAATGATGACCGACGCCGCGACGCCCCCCCAATCGACCCGCTCCCAGGCCCCGACCCAGGCCCCGATCCAGGCCCGAACCCTCATCGTGCTCCACGGGGTGGGCAGCCCGGCACCGGGAGAGCTGGTGGAAAATGTGGCCAATGCCCTGGCCCTCGACCACAGTTTTGAGAGGTCCCGGGAAACGCTGACCGTCGGGACGGAGCGCTTCGAGCGCATGGCATTGAAGGGCCATCCCACGGTGGCCGAGATCGTCGAGGTCAACTGGACCGATATTCAAAAGCCGCCCCGGGGGCCGGTGCGCCTCATCGTCTTCCTGTTCCGGCTAGTGATTTCCCTCATCCAGATCGGCGCCTATGGCTGGCGGTGGGCCGGTCCGGAGTTGCGGGCGGCGAGCACCGCAGCTGTCGCCTTCCGCTTTTTCCTGGCGATCTTTGGGATCTGGGTGATCGGTCTGCCCTTGATCGGCCTTCACATGGTCGTGGCCGAGGCCCTGTGGGTCAAGGCCGCGTGGGTCGCCGGCATCGCCATCACAACCTTTCTCACCACATTGATCACGGCACGGATGGATCCCCTGTTCCGAACCGGTTTCATCTGGACGGCCATCAATGCCGTGGCCGGGGGCGTGCTGCTGACCCACCCTGAGCTGACGCGCGACTTCATCGCCATCACGACACCGATCGTGGATGTGGCGCAAGTGTTCGGCTTCAGCCTTGTCCTGCTCGCCTTTGTGGAATTGTTCTTCCGTCTGCGGGTCTGGCATCTGGCGTTGCAGCGTCCCCGGAAGGTGGACAATATTCTTCCCTATCTGGTGCGGCTGGCGCATCTCTATCTGCCGCTGATTTTCCTGTCGGGTCTCGCCGGTCTGATCGTTACCGTCCATCTGACCCCTTATGTGTTCGGCGCGGGCGCCCAGGCCAACTTCACACAGTGGACTGAGCTTTTTGCCGAAAACAGGATCGGGGCCCAGGTGGTCCCCAGGATCATTTTCACGGTTGGCGCTCTTTTCGTGGGGGCCCTGCTCGCCCGCGCCTTCTTTCCTTTCTTGTTGTCCCTGAAGGACCGGGAAGGAGAAATCCCGAATTCCGGACGGACTTTCCAGGATCGCATGGCCCAAAGCCTGATCCTCATTCCCCTGGTGCTCCTCCCCCTCGGGGTGATCGGCCTTCTGGAAGTGGCTGGCGTTTCGCTCATCCCCCATTGGTTCGACACGGCGACACTGGTGGATCGAATCGCCGATCATCTCGGCGTCGGCAATGAGCTTCTCGGTCTCTCGCTCGTCAGTGCCCTTGTGATCCTGATTTTCGTCCCCTTGCTGATCGGGCCGGGCCGCACCATTCTGGATGTCACCGGCGACATCATCTTCTATATCCTTCCCGAAGAGTTTCCGGCCGCGACGGCCCTGCCCTTGCGCCGCCGCTTGGAGACCCTGTTCGACCATCTTGGCGAGATCTGCAGGGGCGCGCCCGTGCTCGTCGCCTATAGCCAGGGCAGCGTGATTGCCGTCGATGCCGTCCAGGCCCGTCCCGATTTCGCGGGTCCGCTCATCACCGTGGGCTCACCGGTCCAGAGCCTCTATGGACGGTTCCTGGCCATCCCGGTGCGTTTCGGCGCGCCGGGCCCGGAGCGGTGGGACAATCTCTTTCGGCCCACGGATTTTGTCGGCGGCCCCATCGGCGAAGACGATGAAACCAGCGGCACGGACGGCGCGGATGCCGACATCGTCGTTACCGGCAATCCCGCATCCAATCACTTGAACTACTGGCCGGAACCGGAAGTGCGCGCCGCCCTTCAGGGAACACGGATCGACAGCGACGGGACGCCATCATGACCGACACCCCTTCGGACTTGCGGCTCGTCTATATGACGGCGCCGGACAAAGCAGAAGCCGTGACGCTCGCGCGGGCACTCGTGGAAGCGCGGCTCGTAGCCTGCGTCAACATTCTGGACGGCGTGACATCGGTCTATTGGTGGGAAGGATCGGCCCAGGAAGACGGGGAAGTCGTGCTGATCGCCAAGACAAAGGGCGACCGCATGGCCGCCCTCACCGACTTCGTCCGGACACATCATTCCTATGATGTGCCTTGCGTGGTCTCGCTGCCCGTCAGCGGGCAGGAAGGCAATTCGGACTTCCTCGCCTGGATCCGGGAAGAAGCCAGCGCCGGCGGTTAAGCGTAACCGCCGCCCGGCGTGTTTTCCCCGTCGCCGCGGCCGGACACCAGCTTGGCGATCTGCTCCACCGAGAAGGGGAACACGATCGTGTTCGAGCGGTCATTGGCGATTTCCTGAAGCGCGCTCAGATACCGGAGCTGCATGGCGCCGGGCTCATAGGCAAGCTTGGCCGCGGCATCGACGAGTTTCTGGGCGGCCTGTTCTTCACCCTCGGCACTGATGACCTTGGCCCGGCGTTCCCGTTCGGCTTCGGCCTGTTTGGCGATGGCGCGCACCATGCTGGCGTCGATATCCACATGCTTGATCTCGACATTGGCGACCTTGACGCCCCAGGCATCCGTCTGCAGATCAAGGATCTCCTGGATGTCGTTGTTGAGCTTGTCCCGTTCCATGAGCATTTCGTCGAGATCGTGCTTGCCGAGAACGGACCGCAGGGTCGTTTGCGCCAGTTGGCTCGTCGCGCCCATATAATCCTCAACCTTGTTGATCGCCCGGTTGGCGTCGATGACCCGGTAATAGATCACCGCGTTGACCTTGACCGACACGTTGTCCTTGGAGATCACGTCCTGGGACGGCACGTCATGGACGAAGGTCCGGGTATCGACACGGACCATCTGCTGGATGAACGGCACGAGCAAGACAAGGCCCGGGCCGCTGACGCTCGTGAAACGGCCGAGGGTAAAGATGACCGCCCGCTCATACTCCCTCAGGATCTTGAAGATCTGAGTGATGATGAAACCGAGAAAGACGATCCCAAGAACCACAAGTGACAAATCGAAAGGCATATCCTGCTCCTACGGAAGTAACACCACGCTTCGTGATTTTCCTTCACCCGTTACATTCATGGGCTGCCAAGCTCCTTGGGCCGCACCCAGATCGTCAGGCCGTCCACGCGTTCGGCCACGATTTCCTGCCCCTCCGCGAGGGGAACCTCGCAGCGCGCGTTCCAGAGTTCACCGTCGATGCGTACCTGGCCGCGATCCCCCGACCAAGAGATCACGACCCCCGAAAGGCCCACCATGCCTTCCGCACCCGTTACGACACCGCGGCGTTGAACCATCAGTGCATAAGAGACGATCACGAAGACCAGGAAGGCCATGATCGCCGTGGTGATCAGAATAAGGGTGATGGACACGCGAAACTCCGGTACGTCCGTGTCAAAAAGGAAGAAAGCGCCAAAGCCGAAGGCGACCGTCCCGGCAACGGCCAGTATACCCCCGGACGCCACGAAAAGCTCCAGGGCCATGAAGATGAGCCCCGCAATGAGAAGAGCCAGGCCGCCGACGCTGACGGGAAGCACGGCGAGCGCCGTTAGGCCCAGGAGCAGACAGACCACACCGACCACGCCCGGAAAAATCGCGCCCGGATTATAGAGCTCGATGATCAAGCCCAAGACGCCGAGCTGCATGAGCACCAGGGCGATGTTGGGATTGGTGATCACCGCCAGCAATTCCTGGATCCAGGACATTTCCTGACGCTGGATGGTGAGGCCGCGCGTCTTCAAGGTGACTTCGCCCACGCCCTCCACATCGACAACGCGCCCGTCAATCTTGGTCAGGAGATCCGGCAGATCGCGCGCCACCAGATCGATGACGTTGATCTTCACCGCCTCACTTGAATCAAGGCTCACGCCCTTGCGCACGGCTTCTTCCGCCCACGCCACATTGCGCCCGCGCTTGATGGCAAGACCGCGAATATAGGCGGCCGCGTCGTTCACGGCCTTGCGTTCGGCCGCGCTCATGCCCCCCGAGCCGCTCGGGGTCTGGGCCTGTTCCGCCGCCTCTTCCGCTTCGCCTTCTTCCGTTTCACTGCTCGCCTCTTCTGCCGCTTCCATCAGCAAAGCGGGCACGCGGCTCTCCGATGGATTGCCCGAGGGCTTGTCGCCTGAGCCGCCGGGCGTGGGCGATGGGGAGGACGGTGGCGAGCCAGGTTGACCGCCGCCGCCGAGTTGGATCGGTGTGGCGGCGCCAAGTGTCGTGCTCGGCGCCATCGCCGCGACGTGACTGGCATAGAGGATGTAAGTGCCGGCACTGGCGGCGCGGGCGCCGCTCGGTGAGACGAAGGTCGCCACGGGCACGCGCGAGGCGAGGATCGCCTGGATCATTTCCCGCATGCTTGTGTCGAGACCGCCGGGCGTATCCATCTCGAGCACGATGAGATCATGGGTTCCTTCGGCGTCGGCAATGCCTTCCCGCAGATAGAGGGAGACCGCCGGGCCGATGACCCCTGTGATCTTGAGCACGAGCGCGGTGCCGGATGCGGTCGAGGCGGACGTTGATCCGGTGGCCTCCGATGCCTGATCGGACGATGTGGTTTCGGTGTCCTGATCGCTCTCCGCGGGTGCCGTCTGCGCAAAGCCCGATTCGATCAGCCAGGGGGTGGCAAAGGCCGCCAGACCCCATGCCAGCAGTCCCACCCAAAGCAGCAAACGAATGTTCCGTCCTGGTCGCCCCGCGGAAATGATGGGTTCACCGCCGGGAGGCGCGCAATTTCGAGCCCGCCGCATCTTTGTCATGACGTTTCCCCAATCCCCCAACGGTCAAGGCGCCCGAGTTTCTCCCATGAAACCCACAATTACCAGGAGAATTGGCTGCCAGGATGACATGTCGACGACCAATGACACAGCAGAGTTATCACTGATTTTTTGGCCTTTACAAAACCGGCCCCCATGGGCGACACGGGCTTCAATGGAAGGCATACGGCCCCTTCCGTAAAGGCGAAAAAGGCCGCGCGGCCAATTGGCAGAGACCGCGCGACAAAAATTCAATTATGCGCATGGATAGGAAGACGCGGCCTCAAGGCCGCGCTAGACTGGCGCATGTTGTTGGGCAAACGGGATGGCGTGGCGCCGGGTCAAGTTCCGAAACAGAGGTCGGAGCCCCGGGGAAACAAAAGGTGGGTGACCGTGGTTTTCGACTGGATCGGAGGAGCGGCAACGCGTGGGCGGGCCGGTGGACGGGAGCGGCTGTTCACAACCACGGCGCTGACCGTCACCACGTTCTGCGCCGTTCTCGCCCAGGGTGTTCATGCCCAGACGCTGACGGATCCGGTCCAGACGGCCGATACCGGCGATTTCATTCTGAACGAAGGCGAGACCCTTTCGGTGGTCAATGGCCCGGCCGTGACGGTCAATTCCGATGCCGCCGGCGACAGCGGCGATGTCTTCGTCAATAACGGCACGATCGAGGTGACAAGCCCGTCCAACCAGATCGGTGTTCTGGTGGAAAGCGGTTTCACGGGCAATATCCTCAATGACGGTGATATTTCCCTCGTCAGTGCCTTGGCCGATGATGATCTAGGCGGAGATGCGAATACCGGTGTCCTCGTATCAGGCGCCGGAACCTACACGGGCAATTTCACCTTTGAGACGGGCTCGTCGATTGTCGTCGAAGGCGACGGATCCAGGGGTGTTTCGATCGACGCTGGTCTGGACGGGGATTTCGTCAATAGAGGCATCATCGACATCAATGGCGATGAGACCATTGGGGTCCTGGTGACCGGGCCGGTCAATGGCGATCTGAACTTTGCAGGCGGACAGATCGATGTGAGCGGCGCCAACGCCGTGGGCGTCAGTGTTCAGAACACCGTATCGGGCAGTATCATCAATGGCGGCACCATCAGTGCCGTGAGTATTGTCGATGATTTCGTGAATGATCCGGATACCACGGATGATGATGATTTTGCGACCGTCCGGGCGGTCATGGAAGTGGGTGCGAGCGTCAGCGGGGGCTTTGTCAATGCCGGACCTGCCGCCGAGGGCGATGTGGGCAACCAGGCGCTGCAGGGCAATCTGGACGGCAATCTCGCGGAATTCGGTGTCCTGATCTCACCAACGGTCAGCAACGGCCTTGGCGGCGATATCGTTCTGGGCGCGGCGGGCGACGGTGAGTCGGCCTTCGGGTTCATCAACCGTGGCCTGATCTCGGCGGACGCCCTGGACGACGCAAACAGCGCCACGGGCGTTCGCATCGAGGGCGCCGAGATCGGCGGCACCTTGCTGACCACGACCATCGAGGGCGGTATCCTGAATACCGGCTCCATCACCAGTTCGACCGTGGATGTCTCCACTGCAGCCCTCTCTTTCGGTGCTGGTGCCAGTGTCCCGCGGATCCTGAACACCGGCACGATCACAGCCACTTCCACCTCTTCGAGCGCGGGCTTCGCCGAAGCCATCCGCATCGAGAGCGGCGCCGCCGTGCCGATCCTCGAGAATGAGGGGACCATCGCCGCCAGTGTTCTCGGGACCGAAGCCGCCTCGGTCACGATTCAAGATCTGTCGGGCAGCCTGACGCTCATCGACAACAAGGGGTGCATTACTCAGGGTATCTGTCAGCCAGACCTCATCGCCGTCGTTGAGACGCCGGACCGGATTGCCATCGATCTGTCGTCAACCATCGATGATGTAACGATCCGCAATGCCGGTGTCATTCGCGGCGACATTCAGCTCGGCAGCGGTGATGATGTTTTTGAGGGCATCACCCGCGTCTTCGAAGCGGATACCGCCGCCGAAGGGATCGGCGCGGTCTTCAACGGGGTGCTGAATACCGGCGCCGGGAATGATGTCGTGACCCTGAACGATGACGCCATCGTGTTCGGCGGCATCGTTAACGGCGGTGACACACTCGACCTGACCGTCGAAGGCGCCAGCGTCCTTGTTCCCGTCAATAATCAGATCTCGGTCACCAATGCGACATTCGGCACGGACAGCCTGTTGTCCCTGGCCGTTTCGGACGATCCCACGGAAAGTGCGAATGTGGTCGCGACGGGAACGGTCGAGTTGCTCGACAATGCTGCCCTCGATGTCCAGGTATCCAGCTTCCTCTCGGAACCGACGGAATTCACGCTCATCGATGCCGGTACCCTGAACATTGCCGACAGCGTCGATCTGGACGCTGTGACCCTTCCCTTCCTGTTCAATGGATCGGTCGCCCCATCCGCGACGGATCCTTCGGATCTGATTCTGTCCGTGGACCTCAAGACGCCTGAAGAACTCGAACTCAATAATAATCAGACGGCGGCCTTCCCTGCCCTTACGGAAGCGCTGAGCGTCGACGACGGTCTGACCGTGGCGCTGGGGGCTCTTGATTCGAACGAAGCCTTTGGCAGTGCGGTTAACCAGCTCTTGCCGGCCAGCGGCCTTGTGGCGCGCACCATTGCGGTCACCCTGACCGACCAGACGACGGCGGCCATCGCGAACCGCCTCAACGGCTTGCGCAACGTCAACTCGCAAGACCGTTCCACGGCTTGGTTTCAGATCTTCGGCTCCATTTATGAAAAAGATCAGGTTGATGAGGAATTCGGTTTCGACGGCGAGACCTACAGCGTCGCCGCCGGTATGGACTTTGCCTGGCTGGGCGCCAATGCCATCGGGGCCGGCTTTGTCTGGTCCGGCTCGGTCATCAATGAGATGGATTCCTTTGACGAGGATTTCCGTGCCGATACCATCCAGGTCGGTACCTACGGCTCATGGTCCTGGGGCAAAGCGTTCCTCGATGTCCAGGCCTTCGCCGGATACAACATCTACCGCTCGGAACGGGTCGTTCGGATCGGCGCCTTTGAAGAGACGGCTGAGGCCGACTGGAACGGCTTCCAGTATTCGGGCAACGCCCGCGTCGGCTATGACCTGACATTCGGCAACACGCGAATCACCCCCATCGGCGGGATCGACTATCTGGAAGTGCAGGAAGACGATTTCAACGAGACCGGCAGCTCGCCCGGCATCGCGCTCACCGTGGATAACCGGGATGTTTCGTCCTTGCGTGCGATCGGCCTCCTTGAAGTGGCCCACACCTTTGAACGCCGTCGTGGCGCCAAACTGATTCCGATGCTCCGTGCAGGCTATCGTCAGGAATTCGAGACCGATCCAGTGGTCACGACTGTTTCCTTCGTCGAGGGCTCAAGCACGTTCGATCTGGTGTCACCGGAAATCGAGGAAGGCGGTTTCGTCGGCGGCGCGGGCCTCTCCTTCGCGAACCCGTCCCTGATTGTCGAAATCGGTTACGATGCTCTGTTTGAAGAAGATTTTGTCCGGCATTCGGGCGGCCTGAGTTTCCGCTTCATTTTCAACTGATCCCCAGATCAGAACTGGACCGTGATACCACCGCTCACGGCCCGGTCCTCGGCCGGGAAAAACCGCGCCGAGCCGAACGCGAAATCGGCCCGGTTGGCATAGTCCGCATTGGCCAGATTTCGGATCGCCGCGAACAGCTGCAGGTGGGGGTTGATGTCCCAGGTCCCCTTGAGGTCAAGCACCTGGTGACCCGGATAGCGGTTTGAATTGCTGGGGTCGGTGAAATAGTCCCCGACAAAGGTCCAGGCCAGTTCCACGGTCGCCGTGTCGAGCGGGTTCCAGATCAGGCGTGTCGTGCCCAGCAGGCGCGGGGCCGTATCCACGTCATCACCAAACTGAATGATCTCGGTGACGGGGGACTCCACTTCCCGGTCGAAGCGGTAGGTGTGGCGGGCATGGGTGCCCGAAAAGGCAAGCGCCAGGCCCTTTGTGATTTCCAGCAGGAACTCCAGTTCGACCCCGATATGACGGGTACGTCCGAACGGCTCGTTGAAGCCGTCGGCGTCGCGAAAGAAGAAATTGCGCTTGAACGCGTAATAGGCCGCCAGATCGAACGAGAACGGCCCGGTTCCGCCGCGAAAACCAAGCTCGACACTGTCGAGGCTTTCGACTTCGACCTCGCCCACGGTCTGGTTGATCTGAAGGCGATAGAGATCCGTCGTTTGAGGGGCCCGGGCACCGCGGGCATAGCGGAAATAGGTGGTGACATCTTCACTCAGGTCGATGACAACGCCGAGTTTCGGGGTGGCGACCAGGAAGCCGTCGGTCCGGTCGGCCGGGCGCAGGAACCGGCCGACGATGTTCGACTCCGTATTGTTCGTATAGTCATATTCCGTATATTCAACACGCAAGCCGCCGACGATATTGATCCGGTCATTGACGACCCAGGTGCCCTGACCATAGCCGGCCAGCACCACGGAGGTCACGTCATAGTCATAGTGGAGGCCTTGCGTGAAACTGAAGATCGTCGGAATGAACTGCTCTTCGCGCAAGGTACCGTTCGTGCGCTCCACATCGAAACCGGCGATGATTTCGTGTCCGCCGGGCAATGACCAGTAGGCCGCCGACAACAGACCGACACTCCAGTGACCGGTCTCTTCCAGGGCCTGGGAGGGCAGGAAGGTCAGTTTGAAATCGAGATCATTGGCGCGGAAATAGGGCGTGAAGGACAGGGTCAGGGCATCGCTTTTCTGCCAGTCGACCCGGCTGGCAAGGCGGATCGACCGGGAATCCCGAAAGGCATCCGGGCTTGGATTGGTGCGGGCGAGTGCCGTGTTCTCGAACGCGAAAGCATCACCCTGAATGAAGCCCGCGGATTCCTGATTGAGGTTCTGGGCCGCGAGCGTGGTCAGAATGGAAACATCGCCCTTGGTCGTGGCCCATTGGAGGAGCAGTTTCTGCTGGTCGACGCCGGCGTCATCGCGCCATCCGTCATCGCTGACGAGGCTCAGGCCCGCATAAAGATCGTGATTGCCGACCGACCCGTTGACCGTGGCGAGACCCCGATAGCGCCGGAAGGACCCAACAGACGCGGACAGAAGCGTGCCCGGATTGGCCGCCACATCGGGCAGCAGGACATTGATCAATCCGTGGACCGCGTTATTGCCGTAAAGGGCGCTGCCCGGACCGCGCACGACCTCAAGGCCGCCGAAAAATTCCGTTGAGGCCTCATTGAGTCCGTTGACATTGGCGAAGCCTGCCGCGCGCAACGGCACGCCGTTTTCGAGAAACAGGTACGACCCCGCCCCCGCCCCACCGGTCAAAATGGGAGAGCGTATGGAGGTCAGATGGTCAAAGCCGTTGTTGCGATGGAGATAGACGCCGGGCAGCCGGTTGAGGGCTTCCGCAATATGGTCAGGACGGATGAACTCGATGTCTTCGGCGGACAGGAGCGCCACATTGCCTGCCTGGTCGCGCAAGGCCTGATCGGTGCGCGTATTGGTGACGACCATACGGTCCATCATGTCGTCGGCCGCGCCCGCCGAAGCCGGCAAGACCGTGGCGGCCGTCAGCGCCCCCAGCGTATGGACCAGTCCGTATCTCAGCACGCCGCTCGCCAGCTCCCCAACACGTCCCCCGACACACGCCTAGCGATGATAGCCGGAGTAATAGACCGCCGCCTGCTTCATTTTGACGGGCACATCGACGATGACGAAACCGGCGACCGCCTTTGTGCCCAG
The DNA here is from genome assembly GCA_964522525.1 of uncultured Alphaproteobacteria bacterium. Taxonomy (GTDB): domain Bacteria; phylum Pseudomonadota; class Alphaproteobacteria; order JAJFIK01; family JAJFIK01; genus CAYUYV01. Next base: position 54,493 of record CAZFWG010000009.1, on the reverse strand, counting down.
ATCTTCCAGGCGCGCCACCGCGGCCGCCGCATTCTCCATACGGGTCTGACGCCAGCGCGTGACGAAAACCGTCGCATCGACCATGGTGGACAGGATCTGGGAGTCGCTCATGGCAAGGATGGGAGCCGTGTCGACGATCACGACATCATAGTCCCAGGCCAAGCTGTCGATGATCCCTTTGAGGGCGGAGGAACGGGAGAGTTCCGCCGCCGTAGGAGGAAGGGCGCCAGACGTGATGTAGTCCATACCCGAACGACCGTCATTGCGGATCACGGTCTCCAGATCCACCTCGCCCATGAGATAGTTGGCGATGCCCAGATCATTGGGTACATCCATCTTTTTGTGGAGGTCGGGCCGGCCGAAATCACAATCGAGAAGGATGACCTTTTCTCCGAAGGACGCGCAGAGCATGCCGTAGCTCATGGCGAAGGTGGTCTTCCCCTCCCCCGGCCCGGCGGAGGTCACCAGCAGGGTCTTGGGCGCCCGTGATCCGTTGGCGACATAAAGCGTGGAGCGCACACTTTTGAGGGCCTGACTGAAGGGCGCATACGGCTTTTTGCTGTACAGTTCGAGGACGGATTTGGCGGTCTTCTTACCCCCCGCAATGCCGGTGAGGCGCGGCACGACGCCCAGGGACCGGTATCCCGTGACGCGTTCGACCTCATCGGCGGTCTCGAGCGTGCGACGCAAATTGCCCAGGACCATGACCATCACGACGGCGGCGCCCAGCCCCAGAATGCCCGCGATGCCGAGCGCCTTGCCCTTCTGGGGAAAGGAGGGCTCGCTCGGGGTTTCCGCCCGCGCATAGACCCGGGCGTTGGCCTCCACCAGATCCCGCTGGGCCTGGGTCTCCCTCAGACGGATGCGGAAGGAATTCAGCATTTCCCGTTTGGACGCGGCCTCGTTCACGAGTTCCTGGAGCTCGCCCTCCACGCCGCGGGACTGCACGGCATCCCGCTCGATGTCGCGCATGCTGTCGCGCAGGGAACTGACGCGGGCACGCGCCGCGCCGACTTCGCTGCGCAGGGACTCGACCACCTTGCGCGTCTCGCCCTGGATGTTTTCCCGCACATCGCGCAGTTCCGTGCGCACCTGGATCATCCGGGGATGTTTCTCGCCATATTGGGTCGAAAGTTCCGCTTGCTGACGGACAAGTTCATTTTCCTGTTCACGCAGATTCTGGATGAGGCGCGAATTCAGCACGCGGGGCGCCGTGGACGCATCCCCGCCGCGCGCCAGGGCGCGTTCAAGCTGCTGGAGCTCGGCGCGCAGGCCGGCCTCGTCGGCCTCTGCCTGGATCACCTGATTGTTGAGCTCGGTCACCCGGTTCGCCGTCAGGTCAGAACTTTGCGTCTGGACCAGACCGTTTTCGAGGCGAAACGCCCGCACCGCCTCTTCGGCCTCGTCCAATTCGACGTTCAGTTCCTCGACCGTATTGGCAAGCCGTGTCGCCGCTTTTTCCGCCGTCTGACGCTGGTCGGCGAGCTGACGCGTGACATAGAGATCCATGAGGGTGTTGACGATATCCGCAGCCTTCACCGGGTCTTCGGAGTCGAACTGGACGTCGATGATCCGCGTTTGGTCGCTGGCGCCGACATTCAGTTGCTTTAGGAAGATTTCGGTCACGGCATCGAGCCGGGCCTGGGGCGCGCCTTGCGCCACCTCCTCATCCAGAAACTCCGGGTCCTCATCAAGAGCCATCGCCCGGATCACATCGGCAGCAAGCTGACGGGAGCGCAACAGGGCGACCTCGCTCGGCACGTCGTCGATCTCGGCCGGCCGGGTCCGCACGGCCGCCTGATCGCCGCTTTGGACCGCGGAAGGGGTCACGAAAATCTCGCCCTGTGCCGTGTAGATCGGTGTCGCGACCATGACATAGGCAAAGGTGCCGCCGATCGCGGCGACGATCGTCCCGATAAACAGGATCCAGTGCCGACGAAAGAGGGCGATAATGTCATGGAGGGTCATTTCGCCGCCCGGATCGCCGACGGCTTCGATGACCGGCTTGGGCTCGGCGGCATCGCCGCCCCGCGGGCTGGCATATCTGTTGCGCTGCATCCTGATACTCTACCCCTGAACTCCGGCCCGCTCCCGCGCGCATGATGCATGGGAGCCGATATCCCCCGGCGGGGACGCCGTTTGACACCGTCTTAACCGCAAGATCCGAGCCGAGCCATACGGGTGACCGGGGGCCACATGATTGGCGGGTCACGGCCTCGGCTTTCGCGCGTAGTCCGGCCGTGCCTGCCACTCACAGCATGGCCACGTCACGGGAATTTGCAAGGGGCGCAGGGGCGTTAGAACGAAGACGGATCCACGGTAAGGCGGACCCGATCCTCCGCCCGCAAAGGAGCTAGACCTGAGGGGCCAAGCCCGGCGCGAGGGGCTCAAGAACCGTCCGGATTTCCGGATCAATGCCCCGCTCCCGGCAAGAGGCCGTGATTTCTTCCCGGTAGACCGGGTTCATGATCACCACCACATCGGGCTTGTATTCGGCCAGGAAATCCGGGGACACGATCTTATGGCCCGTGCCCGGCATGTAGAAGTCGTGGCGGTTGGGGTTGATGTCCACGACATATTGCAACTCATCCTTGATCCCCACGGTGGTCAAGAATGAGACAGCCTTGGACCCGGATCCCCACAACACGACCCGCTTTCCGCTCCGTGACCATTCGGCCATGCTCGCCCGCCAATCCGCGATGTTGCGGGTCACGTCGGTGGTGAATTCGTCAACAAGCTTGCTCAGGGCGGCGACATTCTCGGCGACCCCTTCCGGATCGGGCTGGGGCCCCTCGGCCGGCAGGGCTTCGATCATCAGATACTGATCGCCATAGTCCACCCAGACATCCTTCACATCGAAACCGCAACGGCGGAACAAAGTGGCGAGCGAACCGGTGAGCCCCTTGGTGAAATAGGAGCAGTGCTCGTAATAGACGTCCCAGAAACCGCGTTCCTCCAGGATGAGCGTGACTTCCGGGATCTGGAAGAACACGACCGTTTCCGTCCGCTGACCGGCGGCGCGCCGCACCGTCGAAATGAAACGCTCCACTTCCGGAATATGCTCAAGCGTCATCTTGCAGCAGATGAAATCGGCATCCCGATCGGAATATTTCTCCGAATAGAAATCGACGACATATTGCGCGTCCTCGGTCTTGGCCGCGAGGCTCCGGTCGGCGACGTAGGACGGATCGAACCCTGTCCCCTTGTTGCTGCCCATCTCGCACAGCATGGCCAGGAACTCACCCTTGCCACAACCGATCTCGATCACTTCCTTACCCTGAAGATTGTGACGATCGATGATGTCCTGGGCGAGTTTCTGGTGGAACTTGTTGAAGGTCCCGGAAAAACCCTGGGTTTCTTCGTATCGCTCCGAGTACTGGATGTGATTTTCGTTGAACGCGCGATTGTAGATGAAACCGCAATTGTCACAGAAGGTCAGGTCGATATCGCCCTTGGGATAGCCGACGGCCTCCTCCGGCGTGCGCATCAGGATGCAGCTGTTCACCGGGATGCCAACCTTCTTGTAGAAACTGCGTAGTCTCGGCGAACCGCAGGCCGGACAAGTTTCTCCGTGTCCGGCAAATTTCTGCTCTTGACCCGTTGCCATCTCGTTCATGGTCTCAAATCCCCTTTTCATGTCCCACGGGGAGCGATCGCTTCGGCCGCCCCGCCACATCCTTATGGTTTCTGCTTGCCGCTTCGCCGTGCGCGTCCTTGTCAGACGACTTTTGGTTCTGGAATCGGGATGATGAACTGTCCCCCCTGGTCACGGAAAGCCTGCTGCTGGGAAAGGATCTCGTCCGCGAAATTCCACGGCAGCAGCAGGACATAGTCGGGCTTGTCTTCCATCAGCCGTTCCGGCTTGGTGATGGGAATATGCCGCCCCGGCATGAACCGGCCCTGTTTATGGTGGTTCCGGTCACAGACATATTCGACCGTGTCGACGCCGATGCCCACATAATTGATCAGTGTCGCGCCCTTTGCGGCGGCCCCGTAACCGGCGATGCGATGCCCCTTGCCCTTGAGGTCGTTCAGGAGGGTGTGGAGCTTGTCGCGGGTCAGGAGCACCCGATCGCCGAAGTCGCGATAGTAGTCAAAGGTGTCGACGCCCGCTTCCTTTTCCGCCTCGAACAGCTTGAGGAAGCCTTCCTTGCGGTCCTCGAATTTCTGCGCATGCACCCGCAGGGAGCCGCCATGGATATCCAGTTCCACGACATCGTTGATGTAGAGACCGTGGCGCAGGAAGAGATTGTCGAGCGCCGTCACGGAGAAATAGCACAAATGCTCATGATAGATGGTGTCGAACTCGTTCTTGTCGATCAGATGACGGACATACGGCACCTCGATGGAGGTGACGCCGTCATCCTTGAGCATGGCGGCGATGCCCGCGACAATACCGTTCGTGTCCGCCACATGGGCCAGGACATTATTGCCGTGGATCACATCGGCCTTCTTGCCCTGGGCCGCCAGTTCCTGGGCCAGATCCTTGCCGAAAAAGGCGAGCATGGAATTGACGCCCTGCTCCCGGGCCGCCTTGACCGGTCCTTCCGCTGGATCGATCCCCAGAACGGGAATGCCCTTCTCCACATAGTTCTTGAGGAGATAGCCGTCATTGCTGGCGATCTCGACCACGAAGGAATTGTGATCCAGGCCACGCTTTTCGATCAGGTTCAGGACATTGTCGCGGGAGTGCTTGAGCAGATGGTCCGAGAAGGAGGAAAAATAGGGGTAATCCGACGCAAACAGAATTTCCGGATCCACTGTCTCGGTAATCTGTACGAGACCGCAGTCTTCGCAAAAAACGGTCTCCAGGGGAAAAGTCGGCTCCGCCTCGGTCAACTGGGCCGGTGTGAGCAGACGATCGGCAAGGGGCATATCACCCAGATCCAGAAACACTTTGAGCTTGGTGCTGCCGCAGGAACGGCAAGCGGTAATGTTGCCTCGCATCTCTTACGTCCTATTCAGAGGTTGTTGGCCGCCGCCAGGGGCAGCGGCCTTGTCATCTGTCATGAGCCGATTGGTGCGGTGCCCTCAGGCGCCCCGACCAGCGGCGGGCGTATGGCGCAGGCCCTCGTCCAGAATGCCCTCGCCCATCAGATGGCGCAGGTGAGCAAGGCGCTGGAACCGGTCCCCCTCGAATTCCTCGAGCTTGAGGCCGATTTCTTTGTACATTTCATAAAGCTGCTCGATCCCCTTGCGCACCGTCCAATGGGGTTCGAAGGCGGGCAGAACGCGGCGGATCTTGTCGCAATTGACCCGATAGTTGCGTTTGTCAGGGCCCGCATTGTCGGCAAAGCTGATGGCGCAATCGGGCACCACTTCGCCGACCATGGTCGCGATCTCGCGGATGCGGTAGTTCTCGTCCGTGCGCCCGACATTGAACGCCTCTTTGTGAACCGCTTCGCGGGGCGCTTCGAGGGCCGCGATAAAGGCGCGGGAGATGTCCTCGATATGAACGATCGGCCGCCAGGGCGTGCCGTCGCTCTTCATCATGATCTTGCCGGTGGTGAAGGCCCAGGCCGTCAGATTGTTGGCCACCAGATCGAAGCGGATCCGCGGTGAATAGCCATAAGCCGTGGCCGAGCGCATGAAGACCGGCGTGAACTCATCATCCGCGAGCTTCGCCACATTGATCTCGGTGTCGACCTTCGATTGGCCATAGGGCGTCACCGGATTGAATTCCGAGGTCTCGTCCAGGAAATCCTGGCCGCCCGCGCCGTAATTGGAGCAGGACGAGGAGAAGATGAAGCGTTTCACGCCCGCCGCCTTCGCGAGTTCGGCAATGCGGACGCTGGCCTTGTGGTTGATGTCATCCGTCAGCTGCGGATTCAAATCCCCCATCGGGTCATTGGACAGACCCGCCAAGTGCAGCACGGCGTCGAAATCCTGGAACATCTCCGGCTGGACATCGCGCACGTCGCTCAGGATGGTTTCGATTTCGCGGAAACCGGGTCCGAAGGTGCAGCGCTCGAACAAATGGCTGTCGAGACCCACGACATCATGACCCCGCTCCAGAAGCAGCGGCGTCATGACCGTACCGATATAGCCGAGGTGGCCCGTCAAAAGCACACGCATGGATCTTACTCTCCCCCCAGCCAAGGCACCTGGCCCCGGTCCCAGATTTCCTCGAGGCGTTTCTTGTCACGGATGGTGTCCATGCACTGCCAGAAACTTTCGTGACGATAGGCCATGAGTTGGCCGTCCGCCGCCAGACGTTCGAGGGGCTCCTTCTCGAACTGGATGGCGTCGCCGTCAATATAGTCGTACACGCCCGGTTCGAAGACGAAGAAGGCGCCATTGATCCAGCCTTCCGCCGTCTGAGGCTTTTCGGAGAATTCCGTGATGTGATCGCCGTTGAAGCGCAAATGGCCGAACCGCGCGGCGGGCCGAACCGCCGTCAGGGTCGCAAGCTTGCCGTGGGCACGGTGAAAGGCCAGGAGGTCCCGAATATCAATGTCGGCAACGCCATCGCCCCAGGTCACCATCGCCGTCTTGTCACCCAGATAGTCACCAAGGCGCTTGATCCGGCCGCCGGTATTGGTGTCCTGGCCCGTGTCGATCAAATGGACCCGCCAGTCGATGTCCTCATCCAGGTTGGAATGCCGCGTCACCTGCTTGGTCTTGAAGTCGACCGTCAGGTTGGTGGTCAGATTGCAGTAATCGACCATCCATTTCTTGACATATTCGCCCTTGTAGCCGAGCGCGACGTAGAACTCCGCGTCGAAAAAGCGGCGGTAGATCTTCATGATGTGCCAAAGCATCGGCTTGCCGCCGATTTCCACCATGGGCTTCGGCTTACTCTCGGTCTCTTCCGCCAAGCGACTGCCAAGGCCCCCGGCCAGAATACCAACCCTGATATGTTCCATGATCGCGCACCCGAGAAGTGAGTTGTGGCAGCGGCGTCCCCGAACGAGACGCGCCATGTGAGATGCGAAAAGCGCAACCCCTCCATTCAAGGAATAGGCCCCCGCCGCATCGCACGCCCCGCGATTGCGATATGGCCTGCCCTTTCGCGCGCGCACTATATGCACAGGAGCCAAGTGGAGAAAAGAGAGCGAACGACCAGAAACAGCATTTCCAGACGAAATGGCGAGCCTCTGCGCGGGCCCTATCCCTAAACGGGACACTCGAAAGCGGTCTGGGCGCTTCTTGACTCCCCTGAAGACGCCAAAAACAGCCCGGTCGTCAACCAAACCCCCTCGGATTCGCCGGCCAATGGCCCTCTTTTCCTTGAATGAGGCCCATTCGCGCGCACCGCCCCGGAAGGGGAAATCCCAATTGGACCGGAATTTGCAAACCCGGGGTCATGGATTTCTTCAAAAGAGGGCTCGGTGCCACCATGACAGAAACACAGGTCATTCTCCTGGGCCGCAACCGCTTGTTCTTGCAAGGTTTGGCCAATCTCCTTCCCATCAACCGCTTTGTCGTTCTCGGCGAGGCCGCCGACAGCGATGCGCTCGCGGCGCGGGGCGATCTCGGCGCGCTGAGCCGGGGCGAAGTCGTGCTGATGGATCCCCCGCAAGACGCGGAACAACTGGCTGATGAGCTGCGTCATGTGCGGGCTCTGCTGCCGACGGCGGTCATCGTGGTCCTGAGCGACACGCTGTGCCCGCGCATGCTCTCCGCCGCCTTGAGCGCGGGCGCGAAAGGCTTCCTGCTGAAGAGCATTTCGGTCGATGCCCTGCTCTATTCGGTCGAGCTCGCCCGTCTTGGCGAAACCGTGCTGCCCACGAAACTGGCCGGCATGCTCGTCAACAATGGCCTTGCTGACATGGCCTCGACCGGCACACCGGCGCTCGGCGGCGCGGGCCTGTCGGATCGGGAAACCCAGATCCTTTCCTGTCTGGTGGCCGGCAATTCCAACAAGATGATCGCCAATCGGCTGACCATCACGGAGGCAACCGTGAAGGTGCACATGAAAAGCCTGCTGCGGAAAATCAAAGTGAACAACCGCACGCAAGCCGCCATCTGGGCCGTCAATCACGGGCTTTCGCCCATGACCTCGCTCGCGGCGGAATAACGCTTCACCGGCGTCTCCCCTCAAGACAAAAGCCGGCGCATCCCGCGCCGGCTTTTTTCATGAGTTCTAATGTCGTCGAAGCGCCTAAGCCGTGCCGTCCATCACCGGCGGCGCAGGGTCTCCGTCTCGTCCCCGATGAACTCATCGTCTTCATCGAGACTGCCGGTGAAACCCGCCAGCCGGTCTTCGAAAACGTCCGGTTCGTCATCGCCGTCTGAATCCGCCTCGATGGCCTCTCCGGTTTCATCCGTTGACGGCGCTTGGGCCTCTTCGTCCTGCACGCTCTCTTCGGCGGCTTGATCTGCGTCCGCCTCCACCGCCACGTCTTCTTCTGACGAGGCCAGTTCTGACGAGGTCAGATCCCCGTGACGGTCCTCGCGTTCCAACGAGGCCGGTTCGGAGCGATCATCGGCGGCGTCCGGTTCTTCCGCCGCCGCCCGCGGGCCGTCTTTATCTTCCACTTCTTCCAGATCTTCCACCTCGGCCAGCGCGAGGACCGGATCGTGAGCGTCGGTGTCCGGCTCTGCCACGTCACCAACGGCCGTGTCATCCGCCGCCTCCGGATCGAGCGCCGTTTCGGCAAGCGCGGTCGCTTCCGGCTCGGACACCTCCTCGAGCACGGGCTCCGCCGCACCCTCCTCGTCATCATGCAGCACGGCGGTTTCGTCCTCAGCCTGCCCGTCCTGTTCGACAACGGGCGCCTCGTCGGTTTCCTCAACAAGGCTCTCCCCGGGGTCCGCTGCATCCATATCGTCGACCAGCGCAGACGTTGCCGTCACCGCATCGGTTCCGATCAGGGGATCGATCACCATCAGGTCTTCATAGGTGTCGTCTTCCGCGGTGTCCGGGGTGGCAGTCTCCGGTTCTTCAGTGTCTGGATCTGGCGCCTCTTGGTGGGGACGATCCTTCCGGCGTGCCCGAACTCTGAAACGCTCCGTAGACGGCGCTTGGAGCACGGCCTCGTCGGGCTGATCGGTCTGCTCGGGGGCGGTGTCATCAGCGGCCAGCTCGTCCCGCTCCGCCGGGATCTCCTCGATGTCTCCGGCCTCGACGACGATTTCGTCTGGTGCGGAATCGACCTCGCCCGCCTCCAAAATCTCGACCATGTCCAGATCACCGCTGACTGCATCGGCCAGGTCATCGAGCTCGTTGTCATCCCAGGCCTGGATATCCATGGCGGCGGCCGCGACGGCGACGTCGGACATGCCTTCGACCCCGTCGTCCCGGTCTTCTTCGTCGTCCTGGCCGACACCCCGGTCCTGTTCCACGGCCTGTTCCGCGGTCGGCTCTGAATCCATACCAACCGGTGCTGCATCCCGATCTTCCGGCTCTTCTTCCGTGTCTGCAGCGATGGCTTCCTGTTCGTCGGCGACGGGGGGCACGACCCCGTCATCGGCTTCCAGCTCATCAGAATCGAGGGCTTGGGCATCAAGCACGTGCACCTCTTCCGGCACGGTCTCGTCTGTAGCCGAAGCTTCTTCATGCACCTCTTCGGGGACGGCAATCACCTCGACGTCGAGGACTTCACCCGCCCCTATACCATTTTCGGCTACCGCCTCATGGCCGGTTTGATCCTCGCCCGGCTCCAGATGCGCGTCTTCGCCGGGCTCCAGGGGAGCGGAGCCCGCGTCCATATCGACGACCATGGCATCCTGGGGCGTCTCGGCGGATCCCTGGGCCGGCGCGTGGGTCGCGTGACTCAAGGAGGCCGCCGCGCTCGCCGCCGCCGCATCCTGGGGCGAAGGCAGATAGGCCGCGTCCACTTCCCTGGTACGCATGTCACTCAGAAGCGGGATACGGACGATCTTCTTAAGCATGACCACCGCCCGCATGGTCGGGTGGGCAAAGCGGTAGAACGTCCCTTCGCTCGTATCGAGTTTGCGCAGGATGGATTTCGGCCCCTTGCCGCACAAGGGCAGGAGCGCCGTGTGGATCTCGGATTCCTTCCATTTGCGCCCGATGATCTGACGCGAGAGCACATGCATGGTCGCGGCGGAGAACAGTCCGCTCGGCGTACAGGGCGCGCGGACCGCCAGATAGAGAAGATCCGCGTTGCTGTTGCCCTTCGAATACCGGCAGGCCTCGTCATAAAGGTTGCGCAAGCGGGCATCGATCTTGGTGACCGCGTCACTGACGATATTGGCCAGATCCTCGATCTCCACCACCACCCCGTCCCGGCGGACGGTGCGACGGACCGAGAGGAAACTCAGCCATTGAACCACATTGGGCACGCCCTGGGACAGGCGGGCGATGGCCTGGACCGTGTCCTGATTGAATTGGATGCCGATCTTCTGGCCGCCCTCATGAATCACTTCCTCGATCTCATGGAGCGCCAGGGGATCCGCGTAAAGACCGACCGCGTTGGGCAGGCTTTCCACATCATCCTGGAGCAGATCGCTCGGGCTCTCGCCCCGGCCAAGAACGAAGAAGGAAAGCCAGCCGCCCTGGTCGGACAGGGCCTTCATGACCTGGGTCAGCCGGGTCTTGAGTTCCCGGCTCTTGATCTGGTCGTAGTCGTCGATGATCGCGATCGCCTGATTGTCCGAAAGCCGGTCAAGCGCGCGAATGACCCGGGTGATGTCCAGGTTTTCCTCGCCCAGGAACTCGCTCACGAGGTCCATGGCGTTGTCCTGGAGCAGTTCGTTCATGTCCTGGACGCCCAGGGACTCCATCAAAACCCGGCCGGCCGGGGTCTCGTCGATCTGGTGGAACAGCTCTTCAAACAAGGTACGGATGAAGCGGCTGAAGCTCAAATCTTCCGTGCCCGTGATCCGCACCACGAGATAGCCGGATTCCTTGGCGAATTCCGCGACCACATTGGCAAGGGACGTCTTGCCGAGCCCTGTCTCGGCGCACATGATGACATGCGCGCATTCTTCTTCGATCGCCTCGATCACGGAGCCGATCAGGGCCCGCCGGCCGATGAATTCCTGGGGCTGACGTTTGGGGCGGGTCGGCGTGAAGACGTTGCGGAAACCGCGCGGGCGTTCCTTGTCGCGCTTGCGCGCCTCCCGAGTGCGCCGCCAAAGCCTGGCATTGGCGACATCGGAAAAGCCCGTCGTATACACCTCTTCCTCGGCGAGCTGGGGCGTGCCGCCCGAACCGGACACGACAACGCCGCGCTCCCCGTCCCCTTCCTGGGGTGCGGCGTCGCCCGGCCCTTGGACCTCGGCCGAAACGGGCTCGCTTTCAGCCTCCGCTTCAACCTCTGGGGCGGTATCGCGGCGGGACTTTGCGGACCGGCTCTGGTTCTTCGGCTTTTTCGCGACCTCCTCGGCCTCCCGGGCGCCGTCGCGACGCTGCTTGCCGCCGCGCTTGTGGGCTCCATTGAGGGCGCGGGCGCGCGGTTGATGCGCCTCCGCTCCTTCCCCCTCGCCCTCCGCCTCGGCGTGATCCACATGGGGTCCCCGCCGTGCATCGTCCCGCACGTCCACCGTCTCAAACGGGGTCTCGTGGTCGACGCCGTCGACGGGTTGAGCGTCGGGCCCATGATCCTCCTCGCTCTCGGCGACGCGGCCGCTGGCGAAGAATGATGAGAGGAGGCCGCCTCGTTTCGCCCCACCTCGGGATTTGGAGTCAGTTTTGCTCATGGAATCCCAATTTTGTTTCGCCGCGATCCGGCCCAATCCAGTTGGACCGGGGTCGGCGCTGACGCCGCGTGCTAGCCGGTTGTCTCAAACCGCTGCACCGTTTGCGAAAAGCCCACGCGAGAGTCTGCCCAACGGATTGCAACGACATTGTGGTACCGGGCATGGGCAGGGCCATTCCGGCCATTTCCCCAACGGGTTGTCGCGCCGATGTCACAGGGCTTGATGTCAAAGGGCCGCCATTCGCCAAATCCCGGATTATACGCCAATTTACCGGCCCACCCCAGTTCTATCCATAGAGACGCGCGAGAGCCCCGCGCCATCGCGGTTTTCCTTAACACGCTGAAAACCGGCCGATCCCCTATACGCGCAGCAAAACCCGTGCCGTCAGGGATGTTCAGACCGTGGGATCCGACTGGGGCGTGGCGTGGGCCAGGGCCGCATTGCGCCGGGGGCTCGTGCGCAGGACCTCCTGATAGATGCCTTGGGCTTCGTCGCCGATCCGATCCCAGTCATGGAACCGGGCGACATGGTCGCGGGCGATCAAGCCCTTGCGCCACAGCGCGGCCCGATCCCGGAAGCCGTCCGCCAGGGCCGCGGCGATCCCGTTCACGGCACCCGCGCGGCTTTCGGCGGGCACGAGATGACCCGCATGGGGCGGCACCAGTTCCCGGGTCGCCCCGTGGTCCAGGCAGAGGATCGGCAGGCCGGCGAACATGGCCTCCAGAATGCCGACCGGGGGGCCGTCCCTTAGGGTCGGCAGGGCAAAGAGATCGCATTCGGCCATCTTGATGTAGAGATCGTCGCGGCTCGGCAGGAAACCCAGGAACGTGACCTGACGCTCAAGACCGAGCCGGGCCACGAGCGCCTCGAGCGTCGGCTGGAACGGTCCCCGCCCCGACACATAGAGCCGCGCGCCCGAGGCCTCAGGCGTTTGTTCCAGAAACCGCGCGAAACCCTCGATCAGCAGATCAACGCCTTTCCAATGGACAAGACGGCCACCGGTCATGATCTGGAACGGGCGGCTGAAGTCCCCCTGCTCTGCGCGCTCCGCAGCAGCAGGCAGATCGAAGTCGGAAACGCCGATATGGATGATGGACCGGGCCTTGTCCCGGAAACGGGGCGGCACGACCTCGACGCCATTCTCCGTATAGATCAGAATGTGATCCGCTTTCGCCATGGTGCGCCGCACGAAGGGATCGACCGCCTTGAGCCCCTGCTGCATCAACCGCCGATTGCGCTCAAAACGCAAGGCATAGGCGGGCCAGCCCATTTCGCGCGCCGCGATCCCCTGGGGCATGACATTGGCGCTGCCGCCCACCGGGCCCCAGATGAAGGGAATGGGTAGGTTCATCAAACCGCTCGGCGTCCAGTCCTGAACATAGGTGACATGCTGGGCCAGATCGAAATTGTGTTGCCGATGCAGCTGTTGCGCAAACCCCAGCAGTTTCAACTGCCAAGCATAATAGTAGGAGACCAGACTGTAGTTGCTCCACCGGTTCTTTAATCTGTCCAGGGACTTTTGCAGGGTCAGATAGTGGAAATGGAGATTGCCGAAATCGCCCTTGGCGCAAGCCGCCTCGATGGCGGGCTGATGCATGTGCTGGGTCACCACATGCACTTCATGGCCGTGCCGGGCAGCCTGGAGAGCCCAGTTCCATCCGACGCCCTCCTCGGAGCCGACGGATGGCGCGCATGCGAAGGCGGACATGATGAGTTTCAACGTTGCCCCTTTCCCTCTGCTCCCCCAGACCCCTGTCATCCCGATCGCCCACACCGGAACCTCAAGGGTATTGGAACCTCAAGGGTTCAGTGCACCCGTCTTTCCTGACGGACACGTTAACAGGCTAGCCATTATGCAGCTGATTGCATACGGTCAAAATCACGCGTGTCGCAACGCGGATGGACTGCCCCCAAGGGCAGATGGCGAAGCCGGGCCTCGCCATGGCATGCTCTGACGGTTGGGCGCCTCATGCGCCCTGATTTGTGAGGGGTCCGAGAGGGGCAGATGAGCGAAACCGAAAACAGCGAACCCTCAAACGGGTCGCGTTTGCTGGCGCTCTATCGTGCGCACCATGACAAGCTGTGGGTCCTGGGCGACCAGGTCATGGTCAGCGCCGTCAATTTCCTCACCATCGCGGCGGTCGCGAAGGCGCTCGGGCTCCAAGGGTTTGGGCTTTTTGCCTGGGCCCACATCGTTTTTCTGTTTTTCAAGGCAGTCCATATCGCCTTGATCGTCTCCCCCATGATGAGCCTCGGCCCCAAGCAAAAGCCTGAGGATCAGGGCGCCTATTTCGGCACGATTGTGGTCCATCAACTGGTGCTTGCCGCCGTGACGCTGGCGCTGATCCCGCTCGTCTTGCTGAGCTTTGCGCTGATTGATCCTGAAATCGACTTGCGCTGGATGAGCGCGGCCCTGGTCGCTGCGACCATCGGCGACCAGGTCCAGGACTTCGTGCGTCGTTATCTGTTCACCAAGAGCCGGGTGCTGGCGGCCTTTGCCAATGACGTCATCGCCTATCTGCTGCGGCTCGCGATCCTCGTTGCACTGCCTTTCGCGCTGGGTGTCGCGCTCGACGGCGCGCTCGCCTTCTGGATCATGGCGGGAACCTCGTTCCTCGCCACGGCGATCGGGTTTTTGTGGTTTGAGCCCTTGCGCTTTGAACGCCTTGCCATGGTTCGGGTCAGCCGCAGCCATTGGGATTTTTCCAAATGGCTGTTCGGCATGGGTGTCCTTCAATTCTGTTCCGGCCATGCCATCGTGATGGTGGCGGGTCTGGTGCTGGGCGCCACGGCGGTCGGCGCCATCCGCTCGACCATGAACATCCTGGCGCCGATCCAGGTCTTTACGCTTGCCCTGCAGAACATCGCGCCGGTGCGGGCCTCCTCCCTGTTCAAGGATGAAGGCGCGCCGGCCCTCAACGCCTATCTGTCTAAGCTGGCAAGCGCGGGCCTTGTGGCGAGTTTCGCCATTGCCGTCATCGGCTGGGTCTTCGCCGAGGAAATCGTCGAACTGCTCTATGGTCCGGAATTCGTGCCCTATGCGTGGCTCGTGAACTGGTGGGTGGTGATCTTCACGATCCGCTATCTCCAGTTCCCCCTGGAAGTGGGCTTGCGCTCGATCGAATATACAAAACCCCTCTTCATCACCGTGACGATCGAGGCCGTGTTCGGCCTGGGCATGGCCTATTTCCTGGCCCAGTGGTTCGGCCTTCAGGGCACCATGTTCGGGCTGGTGATCGCCCACATCATTCCCGTCACCGTATTGTCGATCCTGTTCTTCCGGCGGATCGGCCGAATGGCGGATGACCGCCTCGCGCCCAAGCCGTCGTGACAAATGAAGCGGGTATCGACCGCCGGCTGACATTTCAAGGGGGCGCTGTCGGGCCCGAAGCCTCACTTTTAATGAATAATCGGTCGTCTTACCCTTGCGCTGAGTAGGGGGATTTGGTTCCATCATGTCCGAATGCCGGGCGGAGTCGGCATATTCGAACCTCGCTGAACAATCGTTGCACAAGAAGAGACGGATCCGGCATGCCGGATCCGCGGCAGTTGAGCGGCTTGAGGCCGTTTTCGGGGAACGGGGGACCGCCGAGTTGGATGATGGGTGGCGCGTAGGCGCGCTGGCCCGGAATGTGCTTTGCACCATCCTGGGATTGGCCACGGCGATAACAAGCCGAACTGAATGTGGGGGCCGACGCGGTGTCGATCGAGGTTTTATCGGGCAGCCACCAGGCTGAAGTCACGCTGGCCAAGCCAAAGCGGGACAATATGCGGTTTCGGGCCACATGGCTCGTCATGTTGGTCACCGATCTGATTGCCCTCGAACTTTGTGTTCTCCTCGCCTATTTCGTCCGCCTCGCCCTCGACCCGATCTGGCCCATCGACATCAGCACCGGCCAATATTGGAACATCGCCATCGGCGTGCTGGGCCTGCCGATCGCCTTTCAGCTTCTGGGCTTTTATCCGGGCTATGGCGTATGTCCGATCATGCGCATGCGCCAGCGGGTGATCGCCACCTTCATCCTGTTCGGCGTCTTGATCATCTGGGCCTATCTTCAGCAGGATGATCAAATCTCACGCGGCATCCTGCTCTTTTCCATGACCTTTGCCATGGTCCTGCCCTGGCTGTTTGAAGCCATCATGCGCGACATCCTGATCAAGGCCGGCCTGTGGGGCCAGAGCACCCTGATCGTTGGCGCCGGAGAGACGGCCGCCGCCGTGATCAAGAACCTTCAGGAGCGTCCCGAATTGGGCTTCAAGCCTGTTGCGATCCTGGACGATGACGCGGACAGCTGGGGGAAGAGCTTCCATGACGTGCCCGTTCTGGGCGGTCTCGAACATGCGCGGGACTTTTCCAATGCGGGCGTGAAGACCGCCGTTCTCGCCAAGCCCGATCTCGATGGCGGTCAGGCGGCGTCCATGGTGCGCAGCCTGAATTTCGAGAATGTGGTGGTGATCCCCAATCTCTTCGGCCTGCAGAGCGTCTGGGTCACGCCGGTCGATCTCCAGGCCGTGGTCGGCCTGCGGATCCGCAACAACCTCCTGGTCCGGCACAATTACTGGATCAAGCGCTTTCTGGATTATGTGGTGGCCATCCCGGCGGCGATCGTGGCCTTGCCCATCATCGGCGTGGCGGCCCTTTGGATTAAAGCGGTGGATGGCGGTCCGGTGTTTTTCGCCCAGCGCCGCCGGGGTGCGGGCAACCGGCCGATCAATGTCCTCAAGCTGCGGACCATGTACAAAGATGCGGACCGGCGACTGGAAGAACACCTGGAGGCCGACCCGGAAGCGCGCGAGGAGTGGGAACGCTTCTTCAAGCTCAAAAACGATCCGCGCATCCTGCCGGGCGTGGGGCATTTCCTGCGCAAGAGCAGCCTTGATGAGCTGCCCCAGCTTCTCAATGTTCTCAAAGGGGAAATGACCCTGGTCGGTCCCCGGCCCTTCCCGGACTATCACCTCAACCAGTTCGACGAGGCCTTCAAGGACATCCGCGCCAGCGTGCCCCCGGGGATTACCGGATTGTGGCAGGTCTCCGCGCGCAGTGACGGGGATCTCGCAGTCCAGGAGCGGCTTGATTCCGACTACATCCGCAACTGGTCCCTGTGGCTCGACTTTTACATCTTCCTGCGGACCATCGTCATCGTGATCCGGGGCAACGGCGCATACTGAGCGCTGCCGCGCTGGTACCCGCCCGTGGCCCGTGCTGGATGAAACGCCTCTAAAAGGTGCAAGCCTCGGCCTGTGACGGCTCACTGAGCCAGGTCAGGCCGCCGGAACTTGGCCGGGAAATGCTCCGTGCGCACCTGGCGCGCGGCCACGTCCCGGGACAGGGACAACAGCTCTCCCAATGAGGCCAGATGCCGCGCCTGTTCGAGGCGCAGGAGCTCGCGATAGGGCACCGCCCGTCCGAGCACGGACTGCAAGGCGCCGTGGCTCAGATCCAGGGCATAACGGCCATAGGTGAAGCTTGGCGCCGCCCGCAACGCTTCGGGCTGGAACCCGGCGATGCCCGCCGGCCCATGGCCCGGCGCGGTCATCGAAACGCCCATGGTGCGCAAAGACATCTCGCTTGCCATCACGGCCTCGGCGGCGGCCCGGGGCCGCACGGCGCCGACGGAT
>CAZFWG010000009.1:1986-37164 GCA_964522525.1 uncultured Alphaproteobacteria bacterium | reverse complement strand
AACGCCGGGGCCGCGTCACCATCCGCCCCGCCCTGCGTGGCCAGGACCATGGTCCGGTTGGGGCCATCAAGACGCCGGGCAACGATGGCGAGCCGCGCCTTCAAGCGCATCGAATTCAAGGGCGTGGACCCGAAAAGCTCATGCAGGGTCGCGATCAGAGCGGATCTCTGCCAAGTCACACGGGGGGTGTGCCAGCGCCAATGGGGGCCGCGCACGCTCTCACGGGCGAGGTCCATCAGGACCGCCAGCATGTCCTCGGCCGTGCGCCCGGTGGCGAGCCCCGCCGCAATGAGGGCCCCGCTGCCCGACCCGCCGATCAGATCGAAATAGTCACCAAGGCGAAAGCCCGGATGACCGCCATGCTGATCGCGCAGGAGCGTTTCAATGCGGGCCAGAAAGGCAAGCGTCGCCATGCATGAGAAGCCGCCGCTGTCGAGGGACAGGACCCGTTTGGGCCCGGTCGCCGCCGGTTGTGCACCGCGGGCGGGATCCCGGTCTAGCGGCGCCCGTGCGGTTTCCCTCATCTGGATCTGCGCGATCTGATCCATCCACCCCTCTCTCGATGACGATTGTGCCCCTTATTTGGAAGCGCAGGATGACGGGACCTTGCGGGTCTGGCAAGACGCCTCGGCGCTTAACCGTTCCTCCCAAAGGCAATTAAAAGGGATCACGATGTCGGGCAGTCCTCGTTGCTCTCGGGCGGCCCTTCCCCGTCTTCGGGCAGGGGAATGTACTCATGCTCGCCTTCCGGCATGCCGAAGGGCGTGTTCTTGAAGCCGCCGGCGATCGAGGCCCGCCAATCGGCCTTGGCCTTGTCGATCCGGGCCTGATCGGTGGAAACGAAGTTCCAGGCGATGTAGCGCCTCCCGAGCGGCGCGCCGCCCAGCACCATGACCCGGGCAGGTCCATCGGCGTTGAGGGTCACGTCCGCCCCTTGCGGCACGATCGCCATGGTGTGCGGCGCCACGGCCTCAGGCCCAAGACGCACCGTTCCGTCCACGACATAAATGGCCCGCTCCTCATGACCGGTGGGCAGGGGTAACTGTCCGCCCTCGGACAAGATCACCTCGAGATAGAGCGTGGGAGAGAACACCCGTGTCGGCGCCGTCCGGCCGAAGGCCTCGCCGGCGATCACGGTCACCTGGGCGCCGTTTTCGGCGAAGGTCGGCAGGGCGGCCTTGTCCTGGTGATCAAAGAGGGGGGCGCTTTCCTGTTCCTCCTCGGGCAGAGCGATCCAGGCCTGGATGCCATGGAGCCGTTGGCCCGAGGCCCGCCGGTCTGCCCCCGTGCGCTCGGAATGCACGATGCCCGCGCCCGCTGCCATGATGTTCACATCCCCCGGCCGGATCGTGGCGTAGACACCCAGCGTGTCCCGGTGCTCAAGTTCGCCATCGAACAGATAGGTCACCGTGGCCAAACCGATATGGGGATGGGGGCGCACATCGAGACCCCGGCCGGGCTCGAATTCCGCCGGCCCCATCTCATCCCAGAAAATAAAAGGACCGACCATGCGCCGACGCGAGGAAGGCAACAGGCGACGCACTTCAAAATGACCGATATCCCCGATCTTGGGTTGCAGCATTTGAATCGCGTCGGTCATGGCACGGCTCCTTTTTGGGCTTGGCGCATCTGGCATGGGACATTTGGCACAGGGCGGTGGATCGGGACCGGGCGCCCTCAGCGGGCCGACACGGTCACCGTCAGCGTATCCTTGTAAGACCCCGCCAAGGCGTGGTCCAGGGCGCCGATCTCGATGGCCATGGGGAACCGCCGTCCCCGTCTGCGCCATCCGTCCGCCCGGCCGCTCAGACGCAAGGGACTGCGAAGCTCGACACTGCGGCCGTCGACACGCAGGCGGTAAGGCACCTGCGCCGCCGGGTCGCCATTCGCATGGCGCAACACCCCCCGTTCCTGGGAGGCAATCTGCACGGTGAAGGGCACATTGGTGCGAATATCAAGCCCAAAGGCCCGTTTGAGGCCGGGCTTCAGGACACCGAGATCCAGCACATGGGTGTAGCCGCCCAGGGCCAGGGCCGCGCCGTCGATCTCGAAACGGGCCTCGATCACGCTCTCCACGTCGAAACGCAGCATACTGATCACGGTTTCGACAAGCGCGCCACGCTCGCCTTCAAAGAGGTTGATCCGCAGGCGATCGAGATAGCCCCCCGGCGCGACCTGCTGCCCCTGATCGAGGACAATGAAATAGATGTCCCGCACCTCGCGCCCGCCGAAGGGCAGGACACCGCTGAGGATCTCATCCGGCCGGGCAACGGGTAAGTCCTGGAGGCGCACGCTGCCCCGGCGATCCGGACTGAGACGATAAGCGAGACGCGCGCCGCCCGATCGCGCTTCACGCCGTCCATTGATGTCCCCCTTCGAGGAAAACCCGATTGCAAAGGGACAGCCGGGCGTGCGCCCGCGAACGATGAATTCGACACCGATGCCGATGAGCCCGGAACCGAAAACGTCATAGGGCTCACCGGCGAACACCGTGATGTGCCCCGGATGGATCAGCTGCAGGTCACAGGCCGCCCGGACCGGAAGACCGCCAAGGCAGCACAAGAGGGCCAGAAGGGGAAGGATGCGCCGGGTCCTCATGGCGTCACCATGATGATGCCGGCCCGGAACAGACCGGTCTCGTCCGGCGCGATCTCGATTTCCAGATCGACACGGGGATTGAGATAAAGGCTCAGGCGATAGCGTCCGGGCTTCAAGCCCTCGATGGCGATCCGCCCCCGGCGATTGGTGAAAAAGGACACAGGCTCCTTCGCCTCCTGATCATCGAGCCGGACGAGGTCCCCCGCCTTGAGGGCGTGGGGGGCACCCTCGCCATCGACAAGGCGCGCGGTGAGAATGACGCTTGCATCCGTACCCGCCGTGACGACGACACCGCTGCGGGCGCCCGGACGGATGAAGGGCCGTTCGTCCCCGAGATCCTGGCCGACTTTGAGATCGGGGGCCTCCAGACGGATCTGCTGCAGGACATAGTCGCTCAGATTGGGGATCACCAGCGGGCCCAACCCGTCACTGCGCGCAAGATAGGCGTCCGCTTCCGGATTGACCGTGATCGGCAATGTCGACAGGTTGGGATGACGGCGGACAAGGGCGAAGCTGTTGACCACCGGCCGACCGACCGCGACGGAACCGCCCGCATAAAGAAGGCTCGTCCCCAGGGTCACGGCGGCCCGGTGGCGCAGATCGCGGTCCATGCGCGTCACGCCGTTCGGCTTCTGGAAAGTCTCCGTCAGCTGAACATCGATCTCGCCCCGCTGGGCAATGTAGCGCCCATTGGCGTCCAACACGTCTTCGGTCTCACTGCCGCTTGCGGTGAAGGTACCGGTCCAGTCGTTGACGGCCCGTCTGGGCCGCCGCGTGACGCTCGCCCGGTAGCTGCGGTCGGGAAACGCGGCCCCGCTTTCCACGGTGTGGCGTGGCCCCAGCGGAAAGGACAGACCGATCGAGGCGATATGATCGACGATCCCCTCCTGATTTGTCAGGGTGGAAAAGAAGTCCACGCTGGCGCCAAAGGCGAAATCCTTGCGCAGGCCGGTGGTCACGCCCGTGTCCCGCCCCCCATCCCGGTCAAACTCCTGTTCGCCGGTGACACTGAAAAGCCAGCCGCCGGGGAAGCCATAGGCCAAGCGCACCGCCGTGTCGAAGGCCTGTTCGTTTTCCTCCGGTGTCAACGGTTCCGGATCAAAGGGCACGTAGAGCGCGCTCGTGTAGCTGGCCGACAGACCGAAATCCACATTCCACCCGCTGGCGGGATCGATCACATTGGGCTTTTCCCATTGCAGGGTCACCGTGGTCCCCGTCCGCTCCGAGGCAAGACTCCATTCCGTCAGGACATCAATATTCCCCAGACGGCTTGCCAGACCGACTTGACCACCGAGATTGAGGCGACGCCGGGCCGACTGGCCGCTGACGCCCAGGGTGAGGGCATCGCTCACACCCTGGCGATGAAACGCGCTCAACACCCAGCGATCCGTGTCGACCGACTGATAGGCCCCGTCGACCCGCGTCTCGAACCCGATCGCATAGCCGTAGTCCTGCTCCCCCTGCCCCAACAGGCCCGGGTCGAAAAACAGGGAGAGATCAACACTCTCCTCTTGGCCAAGATCATCAGTGATGCGGATGGTGAAATCATTGCCGCCCACATTGAGGGGCAGGTCCGTGATGCGATAGCGCCCCGGTGACAGGGGAAACGTGTCGATGACACGCCCATTGGCGATCACCTCGATAACACTGTCCCGCTCGATGATCAGCATGCGGCTGCCCCGTGGCCGGAAGGGCCGGTCGGGCTGCAGGTCGAACTCGCGGGCCGCCGCGATGCCCAGGATACGGGGTACGGATTGAAATCCGGTCGTTGCGATTTCCACGTCACCCGCCTCGAGCCTCAGCCGCGAAGGGACATGGTCGTAGAAGAGACGCAGGCGGAGGAGCTGCGCGCCCGACTCCAGATCGGAACTCACATCGGCTTCCGCCTCGAGGACGGCGCCCTGGAGGCGAAAGGCCCCGTCCATATTGAGGGCAAAGGTGGGATCGCTTTGTTCAACAAGGGCCTCGTCCCGCGTGATGTCGAACGATCCGCGCAGATTGAGAATGGCGCTGGTGGGTGCCGGCCCGAGGGAATCCGGCACCGTGGCGACGGAGGCCGCCAACGAGACGTCGTGGACCGATTGCAGCTCCCACGGAATATCGAGCGCCAGGGACAGACTGGCGGGCTCATAGACAAGGGTGAAGCCTGCGTCACTGACCTCCGTCGTCGGGATCATGCCGTCCGTCGTTTCCAGCGTGTCGAATGCCTCGAGCGCAGGTTTGACCACGACTTTCTCGAGCGCCTGGCGCAATTCCTGTTTGTCGACCAGCACCGGGTCCTTTTCGCCTTTGACCACCACACTGACGAGGCCAAGCTCGTAGATCAGAAAGTCAATGGGTGCCCGGAACCGCTGCTCCTTGGGTGTCTGCTTCGCGCCAAAAACCTTGGAGAACAGATCCTGCTGGGACTGGGCCCGGACGTCGGCGGACGGCATGAGACCGATCATGATCAGGACCAGGATCCCGGATCGGCGAAAGGATGGTACGTGGACATCCACACCGGCCATCACCGCCGATCATAATCAAGCTCTAGGACAAGAGGTCCGGTGGCGACGGTCTGACCCTCCGGAAGGGGCACATTGAAGTGACGGCTGCGCCCCGCCAGCACCACCGCCCCGCTCGTTCCTTCCAGCTCCTCGGGAGACAGAGAAAAAAGAGCCTGGCCATTGCGGGAGGCCCGGATCGTCAGGTTGGAAAAGCCCACATGGGCATCGCCCGCATTGTCCACGGTGAAACGCAAGACAGGAGCGGCGCCGGCCCCGCGGTCGATGCGTTCATCGCGGATGGTGATCTGCGCGGCGGATCCGGGCGGCGTGACATAGAGCGATGCCACATAGCGCACGAGGAGACGCATGCGACCGCCATCGGCGGCCGCGTCACCCAGATCGATGGGCAACTGTTCCGCGATCAGCCGAAAGGGTCTTTCCTGCTCTGTCGGTCCGCCCAACCATTGGAGCCGCACCACCTGCTCCGTCCCCGGCATCAAGATCACCTGGGAGGGGATGACCAGGAAGGACTCCTCATCAAGCGTGAGCGTATCCTCCCCCGCCGGGTCCATGGCGCGGGCGTGGACGGTCAGTTCGACAGCCGCCGGTGTCTCGGAAGGATTTTGAAGAACGACGGAACGGATGGCGCCGCTTCCCGTTGGCTCGAAGGTCACTTCAATGGGGGCCATCTTGAAGGCGTGGGCGGTCTGGGCAAATGCCCAAAAACCCAAGAGGATCCCGACAATGATCCCGTGGCGGATGACCTGCGATAGACCACGCGCACAGGCCGCATGCTGATTGGCCATGATCCCGTCCCGCTTACAACAGCCACCTCCCTCGAACGCATCATGCGCGGGCGGCACGCTCCCCACGGGTGGGATCATCGCAGGACAGGATTAAGGGAGGGCAAATCGCGGCGGACCCTGGTTCTTCTCGGTCCTAACGACTTGTTGAGGGTTGGCGGAAGGCCTGATGGAAATGAAAAAAGGCGGGAAACGGATTAACCATAAAAAATGCCGGGCCCCGAGGGCCCGGCACAGGTCGCCCCGTCAAAGGGGCAACTCAATAAAACCGGCCAACCCTTACTTGGGCAGCAGGACCTTGTCGATGGCATGGATGACGCCGTTCGACGCTTCGACGTCGGCCGCGACGACAGTGGCATCGTTGACCTTGACACCGTCGGTGGCGTCAACGCTGACCTTGGCGCCTTGGACGGTTTCAACTTCGAGCGCCTTACCGGCCAAGTCACCGGAAACAACTTTGCCGGCCACGACGTGGTACAGCAGGATCGAGGTCAGCTTTTCCTTGTTTTCGGGCTTCAGCAGATCGGCAATGGCTTCATCGCCCAGCGCCGCGAAAGCTTCGTCCGTCGGAGCAAAAACCGTGAAGGGGCCTTCGCCCTTCAGGGTGTCGACCAGGTCAGCAGCCTTAACGGCGGCAACCAGGGTGTTGAAATTGCCGGCACCAACAGCCGTGTCAACGATGTCACTGCCAGCCTGCGCGTTCGGGGCAGCGGCAAAAACGAAAACACCAAGAGCGAGCGCCGTGGCGCGCACAAATTTCAGCATCTCTGAACTCCCATTAAACGTGATTTGGCGCAGACAGCAGCGCCAAGTGGATTACGCTCAGCAGAACGGTGTGGATTAACCGTGTCGCGAGATTGCCGCCCGTTACGCTCAAGGGATCGTGAAAAATTAGACACGCGCCCCGTTTACGTCGCGACAATCCGTCACATCTTAGCAGCTTTAGTTAGAAAGTATAGCCAATTGACACACGTGTGGTTGTGTCCAGGTTCTCCGCGTCCACGGGAGGGTTGAATTCGTAGCGCACCTCGTTGGACAGACCCAGGGAGATGGATTTGTAAAGCGGGACCTGGAAACTGGCGAGGTTGGTGAGCGTCGTGGTCTCGGTGGCGATGGCTTCACTGTTGTTCAGGAAGACCGCGCCGTCTTCCTGAATGAGCCATCGGAACCGGCTGCCCAAAGATCCACCGACGCTGGTCTGCGCCACGGCATCTTCCGGCTCTTCAAGCCTGACCGTAGGGCCCGCTTGAACCCGCCAATCAACACGTTCCCGTTTGATGGCGTGGTAGCCGATGCCCGAGGTGAGAGAGGACCGGTAGTCGAAGCCGGTGAAGCGATCCACCACACCCAGAAGCCGGCCGAAAGCAAAGAACCGTTCCGTGAAATCCTTGTTCAATTGGAATTGGGCTTCATAGCGTTCCCGGGTCGCCGTACCGTCCGCATTCGCCAGATCAACCAGTCCGTAGAGCTCGTAGAACCATGTGCCCTGGCGACGTTCCACACGGGCATCAAGAGAGCCTTCGGTCTGTTCCGAGTTACCGGTCGTCGAGGAAATGCCAAGAGCGACACGGCCCTTCCAACCCTCGAAAGAAAAGAAACGCGGGATCTGTGCTTCACGGATCGCGGTGGCGGCCGCCTCGGCGTCCTGTTCGGCCACGGCGGCCTTCGCGACGTCCACGACCCGGTCACGCAGGCCCAAGGCCTCGGCCACCGGTTCGGCCAGTTCCGGATTGGTCGTCGCGACGATGGTGAGGATTTCCGCTTCCCGTTCGGGGGCCGCCTCAATGGCCATCTTGACCGTCGCCGTCACCACATCGACCGTGCCCTCGGTCGCGGCCAACTCAAGCATGCGTTCCAGCTGGGGCGACAGGGGATCGGGCTCGGCGTTGAATTCCTGCGCGCGCGCGATCGTCAGCGCACTGGAAACAAACAGCAAAATGCCGGCGCACAAAAAGGATCGGATACGCAGTGCGTATCGCTCGTTATACACATGATCTGGAAACATGGCGATTGCCCCTCCTGCGGCCAATCCACCATGAACCGGCCCATACTGCCCCTGATGGCTTCTCTTATAGCAAGAGAAGCACAGAAACCAAATGTGGCGCATTCCCATGCGCCACCGGGCCTTATCAGATGGGTCGTAGAGGGATGTGTCCGGTCAAAGGGCTGCTACGGGGGCGACATGTCCGGTGCGGACGACCTCGTCGTGGATCCAGCGATAGGTCTTCTCCATCCCCTCTTCGAGAGAGATGCTCGGTGCCCAACCGAGTTTCTGCTGGATCAGCGTGTTGTCGCTGTTGCGACCGCGCACGCCCTGGGGCGCGTCGAGCTTGTGGCGCCGGGCGAGCTTGATGCCCGCGATTTCCTCGACGATCTCGACCAGGCGGTTGATGGTCACCAGTTGGTCGCTGCCGAGATTGAGGGGCTCGGTGATGTCCGACGTGGCGATCATCAGCGTACCCTTCACGCAGTCGTCGATAAACATGAAGGAACGGGTCTGTTCCCCGTCACCCCAGATCTCGATCTCGTGCTTGCCCGACAGTTTGGCCTCGATCACCTTGCGGCAGACGGCGGCCGGCGCCTTTTCCCGGCCGCCCCGCCAGGTGCCGTGGGGGCCATAGACATTGTGGTAGCGCGCCACCCGCGCCGTCAGCGCATAGTCTTCCTCGAAATGGCGGCACATCCGCTCACTGAAGAGTTTCTCCCAGCCATAGCCGTCCTCGGCCTGGGCCGGATAGGCGTCGTCTTCCTTGAGCGCGGTCACATCGGCATCGCCCTGGCGATAGGCGGGATAGATGCAGGCAGAGGAGGAATAGAAGAAGCGCTCGGACACGCCCGCTTCTTTCGCCGCCATCAGCATATGGGTATTGATCAAGACCGACAGCATGCAGGCCGCCTTGTTGTTCTCGATGAAGCCCATGCCGCCCATGTCGGCCGCCAGATTGAAGACATAACGCGCGTCCTTGACGACCCGCCGGCAGTTTTCCAGGTCCATGCAATCGAGCTGAAGGTTTTCCGCCGCGCCATGGGTCTGATACCAGTCCGTCATGGGCTTCAGATCGACGCTGCGGACGGATTTGAACCCACTGTCGATGAAATGTTTGACGAGGTGTCCGCCGATAAAGCCGCCGCCACCGGTCACGACAACAAGCCCGTCCTTATCCATCTGCATGGGTCTTTCTCCGTTTCAAAATGGACCAGGCGGTCCGAAACTCGGCTCACGCCCCTTTCATTGCCAAAGCCGCGCCGGACTGCCCTAGCGCCGCAACTGATAGACCCGTTCCGGAGTCTGCCATTTCTTGATGCCGGTCAGTTGCAGGCCGCTCAGCATGGCGAAGCGCGGCACGATATCCATGTAGCGGCTCGCGAGCCGTTTTGGCTCGGTCACCATGCGGTAAAGCCATTCGAACCCGGAACGCTGAATGTAGCGTGGGGCCTGGGCCTTGCGCCCGGCGAGAAAATCGAAGGCCGCGCCGACGCCGATCAAGGCATGGGCATTGAGCTTCTCCAGATGGTTGGCCATCCAATATTCCTGTTTCGGCGTACTGAGACCGACCCAGACAATATCGGGACGCGTGCCATTGATCTCTTCGATCACTTGGGCGTCCTCGAGTTCGCCGACCTTGCGAAAGGGCGGAGAATAAGCACCGGCGATCACCACACCGGGGTAGTCCCGGGCGATCGCGGTCTGGAGCGCATCGAGGGCGTCCGGCAGGCCGCCATAAAGATAGTGCCGAATTGAGCCATCCATCGACTGGCGCAAACTGTGGCGCATCAAATCGGGACCATAGACCCGCTCCGCCTCGCGGCAGCCCTGGGCGCGGCTCATCCAGACAAGCGGCATCCCGTCGGCCGTCACCATGCCGGCCCGATTGTGAATGGCCATCAGATCGGCATCGCGCTGGCTTTCAATGATGCCATGAGCGCCGGTGATGGTGACAAACTGGCGGTCGCGCTGATCGATCCATTGGCGCACCTGATCATGGGCCGACGCCACCGTTCCCACGGAAACATTAACGCCCAGCACATGGGCCCATGTATTATCGATCATGGGTGACGCCCCCACTCTCCATCTACGGGATCCCGACCTTGCCCATCCCTGACCCTGCCGATCCCGAACCCTGCCGATCCCCGACCCTGTTGACCCCGGCGGGGCGCTCCCCCGCGCTTCGCCCCGGCTTGACCCCATTGTGACCTGCAACCTGCACGCCAGAAAGGGCCGATCCGAAGCGCGGTTTCGCCATGCTTAGGGCCAAACGCCGCCGACGGGAAGACCCGGAGAGGCGGTCCTGTCTGCAAAGGGCTGACAGGGCGTGGGCCAAGCCCCTATCATCCCACCCAAATCACGGCATTCAAGAGTTGGCATTTCTCCATGAACCAAAACGCACATCCGGCCCGTCTCAGCATCATCGGTGCGGGGGCCTTCGGGCAATTCATGGTGCCCCATCTGGCCCCCCATTATGAGATCCTGCTGGCCGATCCCCGTCCCGATCTCGACGCCGTGGCCGCCCGGCTGAACGTAGCGGCGGTCTCGATGGCAGACGCGGCGCGGGCCCCGGTCATCATTCTTGCGGTGCCGGTCCAGGCCATGGGCGCGGTGGCCACCGCCCTTGCCCCCCATGTGCCGGAAGGCGCGCTCATCTTGGATGTGGGCTCGGTCAAGGTGAAGCCCGCCCGTCTCCTGAGCGAGATCTTTCCCGACCCCGTGGATATCGTCTGTACCCACCCGCTTTTCGGGCCCCAGAGCGCCCATGACGGGATCCGGGGACTGAAGATCACGGTCTGCCCCGTGCGCGGATCGCGCGGCGCGTGCGTCACCGGTTTTTGCCGCGACACCCTGGGCCTGCGTGTCATGGAGACCACGCCCGAGCGC
The DNA here is from genome assembly GCA_964522525.1 of uncultured Alphaproteobacteria bacterium. Taxonomy (GTDB): domain Bacteria; phylum Pseudomonadota; class Alphaproteobacteria; order JAJFIK01; family JAJFIK01; genus CAYUYV01. Next base: position 26,404 of record CAZFWG010000009.1, on the reverse strand, counting down.
CATGACCGGGAACTGGCCTATGTCCAGGGCATTACCCACCTGATCGGCAAGACCCTTCTCACCATGGATTTGGAGGCTTTCGACCAGACCACGGTCAGTTATGACCTGCTGCGTCAGGCGGTGGGCTACATCGCCGATGACTCCGCGGAGCTGTTCCGGGCGATCGAGCTTGAAAACCCCTTTGCGCCCGAGGCCCGCACAGCCTTTTTCGACGCGGTGCGCCGGGTCGAAGCGGACCTCAAGGCCCATGATCTGCATCCGGAAGACACCGCCTCGCCCGCGCGCTCAACGCTCTCCTGACGGGGGCGTATCCTCGGCCGACCGGTGGCGGGCGCTCAGAAGCGCGCGCAGATGGGCGATGCTCGGGGCGTAGAGAAAGCCATAGGAAACGGTGTTGTCGCGCCCACGGACCGAATGGTGGAGCATATGGGCTTCGTGGAGCCGGGCCAGATACCCGCTCCGGGGCGTCGGCAGCCAGTCGAGGCGACGATGGATGATCACGTCATGGACGAGGAAATACGCAAGGCCATAGGCGCTCATCCCAAAGCCGACGGGCAGCAGCCACGGAATGTCGCGCAGACCCAAATAGATGGCGATCATGGCGGGCAGGCTGAACAGGACGGCAAAAAGGTCGTTGCGTTCGAAGACACCCCGGCGGGGGTGATGATGGGAACTGTGAAGAACCCACAAGGGACCATGCATGATGGTCCGATGAATGATCCAGGCGGCCCCTTCCATGGCCACCATGGCCCCCAGAAAAAGAAGGATGTTCGTCAGCCAACCTCCCATGCCCATATCGTCCCTTGACTCTCGGTTGCCCGGCGGCGTCCACCCTCAGGTCACGTCCAGCGCCGGGCCATGAAGCGCGCGCCCAAGACCCCGATCATGGCCGCGCCGGCCATCAGGGTCCAGGGGACAAGCACCGCCTCGAGCTCATCACCCCGCCATAAGAAGGTGGCATAGGCCTCCAGGCCCCATGTGTTGGGCGTCACCCAGCCCAGGGTCTGCATTTCCACGGGCATGAAAAAGCGCGGAATCATGCTGCCGCCCAGCGCGGACAGGAGCAGCACCAGAATGTTGCCGAGCGTCATCGCCTGACGTCGGGTCCGGCACAAGGTCACAAAAAACAGGCCAAGCCCGGCGGCGGCGGCGGCGCACAGGGCCGTCGTGGCCAGCCACGGCAGGATCACGCCTTCCAGGCTGACCCCGAACACAAGCACGGCCGCCAGGAAAATCAGGCAGACCTGGATGATCCCCTGAACGGTGAGAAAGAGGAACTTGCCCTCAATGATCGGCGCGATGCCCCCCGGGCCGCTGCTCACGCGCTCGAACAGACCCGACTCCCGCTCCTCCTGGAGACTGAGAGCGCCCTGCATGGCGGACAGCAACAGGAAAAGGAGGGAAACGGCGGCGGCATAATAGGGGATGCTCGCGGAGATCAATTGGGCCGGCCCGATCGCCTCGCGCCTGATGGGCAGGATCATGCCCACATCTGCGGCCTCCGCCAGAAGGATCTCCTGGACCGTCCCCTCCAGCACGACACCGGCAATCTCCCGGGACGGACTGACCAGGACCAAGAGCGGCGGCAACAGGTCCGCCTCGGTGCTCTCACCGATGACAAGACCGGCATCGGCCTCCCCCCGCCTCAGCAGAACCTCGACCGGCTCCCGCTCGTCCAGGACCGGACGAATGATTCGCAGCGAGGAAGCCTTTTCAAGACCACGAATGATCCTTTCACTGATCGGTGTCTTCGCGAGATCGGCGACGGCGATCCCCACTTGGATGTCCGCGCCGCCGGCACGGGCAAACATCAAGGCAAAAATGAAAAAGACCACGGGCGGCATGATGAACGCCATGGTCAAGGCGCCGACATCCCGAAAAAGGGCGAGCAGCATGACCCGCGCAAGCAGTAGACGTTTCATGGCGCCTCCGGTTCCGTTTTCGTGCCGTCGGCGGAGCGCGGGCCGCCCCATGAAGAAAGCAGGGCGTCGAGATCGGGGCGGGTCAGGGAAATATCCATAATCAGATCAGGACACTCCTGTACGCAGGCGAAAAGTTGGGGCATGGCGGTTTCTTCTTCAATGAGACCCCACCATTCCTGGGCCGACCCGGTCCGGGCAAGGCCGAGACGTGTCAGAAAGATGGTCTCATGATCTTGGGCATCGGCGCGCAGGCGGATCCGGGCCTGACGGATCTTGCCGAAGCGGGAGTCGATCAACGCATCCGGCGTTCCCTCCGCCACCAGACGACCGGCAACCAGGATCCCGATGCGCTGAGTCAACAGCCGTGCCTCGGGCAGGTCGTGGGTGGTCAACAGGATCGAAAGGCCCTCCGCCTGAAGGCCTTGCAGAAGGGCATAAAGACCCTGACGGGACGTGATATCGACACCCACCGTGGGCTCATCGAGAATGAGGACCTTGGGTTTCGTCAGCAGGGAAACAGCAATATGCAAGCGTTGCCGGGTCCCGCCCGACAGGCGCTCCACCGGCACGCGGGCCGTGTCCTGAAGATCCATGCGTTCCAGAACCGCCGCCACCTGGTCCCTCAAGACGCGGCCCGACAGACCCAGGATCCGGCCGAAGGTCTTGAGATTTTCCTTCGCATTCAAATGATCAAAGAGGGCCACCCGTTGGGTCACCCAGCCCAGATCAGGGATCGGATCCCGACAGGGGGTAATGGGCGCGCCATCGACGAAAATGCGCCCGTGCTCGAGGGGAAGCCGACCGGCAATCGCACGCATCAGCGTCGATTTTCCGGCGCCGTTCGGGCCCAGGAGACCGTAGATCTCTCCTTCATGCAGGCGCAGGGAAACCCGGTCGATCACGGTACGGCCCCGATACCCGACGGTGACCTCGTCGACGAAGAGGGGGACGTGTCCGGGATCGGCCGCGACGCCGATCGAGGGTGCAATGTCTTCCATGCCTTATCGACACTCACAAAGGCTGAGATGACGATCCAAGGCTTCCCTAAGATGGCTGGTGTAAAGGTGCAAGGGCCCCCGATCCCTGGCGACGGCGCCAAGCTCCGTTTCGGCCGCCTCCAGATGATTGAGAATCGTGCCCCGCGCCGTCTTCAAAGTGACCGGATCGGACAGAGCGCCAAGGCGCCGATCCTGGCCCACATTCTTGCCGGTGTGACACGGCGATCCCACCGCGTCGAGCACGTCGTCAAAAGCCTGAAAGGTCAGCCCGATCGACAGGCCAAAGCGATGGAGACCATTGATCGTTTCCTCTTCGGCGCCGACCAGCATCGCGCCGCCCGCCGCCGCGACGGCAAACAGAGCCCCTGTCTTCTGAGCATGGATCATCTCGAGCGCGCCCTGACCCGATCGACCCTGCCGATTCAAATCCTCATACTGACCACCGCACAATCCAGCCACACCGATCGCGTCGCTCAACGCGGCGATCAGATCGTTGCGCGCCTTCTCGGTTCCAACCGGCGCGCGTGCAATGACCCCGAAGGCTTGGGCCAGTAGGGACACGGCAGCGAGAATGGCCGTGCTCTCGCTGAAGGCGGCATGGTTCGCCGGCCGCCCGCGTCGAAGCGAGGCATCATCCATGGACGGAAGATCGTCAAGGATGAGGGACGCCGCGTGGACCATTTCGACGGCACAAGCCGGATCGAGGACGGCCTCGGGCGCTGCGTCATATTCGGCAAAGGCGGCCATGAACAGTAAGGGGCGCAGGCGTTTTCCGGGCGCAAGAGCGCTGTGACGCACCGAATCAGTCAGCGGCGCGGCGGCCCCAGGGCCATATCGCGTCAGCAGCTCAAGACGCCGGTCAACGGCCTGACGCCACGCGGTGAGATCATTAACTGGCTCCGAAGCACCACCCGTCGTTACGGCGCCGGCGGCCGGGATGTCCCGCATGCCCCCTCCTTCCGATCTTTTCTTTGCATGGATGAGATCCGTTCAACATGTGGCCCCCGCCCCCAGTCATCACGGTGTTCCCTTTTTAGCCTATCGTCGGCCTCCCCCCGTTGAATATAGAGCGTTAGCATCTACACCATTTGGATAGGCCACGCCCTTCGATCAGGTTGCGCGGATGGCCCAAGTGTCGTGACGTTTTGACCGCTGCGCAATCCAAGATAACTGTTTCAACGTAATTACGGCCATTGACCCGATTTGGTTTGCGGCGCCGCCCCGAGGGGACGAGGAACGAGGTATCATGACGACGAACGACACCACCGCATTGTCTCATCCGCAGACAGATAAAAAAGCCATTGTCATCGGCGCGGGCTTTGGCGGCCTTGCCGCCGCGCTGCGCCTCCGGGCCAAAGGCTATGGCGTTCAGGTCATCGAACGCGCGCCCATGGCCGGCGGCCGCGCCCAGGTGTTCGAGCGGGACGGCTTCCGCCACGACGCCGGTCCGACAGTGGTGACCGCGCCCTTTCTGTTCGAAGAACTCTTCGAGCTTTTTGGCAAGAGCATGGCCGACTATGTAACGCTGAAGCCCTTGGATTTGTGGTACCGCTTCCACTACCACGACGGGTCACAGTTCGATTATGGCGGCACGGTCGAGGACACCCAGCGAGAGATCCGCAAACTCAATCCCAAGGACGCGGACGGCTATCTGCGCCTGCTGGAGCATTCGGAACGGATCTTCGACATCGGCTTCACGAGGCTTGCCGACAAACCGTTTCACGATCTCTCCTTCATGATGCAGCAGGTGCCACACCTGATCCGCCTGGAGAGCTATCGCACCGTCTGGCAATTGGTGTGCAAATATCTGGAACACCCGAAGCTGCGCCAGGCCTTCTCGATCCAGCCGCTTCTGGTGGGCGGCAATCCCTTCGAGACCACGAGCATCTTTTCACTGATCCATTTTCTGGAACGCAAGTGGGGCGTCCATTTCGCCATGGGCGGCACGGGCGCGCTCGTGGGCGGGCTCGTGCGCTTGGCCGAGGAACAGGGTATCACCCTGAGCTACAACACCACGGTCGCGAATGTGCCGATCGAAAACGGTCAGGCCAAGGGCGTGATCCTGGATACGGGTCAGCGCATCGATGCGGATCTGGTCGTGTCCAATGCCGATCCCATGCACTTCTACAAGTCCATGGTGAGCGAGAAGGTCCAGCCCTTCACCTTGCGCACCAAGACGAAATCGAGCCGCCTCTCCATGGGGCTCTATGTCCTCTATTTCGGGACCAAGCGTCAGTATCCGGACGTGGCCCATCACACCATTTGGCTCGGACCCCGCTTTGAGCCCCTTCTCAAAGAGATCTTCCATGGACGGACGATGCCGGAGGATTTCTCCCTCTATGTCCATCGGCCGACGGCCACCGATCCGAGTTTCGCGCCCGAGGGCTGTGATTCCTGGTATGTGCTGTGTCCGGTGCCGAACCTGACGGCGGATATCGACTGGGCGGTGGAAGGGTCGCGGCTGCGGGACCGCATCGTTGACGCTCTCGACCGGACCATGGTCCCCGGTCTGAAGGAAAGCATCGTTTCCGACTTCTGGATGACCCCGGCGGACTTCAAGGACAACTATCTGAGCGAAGGGGGCGCCGGCTTCGCGATCGCGCCGTTCTTCTCGCAATCGGCCTGGTTCCGCTTCCACAATCGCTCCGAAGCCGTGCGCAATCTCTATCTCGTGGGCGCGGGCACCCATCCGGGGGCCGGGCTTCCGGGCGTCGTGTGCTCGGCCAAGGTCGTGGACCGGATGATCCCGGACGCCACTACAACGAAGTTGTCAGCCTGAGGAGCCAGTCGGGCGTGATCGACAGGAGGGCCCGCTCCAGGGTCCGGTCGATTCCCGTCAGGATCAAAATCCCGACGGCCAGGAGGGACCAGCCGAGGATCGGTTTACTCCATTTCGCGATCGATCCCCAGGCCTTCTTGCGATCGCCCAAGGCCTGCCGCGAACCATAGGCGAAGGCCATGAAGGCGGCGGCAGTGCCCAACCCAAACATGAAGAAGGCAAAACTCGCGCCCAGGAGATTCTCCTGGCGCGAGGCGGCCAGAATCGCGGCGCCGAGGGTTGGGCCCACACAGGGCACCCAGACCGCGCCCAGAAGACATCCGACCAAAAACTGACCCGTGACGCCTTCGCCGGAAACCCGGGACAGAAGCGTGTTTCCGCCCGCCGCGATCGGCGCCGTCGCCTTGACGAAAAGGGCTTCGGCCTGGGGCACGAGCAGGATCATGCCGCACAAGACCAGAACGATCGCCGCGATCATCCGGACAAGGTCGGCGGAGAGCCCGAGCTGATAGCCGAAACCGTTGATGATGATACCGAAAACCGTAAACGAGACGGTCAAGCCCAAACCCAAGGCCAGGGGCCCGAAACGGCTTTCGCGCAAGGCCGAGGCCACGAGGATCGGCAGCAGGGGCAAGACGCAAGGGTTCAGCAGGGTCAGAGCGCCCGCCCCGAAGCTTGCCAGAAAATCAAGAAAGGACATGGCGCATCCTGTGTTCTGAAGGTCGGTTCCGGACCCGACGGCCCTTTGCCGAGACCCGATGCCGGGGCATCGCTTCCCATGCAAAGAAAGTCGCCCCCGACCGAGGAGTCGCGGGTCCGTCAGGTCACCACTCACGCAAGGAATACTGAAAAGACCCTTTCACGGAATATCCATGTACGGAAAAGGGTCTTTCAAACAAAAGAACGGCGTGACCCGGTCCCTTGATCAGGTCACGCCAAACCGTTCAGGATCTTTTATTGGGTGCCGATGCCGCCCAGAACAAGGGACCGCAACTCCGCTTCGCGGGTCTCGGCCACGGAGCGGGCGGTTTCCTTCTCGCCCTGGAAGACCAGAATGGTCGATTGGCGGGGAATGCGATGGGTTTTCACGAAATCCTTATCCGTGTCCCAATCCACGCGGAAGGCAACCACGCCTTCCATGGCCGGATCCTTGATCAAGGCCTCCAGGATCGGCGCCTGACGCTTGCAGGTCGGGCACCATGTGGCATGGACATCAACCAGGATCGTCTTGCCTTCGCTCTGGGCCTGCTCAAAGGCTTCGGCCGTATAGGGCGTGAAGCTGGCCGCGAGGGACGATTGGGCCATGACGACCAAGCCGAGAACGGCAACCAAAGCCGCAAGGACGGGGGTGTGATTACGCTGGCCGAAAAGTGTCATGTGGTCTTCTCCCGGGATGTCTCCAAACGCCATCGACTTTTTTTGGCGCAGATTGGGTTTCCATACGCCGCCAGGTCCCGCAGGCCTAGTGATTTTGACGCCATCTCACGGGATCTTAACAATCCGCGAGCCTACGATCACGAGGACGTGTTGAACCCGTTATCCCCGCTTCACCGACGGCGTCAGGGTGCTGAACAGGAACCCGGCCACGATCCCGGCCAGCCCGTGGGTGAGCATCGCCGCAAGCCCCCGCGCGCCGGCGATGGGCATGATGCCGAAGACGGCCTTGAAAACGAACAGGACGGCAACGACCGAGCAGAACCCAGCGGTCATGAAAACCCAAACCCGCAAGCCACCGATCAACCGGGTCAGGATCGACGCGACCAGAAAAGCCACCAGGAAGGCAATCCACATGATCACGGGCAACAGCTCGCTGGGGGCCGTGAAATCATTCATGCCGATCAGATCGGCGAGGGTCCAATCGAGCCGCTGACTCATGGACACGGACACGCCCAGGGCCACCACTCGCTCGATGACGAACTGGGTATGGATCATGGTCATGGCTGCCGTGCCCACCACCCAGGCCAGCAGGAAGCCGAATACCGTGCGAACGAATGCCACTGTCTTGTCTCCCCTTCCCCGCGAGGGCGTTGTCTCGGGCGAAAACCGTCCTGACATTTTGGGCCGGATCTGCTTTGGTTACCACAATCACTTCCATTGTGAAGCAAACCCATCCGGAATGGAGGTTTCAGGCCATGGGCGCAGCGTTCCGTTCACTCCTTCTGGCCGGCGTCATCGCCGCCTTGCCGTCCATGGTTCAGGCCCAACCGGCCTATCAGATCGAAACGGTGGCAGAGGGGCTCGATCACCCCTGGGGCCTCGCCTTCCTGCCCGATGGTTCGATGCTGGTGACGGAGCGGCCGGGCCGTGTGCGGGTTATCCGGGACGGCGACCTGGTGCCGGAACCCGTCAGGAATGTCCCCGCCGTTCTGGATGGCGGACAGGGCGGTCTTTTTGACGTGGTCCTTCATCCCGCGTTCGAGACCAACAGCCTGGCCTATCTGACCTACGCCCATGGCACGCCGGAGGCCAACGGCACGAGGCTGGCCCGCGGGCGCTTCACCGGTGACAGCCTTGAGGATCTCGAAGTTCTGTATACGGCGACGCCCTTGAAGGACACGCGCGTCCACTATGGCGGGCGGATGGTGTTCCTCCAGGACGGCACCCTGCTCCTCACCTTGGGCGATGGTTTCGACTACCGCGAAGAGGCCCAGAACCTGGCGAGCGACACGGGCTCCATCCTGCGCCTGAACGATGACGGCACGATCCCGGACGACAATCCCTTTGTCGGCCGCGCGGATGCACGCGACAGCATCTGGAGCTTCGGCCACCGCAATGTTCAAGGCATCGTGCTCGATCCCCTGTCGGGCCGGGTCTATGCCCATGAACACGGCCCCCGGGGCGGTGATGAACTCAACCTGATCGAGCCGGGCCTCAATTACGGCTGGCCGATCATCACCCATGGCGTGGATTATTCGGGGGCCCTTATTTCTCCGTTCAAGGAGCGCTCAGGCCTTGAGCAACCCCTCAAATTCTGGGTGCCCTCGATCGCCCCGGCGGGCATGACCCTCTATTCCGGCAGTCTGTTCCGCAATTGGGACGGGGATCTGTTCATCGCGGCCCTTGTTCCGGGCGACGTCCGCCGCATCGATATGGAAGCCGGCAAGGTGGTCGGCGAAGAGATCCTGTTCAATGACCTCAGGACCCGGATCCGCGATGTGCGCACCGGCCCCGACGGCGCGCTTTATCTGCTGACGGATGAAGTGGATGGCAAGGTCCTGCGCGTCACGCCCGGCTGATACGGGGGTCTACGGACCGCTTTTCAGGACGGCCCGCCGGGGGCGGCCACGAAAAATCCGACATATGGCGGGCTGAAGCCCGCCCTTATAGGCGGTTGAGAACCTGCCGGGCCAGCTGACGTTCCTGGGCCAGGTCCTTCTCATCGGAAAAGAGGCCGACCAGGGGACGCACGCCAAGGGTCATCGACACATCCCCCTTGGCCACGTGAACCGATCCGTCCCAATAAGCACGCTCACCCAAGGAGCGGATGCGGGTGCTGCCGCCGACGACCCCGCCCCCCGACCTCTCCATCGCCCGCACATAGCGGACGGCACCGCCACTGCCGGACGGCCAGGTCCACACCGCCAAGGTCACCCGCACCGTGTCCCCGGCATCGGGCTCGGTCTGTCCGGGTACGGTCAAGGCCGTTCGGGACACCCAGGAACAGGACGACATGGTCGCACGGCCGTCGCCCCCCCGGAGGATCTGTCCTCTCCGGGGACGGTCAAAGGGCACGCCGATCACGGCTTCGATGGTTGCGGGCGTCAGCAGCGCGCAGGCATCGAGGGCGCTTTGCCGCCGCCGGACATCGGAACATCCGACAAGCAGCAGCACGACCATCAAGACACCACCCAGGTGCCGACCTGTGACGCCGCGACAAGAACTCATGAGGTCCACATCAATCACTCGGGGAACAGCATCATCGAGGCCGTCCTTTACCAAACGTCCTGGCAAGGAATATTCATCGTTGAATTCGGCCCCCGTTCCTAGGATAGGGCCCGTCCTTAAGATAGGGTTAGTGGATCCGGCGCGGGCTATGGTCCGTCTGCCTCGGCCATCCTGCCGATCCAGGCCTTTGTCGGGCTTACCCACGCCTTCCGGGGCCGATAAAAGGCCCCATGCTCTTTTCCCGTGTCAATGGCAATTTCTCGAAACGAGAGGATCGCGGCGCTCCGGTCCGCCAGGGCCAGGCAGGAACCCACGAAATCCGACGTCTCAAAGACCGACAGAACATGACCGCTGAGTTGAATGGCCTGTTGCGCTTCCACCCAGCCCGCGCATCCCGCCAGGATCACGGTGTTGACCGGTGCGTCCCGCAGCGCGTTCGAGGTCAGGGCCACGATATAGCCCCCCCGGGAAAAGCCGATCAGGGTGATTCTCCGCTGCTCGACCCCGTTCGCGACCATGCGCCGAATGTTCTCGGCCAGAAAAGCGGCATGCTCCCCCGGGTCCGTGCCCTTGGGCCGATGGATCGCAATGACATCCGTGTCCGGTTGGACGAAGGCCTCGGCGACCGCCGGAAAGTCATAGACACCCCACCGGGGATGGACGGGCCGTGGATCCGTCCCTTCCACGATCAAGCCATGGGCATAGATGACATAGGCCCTGGAAGGATCAGGCGCTGCCGGAAATTCTCCGTATACCTGCCCGGCCTCGGCCGTTTCTGCCAAGGCCATCAGGCCCACCACAAAACTCAGCAAACGCAGCATGGGGAAACCTCGTTTCTGATCAGCCCGTGACGCGGCGGCGTTGGTCCGCAATCCCCATGGACAGGATGAGCGGATCGCTTTCCTGGGCGGCCGCCAAGGCCTCCCGGGTGCCCAGACCGCGCCAGCCCATGCCGACAAGGGTCTGGGCCACGGGCGCGCCGAGCGCGCTGCCGGGCCCGGCCAGGATCAAACGATCCGGGGCGAATTCCCGCAAGGCCACTTCAACGGACCGGGTGAAATCGTAGGTCCGGGTGATCTGGGTGCCGAGGGTGTAGGCCCACAAGCTCTCAAGATCCGGCACGACATTGCGCCAAATCGCGCCCCGGCCGTCAATGAGCGGGATCTGGGGTGTGCGGAAGAGATTCGGTCCCAGCATGGCCTGGGCAAGGTCCGCCACGGGTGCCAGCAAGGACGTATGGAAAGCGGCATGGCGGGCCAGGCGAAGGGGAAAACGACCATCGGTCAGGGGGAGTTCCGCCTCCAGAGCATCAAGCACGCGGTTGCTCCCCGCCAGGACCACATAACCACCGAGCCTGATCGAGGTATAGACCGTCTCGCCGGTCTCGTTCTGGGCATTCGCGATGGCGGTCTGCACCGTGGATTGGCGCAAACGGCTTGGCTGCCAGCCCTGATCCAGCAAGGGATAGAGGATCTGTCCGCCCACGCCGTGCTCTTCCATCAAGGCGCCCATGGTATCGACCAGTCGGATCGCCGCGCCGGGGCCAAGGGCGCCGGCGGCCGCGAGCGCCAGATACCAGCCCAGGGAATTGCCCAGGACCGCGACAATCTCATAACGGTCCCGGTCGATATCCGCGACATCCGCGAGCGCGCAGGCATAGATCAGGGCGGAGGCGTTTTCGCTTGAGGCATGGGCGGCCAGGCTGTAGGTCCGCGCCCCGTCCAGGGCCGTGACCGCCGCCCGTCCGTGGGACTTGCGGAAGGCATCGACCCCGGTCAGGAAATCTGTCTTGTCCGCATGGTGACGGCCGAGATAACCCAGTTCCTCCCGGCCATAGGTGCCCCGGCCGGGACAGACGACGACGGCGCGCTCCTTGGTCATGGCTGCCTCCCCCCACCTTTGGCAAGCGAGAGCGCCGCCTCGACAATGGACGCTTCGCTGGGCAGAACGGCGGTCGCCGCCGGGCCCAGGGGGATGAAACTGTCATCGGCCGCGATGCGCCTTAAGGGACGGTCAAAGCCCGTCTCCACGAGACGCGTCACGAGTTCCTCGCTGATGGAACCGGTGCGCCGGCATTCATCAACGATCAGCACCCGGCGTGCCTCGCCGATCGACGCCACGATCCTGTCCACATCCAGGGGCTTGAGCCAACGCAGATCAATGACGCGGCCGTGGATGTCATGGTCCCGTTTCAAGGTCCGGACCGCGCGGCGGCTCAGATAGGTGCCGTTGCCGAAAGTCACGATGGCAAGATCAAGCCCATCGCCGAAGCGGCCCGGCTCCCCGAACGCGATCCGCTCCTCCGAGGGCGGCACAAGGGACGCCATCTGGCCATCGCCTTCCTCGAAAAGATCCTTAATCGGATAAAGGGCAATGGGCTCCAGAAACACGACCACGCGCCCCTCCTCCCGCGCCAGGTGAACCGCCTCGCGCAACAGGCGGGCGGCATCGGCGCCATGGGACGGACAGATCAGGATCAATCCCGGGATATCCCGAAACACGGCCAGCGAATTGTCATTATGGAAATGACCACCGAACCCGCGCTGATAGCCGAGACCTGCGATGCGGATCACCATGGGGTTGGCGAACTGACCCTGGCTGAAAAAGCTCAATGTGGCGGCCTCGCCCCGGATCTGATCCTCCGCATTGTGAACATAGGCCAGGAATTGGATCTCCGGGATGGGCAGAAAACCGTTCTGGGCGAGGCCTGTCGACAGGCCCAGGATGGTCTGTTCATCGAGCAGCGTGTCGATGACCCGCTGAGGCCCGAATTTCTCCTGGAGGCGGGTCGTGGCGCCATAGACGCCGCCCTTGCGCCCCACATCCTCACCGAAAAGGACGATGTTGCGATCCTCCGTCATCAGATCGGCGAGCGTCAGGCTGATCAGCCGGGACATGTGTTGGGGCGCTTCGAGGGCGCGGGCGTCGAGGGTCCGGATCCGATCCGCCTCCTCCCGGCCCAGGGGGCACGCCCCTTGGGAGATGCGCCAGGGACCCTCCGCCTGCGGCACAAGGGAGGTCATGACCTCTTCGGGTGTTTTCAGCTTGGGCGTGGCGCAGGCGGCGTCCATGACATGGGCCACCCGCTCCGCGATCCGGGCATCGAAATCCAGAAGTTCCTCATGGGTCATGACGCCGGCGTCCATGACGATCCGCGCTGTATGGAGCAATGGATCCTCGCGTTCCTCGGCCTCGATCGCCTCCCGGTCCCGATAGGCGGCCTCGAGATCCGTGCCCGCATGGCCCATCAGACGAACCGTCCGCACATGGAGGAAAAGAGGCTTTCGCGTGCGCCGGACATCCGCCACGGCCTCACCCGCGCCCCGCCACAGATCGAGCACGTCCCGGCCGTCAACGGCGCGATAGGCCAGGCCCGGACGATCCTTGAAGACGGCGGCGATCCACCCTTGAGGCGTCGGCACGGAAATGCCGATGCCGTTGTCCTCACAAACCAGCAGAAGGGGCATGGGCGCGCCGCGATAGGCGGTCCACTGGGCCGCGTTGATCGCGCCCTGGGCGGTGGAGTGATTGGCCGAGGCATCGCCGAAACTGACCATCACCACCCCGTCATTGGGCATGGCCGTGTCGGTTTTCCGATGGCTGCGCGCCAGGCCCACGGCGAAGGCCATGCCCATGGCCTTGGGCAGATGGGACGCGATTGTCGAGGTCTGGGGCGGAATGTTCAGGCTCTTGGAGCCCAAGACCTTGTGCCGACCGCCGGAACAGGGGTCCTCGGCGCTCGCCGCAAAGGACAGGGCCATGTCCCAGACCGGGGTCGCGCCGGGCTGCTGGCGGGCGCGCTCCAGGAGAAAGGCACCGGAGCGATAATGGAGGAACGCCATGTCATCGACCCGCAGCGCGCGGGCGAGCGCGGCATTGCCTTCATGGCCCGCGCTGCCGATCGAGTAGAACGTCCGGCGGTCCTTGGCGAGGCGACGCGAGGCCAGATCGAGGTGGCGGCTCAGAAGCTGGCTTTCCAGGAGATCGACCAGGGCTGCGGGCGCGAGCCCCACCTCTCCGGGCGTCAGCGCCGACAGGGGCTCGGGCAGGCGCCGGGCCTCCAAATGGTCGCGAAAGGAATGGGGGCCGGTCATATCCGGGGGGACCTCTTGGGACGTTCCAAAAACGACTCGTAGCGAGGAGCCGATCATAATCCAAGCAACCGCGGGGCAGCAGGGCCAAACAGGGCCGCAACAGAGATCCCCCATCACGAAGCCTCAAGGCCCGCCGCCATGGCTTCTAAGCCCCCCGCACGGCCTCTCCAAACCGTGATCAAAGCCGGGCGGACCCTTCACATGTGAAGGGGTGGAGCCCGCAGAAATCCCAGGGAACTCAGACTCTTTGAGCCAAGTTGTCACGCAACCGTCACCCCCGTGTGGTCCTGTAGGAATGGTTAATTTTGGGGAGTCGCGCTGCGGTTCTCCAGGGCCATCGGGGGCCGCGAGGGGGCGATCCGAAAGGCAGGACGGCGGGGCTTCGATTCGGGAAGTGCCACGTCGTCCGGCTTTCACCATACAGCGTCCGCCGCCTCCCTTCCGATCGACCCGCAAATCACTGTTTTGGCGCCAATGCCGCCCGCCATGTCGGGGATGACCTTTTTGGGAGAGGGACAATCATGGAATTCCAATTGATGCCGACCATCCAACTCACCGGCGACGCGGAGCTGACCATCCGCCCGTCCATGGTGCTCGATGGGCCGGCCGCTTTCTTTGACATGACAACCACGACCACCGTGACCCCCGAAGCGGCCATCACGGTCGCGAGCGACGGCCTCTCGCTCGCCCCCGCCGAGACGCTCAAGGTTACCGCGACGGCGGAAACCGATGACGCGGAAACGGAGGCGGCCCCATCGGAAGAAGAAGAGACCGCGGAAGAAGACACCGTCGAAGACGACGTTGCGGAGACGACGGCCGTTCCAGCACCGGTTGTCACCTTGAGCGATCCCATCGATCCGCCCATCACCCTGTTCGGGACGGCCATGGCCGATGAGCTGATCGGCGGCACGGGCGACGATCGTCTGTTCGGCTTTGGGGGCGCGGACGTGCTGATCGGCAGCGCGGGCGACGACGTCCTGTCGGGCGGTGAAGGCAATGATTCCCTGTTCGGCGATGACGGCGATGATCTGATCCTCGGCGGTGAAGGCGATGATCTCCTGGCTGGCGGGCTTGGTGAAAACCGACTGTTCGGCGAGGATGGCATCGACACCGTCGACTACTCCGCGTTGGTCGCGGACATCTTCGTCGATCTCGACGTCAACAGCGCGTCCGGCGCGGGCACGCCGAGCCAGATCGGCACGGCCCGCCTGGCGGAAGGCGACGCCCTCGACGACACGATCATCGATGCGGAAAACATCATTGGCGGCGCCGGCAACGACACCCTGTTCGGCAATAACGAGAACAATTTCATCCAAGGCGGAGACGGCGACGACGTCATCCACGGCTTCGGCGGCCCGGACATCTATAGCGGCGGCGCGGGCAATGATACCGCCCTGTTCACCGCAGCGGGCAACGGCGTCATCGCGGATCTCGTGGCGGGCTTCGCCGGTCCGAACGTCCTGATCGACATCGAGAACCTTGCCGGCAGCGCCGTAGGCGACGACACCTTGCTCGGCGACGCGGGCGACAATGTCCTGACCGGCAATGGCGGGGACGACGTGCTCGACGGGCGCGGCGGCAGTGACACGCTGGACGGTGGCATGGGCACGGACACGGCCGATTTCAGCTCGGCCGAGACCGGCGTCACGGTCAATCTGATCCTGGGCACCGCCCTCACCCCGGCGGTCGCGGGGGAGCTTGATTTCCTGGGCGAACAGACCCTGCCCACGGGCTTCATGTTCGGCGGCACGGAAGTGGGCGGCCTGTCGGGCATCGACTATGATCCCAATTCCGGCACCTTCTTCGCCATTGCCGACGATCAGTCATTCATCGATCTGGCGCGCTTCTACAACCTGTCCCTCGAATTCGACGGGCCGTTCTTCACGGGCGTGACCTTCAACAGCGCCACAACCCTGCTCGACACGGACAATGCGGCCTTCGAGCCGGGCACGGTCGATCCGGAATCGATCCGCCTGAACCCGTTCACCGGCACCCTGTTCTGGACCAGCGAAGGCAATGCGGGCCAGCTCATCGATCCGTTCGTGCGGGAAATGACGGTGGCCGGCCAATTCATCCGCGAGTTCGAGCTGCCCGAGGGCTTCTCTCCGACGGCGGACGGCAGCACCGGCATCCGGACCAACCTGGCCTTTGAAAGCTTCACCGTGACGGCCGACGGCGCCACCGCCTTCGCGGCCACGGAAAACGCTCTGTTCCAGGACGGTCCCGCCGCCTCCCTTAACGAAGGCAGCCCGACCCGCTTCGTCCGCTATGACGTCGAAACCGGGGCGGCCACGGGCGAGTTTATCTATTTCACCGATCCGATCGCGCAAGAGCCGGTGCCCGCCGGGTCCTTCGCCACCAACGGCCTCGTTGAAATCCTCGCGATCAGCGAGACCCAGTTCATCACCGTAGAGCGGTCCTTCTCGGTGGGTCAGGGCAACGCCATCAAGCTTTTCCTCGCCGACCTCGCACCCGCCACGGACGTGACCGGCGTTGCCGTTCCGGATGCGGGCGTGTTCCAGCCGGTGGTGAAGACAGAGCTGGCGGATCTCGCCGATTTCGGGATCACCCCGGACAATATCGAAGGCATCACCTTCGGCCCGGCCCTGGGCGAGGACAGGCAAACCCTGATCCTGGTCTCGGACAACAATTTCAATCCGACCCAGATCACCCAGTTCCTGGCCTTTGACGTGGCGACGGCGCTCAGCGCCGACACGGATGTCGACACGCTCGTCAGCATCGAGAACGTCACGGGTTCGGATTTTAACGACACGCTCACCGGTGACGAGGGCGACAATCTTCTGTCGGGCGGCGATGGCGATGACTTCTTCTTCGCCACCGGCGGCGAAGACACCATCGACGGCGGTGACGGCAGCGACACCCTGTCTTTCGCGGATTTCGAGACGACGGTCACCGTGGATCTGGGCCTCGGCGTCACGGTCTTCGGCGACGGCACGGGCGGCTTTGTCTCGGGCATCGAGAACCTCGTGGGTTCGGCCGGCAATGACACCTTCTTTGAAGGTTCGGGCGACGGCCCGGTGACCTTCTATGGCGGCGCGGGCGACGATCTGCTGGTCGTCAGCAGCGACGACACCGATACCCTGACCGGCGGCGCCGGCAGTGACACCTTCCAGTTCAACACGCTCGAGGGTGAGAAATTCGTCACCGATTTCGAAGGTGGCGCCGACACCCTGGCCTTCTTCGATCTGTTGGGCGAAACCACGGCGGAAGATGTTCTGGCGACGGCCGTCACGGATGGGCCGGACACCATCCTGAACTTCGAAAGCCTTAGTGTGATCCTGGTGGCCACGGACATCTCCGAGATTTCCGCCGACGACATCACCTTCATCTAACAACGCATAAGCGCGGATCGTTTCCGCCATCAAGCCAGAGGGCGGCCCCAGGGGCCGCCCTTTCCTTTTCGGGACTTGTGACGAAGGGCCTTCGGTCTCGGCCGGGCAGCCCGCTCCTCCTTCAGAGCAGTTTCAAGAAACCC
Source organism: uncultured Alphaproteobacteria bacterium (assembly GCA_964522525.1). Classification (GTDB taxonomy): domain Bacteria; phylum Pseudomonadota; class Alphaproteobacteria; order JAJFIK01; family JAJFIK01; genus CAYUYV01. Next base: position 9,230 of record CAZFWG010000009.1, on the reverse strand, counting down.
CGGATCATGAAAATTTCCTAGCCGCCGGCCAGCTTGCGCAGGTTCTCTTCGTGGCGCGCCCGGGAGATCCGGTAGAAGAAAAGACAGCTGATCATCAGCATCCACACCGTAATGATCACGACCCCATAATAGAGCCCCAGATTACGGACCGCCTGTTCCTCCACGGTGCCGGGAGCGGCCTCCTTGGGAAAGCTGACGGCCGTCAGGATGAGACTTGCCGACAGAACACCGAAGCCCTGCACGAATTTGCGGCTGAAGGTGATGGCTGCGAAAAACACGCCCTCCGACCGGCGCCTCGTGCGCAGCTCGCTTTCCTCGACGATGTCGGCGATCATCGCAGTCATGAGAATCTGTGTCGTGATGATCAAGGCCAGATCGATGATGACAAAGGGCAGCATGATGCCAAAGAGAAGCGGATCGCCGTTTTCCGGCATGACGCCGATCAGACGCAGAAAGATCGGCATGGGCGCCGCCACGAAAGCGATGACGCCGATGACGATCGCGCCGTATTTCTTGCCCATGGAGAGGGAGATGACGGGTGCGATGACCAGGGCCAGAAGGGCGGAAATCAGGACGGAGGCGGAGAGAAGGGCGACCTGGTCCGGGGTGAACTCCCAGAAAAAACCCATCAGGTAATAGTTCAGTCCGCCGGCGATCCCCGTTGCCGTCGCGCCCAGGAGTGCTGCCAGGAACAGAGAGAGAAAGGACCGGTTGGCCAGCGTCTCGAAGATCTCGCGGAAAATCCGGCCCGGGCTCATGGGCTGTTTGGGGGGCGGTTGGCGCAAATGCGGGATGCGGTGGTGGGTGCCGATGGCCGAGATCAGGATGGTGACGAACATGGCGAGCGAGGCAACAAGGCCATAGGTGCCATAGCCTTCCACGTTGAAGAAACCGCTTTTGATGGTCTCGGTAGGCACGAGGAAGACGCTAAGGGCGAGGACAGCGATGAGCGTGCCGCCCGTCCAGCCGAAATAATAGCGATAGCCCACGATCGCCGTCCGCTGATCATAGTCATCGGTGAATTCCGGCACCAGGGAGCTGCTTGGCACCTCATAGAAGGTGATCAACAGGCGAATGAAAATGGACAGCAACAGAACATACGGAAAGAGATCGTTGCCATTCAGCCCTGCCGGCGGGTTCCACAGGAAGAAATAGGAAACCGCCACGGGCAAGGCGGCGGCATACATGAAGGGATGGCGGCGCCCCCAGCGCGAATGGGTGTTGTCCGACCAGTAGCCCACCAGGGGGTCGCTGAGCGCGTCCACCATCAAGGCGATCAGCAATGCGAGGCCCACAAGCGCCGCATCGACGCCCATCACCTGGCTGTAGAAAATCAGTAGAAAATAGTCGAAGCCGTTGTTCTTCACCCCATAGGCGATGGCGCCCGACCCGAAGGCGAGCTTGGTCGCCAAGGACGGTGGCGGCACGTGGTCCGTCATCCGGTTCCTCCCCTGTGGTCGCCGGGTTCATGCCCGGCTTGTATGACCATGATAGGGGGAGACGGACGTCGCGGACCAGGGGGGTCTCCCGGGGCGGCCCGATGTCATCAAGAACCGGTCGCGCATGTCTAGGGCTTGGGGCGCTCGATCAGGACCGTCTGCCCTCCGATGACCGGGACGCGATAGGGGAGCGGCTCGAAACGGATGTCTCCGGCCTCCAGCGCCGCGCGCAGATCCCCGGCGTCAGATTCGGAAACATTGCCATTGGCAAAGATGTCCCAGGCATCGTTCTCGGTCCTGAAAAACACCGTCAGGGAGAGATACAGTCTGTTTTCGGCATTGTAGGACAACAGCAGATATTCCAGACCGCCGTCTCCCTGGATGTCACCCGCGACCAGCCTGCAAATCTGACCTTTGCGGCGGGCACAGTCTTCAAGTCTCGTGCGCTCCTCCATGAGCCTCGCGCGCAAGCCGTCCGGGAGCGGACCGATGCCGTCCTGGAGAATGACGAACTGATCGATGAGTTCATCCGCTTTCCACACGCGCCCTTCCCGGTTGCGGGCCAGGTTGCGCCATTGATAGCGGTTCTTCAGACCGTCAAGAACCGCCAATTGTTCCAAGACCACGTCGTGGTCCGGGAAGGTCGTATCCGTGCGCAGACGTTCGAGGCCGGCGGCCCCCGCCTTGCCGAGATCGAAGCGCAAACGGCCATAGTCGAACTCCGCGGCACTGACCCGTCCGTCCCGCAGGCGGGCCAGCATGTCCTGCACGGTCCATTCATAGGGATCGACAAGGGGGGTCTGCACCAGAGCCGCAACGAGAATGGTCAGTCCCGCGATGATGACATTGGCCCGCCGGATCACCGCCGCCCAGACCGGCAGGAAGCCCGCAATGAAATAGACCACCGCGTGGCAGGCCAGGATCGCCAGGACTACGGACAAATGGACGGTGGCGACCGTCAGCCCGTCCCCCGTGGTGCGCTCCACGAGCACATAGGCGGCGAGCGCCACATGGACGGGCAAGAGGAAACCAAGAAGGCGGGCCGGTAATGTCAGGAGAAGGCTTTGGGATCCGTCTTTCTCGCCATCGCCGAGCACCGCATTGATCAGAATGAGGCTGCCCAGGCCGACCCAGATGATCACACCCAAGGGCTGGCCGGTCTCGATCAAGGGCTCAAGGCCCGTGAAGGGCAGCGCGACCACGAACAGGGTCACGGCGACGGCCAGGATCGGGGTCAACACATGGAGGAGAGCGAACAGAACACCGCGCAAGGTGAGAATGATCCGCTCCCGGGAACGCAAAATGCCGATCGCCGTGGCAAAAGCGCCCGCGGTTGCCGCCCTGGCGAAAATCTGCTCCCTGAAAAGCTCGCGGAAGAAAGAGATATCGATCAGATCGAACAAGGCCGCCCACAGCAGGAGCACTAGCCAGAACACGCCCGTGAAGGCGGCCGCCGCCGCGACAATGACGGGTCCATTCCAGGCGAACTCAAAAAGAGAAGGGTAATGGAATACCGAGAGACGGCGCTCAAACCGGGTACGGAAAAAGGGTACCGCGATCACAAAGATCGTCGTTCCACAGATGAAAAGCAGACGGCGCGGCACCTCCGAGCGAAAATCGAGGCCGAAGGTGACTTCGCTCAAGAGATAGAGACCGGCAATGACCGCCGCGAGCAGGACCCCGAATAAAGCCGAGGCCAGGCGGGTCTGCGGCGTGGTGGTCAGCCACCAGGCCAGGGCAGCGGTCGTGATAAAGGTGATCAGGGCAATGATCGGTTTGTTTTCCGCCGTCCGGCCTTCGATGGCCTCGCCTAGATAGTAGACGGCGATACCGACGAGAATACCGAAAACGGTGAAGAACAAGACCCGGGTGATGATGGAATCGCTTGTCTCAACGCTTTCCGCGACCGTGCTTTCCACTTCCGCCATGGCAAACAACCCCTGATCCTGACGATCCCCGTCCGCCTGGAACCGTCGCGCCGCCCGTACCGGCCCATCCGGTCGCGGGTCTGGTGGTTCGTCTGAGACCGTTGCAGCCCACTTGCGCGGTCTTCATTAGCAAGCGTCTCGGCCGCAAGAATCCCTAGTCGAGGCTTTCGCCGGGCAGGACCCCGATATAGGGCAGGCCGCGATACCGTCCGTCCGCATCCATGCCGTAGCCGACAACGAAAACATCCGGGCAGGCAAAACCGACGAAATCCGCGCGCGCCGCCACTTCGCGCCGGTCAGCTTTATCAAGAAGGACAACGCTTGTCAGTGCCGAGGCGCCGCGCTGTCTCAGGTGAGATGCCAGAAAATCCAGCGTATGGCCCGTGTCCAGAATGTCATCGATCAGGAGAACCGGGCGGCCGTCGACACCAACCTGCAGATCCTGGACAAGGCGTACAGGGCTTGTGGGCCGGGTGCCCGGCCCGTAGCTCGAGACCTGCATGAAGGCGATTTCCGGGTCGATCCCCCGCCCCGACAGGGCGCGCAGGAGATCGGCGGCGAAGACAAACGCACCGCGCAGGGCACAGATGGCGAGCACGGCGCCGTGGCCCCGCGCTCCTTCGTGGAAGGTCGGATGGTCCGCGATCTCTTCGGCAAGGGCGTCGACCCGCGCCGCGATCTGACCGACGGAAAAAAGCACATCAGGCGCAAGGGGCCGGGGAGACGGGGATCCGCTGCTGGCACTCATCCGCCGCTCCCCTCGACGAATTCCACCGTGACATGGATGCGGTCCTGGGCCGGCGGGTCGACCAGCACCTCGAAACTGTTGGAGGCACCAGGCCCGAGCCGGCGGGGCTGGAGCGTCAGTTCGAGGGCCTGAATCTCGACCTTGTTGTCATTGAGAATGCCGAAGCGAATGCGGGGCACCTCATGGGCGATCTGATCCACATTCACCACTTCCCCGAAAATGCGCACCTGGCGGCCCTGGTCGGTTTCGACCCAGGCATAATCATATTTGCGGATCTTGAGCGGGGCTTCCGGAATGCCGAGCCCCACGGCCTCGAACATGCCCGCGAAGCCCGGATTGTCCCGCGCCAAAACCGCCCGGTACTGATAGACGCTGGCGATGCCCGCACACAGCACGAGAATCGCCATGACAATCGCCGGTCCCCGCCAGGACGGTTTCGGGAGCGCCGGCGCCGGCCTTGCGAAAGCGCGCGGAATGGGCCCCGGTTCCATGGGACGGGGGTTGATCATCGGCTGGGCGCGGGCGGCTACCGGTTCCGCGATCGGCGCCAGGCTGCGGGGTTCGCTCACTTCCGGCAGGACCGGCGGCGCCACTTCATGGAACCAGGAATGCCCGCATTTCGCGCAACGCACATTGCGCCCGGGCGGACGAAAGCTGGCATCGTCCATCAGATAACGGGTCGAACAGGCCGGGCAGGTCAAAATCATGGATGTGTCTGTGCGTCCGTCGTGAGAAAACCATCCCGGAGGTGACCGACGCGGCCCCCGGGGTACAGGATGCACGTTGCCCGCCGAGTCTGCCTCGCGTCATGCATCAACCTAAGCACCGGAACCGAATCCGGCCATACCTATGTGATAGGGGCTAACGCGTGATATTTATGCCGCTTGAATATCAGCCGAAGATGACACAGGTGAGGCCGTGCCTTGTGATTTCGCATTCCCTTGATCCGGCCTAAGTAGATTTGGAACAGTTGGACGCGGCGCAATGCCGGGTCATCGCAATAGTAAGGACCTTCGTCGTGGTTCGCTTCGAAAATGTCGGGATGAGATACGGGCTGGGGCCGGAGGTGCTGCGGGACATCACCTTCGAGCTTGAGCCCGGCACGTTTCATATCCTGACCGGGCCATCGGGGGCGGGCAAAACCTCGCTTTTGAAACTGATGTATCTGGCCCACCGGCCGTCCCGGGGCCTGATCTCCATGTTCGGCAAGGACATTGCCACCCTGCCGCGCAAAAAAATGCCCTTCATGCGCCGGCGGATCGGGGTCATTTTCCAGGAATTCCGGTTGCTCGAACATTTGACGGCCTTTGAGAATGTCGCCCTGCCCTTGCGCATTGCCGGCATTTCGCCCCAGGACTACGAGGAAGACGTTCGGGAACTTCTGACCTGGGTCGGACTGGGCGAGCGGATCGAGGCCCGGCCGCCGACCCTGTCGGGCGGTGAGAAGCAGCGGCTGGCGATTGCCCGGGCGGTTGTCGCCAAACCCGACCTGATCCTGGCCGATGAGCCCACGGGGAATGTGGACCCGGATATGGGCCGACGGCTTTTGCACCTTTTTCTCGAACTCAACCGCCTTGGCGCCACCGTCCTGATGGCGACTCACGACACCAATCTGGTCGAAGAGGTGGGCGGCCCCAATCTCCATATCGAGGCCGGGCGCCTGACCCAATTGCGCAAGAGTTCGCGGCCCACCAATACGGATCCGGATCTGGCCGGCCCCCAATCCCGGGAAGGATCCCTGGACGGCTGGATGGACCGGACATCGGAGCGGAGTGATTGGCCATGATGGCCACGGATCGAGTGGACGAAACAAGCACCAAGACCCTGGCGCGCGTCCAGGCGTTGACCGGGCGGCGCAAGGCGGTCATCCCGTCGACATCGGCCGCCGGACGGTCTCTCTATGCCGTGATTGCCATCATGTGTTTTCTCGCCAGTATCGCCCTCGGCATGACCCTTTCCGTGCGTCAGACGGCGGATACCTACGCCAAGGATCTCTCCGGCGCGGTTACCATCCAGATCAAGCCCAATGATGCGGCCGACCCCAATCAGCAGATGGCGGCCGTCCTGGAGATCCTGAACGCGACACCAGGGCTCTATGACATCGAAGCGCTGAGCGCGGAGGACGCCGCCGCTCTTGTGGAGCCCTATATCGGTCGCGGCAACCTGCCGGCCGACCTGGCCATTCCCCAGATCGTTGCCGTGCGGCTTGATACGCGGGCACCGCCGGATCTCGACATTCTCGGCAACCGTCTGGCCTCGGAAGTGCCCGGCGCCTCCCTCAACGACCATTCCCGTTGGAAGTCTCGGCTTCTGGCCTTCTCCTCCTCGCTCCAAGGCCTGTCGGTCGCGGCATTGTCCCTGATTGTTCTTGCGACAATTTCGATGGTTGCGTTCGCGACGCGCGCAGCTATGGCGGCGAACCATCAAATCGTCGAAGTTTTGCATCTTATTGGAGCCCGTGACGGCTTCATCGCCGCTGAATTCCAGGGCCATTTCGTGCGCCTCGGGCTTTGGTCGGGTTTGACGGGCGCCATTTGCGCGGCCTTCACCCTGTGGATCGCAGGTCTCGTGGTCGACACGGGCGCGGAATATTTCATCCCCGGATTGACCCTGGGTCTTGATGCCTATCTGGCGCTCCTGGCGGTCCCGGTCTTGAGCGCCCTCGTGGCCATGGTCACGGCACGGCTGACGGCATTATCCGTCGTCGGACGTATTCTCTAGGGCGATATTGAAGCGCCGCGGCCGTTTCTGTCCTGAACCGGCCTTCCCCTCACGGTACGGCGCCTAAAGGAGCCATGAACTCGAATTGGTAAAACGCATCTTCTCCCCCCGTGGACGGCGGCGCTGGTTCGGCGCCGACATGTTGGCCTCCGGGATCAACACGCCCCGCCGGCGCCTGTTTGGCCGGCGCCGTCACTATGTCTCGCGGATCGTCTGGGGGGGATTGGCGCTCCTTGGCACCCTGTGGGTGGCGGGCTTGTTCGCCTTCATTGCGGCCGTGCCCCGCGAACCCAATGCCACCGTCGAATCCGCCGATGCCATCGTGGTCCTGACCGGCGGCGGCAATCGGGTGACCCAGGCCATGCAGCTGCTGGCCCAGAACAAAGGCAGCCGGCTGCTCATTTCCGG
>CAZFWG010000009.1:0-1886 GCA_964522525.1 uncultured Alphaproteobacteria bacterium | reverse complement strand
ACGGCCGAATGGGACTGGGGCGTCGCCGGCCGCCTGGTCGTCGCGGAATATCTGAAGTTCACCGCGAGTTACATGATGCCTTGACGGCGGGTTCTTGGGGGGCGGCGTTCATCCATGTATCGGTTCCGGACCATCTTGTTCATGATCTGGCTGGTCGCGGTGACGTTTGTGCTCGGCATTCTCTATTTGCCGTTTCTGGTCCTGCCCCGCCGCTTCTTCATCGCCCCCTGCCGTTTCTGGCGGCGCAGCGTGCTTTTTGGTTTCTACACCCTGATCGGCGTGCGGGTGATCGTGAAGGGTCGCGAGCGGCTGCCGGAAGAACCCTTCCTGCTGGCGCCGAAACACCAGGCCATGTGGGACACCTTGTTTGTCTATGAACTCGCGCGGGACCCCGCGATCATCCTGAAGCGGGAGCTTCTTTATGTCCCGATTTTCGGCTGGTACCTCGCCAAGTCAGGCCCGATTCCCATCGACCGGACCGCAGGCGCCAAGGCCCTGCGCAGCATGATCCGGGCTGCCGAAAAATCGGCGGCAGACGGACGATCCGTCGTCATCTTTCCGGAAGGAACCCGCGCGCGACCCGGTGAGACCCTGCCCTATCGCCCCGGCGTCGCGGCGCTCTACACCAAGCTCGGACGGCCCTGCGTGCCGGTTGCCTTGACGTCCGGCCGATGCTGGCCCGGTCGGGGCTTCGCGTTCCGGCCCGGCACGATCACCGTGGAGATCCTTGACCCGATCCCGCCCGGTCAGCCCCGCGACGTCTTCATGGCAGAGCTTGAAGAGCGGATCGAAACGGCCACCCGGCGGCTTCTTGACCCGTGACATCCCCCAGGTCAGGCGGGCCTGCCCGGACCCGCACCTGGAACGAATCTTTCACAGGGGGAACACCCATTTGGGATAAGTCACTGAAAATCGGGGGTAAAATCTCACGAGACGATCACGGTGGCCCGTCAGTGTGGATAAATCTGGGGGCAGCGGGGATAGCTCGGTCGTCATCCGGATTTTAACGCACGGAACTCACAGATCCATGCACAGGCCACGGGCGAAGGCGTGGATTGATTTCCCCAGGTCAAGAACGTAATGTGAACATTGAGTTTCGCTGTCCCGGTACCCCGGCCCAGTACCCCGGCCCGGCACCCTGGCCCCGCACCCCGTCCAGTGTGGCGGCGCGGGTGCGATCTTGACCCGGAGGCCCCGACTGACCACTCTCTGCGCCCCGACAAGACGCCGCGGCGCTCAAGAGGGCCTTGACCAAAGAGGAAGGACATCCGTGACCCAGATGCCGATTTCCCAGGAAATCTGGGACATGAAATACCGCGTCAAAGACCCCGAGACCGACGTGATGGAAGACAGCGTCGAGGACAGTTGGGGACGTGTCGCCCGGGCCCTGGCCACGGTCGAGAAGGAAGGCGACAGGGCCTATTGGAGCGACCGCTTCCTCGACGCCATGCGCGATTACCGGTTCCTGCCGGCGGGCCGCATTCTGGCCGGGGCCGGCACGGGGCGCCGGGTCACGCTCTTCAATTGTTTCGTGATGGGCGAGATCCCCGACGATATGGGCGGGATCTTTGAGCATCTGAAGGAAGCGGCCCTGACCATGCAGCAGGGCGGCGGGATCGGCTACGACTTCTCCACCCTTCGCCCCCGGGGCGCCCCGGTCCGGGGTGTCGGGGCGGATGCCTCAGGCCCCCTCTCCTACATGGATGTCTGGGACGCCATGTGCCGGACCATCATGTCGGCGGGTGCCCGCCGGGGGGCGATGATGGCAACTCTCGCCTGCGATCATCCAGACATCGAGGATTTCATCGCGGCCAAGCAGGACGGCACGCGGCTGCGCATGTTCAACATGACGGTGCTCGCGACGGATGCCTTCAAGCAGGCAGAAG
>CAZFWG010000008.1:46801-87137 GCA_964522525.1 uncultured Alphaproteobacteria bacterium | reverse complement strand
CGTGAACGCCCTGTCCCACTACACGGACTGGACTGTGGGTCACGTCCATTCCGGCGCGCTTGGATGGGTCGGTTTCGTGAGCTTCGGTGCGCTTTACTGTCTTGCGCCCTGGATTTGGAAGCGGGAGCGGCTTTATTCCTTACGCCTCGTGGAATGGCATTTCTGGATCGCCACCATCGGCATCGTGCTCTACATCACGGCCATGTGGGTGAGCGGCATCATGCAAGGACTGATGTGGCGGGCCTATAACGACTTCGGCCTCCTGGAGTTCTCCTTCGTCGAGACCGTCGAAGCGATGCACCCCTTCTACATCATCCGCCTGCTGGGTGGCGTGCTCTACCTCGCTGGGGCTGGGATCATGGCCTATAACCTGTGGCGCACGGCCCGCGGTGACCTGCGCGAGGAAGCGGCCATGCCCGCGCCGCGCGTCGGTGCCGCCGGTCCTGCCACTGCGACTGCTTGAGGAGAAGATCCATGTGGGGCACGCATCGCTTTCTTGAGAAAAACTCCTTTGCCCTGATGATCGCCGTGCTGCTCTTGGTAGCGATCGGAGGGATCGTCGAAATCTCGCCGCTCTTCTATCTTGAGAGCACCATTGAGAAGGTGAAGGGCGTTCGTCCTTATACGCCTCTCGAACTGGCGGGTCGGAACATCTATCTCCGCGAGGGCTGCTACAACTGCCACAGCCAGATGGTCCGTCCCCTGCGGGACGAGGTCGAGCGTTATGGCCATTACTCCCTCGCGGCGGAGAGCATGTACGACTTTCCGTTCCAATGGGGCTCCAAGCGCACGGGTCCGGATCTCGCGCGGGTCGGCGGCAAATATTCCGACGACTGGCAAAGGGACCACTTGATCAATCCGCGCAGCGTGGTGCCGGAATCGATCATGCCCCCCTACAAGTTCCTGGCCAATGCCGCGCTCGACTACCGGGACATCGCGGACCATCTGAAAACGAACCGGCTTCTGGGTGTGCCCTATACGGACGAGATGATCGCCAGCGCGACCTCCGATCTTGAGGCCCAGGTGGATCCGTTCTCCCCGGAATTCGACGCGCTTCAGGCCCGGTATCCCGGCGCCAAGCTCCGCGACTTCGACGGCAATCCCGATCAGATTACGGAGATGGACGCCATCATCGCCTATCTGCAGGTTCTGGGCACCATGGTCGATTTCTCGACCTATGAGCCCGAAAAGAACGAACGCTAGGGGACAAGGCCATGGATGCGCAGAGTTATTCGGATCTGGCCGGTCTGACCCAGACGGCAAGTTTGATCCTCTTTGTTTCCCTGTTTGCCCTGATCCTGGCCTATGCGTTGTGGCCACGCAACGACAAGGTCTTTGACCGGGCTGCCCATATTCCATTGCATGATGATGGTCCGCAGACCGATGAGGACGCGGCGTCCCAATCCCGGACTTCGAAGGAGTGAACCCAATGGCGTCAGAACATCGGGAAGTGGATCAGGCCACGGGGACCGAGACCACAGGCCACGAATGGGACGGTATCAAGGAACTCGATACGCCCATGCCCCGCTGGTGGCTCTGGATCTTCTACATCACGGTCATCAGCTCCGTCGTCTATTGGATCTTCATGCCCGCTTGGCCGCTTCTGGACAGCCACACGCGCGGGCTGCGGGACCATTCGGATCGCCGCAACGTGGCGACGGATTTGGCCGCGCTTGCCAGTTCGCGTCAGCAATACACGGATCGTCTCGTGGGCCGGCCCCTTGAGGAAGTGGCCCGGGACCAGGATCTGTTGACCTTCACCCTTGCCGCCGGTGAGTCGGCGTTCGGCGACAACTGCGCCACCTGTCATGGCTCGGGGGCGCAAGGCTTCAAGGGCTATCCCAATCTGAACGACGATGTCTGGCTGTGGGGCGGCACGCTGGAGGCCATCCACACGACCCTGCTTTACGGCATCCGGGCGGAGCACGAACAGACCCGGTTCTCCCAGATGCCCTCCTTTGGTCGGGATGGTCTGCTGCCGGAGGACCAGATCAACGATCTCGTCGAATATGTGGTCAACCTGTCGGGCCGGGAAGCCGACCAGGCTGCCGTTCAGCGCGCGGGCGAGAATTGGGAGATCCAGTGCTCGATCTGTCACGGTGCGGAAGGCAAGGGCGATCAGCTCCAGGGCGCGCCCAATCTGTCCGATGCCGTCTGGCTTTATGGCGGTGAGCGGGAAGACCTCTATGAGAGCATCTACTATGCCCGGGCAGGGGTCATGCCCGCCTGGAGCGGACGGCTCGACGATGCAACCATCAATGCACTGACGATTTATGTTCATTCCCTGGGCGGCGGCGAGTAGGCCCGAGAACTAAGAGCGTCCCATGACCGAATCGGCGCCAGCGCCTATCATGGCCGCGGAGGGCATCGAGAAATCCGATGCCACCGCGGTCAATTCGGAACAGTTCCGCAGTCTCTATAAGGCGCGGGAGCAGATCTACCCGAAGCTCGTTCATGGCCTTTGGCGTCGGATCAAGTGGATCGTTCTGATCGTCACGCTCGGCGTCTATTACGGTCTGCCGTGGATCCGCTGGGATCGCGGCCCCAACGCGGCGGACCAGGCGGTTCTGGTCGATTTCGAGGGGCGGCGTTTCTACTTCTTCTTCATCGAGATCTGGCCGGACGAAATCTATTATATTACTGGCCTCCTCATTTTGGCCGCCGTCGGACTGTTTCTGGTCACGGCCCTGTTCGGCCGGGTCTGGTGCGGCTACACCTGTCCCCAGACCGTGTGGACCGATCTTTACATCATGGTGGAGCGTTGGTTCGAGGGCGATCGCAATCAGCGCATTCGGCTGGACAGGCAGCCCTGGTCCCTCTCCAAGGCGGGGCGAAAGCTTGGCAAACATGTCGTCTGGCTGCTGATTGCCGCGGCCACGGGCGGTGCGTGGGTCTTCTATTTCCACGACGCGCCGAGCCTCGTGCCCCAGCTCTTTGCAGGCACCGCGCCGGGATCGGCCTATGTCTTCCTCGTGCTGCTGACCTTCACGACCTATATTTTTGCCGGCACCATGCGGGAGCAGGTCTGCACCTATATGTGTCCCTGGCCGCGCATCCAGGCGGCGATGACCGACGAGGAAGCCCTTTCCGTCACCTATCGCAAGGATCGGGGAGAGCCGCGCGGGCCCCATAAAAAGGGTGAACCCTGGGATGGGCGCGGGGACTGCATCGACTGTCACCAATGCGTGGCGGCCTGTCCCATGGGCATCGATATCCGCGACGGGCTGCAACTCGAATGCATCAATTGCGCCCTGTGCATCGATGCCTGCGATGACATCATGGACCGGGTCGGCCGTCCTCGCGGCCTCATCGCCTATGACACGGATATCAACGTGGCCCGGCGCGCCGAAGGCAAACCGGCCCGTTTCCAATTCCTGCGGACACGAACGATCTTCTACGGTTCGGTCTTCGCCATCGTCGCCGCCGTGATGCTTGTGACCCTGATCAATCGGGTGACCCTGGAGATCAATGTGCTCCGGGACCGCAATCCGAGTTTCGTTCAGCTGTCCGATGGCTCCGTGCGCAATGGCTACACGGTCAAGATCCTCAACAAGGCCGAAGCGGAGCGGATGTTCCTCCTGTCGGTCGAGGGGCCGGCGGGGATGGAAGTGCGCCTCCTCGGTGAGAACGAGACCCGCGCCGTCTATCCGGTGACGGTGGAGCCCGACCGGGTCAAGGCGATCCGGATTTATGTCAGTCTGCCGGCGGAAGCCCTGACGGCGCGCTCCCTGCCTATTGTCTTCCGCATCGAAGAGACAGATGGTGAGGTGGCGATTAATCCGAGCGTCTTTTTGACGGGACGCTCCTGATCCGTTGAAAGCGTCATGACCAACAAAGCCGATGACATCGCTGCAGAAGGCAAGACGGTCAAACCCCTGACGGGGCGCCACGTGCTGATCGCGATCGTCCTGTTCTTTGTCTTCATCATTGGCATCAATGTGGTGTTCATCCTGCTCGCGACCGGTTCCTTCACCGGCGAGGATGTGCCCAAGGCCTATGTCCAGGGCGTCGACTATAACCGCACCCTGGAGGCTCGGGCCGCCCAGCAGGAGCTGGACTGGCGGGCCGCGCTCGATGCCCGGCGCGACGATGACGGCAAGGTGGTCATCACCCTGAACATGTCCGATACGGACGGTCCTCTGGAACGCCTCGACGTGGAGGGCATCCTGCGCCGCCCGACCCAGGCGGCCCTGGACCGGGTCCTGACTTTTGAAGCGCACGGACAAGGACGCTATGAGGCAACGGTCGAGGGTCTCGAACCCGGCGCCTGGTATGTGGACGTCAAGGCCGGACGGGACGCGTCGATGCCTTTTGAAGCAAGGAGCCGGGTGTGGCTGCCTTAGAGCAAACCCATCTCTTGGTGCCCCGTAATCCCACACCGGATTTCACTCAGGATCAGGTGGATCCGACGCCTTTCGTGCGCACCGCCGGCGCCGGTCTGTCCCAGCTTGAACTGTTGGTGCGCGGCGCCAAATGCGCGGGCTGTCTTTCCAAGATCGAGCGGGCCATGACCGCCATCGACGGTGTCACGGCGGCCCGTCTCAATCTGTCCACGGGCCGGTTGCGGGTGACCTGGCGCGACGGGACCCTGGCCCCGGTCAGCCTGCTGACGACGCTCCAGGGTCTGGGCTATCCGTCCGTACCCTTTGATCCGGCCGCGGCCGTGCGTGAAGAGGACGCCACGGGACGGGAGCTTTTGAAATGTCTGGCCGTTGCCGGTTTCGCCATGGCCAATATCATGCTGCTCTCCGTGTCGGTCTGGGCCGATCATGAAGGGGCGATGGGTGACGGCACCCGCATGCTCTTTCATTTCATCTCCGCCCTGATCGCCATTCCGGCCGCTCTCTATGCGGGACGGCCCTTTTTCCGCTCCGCCTGGGCGGCCTTGCGGGCACGCCAAGCCAATATGGACGTGCCCATTTCGCTTGCCGTCGTGCTGGCGCTCGGCATGAGCGTTGGCCAACTGCTTCAGCAGGGGGAGCATTTCTATTTCGAAGCGGCGGTGATGCTTCTGTTCTTCCTGCTGATCGGCCGCTACCTGGACCACCGGCTGCGCAATCACGCCCGCGCGGCCGCCCGGGAGCTGATCGCCTTGCAGGCCGTGACCGCGACGCGGATCGGGGCGGATGGCCGGCTTGAGGCCCTGGCGGTACGCGACATCGCGCCGGGCGATCGTCTCCTTCTTGCCCCCGGCGACCGGGTTCCGGTGGACGGCATTATCGAAAGCGGCGAGGGGGATGTGGACCGGGCCCTGGTGACGGGCGAGAGCCTTCCCGTGGCGGTGGGTGTCGGCGACACGCTCCATGCGGGGATCGTCAATCTCAATCAGTCGATTGTCATGCGGGCGCGCAGCGATGCGGAAGGATCCCTGGTCGCCGATCTGGCCCGGCTGATCGAGGCTGGCGAGCAGACCCGCAACCGCTTCGTGCGCCTCGCCGATCTGGCGGCGCGGGCCTATGTGCCGATCGTCCACGGCCTTGCCCTGCTCACTTTTCTCGGTTGGCTGATCATTGCTCAAGCGGGGGTGGAGGCCGCCCTTCTCAACGCCATCGCCCTTTTGATCATCACCTGCCCGTGTGCCTTGGGCCTTGCGGTGCCGGCCGTCCAGGTCGTGGCGACGGGTCAGCTCTTCAAATCGGGCATTCTCGTCAAATCGGGCGATGCGCTGGAACGGCTCGCCCAGACCACGCGCGTGGTTTTCGACAAGACCGGCACCCTGACTTTGGGCCGTCCCCGCCTGATCAATGGCGGTGAGATGAGCGCCCAGGACCGGGCGCTTGGCGCCAGTCTCGCCCGGGGCAGTCGCCATCCCCTGGCGCGCGCGCTGGCGGATGCGGAAGGCATGGGGCCCGTCGCGGACGATCTCAAAGAAGTGCCGGGCCAGGGACTGGAGGCCACCGTCGATGGATCCCCTGTCCGGTTGGGACGGGCAGAGTGGGTCGGGCTGGACGGACCGGCTACGGATCATCCGGATGCGATGACGCTTTATGTGCGCAAGGGCGAGGGCGCGCCCGTGCGGTTCTTGTTCCAGGATCGTCTGCGGGAGGATGCGGCGGAGACCGTCGCCGAACTCGGGCGGCTTGGATTGCCCGGCGAAATGCTGTCGGGGGACCGGGAGGAGACGGCTGCCCATGTCTCTGGAACCGTCGGTCTGGAGACATTCCGGGCCAATCTGAGCCCCCGGGACAAGATTGCCCGTCTTGAGGAGTTGAAAGAGGAGGGCGAGCGGGTCCTGATGATCGGCGATGGCCTCAATGATGCACCGGCGCTCGCCGCCGCCCATGCCTCCATGTCCCCGGGCACGGCGGTTGATGTGGCGCAAGCCTCCGCCGATCTGGTGTTCCAGGGCGATCGTCTGGGGCCGGTTGTTGACGCGGTGGTCATGGCGCGGGCCGCCCGCCGCCGGGTCCTGGAGAATTTTGCCTTTGCGGCGCTCTACAATGTCTGCGCCGTGCCCCTGGCGGCCGCCGGCCTTGTGACGCCCCTGATCGCGGCCATCGCCATGTCCGGCTCGTCGATCCTGGTCACGCTCAATGCCCTGCGGCTGATGCGGCACGGGAAAGCCTGATGGATGCCCTGCTCATTCTGATTCCGGCCGCCTTGGTTCTGGGCGCGCTCGGTCTTTGGGCGTTTTTTTGGTCCCTGCGCAGCGATCAGTATGAGGATCTCGAAGGCGCTGCGGCGCGAATCCTTCTGGAGGATGAGGACAAGCCCCTTGCCGATGAAAACGATTCCGGTGGGGGCAGCGGGCCGGAAGATCCCGACCGGGATTCTTCTGCCAAGCGGCATTGATTGGCACTCAAGCGCCCGTTTTTGTGTCCGATGGATATGATGACCGAGCTGATCGATGAGCCCCACTCAACGCTGTTTGGGATGAGGCACCTACCTGGAGCACCTTCAATTTATTCCGAGTCATGAAGGTGCGTTTCAAGTTACTGTTTACAGCATTTTCCAACGGCTAGTGAAGCGAAGCCGAACGCTCATACTTCTGTTGAAAATGCTTGATCGCTACGGCGCTTTCATTGGTTCTGTCAGACGACGCCACAAGGTGCGCTCCCCGTCCATCTTGTCCCCCAGGGCAACCGTATGGCCGTCTTCAAATGTTCCGAACACGCGATCCCAGAATGTCATGGCACAGCCGTAGTTCGTCTGACTTTCCGCGAAGACTGCCGAATGGTGGCGCATGTGCTGACTGTTCGTGGTCAACACCAAGCCGATTCCGCGCTCGTTCAGGCGCAGATTGGCGTGAGCGCAAGCTGAGATCACCATGACCATGGCGCCGGCGACGACGGCCACCTCCGGCCGGCCGAGACAGATCGCCACGAACAGAGCCGGCAGGACAAGCAGAACTGCCTCAAACGGATGAGCCGTGTTCCAGTTGATCGCACTGAGTTTCGTGTAGGAATGATGCGTGCCGTGACCGAAGGTGCGCCACATCACGCCGATTTCATGCTGCCAACGGTGCAGCCAATAGGCCATGAACTGCATCAGCGCAAAGGCAATCACGACCTGGACCGGAAACGGCCAGCTTTCCGGAACCAGGACATCGGCGGCGGCGTGGAGCGGGCTGAAAAACCCCGCATCGGGGATCTTAGCCAGAGCCTCCAATAAGAAAATGGCGCTGCCGCTGATTGCGAACATCGCCGCGACTTGAAGCCATTCCGTCCCGGACTGGGTCCATTCCCGGCGCGCCGGCCACAGGCGTTCTGCAATCGTCAGGGTGGCGAAGGAGCCTAGAAGGGCACCGTAAACGCCCAGATACGGAATCACGTCCCGCGCCGCAAGGTAGACAACAACCAGCAAGCTCGGCTGCAGTGCCCAGCGAATGGGCGCCGGGGGCACGACATCTGTTTCCAGGAGCGCACCATCCGCGGAGCGCAAAGAATCGCCTTGACCGAACATGCTAGACCCTCTCCATCGTCTTTGCGGGACGAAACTCACATACAGTTTGTATGTGAGATACAGATGGTATGTCAACATGTCACTCAGACTGGAACGCCAGGAAGAAACGCGACGGCGCTTGATCGATGCCGGGCTGAAAGTGTTCATGAACGAGGGCTACGCGAACACGTCTACACAGGCGCTTGTCGAGGCTTGCGGCCTGACGCGCGGGGCCCTCTATCACCACTTTCCCAGCGGGAAGGAGGGTCTGTTCAAGGCCGTTCATCGCAAACTGCAAAATGATCTCATGTCGAGGTTGGAGCTCGGGCCTATCGATGGGGCAGCGCCGCTACGCGCCCACCTGTCCGCGTACTTCGAGGCGGCCATCGAACCCGCTTATCGCCAAATCGTTCTGATAGACGGTCCGGCGATTATGAGTTTCGACGAATGGAACGAGGGCGAACTCGACTTGGGTCTGACATTGATCGGCAGGATCCTGGCGCTCTCGTCGGTCAATGAAGACCTGCTCGCTCTCGACCAGGACCTCTTGGCCGAGATCCTGTTCGCGGCCTTCGGGCAGGCTGCGCTCGCGCTAGTACGCCACGATGACATTGACGCAACAAAGAGCCGATTGCTTGACGTCTTCGACGTCCTGCTCGCGCGCGGCAATCCAACCGGACCATCATCAGGTCGGTGATTCTCCGCATACGCATGTCTGTCTTTGGGATCGATCAGCCGCTATAGCATTTTCAGCAAAATTATGAGGTTCGGCACCGCTTCACTTGCGGTTCGAAAACGCGACACATCAAAGATATAGGGCGCCTTCATGACTCGGAATAAGTTGAAGGCGTTCCAGGATGCGGGCGCGTGGTGTCCGATTTCGGGCTACGCCTCAATGGCAGTGGTCCATGACGACCCCTAGGCCATGACGAACGGCCGTGCCGGGAACGGTTCTCGCTCCCCCGGGGGGGGGGCTCAATCCGCGACCAGACTGCGATAGGCGTGCCAGGTGGCGTGGCCGAACAGGGGGAAGATGAAGATCAGCCCCAGGAACAAGGTCACCATGCTGATGCCGATGCCCAGCGCGATCAGCCAAGCCCAGACCAGCATGGGGCCCGTCTGTTTGCGGACGGCCTGAACGCTCAAGGCCATGGCGGTGACCACGTCCACATCCCGGTGCATCAGCAACGGCACGGAAATGGCGCTGATCGCGAAAGCGGCGAAGCCCAGTGCCGCACCGAGCGCCGAACCCACCACCAGCAGGGCGAGACCGTCAGCATTGGTCAGCACATAGCTCGTGAATTCGGAAAAGGGCGGATAATCGCCTTGGATGAATAGGGCAAAGAGCAGGCTCGCGATTCGGGCCCAAGCCAGGAAGAACAACATGAGAAAGACGCAGATCATGGCGAGCTGGCTGGGCGCCGCGGTCTTGACGAAATAGACCGCGCCGAAGCTCAGGGGCTCCCCCGTTTCAAGGCGCCGGCTGATCTCGTAAAGGCCCACGGCCAAGAGAGGAGCGAGAAAAGCGAAGCCCGCCATCGCGGCCGGCGTCGCCGCCGAAAGCTCTAGCGCCCACATCCCCAGCGTGATTCCGATGCCGATCAGCACGAAAATCACACCAAAACTGAGGCTCAACAGGGGGGCCCTTTTGATGTCACTCCAGCCCTTTTCGATCCATTTCAGAGGATCATCCCGCGAAATAGCATTGAGATGCAACTTCTGAGCAGTGTAGTCATCCGCACTCGACATGCGCCCGTCCCCATTTTCGAACCTGTGCCGCCCATTCGTGGAGCCGTTTTTCCACGAAGACCGGAGTGTGGTTGCGCCTCCTGCGCTCCGCATTGATCTAGTTCAAATATCCTGGCCGATGGTTATAGCGCTGCCAAGCACCATAGTGCTCCGGTTAGACCAAAAGTTTTTGCCGCGCAACCGCCCTTTACCCATCCCGGAGATCCGCTTGGAAAAGGTCGATGAGCGCGCAGGCACGGTCGCGGATGCCCAAGCCTTTTCAGCGGTTTGCGCCGACTGACATTGATCCTAACATCAACTGTGTTGCGGGCTGTTGTCACCGGTCCGCAGAATGCTTGGGGACGCTTGCGGATCCGTCGTTCCTTCGTGCAGCGGATGATCCGGCGCACGGCACGCGTCACGACGTTCCCTTGGTGCTCGCTTCTCAGACGTGGGACACTGATACTGTCCCATGGCAACGGGGGAGGATGGTCTCATGACACAAGTACCGGAGCTTTTCAGTCCGGAATTCATCAAAGATCCGTATCCGACCTACCATCACCTGCGGGAGACCGCCCCGTTCTTTCGCATCCCCGACACCGAAACCTGGATCGCCACCCGCTATGAGGATTGCGCCCTCGTCTTGCGGGACAAGCGCTTCGGCCACCGCATGGCGGAGCGCATGGCGCGCAATCTCGGGCCCGAGGCCTTGGAGGAGCCGGCCTATGCCAGTCTGCTGCGCACCATGTTGCTCGCCGATCCGCCTGATCATACCCGGCTGCGGGGGCTCGTGGCCAAGGCCTTTGACCGGCGCGGCGTGGAACGGATGCGGGGCCGCATTCGCGACATTGCCCATGGCCTGATCGATGCCATGGAAGGCCAGGGACGCGGGGATCTGGTGCGCCTCTTCAACCATCCGCTGCCCGTGCTGGTGATCTGCGACATGCTCGGCATTCCGGAGGAGGACTGGTCGAGTTTTGCCGAGGAGAGCCGCGTGCGCGGGCGCATCATCGACCCGACGCCCATGGCGCCGGGGGAATTGAGGGAAGCGAACGAAGCCGTCACCCAATCCCAGGCCTATTTCGGGGCCCTGTTCGAGCGGCGCCGTCGTCAGCCCCAGGATGATCTTCTGACAGCCCTCGTCGAATCCGAAACCGACCACGGTATTCTGACCCGGGAGGAACTGGCCGCCAATGCAGGTCTCTTGTTCGCCGCCGGTCACGAGACCACGGTCAACCTGCTGGGTAACGCGCTTCTTGCGTTGTTTCGCAATCGCGATCAGTTGAACCTTTTGCGCAGCGATCCATCGCTGGCGGCCAATGCCACGGAGGAGTTCCTCCGCTATGATTCCTCGGTGCAGATGACGGGACGGGCGGCGTTTGAGGATGTGGCAATCGCTGGGGCCGTGGTTCCTTGCGGCCATAGTGTCTTGACCTTCCTGGGGGCCGGCAACCGGGACGGGGCAGTGTTTGCGGATCCCGATCGCCTCGATATCCGCCGGGCCAATATCCGCCCCTTGTCCTTCGGCGGCGGCATCCATTTCTGCCTCGGCGCCCAGCTTGCCCGCCTTGAGGTCAGCGAAGCGCTGCCCATCCTTCTGAACCGTCTCCCGGCGCTGGATCTCATGGAGATCGAGGCGCCCCAGTGGAAAGACACCATTACGCTGCGGGGGCTGAAGACCTTGCCGGCCTGCTGGTAAGAAACGTCTGCGGATTATGGCGTCTCGTCGGGCGATTGCGGCGCCGTTCCGATGAGGATGCGGGCCGCATCGCGGGTGATCACGGTCGGGCCGTCCCGGATGGTCACAATGCCGATATGTTCGCCCTCGGCCCAACCTTCGGCCGGGCGCCTGCGGCCTGTCCAACTCACCCATTCGGCTTTGGCGCTTTCCACC
Organism: uncultured Alphaproteobacteria bacterium; assembly: GCA_964522525.1. GTDB lineage: Bacteria > Pseudomonadota > Alphaproteobacteria > JAJFIK01 > JAJFIK01 > CAYUYV01. The sequence goes on along the minus strand of CAZFWG010000008.1, from coordinate 75,634 downwards.
GGATTGGGATAGCCGTCGATCAGGACCTCGCCACCGGGGGTCACCACGCGCAGATGAAGCGAGTGCTGGGGCTTGAGACCCAGGACCCGCGCCCAAAAGAAAAGACGCTCGTCGTTGGGGGACAGATGATCCGGTGACGTTGTATCGGCATTGATGCCCTCGAGGCTTGGTTCCGTGGCCGAGAAACCGACGGCGAAAGTGCGTACCGGCTCATAGGTGAGGCTGTTGGCGACATCCTCGCGCCACAGGCCCGCTGTCGGCATCTCGCAGCCCTTGCGCCCTGCCGGACCGGTGAACGGGTCGATGATCCGCTTGTCCCGCCGAACCACAAACTCCAGGTGAGGAAAGGACGTGGCGCCGGACAGGCCCACCTCGCCTAGTTTCTGCCCGGCTTCGACGGTCGTTTTGGGCTCCGCGGCGAGGCTCCCCTTTTTCAAATGGCAGTACTGGGTCGACCAGCCGTCCCCATGGTCGATGATGACGCCGTTGCCGCATTCCCGGCCCGCGATGTCTGCCGCGTCCCCTGTACCCATGGTGATATCGGCCATGCCGTCCCGCACCGCGAGCACCACACCCCTCGCGGCGGCGGTCACGGCCACACCCTTTTCCATGTGCGCCAGATCGAGAACGCGGAAATCCGTCCCCGTTTTATTGGGCGATGTCTGTGAGCCGCAGCGGTAGTCTTCGGGGGTTGTCTTTCCCCAATCCACGTAGTGCTGGATCACACAATCCTCGCCATAGCGACAGGCGAGGGGCAGAGAAAGCTCAAGGGCATGGGCGGTGTGGACACCGTTCATCAGAAAACCAACCGTGCAGATGAACAGGCCTCCCAAATATTGGTGGAGCCTTGTCTTGGCGGCATTACGGCCTTGAGATTGCCGGTAAGACCTCACGCTCGCCCGGGAGTAGATGTGATCGTGTTTTCCTATCTTACTTTTTGGTAATTTTGCAGAAGCTTGCTCGAGCAAGATCATGGGATAAGTCCTTGATTTCATCACATTCTAGGCTCGGCCAACAAAGCAAAAGCTAGGATTTGCGCGGCTTCCGGCTGGGGCTTGCGCTTGTGTAAGTTATGCAAGGTTGTTAACAATTTTATCAGGTGGTTGGAGCGTGAAGAACCTAAAAAGTTGCACTTTGTTACAAAGTGTTACCGGGTTCAGGCTCGCCGCTGAAGGGGTTTGGTTTGTGGGGTAGGGGCCGCGCATTCGCTTAAGAACGGCCCCCTTTATTGGAGAGGGTTGCGATCATGGAATTCACCTTGACGGAAGGTGCCGACGATTTTCCGAACGGTGCCGACAATACCGGCAATGACACCATTTTCGGTTTGGGCGGGAACGACACGATCCTCGGCGGCGCCGGCGCGGACATCATCGACGGCGGGGAAGGCGATGACATCATCGATGGCGGTTCCGGCGACGATACCATTGTTGCGAGCGCGGGACAGGACCAGGTTTCGGGCGGCGCTGGCTTCGACGTGCTTGATCTCTCCGCTTTCAATGATCAAAGCGACGATGTCCTCATTGAAGAGGGCACTTTTGCAGGCGGAAATTTTGTCAGTTTTGGGCCTTTGGATGATAGCTTCGGTGAGTTGCCGGTCCGCATCACGCTGCCCGGCGGATCAACGATCCTGGCAACTAGCGGCTTCGAAGACATCATTCTCGATGAAACCCTCCGGGCCGATGACGGCGACAGATTGTTCGGGTTCGGCGGCGATGACAGCATTATCGGCGGCGTTGACGATGATGTCATATCCGGGGGGGCTGGCAACGATACGCTGATCGGCGGAGGCGGCACCAACGATATTGATGGCGGCGATGGCAATGATTCCATCGATGCATCTGGCGGCAACGGCACCTTTGCTGGTGAGTTCCTGCAAGGCGGCAGTGGTGATGACACCATCACCGGGTCGGGCATGGATGATCTCATCTTCGGTGACAGCAGTGCGGGCGAGAGTGGCACGCCCACCAGTGTAGGAACCGGCGACGATCTTATCGATGGCGGTGCTGGTGATGATACGATTTTGGCAGGCGCTGGCAACGACACCGTCACCGTAGGCACGGGCAATGATGTCCTCACCGGTGGTGACGGAACCGACACGCTGGATTTCTCCAATTTCAGCGATGCCACTGTCACGGGGGACTTGGCGACCGGCCTGACCATTACCCTCGCGGATGGAAGTATTCAGACAGCGAACGGTTTTGAAGAGATCATCGGTCTTGATCCGGTCGATCCGGGCACACCGGACGTGCTTGCGAGCACCGGGGAAGACGAAACGCTCGACGGCGGCGCAGGCGACGACACCATCACCTACACCACGGGCGGCGGCAGTGATTCCATCATCGGAGGTGCGGATACGGACACCTTGATCGTCAGCGGCGACGACACCGGAAACACGGTGTCCTTGGCCAACGAGGCTGGCGAGAGTTCGAGCCTCGAACTCGAGGTTGATGGGGCCACCTCGACGGTCGAAGAAGTCGAGGACATCACCATCAATACCGGCGCAGGCGGTGACACGGTGACCACGAGCGGCACACTGACGGACGCAGGCGTCAGTCAGAACACCATCACAGTCGATCTTGGTGACGGCGCTGATACCTTCATCGTTGGCGGCGCCAATGTCACCCATGATGAGATCGATGGTGGCGCGGGCGACGATACGCTGAGCCTGACGGATGATGTGGCTAACACGCTGGGTGTGTTCGATGCCACGGATCTGGCATCACTCACGTCCGATGGCACCGTCAGCGTTGCCGAAGATGGGACCGTCAGTTTCGACCTTGGCGATGCCTCCTACACGGCGAGCAATTTCGAGTCGATTGAGATCAACGGGACGACATTCTCGCTTACGGAAGAAGAGCCGGTTCCCGATAACGTCATCACCGGCAACGATCGGGGCAATCTCCTGATCAGCGGATCGGGCAATGACAGCCTGGTCGGCAATGGCGGCAATGACTGGATGTTCGGCAATTCCGGCAATGACACCCTTGATGGTGGGTCGGGCAACGACCTGATGTTCGGCGGTTCGGGCGATGACAGTCTCGATGGTGGCGAAGGGTGCGACATCCTCTTCGCCGGCAGCGGTGATGACACCCTGGATGGTGGGTCTGGTCTCAATATTCTGAGCGGAGGGCGTGGCAACGACACGTTCAAATTCACTTTCGGTGAAGCGGGCAAGAACACGACCTTCATCACCGATTTCGGACGTGGGGATGACCAACTCGTTCTCACCGATCAAAACGGTCAGGCCGTCGGGTCGTATGACGAACTAAAGGAAATTGCGGAGATCACCCAAGGCAGATTTGGGGACCTCACGATCGATTTCGGTAACGACGTGCTGGTCATCAGCAATTTCTCTGAAGACGAACTGAAAAACCTCTTTGCAGGCTTTGACGTCGCCTGACCCTCTTGGTCAGGAAGCGGATTAGAAAATAAAGTCGGCCTCACTACCGGGGCCGGCTTACACTTGAATTGAATCCATTTTATTGAGAGAGGATTGCGATCATGGTGCAAACTACTTTAACGGGTGGCGATGACACCATTTTCCCGGGCTTGGGCGAGGACAACAGCGGCGACGATTCGATTATTGGGAGCGGCACCAACGACTCTATCGATGGCGGGGACGGGAACGATACCCTAAACGGCGGTGTCGGTGGTAATGACACAATCGATGGTGGCCAGGGCGACGACAGTATCTTCGGAGGCTCTGGTGCAGATACCATTATTTTCAGTGGAGGGATCGATACCATCGACGGAGGTTTGGATTTTGATACCCTTGACCTCTCCGCTTTCAACGACCGAAGCGGCGATATCGTTTTTGAAGAGGGGTTCGTCCTTGGTGATGTGTTTTTCGGCGGCAATGGAGACTTGTCAGATGGGTCCTTCAGTGGCGCGCTACAGATAAGCTTTCTGGATGAGCTCACCGGAGATGTCGAGTTTTCTATCGTAGCCGATAGTATCGAAGAAGTTATTCTCGATGAAACGCTACGGGCCGCCGAAGGCGACAGATTGTTCGGGTTTGGAGGAAATGACCTCATTGTCGGTGACGATCTCCAAAATGAAATCTCGGGTGGCATAGGCAATGATACGGTTGTTGTCAGTGCGGGGAATGATGTCCTCACCGGCGGCGACGGCGACGACACGCTGGATTTCTCCAATTTCAGCGATGCCACCGTCACGGGGGACTTGGCGACCGGCCTGACCATTACCCTCGCGGATGGAAGTATTCAGACAGCGAACGGTTTTGAAGAGATCATCGGTCTTGATCCGGTCGATCCGGGCACACCGGACGTGCTTGCGAGCACCGGGGAAGACGAAACGCTCGACGGCGGCGCAGGCGACGACACCATCACCTACACCACGGGCGGCGGCAGTGATTCCATCATCGGAGGTGCGGATACGGACACCTTGATCGTCAGCGGCGACGACACCGGAAACACGGTGTCCTTGGCCAACGAGGCTGGCGAGAGTTCGAGCCTCGAACTCGAGGTTGATGGGGCCACCTCGACGGTCGAAGAAGTCGAGGACATCACCATCAATACCGGCGCAGGCGGTGACACGGTGACCACGAGCGGCACACTGACGGACGCAGGCGTCAGTCAGAACACCATCACAGTCGATCTTGGTGACGGCGCTGATACCTTCATCGTTGGCGGCGCCAATGTCACCCATGATGAGATCGATGGTGGCGCGGGCGACGATACGCTGAGCCTGACGGATGATGTGGCTAACACGCTGGGTGTGTTCGATGCCACGGATCTGGCATCACTCACGTCCGATGGCACCGTCAGCGTTGCCGAAGATGGGACCGTCAGTTTCGACCTTGGCGATGCCTCCTACACGGCGAGCAATTTCGAGTCGATTGAGATCAACGGGACGACATTCTCGCTTACGGAAGAAGAGCCGGTTCCCGATAACGTCATCACCGGCAACGATCGGGGCAATCTCCTGATCAGCGGATCGGGCAATGACAGCCTGGTCGGCAATGGCGGCAATGACTGGATGTTCGGCAATTCCGGCAATGACACCCTTGATGGTGGGTCGGGCAACGACCTGATGTTCGGCGGTTCGGGCGATGACAGTCTCGATGGTGGCGAAGGGTGCGACATCCTCTTCGCCGGCAGCGGTGATGACACCCTGGATGGTGGGTCTGGTCTCAATATTCTGAGCGGAGGGCGTGGCAACGACACGTTCAAATTCACTTTCGGTGAAGCGGGCAAGAACACGACCTTCATCACCGATTTCGGACGTGGGGATGACCAACTCGTTCTCACCGATCAAAACGGTCAGGCCGTCGGGTCGTATGACGAACTAAAGGAAATTGCGGAGATCACCCAAGGCAGATTTGGGGACCTCACGATCGATTTCGGTAACGACGTGCTGGTCATCAGCAATTTCTCTGAAGACGAACTGAAAAACCTCTTTGCAGGCTTTGACGTCGCCTGACCCTCTTGGTCAGGAAGCGGATTAGAAAATAAAGTCGGCCTCACTACCGGGGCCGGCTTACACTTGAATTGAATCCATTTTATTGAGAGAGGATTGCGATCATGGTGCAAACTACTTTAACGGGTGGCGATGACACCATTTTCCCGGGCTTGGGCGAGGACAACAGCGGCGACGATTCGATTATTGGGAGCGGCACCAACGACTCTATCGATGGCGGGGACGGGAACGATACCCTAAACGGCGGTGTCGGTGGTAATGACACAATCGATGGTGGCCAGGGCGACGACAGTATCTTCGGAGGCTCTGGTGCAGATACCATTATTTTCAGTGGAGGGATCGATACCATCGACGGAGGTTTGGATTTTGATACCCTTGACCTCTCCGCTTTCAACGACCGAAGCGGCGATATCGTTTTTGAAGAGGGGTTCGTCCTTGGTGATGTGTTTTTCGGCGGCAATGGAGACTTGTCAGATGGGTCCTTCAGTGGCGCGCTACAGATAAGCTTTCTGGATGAGCTCACCGGAGATGTCGAGTTTTCTATCGTAGCCGATAGTATCGAAGAAGTTATTCTCGATGAAACGCTACGGGCCGCCGAAGGCGACAGATTGTTCGGGTTTGGAGGAAATGACCTCATTGTCGGTGACGATCTCCAAAATGAAATCTCGGGTGGCATAGGCAATGATACGGTTGTTGTCAGTGCGGGGAATGATGTCCTCACCGGCGGCGACGGCGACGACACGCTGGATTTCTCCAATTTCAGCGATGCCACCGTCACGGGGGACTTGGCGACCGGCCTGACCATTAGGCTCACGGATGGAAGTGTTCAGACGGCAACCGGTTTTGAGGAGATCATCGGTCTTGATCCTGTCGATCCCGGCACGCCTGACATGATTGCGAGCACCGGCGCCGACGAAACGCTCGACGGCGGCGCCGGTGACGACACCATCACCTACGCCACCGGTGGCGGCAGTGATTCCATCATCGGTGGAGAAGACACGGACCTGCTGGTTGTCGAGGGTGACGGCACTGGCAACACGGTGTCCCTGGCCAACGAGGCTGGCGACAGTTCGAGCCTCGAACTCGGCGTCGATGGGGCCACATCGACGGTCGAAGAGGTCGAAGACATCACCATCAATACCGGCGCGGGCGATGACACGGTAACGACCAGCGGTGATCTTGCGCTGGCGGGTGTCGATCCGAACACGGTCACCGTTAATCTCGGTGCGGGCGATGACGTGTTCGACGTGGATGGGGCCGATGTCACCCATGTGATCGACGCGGGCGAGAATGATGGCGACAATGACATCCTGGATCTCACGGATGTTGCCGGGGAGTTGGGGGTCTCGGGCGCCGACAGTGTCGATGATCTGGGCGGAAGCGGGGTCACTGTTTCGAGTGCTGACAATACTGTGACCTTCACCCTGAACGGGGCCAGCTACACGGCCAGCAATTTCGAGTCCATCCAAATCAATGGGACGACCTTTTCCCTCACGCCAGAAGCGGTGGATCCGGACGATGATGTCGAGACGGGCACGACGGGTGATGACATCTTCCGGACCGGCGAGGGCAATGACCTTGTCGATGGTGGGGACGGCAATGACCGCATCATCGGTGGCAACGGCAATGACACGCTCAACGGTGAGAATGACGACGACACCGTCCGAGGCAATGACGGCGAGGATGAAATCGACGGCGGTGCGGGCAATGATCTCGCCAATGGCGGCACCGACAACGATACGGTCAGTGGCGGTGCCGGCGATGACACGGTCCGCGGCAGTGATGGTCAGGATACGGTCGATGGCGGCGAGGGCAGCGACATCGCCAATGGCGGCAGCGGCAACGACATGGTCACGGGCGGTGCCGGCGATGACACGGTCCGGGGCAGTGATGGTCAAGATACGGTCGATGGCGGCGACGGCAACGACATTGTCAATGGTGGCGACGGCAACGACACCGTCACGGGTGGTCTCGGCGACGACACCGTCCGGGGCGGCAACGGCGATGACGATCTGAGCGGTGGTGATGGCAATGACCGGGTCCAGGGCGGAAACGGCAACGACACCATCGCCGCCGGCGCAGGCAATGACATTGCCAATGGCGGCGACGGCGACGATGTGATCGATGGCGGTGCCGGTAACGACACCCTGCGGGGTGGCGACGGCATGGACGAGATCGACGCGGGCGACGGCGACGATCTCCTCAATGGCGGCGATGACAATGACATCCTCAACGGTGGTCTCGGCAATGACACCCTGAGGGGTGGCGATGACGACGACACGCTGAACGGCGATGGCGGCGATGACAGCCTGAGCGGTGGGGACGGCAACGATACGGTCAACGGCGGTGACGGCAATGACACGCTCAATGGCGGTTCCGGCGACGACACCCTGAACGGGGGCGACGGCGACAACACCCTGACCGGACGGTCCGGCTCAGACAAATTCATCTTCGTCGAGGGTTCCGTCGGCACGACCACCATCACCGACTTCAGATTGGGTGAGGACACGCTGGAGATCGTGGATGAGAATGGCGGCGTCATCACCTCCTTGGAGGCGATCGCCAACATGGTCACGCCCGATGGCAGGGATCTGCAAATCACCTTCGACACGGACAGCGTGCTCGTCATTCGCAACTTCGATGAAGAGGACCTGGCCCAACTGTTCCCGAGCGCATAGTTGAGCTGAGGTTGATATTGGCCAGGATTGAAGCCGGTTCCGAAAGGGACCGGCTTTTTCTTTGGCCGCCGCGCCTGGCCACTCATCCGTCAACGGAGAAAGCCGCCATGGCAACCCGGAAAGACCTGGGCGAACCAGGAAGAAAGGGCGTGACGCCCCGTCTTGTTCCTGTTATGTTCGCCCCGTTTCCTGGATCATAAGAGACACAATGGAGAGGCGTCATGGCAGACGATCTGGTGCTCTACACCAATCCCCAGTCCCGCGGCCGCATCGCGCGCTGGATGCTGGAGGAAGTCGGCGTTCCCTATGAAACCGAAATCCTGGAATACGGCACGACCATGAAGGGGGCGGACTATCTGGCCATCAACCCCATGGGCAAGGTGCCGGCTCTGCGCCACGGCAAGACCGTCGTCACCGAATGCGCGGCCATCTGCGCCTATCTGGCGGACGCCTTTCCCGATGCGAAACTCGCGCCGCCTTTGACGGAGCGGGGCGACTATTACCGTTGGATGTTCTTTGCGGCCGGGCCCGTGGAAGCGGCCTGGGTGAACAGGTCCCTCGGTGTCGAGCTTGCGCCGGAGAAACAGATGATGGCCGGTTACGGCAGTTTTGAAGCGGTCATGGACACGCTGGAACAGGCGGTCACCGACAAGGAATTCATTGTGGGCTCCGCATTTTCCGCCGCCGACGTCTATGTGGGCGCTGAGATCGACTTCGGTCTCCGGATGGGCAGTTGGGAAAAGCGACCCGCTTTCGTGAAATATGTGGACCGTCTGACGGCGCGGGAGGCGTACAAGCGGGCCTGGGCGATCGACGATGGGGCAGCGCCCGCCCGGTGACGCGGGTTTGGACCTGCTCACCTATCGAGACAGGGCGCGCAGCCGGGACAAGAACCCGGTTCTTTGGCGCTGAAGGGTCTCTGAAAGCCGGGTTCGGCCAGGTCAGGAGGCCCTTCCCCTCTCCGTGACCATCAATTCGGCTTTGGCGGATCGTCAATGCCCTTGCCCCAAGTCACGGAGCCCTTTACCGTTCACGTGGCCACCCATGCGGGAACATTTGGCCGAGGCGTGTGCCGACTGTCCCCGATAAAACCCCGGGGCGCAGTCGCGGCGAGGGCCCGTTCGGTTCAGAAGCGGGCGGGAAGGCGATCATGAGCCCGGAACCACTCCTGATCTTTCATCCGCTCACGATTTTCCTCGTGCTGTCGATGCTATGGGTTTTCGGCGGCCCGGCCCTGGCGATCCTGTTGAGCTTCGTCGTGCGCACCGTGACGAATGATTTCATGCTGAACCCGGCGTTTCGCATGCTCTCCATGGCGCCCCCGTCGGAATTCTCCAACAGCCCGGATGAGGATCCGGACATGGCGCTGATGATGCGCGAGAACTATTTGGAGATGTGCCGGGGCATCTTTCTGATTTATGGAGTTCTGGGGCTTCTGGTCATTCCGACCTTCGTGCTGATCCTTCTGGCGGAAATTCGCGAGCCGGGAATGCGTCCGCCGGCGTTCGGCCTGTTCCTCACAAGCCTGCTCAACGTCCTGATCGTGGGCGGGATCATGTTTTTCAGCTATTGGCTTGCCGTCGTGTTGCGGGACCGCTTCTGTGAAAACCACACCCAGGAAGAAAACAGCACGGCGGGAGCGGAATTCGGATCATCCCGCTCCGCCTGATCCCGCATCGCTTCTTCTTTTAGACTTTTAGTTTTCCTACTGAACTTTCGGCAGCGGGCATTGCGGCGCGCCGCATGGCGTGCCCAGGGGCTCGATCTCGAGGAAATCCTTGGGCTTCGTCGCCGGCGCGTCCGAGGACAAAGTGGCGGCGACCATCCGTTCCCCCAACGGCTCCCGCTTGGCAAAGCGGTAGCTCTTGTTCTCGACCCAGACCGTCGGCGGCACCCCCGTTTCCTCGAACAGGTCGTGGCCGTCCTTCAGATTGACCCAGAAATTGTGATATGCGGATCCACGGGTTGCCTGGATATTCACATCCGTCATCTTGAACGGGAAGATGTGAACCGGGATTTCCGTCTGACCCGCTTCCAGCGCCGACGCCGCCAAGGTGTAGATCTCCTCCATGCGCGCATCCGTCATGGCGAAACAGCCGCGCGACAGGCAGGAACCATGGACCATCAGGAGATTGCCGGTGCGTCCATGGGCCCGGTCATAGGCATTGGGAAAGCCCAGATTGAACGACAGATGAAACTGGCTGTTGGGGTTCAGGTCATAGGCATCGACCGTATAGAAGCCCTCCGGTGACTGAAGATCGCCTTCCTGGTGCTTCGGCCCCATGCCGCCCGAATAGTCACAGATCCCATAGGTCCGGAACAGGGAATAGCGCCCGTCCACATCCTCGATCCAGACCTCGAGTTGGCGGGTCAGTTTGAAGATCCGGACAAAGATGGGCACGCCGAGGGAGAGGCCCCGCTCTTCAAGGTCGCGGTTCAGATGCGGCTTGGTGCGGATATGGGCAAGCTCCGAGCGCAGACTGGTCGGGATTGGTGAAAAGACATCGGGCCCTTCGAGCGAGGCGGCGCCGGCGCCACCACCGGTCAGGGCCAACAGAAGCCCAACACCCCATCCCAGAATACCCTGCCTGACAACCCTGGCTGACATGCGTTCTCCCCTGATCGGCCGTCCCTGAACCCTGCGCCTCAACGCCCCTTGAACTGGGGCAGGCGTTTTTCCATGAAGGCCCGACGGCCTTCCTCATAGTCTTCACTCGCGAAACAACCCGCCACGAGTTCGTCGACGAAATCAATCCGGGTCGAATGCGCCACCGCGAGGGCCTCCGCGACGGCCCGTTTGGCGGTCCGATGCGTGAGGGGGGCGTTCCGGCTCACGGCATCGCAGAAGTCATGGACCGCCGGGCTCAGATGACCCCGGTCATAGACCCGATTGACCAATCCCATGCGCTCTGCTTCCCGGGCATCATAGATGCGCGCCGTGTAGAGGATCTCGCGCGCATGGGCCGGACCCACGGCCAGCACCAGATCCCGCGTCGCGCCAAAGCCGTATCCCACACCGAGCTTGGCGGCGGGGATCGCGAACCGTCCGTCATCGCGGGCATAGCGCAGGTCACAAGACAGAGCGAGGCCCAGACCGCCACCCATGCAAAAGCCCCGAATCGAGGCAAGCGTCGGATGGGCACAGTCCCGGATGCGATTGAAGGCGATCTCCGTCGCTTTCTCATAATTGAGCGTGCCTTCGCGCGTCGCCCGGACCGTGTCGAATTCCGAAATGTCGGCGCCGGAAACGAAGGCCCGGTCACCCGCGCCCATGAGCACCACCACCCGCACATCCGGATGGGCCTCGAGCCCGTCAAGGAGGTCGGGGATCGCCTGCCACATTTCCAAGGTCAGGGCGTTGTGGCGCTCTTGATTGTCAAAAATAAGAAAGCCCACCGCGCCTTGCACATCGGTGCGCACCGTTCCCCGCATGCTCGTCGCCTCATATCGCCACATATGGATCCAAAGCCCCCTTGTTTGGGCTTCAGGCTAGCCTAACCTGACGCGGGTACCAAACCATGAGTGAACAAGGTTAATCCCATGGCCTCCGAACCGACCGATTTCCAAGGCGGGACCGCCGAGAGCCCCGCCGTGCGCACCCAGCTGGGGCAGGTGAGCCCGGTGCCGGCCTCGCCGGAGACCGCGCGCCTCGATCCCGTCCCCAATCCCCATCCGGACGTCGCTTATATGGCGCGCTTTGTCTGTCCTGAATTCACATCCCTGTGCCCGGTGACCGGACAGCCCGACTTCGCCCATCTCGTGATCGACTATGTTCCGGAGGCGTTTCTTCTCGAAAGCAAGAGCCTGAAGCTCTATCTGGCGGCGTTCCGCAACCACGCGGCCTTCCACGAGGCCTGCACCATCGACATCGCCAAGCGGGTGGTCGCGACCATCGTCCCCAAATGGCTGCGCATCGCCGGCTACTGGTATCCCCGGGGCGGGATTCCCATCGATGTCTTTTATCAGACGGGCGCGCCGCCGAAGGATGTCTGGATCCCGGCGCCGGATGTGGCCCCGTATCGGGGAAGGGGATAGGGTGATCCCTTGACTGGGTTGACCCGCGACGGATGACACCATGACCACGGCCACGACCTTTCCGGAACCCAACGAAACGGGGGGCCACTGGCTCACGCGCCGGCGGCTCGGGATCTATCCCATTTGTTTCGTCATCGGCTATGCCCTGATGGTGGTGGTCTGGTATTCGCTCGGCGGCGTGTCGGTCGATGCCGAAGGCAAGCCCTACGGCTCGGATTTCATCACCTTTTGGACGGCCTCTGAGCTCGGTCTCGAGGGCACGCCGGAAGCGGCCTTTGACGTCAAGACCATCACGGATCGTCAAAGCGCGGTTGCGCCGGGGACGACCCATTTCTATCTTTGGCATTATCCGCCTACGTTCCAATTGATCACCCTGCCGCTGGCTCTGGTGCCCTATTTTCTGTCTTATATTCTGTGGGTGATCCTGACGGGGGCGTTCGCGCTCGGCATGGTCTGGCGGGCGACGCGGGACCGGTATGCGGTCTGGCTGTTCCTTGCGGCGCCTGCCTTTTTCGTCAATTTCCTCCATGGCCAGACGGCCGTGCTCGTGACCGCGCTGTTCCTGGGCGTCGTCTGGGCGATGCCGAAACGGCCCCTTCTTGCCGGGGTCTTCCTCGGTCTCCTGACGATCAAGCCCCATTTCGGCGTTCTCATCCCCGTCGCGCTGTTGCTGGCGCGCCAATGGAGCGTATTCGCCAGCGCAGCGGTCACGACCCTGCTGTTTGCCGGCCTCACCGTTCTCGTGTTCGGTCACGATCTGTGGGGGATCTTTTTCGACAATCTGGGAACCGTGCGCCTTCTGGTCCAGGATGGTGTGACCCCGTGGGAGAAAATGCCCACCGTCTTCGCGGCGGTGTCCGTGCTTGGCGCGCCCCAGAGCGTGGCCTACGCTATCCATGGCGTCGTGGCGGCAGCGGCTGCCGTGACCGTTTTCTGGGTCTGGTCCCTTGAGGTCGATCGTCGGTTGGTCTGGGCCGTTCTGATCCCCGCAACGCTCCTGATCAGCCCTTACATGTTTGACTACGACCTGACCTTACTGTTGATCCCGATGGGACTGATTGCCTATCACGCCAAGGAGCGGGGCTGGGCCCCATGGGAGCGTGAAATGCTGGTGGCGGCCTGGCTTTTTCCGTTGGTTTCCGCTTACGTGATCGATAATCTCTCGCTCCCGATCGGGCCGCTCCCCACGCTTGTGCTTTTGGCCCTGGCCATGCGCCGGGTGCGGGACGAAGTCTCAGGAGTGGAAGCGCCGTTGGGGACGTCAGCCGGGGGCGGAACGCTGGTCCAGCCCAATTGAAATTTCATTCGCGGACGACACCATGAGCATTTCGGAAACGGGACCGTCTCCTTCGACAGGCGACTCTTTTTGGCTGAATCGGCGGCGCCTAGTGGCCTATCCGGTCATCATCATCTTTGCCTATCTGGTGTCCGCGGCGGTATGGGTGTCCCTCGGATCGGGCGGGATCGATCCGGTCGAAAAGCCCTATGGCTATGACTTCATGACCTTCTGGGCGGCCTCGAAGCTGTCCCTTGAAGGACGCCCGGAAGCGGCCTACGACGCGCAAGCCATGGTGGCCATCCAGGCCGAAGCGGTCGAGGGAAACACCACGGTCTCCTATTGGCATTATCCGCCCACGTTTCAACTTCTGTCCCTGCCGCTGGCGTTCCTGCCCTATTTCGCCGCCTATTTCTTCTGGATCATCCCGACAAGCCTCTTTGCCCTGAACATGATCTGGCGTCTGGGCCGGCGCAGTGAAGCGGTCTGGCTGTTTGCGGCGGCGCCGGCCTTTTTCATCAATTCGTTCCACGGCCAGACGGCGGCGTTGATTACCGGGCTTTTTGCGGGCTTCATTCTCTACGCGCCCACGCGGCCCGTTCTCGCCGGTATTTTCCTGGGGCTCTTGACCTTCAAGCCCCATCTGGGCGTCCTGGTCCCCGTCATTCTTCTTCTGTCCGGTCAATGGGTGGTCTTCGGCAGCGCCACCGTGACGGCGTTGGTCTTTGCGGGCCTCAGTGTCCTCGCGTTTGGTGTTGATCTGTGGGCTGTCTTCTTTGAGAACTTCACTTTCGTCCGTGAGTTGCTGGAAGCGGGCATGACGCCCTGGCACAAGATGCCGACCGTGTTCGGCGCGGTGGCCATCATCGGGGTTCCGCCCAGCATTGCCTTTGCCCTGCATGGCGTCGTTGCCGTGATCGTCGCCCTGCTGACCTTCTGGGTCTGGTCCCACAAGGTCGACCGCCGTCTGGGCTGGGCGCTGCTCATTTCCGCCTCCCTTCTGATCAGCCCCTACATGTTCGACTATGATCTGTTGCTGCTTCTGTTGCCGGTCGGTTTCCTGGCCTTCTATGGCCTGGAACGGGGCTGGATGAAGTGGGAGCGGGAGATCCTGGTCCTTGCCTGGGCGTTTCCCTTCGTCCTCGGCGCGATCACCGAGACGCTTTTCTTGCCGACCGGCCCCGCCGCCTCCCTCCTGGTCTTCGGCGCGGCGCTACGGCGCGCGGTTCTGGAAATCCGCGCGGGCAGCACACGCCCGGCGGTCGCCGCGGGGTGAGACGTCGGCTAACCCACGACCCGGCCCCGGGTCGCGCGGATCCAGATCTCAGCCAACGCCGAATGGAGGACGAAGGCGGCGCCGAAAGCGACGATCGAATAAAAGGCGGTTTCTTCAATTCTCGTTGGTTGATTGATCATCAAGAGGGGAATGAAAATCAGCCGCATGGTGACGATGGAGGCGCCGATGGCATAGGCCCGGATCATCCATTCGCGATGCTGCTGGATGCGCCCCTGACGGACGTTCAAGACCGCTTGAACGATCGAGATCAGGAACAAGCCGCCGAAAATGCTGATGATGATCTGTTCGGCGAACCCCGAAAAGGGAATCACGATCCCCAGGAACAGGGCGGTCATCCCGGTGACCAGGGCACCGGCAACCAGGAGGCGCCCCATCCACCGATGGTAGCGGATGGATTGACGCCGGATCCCCGGAGAGAACTGGAACAGGCCCAGAAGCAGATAGAGGGCGCCCAGGACCACATGGCTTTTGACGATCCCTGGGTGGTCGTCGAAACCCGGATTGTAGTGGGGGCTCAGGAAATGAACGACGGCCGTGGCCGTGCCCAACAGGGCCAGCAGGACAACCAAAACGGTCATGAGACGGGCGAAAAACGGTCGTTCCATCTGAGGTGCGCCTCGTTCCAGGGACCGCTCGACACGGGCGGCAAGATCCTCATAGTACGGTGATCGGACCGGGCCAGCCAGCGGGCCTTGCTCCAAGGCAGGCCTCCTCATATTGACAGGAAGCACCGTGCGCCTTGCTGGCATTCAAGCTTTCAGGGCGCGGGTCGAAGGGCAAAAGGGGCAGGGGGAGACAAGGCATGCAGGAGAGCGCCACCTATGCCTGGACCTGGACACGGATCTGGGCCATCGGCTTTGGCGTGTTGATCGCGGTCTCCCTGTGGCGCAATGACGGGCATCTGATCTACAGCCTGGATGATCCCTATATCCATTTGTCGGTGGCGGAGACCATCCTTGACGGCGGCTACGGCGTCAATCGGGACGAATATGCCTCGCCGTCCTCGTCGATCCTTTACCCGCTCTTGCTGACCATTCCGGAGTTTCTGGGTATCGGGCGTTTCGGTCCTTTGCTGATCAACGGACTGGCCGCCGGGTTGTCCGTATGGCTCCTTCTCGCGTTTTTCTGGCGCCATGCCGTTCCGGCCGGGACGGATGCGCGCGCGCGGCTGGTGAGCCTTGCCGCCGTTTTCCTGATGCTCACGATCAGCGCTTTTGCCCTGCCCCTGACGGGCATGGAACACGCGCTCCATGTCCTGGCGGTCATTGTCACGATCCGAGGCCTTGTGATCATGGCCGAGGACGGGTCGATATCCTGGTCCCTGATCTTCGCCGTGATCTGTATGCCTCTCATCCGTTTTGAAGGGGTGGCCATGTCCGGGGCGGCGTTGCTCGCCATGCTCGTCGCCGGCCATTGGCGCCACGCCCTCGGCGCGGCCGCCGCCTTGGCTGCATGTTTGGCCCTCTATGTCGCCACGATGGACAGTTTGGGGCTGCCGATCCTGCCGAGTTCGGTGCTCGTCAAATCACTGGTCATGGCCACGCTTGTCGATTCGGGCGGGCTGGCCGGCACCTTGCGGGGCTTTGGCGTCAATCTGCAGGAGGCTCTTCTGGAGCATCGCTGGGGCCTGGTTTTTCTTCTGGCGGTGACTGCTTCCCTCGCGAGCCTCCATGACGGGGCCGGGCGATGGCGCTCCCCGGCTTCCGCCGATGTGATCATCGCCGGGACCATGGCGGTCACCCTGGCGGCGCATCTGGCGGCGGGGCGGTATGGATGGTTCCAGCGCTATGAGGTCTATGCTTTCGCCGCCATGGTGATGTCCGGGATCTTCCTGTTGCGCCATCCGATCGCGAAGATCGTCGCCCGGCCGCTGCCGCCCATGCAGAATGTGGCACTGATGCTTGGGCTGGTTGTTCTTGTCTTCCCCTATCTGTCGGTGACGATGGGAACCCCCCTCGGTATCCGGAACGTCTACGAACAGCAGTTCCAGATGCATCGTTTTGCCACGGACTATTTCCCGCGCGCCGTGGCGGTCAATGACCTGGGCTGGGTTTCCTATGACAACGACCGTTATGTCCTGGATCTGGCGGGGCTGGGGTCCGAGACCGCGCGTCTGCAACGGGCCCAACAAAAGCTCAATGCCCGGACCATTACGGAAATGGCCGCAGAACGGGGGGTCGATTTCGCCATGGTCTATCCCCACTGGTTCCAGGGCATGATCCCCGAAGAGTGGTGTCTCCTGGCGACGCTGAACACGATCAGGGTCACCTCATCGGGGAGCCAGGTGAACTTCTACGCGACCCGACGGGAAGTTGTGGGAGAGATGACGAAGGCCCTCGACGCTTTCGAGCCAACGCTGCCCCGGCCCGGCATGGTGCAGCGCTTCGCCTGTCCCCGGACGGAGTGACGTCGTCTGCGTTTACAGGGAGGGAGCGCCCGGTGCCTTTTGCGCTTGGGGCGCCCAGCGGCTCACCAGATCGTTGAGGTCGGGACGCACCCGTTCCCTCGGGGCTTCCTTGGCGGTCCCGAAATAAAGATAGCCCGCAACCCGTTCCGTCGGCTGAAGGCCCAAAGCTGTCAACACCGTCTTGTCATAGGCGTACCATTCCGTCAGCCACTGGCCGGCGAAGCCCAGCGCCTGTCCGGCGATCAACATGGTCTGACAGACGGCGCCCGCGGACAGAAGCTGCTCCCATTCCGGGATCTTGTGGGGGATGACCGGTTTGGAGATGACGGCAATGACGAGCGGCGCGCGCATGAAACGGTCCCGTTCCGCCGTCCGTTGGTCGGCCGGCGCCTCCGGGTTCGCGCGATCGAACGCCTCGCCGATCACCCGGCCGAATGCCGCGCGATCCTCACCCTCAAACAGGATGAAACGCCAGGGCGAAAGTTTGCCGTGGTCGGGCACCCGCGCCCCCGCGGCGAGAATATGGCTGATCTGCTCGGGCGAGGGACCCGGCGCGCCCAGACATTTCGCGGTGGAAGACCGGCGCCGCAGCAGGAACTGGGCGAGGTCCTCGGATTCATGGGCGGCACTCAGCTCCTCGCCGAAATCGGGGAGAGAAATGGCGGGTATGGCGTTGCGCTGGAGCATGGGCCCCTCCGTCCAATCAAGCAAGAAAACTGAGATGCATTCTCAATTAAGAGACCAGGGAGATAGCCTATCGGCGCGCGCGGTGCAAGAGGTTGAAGACCGAGGTGGCTTTTCAACGGGCGCTCCGTGACTTTTCGCTTGTTTGTGTATGCACGGGCCTCATGTCTATGAAATTGTGTCACAAGCGCACAGGGGCGACCGCGGGAGTCGGCCCCGGCAGGGCAACGGGAGCATGAGACCCATGACCGCGATGCACGATACCTCGTCCGATCCCTCACCCGTCAAAGAGGACGCGGCCGCCGATCAAAAATCCGCCGCGCCGCCGGTCCCCACCTGTGATCCCATCTGGGAGCGCCTGCGTGAAGAAGCGCAAACCATCGCCAGCGATGAGCCGGTCCTGGCGAGCCTCGTCCATGCCACGGTGCTGAACCATGATCGGCTTGAAGGGGCGTTGAGCTATCACCTGGCCCAGAAGCTTTCGAGCGCCGACACCCCGGCCATGCTGGTGCGCCAGGTCATCGTTCAGGCCCTGTTTGCCGATCCCGCCATCGGTGCGGCGGTGCGGGCCGATCTGGCGGCGGTGTTCGACCGGGATCCGGCCTGCAAGACCTATGTCCAGGCCCTGCTTTTCTTCAAGGGCTTCCACGCGCTCCAGTCCTATCGCATCGCCCACTGGCATTGGACCCACGGCCGCGAAGCCATGGCGCTCTATATCCAGAACCGGATCTCCGATGTGTTCGGCGTGGACATCAATCCGGCCGCGCGCATCGGCCGCGGGATCATGATGGATCACGCCTCCGGCATCGTGATCGGCGAAACGGCCGTGGTTGGCGACAATGTCTCGATGCTCCACGGTGTGACCCTCGGCGGCACCGGCAAGGAAAGCGGGGATCGCCATCCCAAGATCGGATCCGGCGTGCTGATCGGGGCGGGGGCCAAG
This sequence comes from uncultured Alphaproteobacteria bacterium, assembly GCA_964522525.1. Taxonomy (GTDB): domain Bacteria; phylum Pseudomonadota; class Alphaproteobacteria; order JAJFIK01; family JAJFIK01; genus CAYUYV01. Next base: position 56,875 of record CAZFWG010000008.1, on the reverse strand, counting down.
ATCCTCGGCAACATCTCGGTCGGGGAAAATGCCCGGGTCGCGGCGGGCAGCGTCGTGTTGAAACCCGTACCCGCCAATTGCACCGTGGCGGGAATCCCGGCCAAGATCGTGGGCTGCGCCGGCTGTGCGCATCCCTCCCAGGCCATGGATCAGAGCTTTCCCTATGACGACACCAATGGTGGACACACCGACGGCGGCTAGGCGCCGGACCCTCCGGACCCTAAGCATGATCCTGCGCATGTTGGCGTCATGACGATCGGCGCTGTCATTCTGGGTCTCCTGGCCGGCGGCGGCGGCGCTCTTCTGGGCTGGCTTGCCGCCGGGCCGCTTCTCGATGTGGACCGGCGTCTCCTGGCGCCGGCCCTCGCCGTGATGTTTGCCGGCATGGGCGCTCACTATGGTCCCGCCATTCTGGGCGATGCGGTCGGGGGGGGCGCGCTTGACGGCGGTCAAGCTGGGGTCCATGTGGCCCAGGCCATGGAACAGCTGGCCGCCGAGCCGCTCTTCACCGCCATCGTCAAAAATGATCCGGATGCGCAAATCACGATCCGCGATCGGCTGGGCAAGGCCTACCGGGAGGGCGGCATCGAAGGACTCGAACGGGAAGGCGGCGCCGTTCTGCACAGTTTCGGCATGGCCATCTTTCCGAGCTATCTGCCCCGCGCGCGCGACGAGGATCTGGTCGAGTTCGCGGAAGTCGTTTCCCACACGGCCGACTATCTCCTCGAACGGTCAGCCCCCCTTTGCTACCAGTGGCTCCTGGACAGTGAAACGCTCGACTATGAGGCGTTCAACAGGCTGATCACGGCTGATCTGGGCGATCGGCTCGATAAGGTCCTCAATACGGTTATTCTCAATGCGGATGAAGAGCCCCGGCCCTTTGACGAGGATTCGGCGAAGTCCGGTCTCCAAATGGTCTTCGATGATCTGTTCAACCACCATGACAAGGCGCTTGTGCAGATCATCGTCGGTGGGGCGCGAGCCCAGGATGACGACCAGAGGGCGCAGGCCTGCGCCTTCATCCGTGATTTGTATCGACAAGCCGGGGCCCATGACCGGGCCGCCGATATCCTCCGTCTGCTGTTATCCGGGTAAGGAACAATGTGCTATCTGGTGACGGGCGGCGCAGGCCACCTGAGGGCAACATGGGACCTATATCATCAGCGCCACATCACCTTTCCGCCGGGAAGACTGTGCAGAACTGGCGCGGGATGCTCGAGCCGTGCTGAGCCGCCTCCATGATGTCGAAGCGGAGTATCACGCCCTGGCCTGGCGCATGTTTGAGACCCTCGACCGGGTCTATGACAATGCCCATGCCCGGAACGGGTTTGGTTGGCGGCCTGAAACGGATTTCACCACGGCGTTTGCGCGGCCTCGCACCGGCCGGGATCCGTTCGGTCCGCTCATGGGCCTGATCGGCTCAAAGGGTTATCACGCCACGGTCTTTGATGATGGCCCCTATCCGGTCGAGTGATGCGGTCACAACATGTCTCGCAGCGCGGCCCAGGCCATGGCGAGAACCATCAGGGGGCGGCGGAAACGGGGCCCACCGGGGAGGGGGATGGGCTTGATCCGGTCATAAACGTCGAAACGTTCCGCCGTGCCTGCGATGGCTTCGGCAATGACCGATCCGGCCTGAGTCGTGATGGCGAGGCCTTGGCCCGAGAAGCCCACCGCCACGTAGCGGTTCGGACCGACCCGGCCGATATGGGGCATGCGGGAGCGGGTGACGGCGAGCCGTCCGCCCCAGGCAAATTCGAGACCGGCATCCAGGAGCTGGGGGAACACCTTGCGAATCCGTTTCAGGATGATCGGTGCGACGTCCCGGGGCAGGTCGCCGGCGTAACTCTCGCCGCCCCCGAACAGAAGGCGGTGATCCGGCGTCAGACGATAATAGTCGAGAATGAAACGGGTATCGGCCACGCAGCCGCCGCGCGGGAGAAGCGCGCGGGCGAGTTCCGGCACCAGGGGACGGGTGACGCCCACGAAACTGTTGATAGGCAGGACCGTCTTGTCGATTTCGGGCATAAGGCCCGTATGATAGGCATTGCAGGCGAGGACCACCGCTCGCGCCTTGATCGTGCCCTGGGGCGTCCGGATTTTCGGCGCCGCATTCTTGGTGACGGAGAGGGCCGGTGTGTTCTCGAACAGGCGGGCGCCCGCCTTCTCCGCCGCCTGAGCGAGGCCGAGCGCATAGTTCAGGGGATGGAGATGGCCGCCATCCGCGTCCCACACCCCGCCATGGTAGCCGCGGCTGGCCACATAGTCGCCCATGGCGGCCGGCGGCACGACCGTGAGATGGGGATAGTCGTAAACCGTGCCCAGATGATCGGCCTCGGCCTGAAGCTCCCGGAAGTGGGCAGGCTTCGCCGCCGCGCTCAGGGCGCCCGGCATCAGGCCGCATTCGATGGCATGCTGATCGATGCGGGTGCGCACTTCCTGTTTAGCGGCTTGCGCCAGATCCCACATCTGCCGCGCGATCTGAGCCCCATGGCGGGTTTCAAGGCTTTGCTGATCGACGCGTTGGCCGCTGAGCAACTGCCCGCCATTGCGTCCGCTGGCGCCCCAGCCCAATCGCCGGGCTTCGATCAGGACGACGTCATAGTTTCGTTCCGCAAGGGCAAGCGCGCAGGACAAACCGGTCAGACCACCGCCGATAATGGCGACATCGCAGGTGGCGGCACCGCTCAAGGGGGGATGATCCTGGAGCCCTTTGGCCGTGGCCGCATAATAGGTCCGCGCATGGCCTGAGGGCGCACGGGCCTCACGCCCGTGAAAGGGAAAGGCCCGCGACGCGTCATTGGACAGGGGACCGGTCGTCACCGGCCGCTCGATCGGCATGGGCCACCCGAAAGCAAAATGAAATTCCGCTTTTTGGCATATGTGTAACGGCCCGCGTCCGTCCAGACCTTGGGGACGAAAATCGCCGTTGTGTGACGGCGAATTAACCGTTCAGGGGCTTGCCTCCCGTCGGCGATGACCGTCAGGGGAACCCCCACATCATGAGGACGAATTCGAAGGGCGCGTCGCCCGGGTTCCAGAACTCATGGGGGACACCAGCCGCCACATAAAGCGCTTCCCCCGCCTTTATCACGCGTTCCTTGCCGCCGAGTCGCGCCTTTCCTTCACCCTTGGTGACGACGAATAGGCTCGGATGATCATTGCGCTGATCCCGGGGATCGGCATTCACGTGGCGTCCGGGCTCGACGTGGTACCAGGCCGTGTGGAGCGCCGGGTCGTAATAGATGGCCACGCTTTTGGCGCCATGGAGGACGCGCGCGGCCGCAGGATCCAGACGGACGGTTTCGGGCTGCTCCCGGGTCCAGAAATGGAAGGCGACGGATAGGAAGGTCCGTTGGAACGCCGCGGGATCTTCCGGCGAGAAACCATCCGTAAACTCAAGGGTCATGGGGGCCGGATCGGTGGCGCGGGTCTGCCCCAACGCCGTCAACCCGTGAAGGGTGCCCGTGTCCATGCGCGCCAGGGTTTCACGGTCGGTTTTAAAGTAGAAGCCGGGCGTCCCGAGGGGCGCGCGGCTCAAGGTCGCTTTCATCCTTTCGTTGATATGAGCCGTCTTGACGGTCCAGAAAGTGCCGTCGACCTCGATACCGAAGGCCAGGGGTGCGAGCGCGGCCGGATCTTTCTCATAGTCGGCCGCGAAACGCGCAAGAGCCGCCTGCGCCGTCCACCCGTCCGGGACCGGGGTCTGCGTATGGCCGGAAGGCGCGAGAGTCAGGAAGCCCAGCAGCGACGCTGCAAGAGCAAAGAAAGCGATCTTGGTCACGGGTTCGGCCTCGCAGCACTACTTCTGGAGCGGGAAGTCATTTTGAAAAAGAGTCCAGAGAAAATTAATTAAACAGTTAGTTATTTAACGATCAAGCGAAACGGGGCCCTATTTTTGCCTTGCCAACAGCCCGTCGAGGATCAAGCGCTCATGGTGTTCGGCAAAGGATTGAACCGTCGGTCTGCTGATATCGGGCGGGAAGCGGTCGGACATGAGGGCGCGAAAGGGTATGGTCGCCACGAAATAGATCAGGGGACCAACGATCGAGAGGTGGAGCTGGTGGGGGTCCAGTTCCTGAAAGACGCCGTCCTGTCGGCCTGCCAGATAGAGCGTTTCGGTCATGCGGAAAAGGTCGGTAATGGGTTCGAAGGCCTCGACGCGTTTCTGTTTCGGGCCATGGGCATACTCGCGCAGGATGATGGCCGGAAATGTCGGCCTCGCGGCGAACTCCCGGGCGAGCACCCGGACATAGTGGCGGAAGTTCTCGATCGGTTCCTTGCCTTGATCGAGGTCGGCCATCACCGCCGAAACCACTTCCTTGACGATGGCGGCGATGACCGCGTCGTAGAGATTCTCTTTCGACCCGAAGTGATAGGCGATCAGGGCCTTATTGGCACCGGCTTCTTCGGCGAGTTGATCGAGCGTCACCCCGTCGAAGCCTTTCCGGGCGAAAAGGCGCTCACCGGCCTGGAGGAAGGCTCCCTTGGTGACCGCCGTGTCCCGTTTGCGGGGCGGGGAGGCACGTTGGCCTGGGGGCTTTGGGGACTTTTGCCGAACCATTCAATCAGGATGCTCGATGGTAACGCCCTGCGCATCTCCAAGACCGCGCATTTCCAAGACGATGAGCGGCCATCGCATGCGCTCACCGGCCGGGCGTGGGACGCTCCCATGGGACCCAACGGGTGGCTCTCCAGGCTTATGATCCGTCCGCGTCCCGCTCGGGATCCCCGGCGCTTGCCTCGTTGCCCTGGCGCCAGGCCCGTCCGCGCACGGGCAGTTCGACCGTCTGGGGCGGCGCGTTCCGGAACGACAGCGTGACGGACACCACGTCACCGGCCATGAGGGCGTTCGGCACCTGGAGGAGCATGATGTGAAAACCGCCCGGTTCGAGGCTCACCGCTTTGCCGGCGGGCAGGGGGATGCCGTCCACGGGGCGCATGCGATTGATGCCGCCCTCATTCAGGTTCATGTGGAGTTCCGTCACCGGAATCTCGGCGGCCGCGGCGCCCACAAGACGATCATCGACGGCTCCCCCATTGTCGATGACCAGATAGGCGGCGGCCGTGTTGCTCTCGCCGAGGCTTTCCGCGACCCATCCGCCGGATATCCGCAGGCCGCTACCGGCAAAGCCCGTGCCGGGCTCTTGCTCCGACGGGCCGCCGACCGTGCCCACGAGCACGGCGATGAACACTAGGGCCGTCCCGATGGCCACGGTCAGGGCAAGGCGTTGATCTTCAAACATCTGGCACTCCGGGAAGGATGACGGTCTCGCACCCAGGACGAACAAAACAGGTCAGGGGCCATGGGGTAACGGCCCTGTTGCCCATGCGCAAGGGGGCATCGTCGTTGCGGCCGATCACGGTTTCCGCCGCTTGAGTTCGCGGGCTTGAATGGGTAGGCAAGGGGCCATGTCTTCTCCGTCCCGGCCACATGGCGCGCCGCAACTTGGCCCTATAGGACGGCCATAAGGCCGCCCCCGATGCGGCCCCCTTGTCCCGGCGCCCCGTGTATTGACGGCCCGTGTCCCGGCACCGCGTCCCACACCCACCGTTAAGGCAAACAGGAGTTTATTGATGACACAGGATGAAATTACCAAGGTGCAGCAGTATTTGCGCCGGAAGTTCCGCCTCGATACGATCGCTGTTGAGGCCCGCCCTAAGAAAGATGATTCGGCGGAGGTGCTGATTGGCGATGAGTTCATCGGCGTGGTGTTCAGGGACGACGAGGACGGTGAACTCAGCTATCAGTTCAACATGGCCATTCTCGATGTGGATTTAGACGAACAGTTTTAGCCGGACAGCTTCTGGCTGAGGGTCAGAGGCTGACGCTCCTGTGGCGTGGGGATGATGGCAATTGCAGTGGTGCGAAGCCTGTTTCGGTTTCGCAAACAGATATTGGGTGTGGTTGCGGCGCTGACCGTTGTGTTTAGCGCCGCGATTGCGGTCCTGAGCGTGCGGATGGAGCCCGCCCGTCACGTGACCGCGGTCCATGCGCCCGCCTTCGCCGACTTACGATCTGCTCATTGGGTAGAGGCGGAGATTGCCGTCCTTGTCACATTCCCTCAGACTACGGTTTGGTCCCAAGATGCGTTAAGGTTACTGGGTCGATTGGAAGCGGCGGTGGCCGGCGTGCCGGGTCTGGATGGGTCAACATTGACCTCTCTCTTCAGTCCCATGCCGAGCCCTCCACTGGACCAGGAAGATGGGCAGCGTGAGATCCAAAACGCGGCCCTCAAGGAGCTCGAAACCCTTGTCCGCCCGCCTGTGGTAAAACAGGGCAGTGTGGCGGTGGGCCCGGCTCGCGCGACCTGGTCGGATGAGGATATCGGTTGGTTGACTGAGCTGTCGGACCATTTGGGCCTCAAGGGCCGTCTTGTGTCGGTCAACGGCCGGACGCTTATCATGCGTGTGCTCATGGCGCCGCCGAAGCCCGACGGGCCGAGCTATGGCGATGTGGTGCGCGGTCTGACCCGCGCCGTGGAGCAGGCCGTCCAGGGCATTCCCGTCAAGATTTCCTATGCCGGTTTTCCCATGCGCATGGGCGGGCTCGAGCTTGCGTTTGAGCGCGGCTGGCCCCTGTTGCTTGTGCTCGGTGCCATGTCGCTGGCGGGCTTCTGGTATGTCGCCCGGTCCGTGCCGGCGGCGTTGGGCGCCTTTGGGGTCGCCCTGGTGCCCGTGCTCTGGATCTGTGGGGGCATGGCCTTCTTGGGTCATGGCTTCGATCCCCTGGCCTGGCCCGCCTTGATGGGCGTTTTCGCGATTGGTGTCCTGGGATGCGGCGTAGGGCTCGCCCTTTACACGTCCCGCCTGTCCTGGGGCGAGGGACGGGAAAGCGCGGCTTATTCCCTGATGCGGTTGGGCGCACGCCTCGTGGTCCCCGCCGCCCTTGCAAGCGTCGTGGCGCTGATCCCCTTGAGTCTTCTGCCGGGGACGGCCGCCCGGGACATGGCCGTCCTTGGCGTCATCGGCCTCGTGCTGGGCACGGGCGCCGTCGTGGGCCTGCTGCCCATGATCCTGTCCCTGCTTCCCGCTTCCAACCGCTGGCTCGATGATGTGAGTCGGCTTTGCGAGGTGCAGCGGCGCTCCCTCGAAGGGCTGCGCGGCTGGATCGCCCCGCGCCAGACCCCGCGGATCCTGGCCGGCATCGGCGTGTTCGGCGTTCTTCTCCTCGCCTCGGGTTTCTTCCGTCCCGTCGGCCATCAGGGGCTGCTCCTGACCCCGACGATCATGACCGAGCGGGCGCCGCCCGACGAATTGGCCGGCTTGGGATTCGCCGAGGACAGCTATGCGATCGCCGTTTCCAATCAGGCCCCCGCCCAAGAGGCCGTTTGCGATAGCGCCCGGGCCCGGGCCGTGGCCGGTCAAGTGATGACCGAGATCGGCCTGGCCGAGCGGTTCGCCATGGTGGCGCCCCATCCGACGAGCCTTGCCAAGGATCTGCCCAAGGATCTGGTGCGGTCCCCGACACTCCTTCTCGATGCGTCCCTTGCGGCGCGGGCGGATCATGTCCTCATCGATTCCTGTGGCGGCCTTCGTTTGGTGGCGGGCACCGGCGCCGACGCATCGCGGCCCCATGACAAGGTCGCGGCGTTCGGGCGCGATCTGAAGGCCGGTGTGCAGGGCTCGGCCGCCGTTCCCGTTCCCGACAGCACCCTGTCCCTGTCGCTCAATGAGGGCACCCTCGGCGCCCAGGCCGCGCTGGATTGGGCCGCCGCGCGCCGCGAACCCTGGCTGATGATTGCGGGGCTGATGGCCGCTGCGGCTGTCGCCGCCCTGGCGGGCTTGCAGCTGCGCCTTGCCCTTGGTGTCGGCGCGGGCCTTCTTGGCGGGGCCGCCATGACCATCGCCCTGTTATCGCTTGCCGGTATCGGCGCCGGTCAGATCTCGGGCACGGTTCTGGTTCTCACCACGGCGCTTGGCGCCCTGGCCTCGACCATGGTGGCCCGGTCGCATCTCGATGCCCAGGGCGTGACACGGGACGCTCTGGATGGTCTTGGCGTCAGCTGGGAGCAGGTCGGGCGGGCCGTCGCGCCGCTCGGTTTGATCGCGGGCGGAATGCTCTATCTGGGCGGCAAGGTTTTCGGCGGTTATCACGAAACCTTCGCCAGTCTGCTGGCCCTGGGTTTCCTGTGCCAAGCCATCAGCGCCTTGACGGTCGTGCCCATGGCCATGGCCGTTCAGCATATGGTCCGACCGGTTCGGCCTGTCTTTTAGAAATTCTCGGAAAGAACCGTGGACGGCGCATCGATCCGGGTGAACTGTTCCACCATGTCCAGAATATTGCGGTCGATGGTCTGCCATTCGGCCAGGTGAGCCCGTTTGAAGCGGTAGTGCAGGGTCAGCCCATCACCGATTTCCGTTTCCCGCCAACAAAACGGCGCCTGAATGGTCTCGCTGCGCCTCAGACACCGGATCATGCCATGGAGGCCGGTTGTGGTGCGGAAAACGAACATGTCCTGGTCATGAAAGGCGCTGTCGGCATCGAATTGGAATTCGATCAGGCCCAGATCCGTGTCGATCCCATCCCCGACGACCAGGCTCTTCAGATATTGCTCGACCCGTTGGCTTTCGGTCAGCGCGACGTTCTGGGCCGACAGTTTGAAGATGATGACCGTGGAGTCCGCGGCCTCATTGAGAAAATCCCGCCGGCGCCGGCGCGAAAAGGGCACGAAATCGGGCAGCACGGTGAACAGTTCCAGGGTATCGCGCGGCCCGTCCCGCCGGTCCTTGGGATACTGAGTGTAGTTCGCCGGGATCTCCAGCCGGTGGCCGCCAATGGCGACCTGGAGAACCCGGCCCCGTTCCGTGCCCGAGATCGTGTTGCCGGTCAGATCATCGATGGTGTAGCCCAGATAGTACCAATAGATGAGAAGCGCGAAGATCGCGGTGATGATGAACAGGCACAGGGGCAGAAACCAACTCGGCCGTTCCTCAATGTCTTCAAACTCGCCACTGTCCGTACTCGTCATCGCTGGCCGGCCCCCACCGCTCCCCGAATGCGCCTCATGATGGATCACATAGGTTTAAACAAGCGTGCTGATCACGTTGTTCATGGCCCGGATCCGGTTTGCATCTGACGGGTGCGTGGACATGAATTCCGGCGGCTTCTGCCCCTGGCTCATATTGGTCATGCCCTGCCAGAAACTCAGCGCCTCGCGGGGATTGTAGTTGGCCTGGGCCATATATTGGACGCCCAGCCGGTCCGCCTCGTATTCGTGCTTGCGGGAATAGGGCAGGAGGATCCCGAAACTGACCCCGGCGCCTAGAATGGCGGCGATTTCGTTCCGGAAGCGCACGTCCTGGCTCTGGAGCGCGATATTGGTCAGGGTCAGACCGGCATTGGCGGCCAGGGCCTGGCTGTAGCGTTCCGCAGCGTGTTTGCCGGCCACATGGCCGACCTCGTGGCCCATCACGGTCGCAACCTGATCGTCATTACCCATAATGTCGAGGATGCCGCTGTAGAAACCGACCTTGCCGCCGGGCAGCACGAAGGCGTTGATTTGGTCGTTTTCGAAAACGGCATATTCCCAGTCGTGATTGGTCTGTCCCGAAGCCATGACGACCCGGTCGCCCACCGCCTGAAGGCGGCGGTTCATGGTCGCGTCTCGGGAGACACGCTCCTGCTGGCGCAGCTGGGTCCAGGTGGATCCCGAAAGCTGCGCGAGCTGCTCGTCGGTGACGAGAAGCATCTGACGGCGGCCCAGTGCGGGGTTTTCCACGCAGCCGCCCGCGAAGGCAAAAACAGTCCCAGCAGCCAATCCGCTAACGAGGTCGCGGCGATTCATGACTATGGTCATGGAATTAACCCTCCTGGTATACGCCAGTTGTCATTCCGTTGGGCCTTATGCTCTACCGCGATGAAAACCCGCAGTAAAGCGCGCGAATGTGTACCGCGGGAACATATCTAGCCCTTTCCAAAGGAGGCGTCCTTGACGAAACTCAAGGGCGGCTGGCCAATAGCCCGGAGATTTTGAGCGCCCCGAGAGGTGCCGGACCACGCCCCCAGGGCATCGGTCCGGGTCCCGCCCCCAGGCCTCCAACCAGCGACAAGGCCTCCAACCAGCGACAAGG
>CAZFWG010000008.1:0-46701 GCA_964522525.1 uncultured Alphaproteobacteria bacterium | reverse complement strand
CGGGTCCCGCCCCCAGGCCTCCAACCAGCGACAAGGCCTCCAACCAGCGACAAGGCCTCCAACCAGCGACAAGGCCTCCAATCAGCCACAAGGAACGTCACCATGGCAGACAAGATCTACCCCGATGCCGATGCCGCCCTCGACGGCCTGCTGTTTGACGGCATGACCATCGCCGCGGGCGGTTTCGGCCTGTGCGGGATCCCGGAAAACCTCATCTCGGCCCTTGTGAAGGCGGGCACCAAGAAGCTGGTCATCGCGTCGAACAATTGCGGGGTCGATGATTTCGGCCTGGGGCTGCTCCTCGCCACGCGTCAGATCGCCAAGATGATGTCTTCTTATGTGGGGGAGAACGCCGAATTCGAGCGCCAGTTCCTCGCCGGCGAGATCGAGGTGGAGTTCAATCCCCAAGGCACCCTGGCCGAACGGCTGCGGGCCGGTGGCGCCGGGATCGCCGGTTTCTACACCAAGACCGGTGTCGGCACCCAGGTGGCCGAGGGCAAGGAACACAAGGAATTCGACGGCGAGACCTACATCCTGGAGCGTGGCATCCGCGCCGATCTGGGGATCGTCAAGGCCTGGAAGGGCGATGCCCAGGGCAATCTCGTCTATCGCAAGACCGCCCGGAACTTTAATCCCCACTGCGCGGCCGCCGGCAAGGTCACGATCGCGGAAGTGGAGGAGATCGTCCCCGTCGGTACCCTCGACAAGGACACCATCCACACCCCCGGCGTCTATGTGCAACGGATCATTCAGGGGACCCACGAAAAACGGATCGAACAACGCACGGTCCGGTCCGCCGCCTGAGGGCCCGGACGGCGCGCTTTGGACCCCGATCTGTCAGTCAAAGGAGATTTCCATGCCCTGGACCCGCGATGAAATGGCCGCCCGCGCGGCCCGCGAAGTGAAAGACGGCTTCTATGTCAATCTGGGGATCGGCATTCCGACCCTGGTGGCGAACCACATTCCCGATGGCTGCGATGTCACCCTGCAGTCGGAAAACGGCATGCTCGGCATGGGACCGTTTCCCACTGAAGACGAGATCGATCCCGATCTGATCAATGCGGGCAAGCAGACCATAACGGAACTGGACCGCACCTCCTATTTCGCCTCCGCCGAGAGCTTCGGCATGATCCGGGGAGGGCATATCGACCTCTCGATCCTGGGCGCCATGGAAATCTCCGAGAACGGCGACATCGCCAATTGGATGATCCCCGGCAAGATGGTGAAAGGCATGGGCGGCGCCATGGATCTGGTGGCGGGCGTCAAGCGCGTCGTGGTGGTCATGGACCACACCAACAAGGCGGGCGAGCCCAAGCTCCTCAAGGAATGCACGCTCCCGCTCACGGGCAAGGCCTGTGTCGACCGGGTCATCACCAATCTGGGCGTCTTCGATGTGGTCGCGGACGGGCTCAAGGTCGTGGAACTGGCCCCCGGCGTGACGATCGATGAGATCCGGGACAAGACGCAGGCCGCCCTGACCGATATGAGCGCCGTGGCGTGAAGGCGGGGGCCGGCCGGCCAGTGGGTGCGCGTGGATTCCATCAGTAGCATGAACAGAAGGTCAGCATGGATATGCCGGCCTGCCGAACGATGGGCCGACCCCATGGCACCAAAGGCACGTTGGAAGCATAAGGGAGACACGGACCATGACCCAGAGCGTCGGCGCATTGACCCGCCTGTGGCGTTTCCCCGTGAAATCCATGGGGGGCGAAACCTTTGACGCGGGCGAGGTGACGGCCACCGGCCTGATCGGGGACCGGGCCCATGCCTTGATCGATACCGAAACGGGCAAAGTGGTCAGTGGCAAGAGTGCGAAACACTTTCCCCGGGTCATGGAATGCCGCGCCGCCTTCGTAGAACCGCCCCGCCCGGATGGTCCGCTGCCGCCGGTGGAGATCACGCTGGCCGATGGCACCACGGTGCGCAGCGACGCCGCCGAGCGGGACGCGGTGCTGTCGCGTTTTTTCGGGCGGTCCGTCACCCTGGCGACCCAGGCGCCCGAAGGCTTCACCATTGATGTTGCCGATCCGGATCTTGACCATCCCCTGGAGGAGGAGCGGCCGGAGATCGTCACGGCACAGAAAGCCGGCGCGGCCCTCTTCGCCGAAATGGGCATCCCGTCCCCTGTGCCCGAAGGCTCCTTTTTTGACGGCTTTCCCATCAGTGTCCTGACGACACAGACCTTGGACACCCTGCAGGCCCTGGCGCCGGACAGCCTCTTTGATGAGCGCCGCTTCCGCATGAACCTGATCGTGGATACGGGTCTCGAGGGCTTTGTGGAAAATGACTGGGTTCAGCGGACCCTTCAGGTCGGCGAGGGGCTGCGCCTCCTTATCGTGGTGCCCGATCCGCGATGCATCATGACCAATCTGGCCCAGGAGGGTCTGCCCCGCGACCCGATGATTTTGCGGACCATGGCCCAACACAACCGCCTCGACGTGGCCGGGTCCATGCGACCCTGTGCCGGTGTCTATGCGGTCGTGGAAGCGGCCGGCGTGGTGCGCATCGGGGATCCCGTTATCCTGACATAACCGTACGGGTAAACAGGTTGAATCTGTTGATTTGATCGGGGCGCGCTCTCTATCGGTCTCCGAATGCTCCGCCTAAGGAGGGAGCCAATACTAGACGCGGTCCACCATCAAAGTTCCCAGAGACCGTGCTGAATGCCGCCGAGGAAGTAGATCGCGAAGGTGCCGTGGCCGGGGATCTCGGTCGCGGTCATCGCGAACTCGGCACCGGCCGCCTGTGCCGCCGCCGTTGCAGCCTCAATGTCATCGACAAGCATGTAGGGCCGAACCACGGGCGCCTCGTCTTCACGCATTGGCGCCCGCACGCCGATGCGACCGCCGCCCTTGAGCACGGCGACACGGGCGTTGCCCAGCGCGGCCTCGGGCGCGGCGAAGGTCACCCCGTGCTGCTTGCCAAGTGCCGCACAGGTCTCCTCCACTTCGGGCGTGACGATTTCAAGATATTGTACCTGCACAGACTTTTCCTCGGTTGCGCCTCTGGAAGCAACGGTTGCGTCGTGAAATCCCAGGGAGGCCGTGGAGCTTAAAGACCAAAGAACAAGAGCCGGGAGCAGCATCCTGAGGGCGGAAGCCGGGGTTGCAGTCTTGCGCATCATGTCTTCTCCTCCAAAATACGCATCTGAGAACGGCATGACCATGTCGGCCTGTCAAGTGGTCAGGCTTTCTGCGCCCGGCGAGCGGACAGGAGCGCCGTGTACAAACGGTCTGAGGACCAATCACGGGCATCCTGCCACTGACTGTCGCCCAAATCGACCGGGTGACCGATTTCCTGCTCCAGAAGGGTCTCGATTTTCTGGGCTGTGACGGGCAGGGCGATCTGGCGCTGCCTCAGGTCCTTTGTGTCGAGATTGGCACCGAGAATGCCCTCCTCGCCGGGCGCCAGATAGATCGCCCCGGTCGCAAAATCGACGGCAAAAGCCACAATTCCGGGGACCAGGAAAAAAATGAGGCCAATGCCGTTCAGGAGGACGATGCCCGGATCGATGCGACCGCCTGTGCGTCCCTTTCGTTCGGGGTAGAAAATTGTTCCGCATCCGGACAAGAAAAGAGCCAGTCCCGCCCCAAGGGTCGTCATCACAGATCTACGTGTCCGCACCATCACAAGTCTCGATTATGAGTGTTTTCAGGCGATGGTCTCCCGGAACGTCCCCAATACAGGACCCCATTCTGGGAGCATCGCCTCTCACCAAACGGGAGCCTAGCGCTTGTAACCCGTTCTGCGAACAGGCTTTGGTCTGGTTTTCCTTAATTCCCGCTCATCTTCCGCCGGGTGCGACGCATCGGAAAATCTGTGGCGTCGGACCGCCTTATTTCGCGCCAAACGCTGTCGTCGCGCCCTGTTCAAACCGAACCGCGTCGCCCTTCGTCGTATTGACCCGGAGCTGGAAGATATCAGGTCTTGCATAGTGGCCGACCGTGTCGAGATCATATTTGCCCCGGGTAATGAGATCCGTATCGAGATCGGCATAGAGGATCGTGTCCTCGTTGAACACGGGGCCCGCCAGGATCTCGCCGAACGGATCCACGATCACGCTGCCGCCCCGGATCAGGACCGTCTCCGGCGCGTCGCCCTGGATCGGGTGATAATCCGCCGGAGCCTGGGCGCGGGTGAAATATTGGCAGGCGGAGAGCACGAAACAGCGGCCCTCCATCGCGATCATCCGCATGGCAGGTGTCCAGCTCTCCCGATCGTCCACCGTGGGCGCGCAGTAAAACTGGGTGCCCTGGGCGTACATGGTCATGCGCAAGGAGGGCATGAAGTTCTCCCAACAGATCACCCCACTGACTTTGCCCAAACGCGTATCCATGACCTCGAGCGTCGAACCGTCGCCGAACCCCCAGATCAGCCGCTCCATGGCTGTGGGCATGAGCTTGCGGCGCAGACCCAGGAATGTGCCGTCCGCGTCGAAAAACAAGACCGAGCAATAAAGCGTGCCGCCGTCCCGTTCCATCGCACCCGTGACGAGGACCACGCCATGGGTCCGGGCGATCTCGCAAAGCGCGTTTACCTCCGGGCCGGGCACGGCAATGGCGGCTTCGAAATAGCGCTGGAAATCGACCCGGCCTTCCGGCGCCCGCATGCCGACCCGCGCCCCGAAATCGAGCCCCTTGGGATAGCCACCGACATAGGCCTCCGGAAACACCACGAGCGTCGCGCCGGCCTGCGCGGCGGTCGCGGTGCGTGCGGCCAGGGCCTCCAGCGTGCGGGGCGTGTCGAATATGAAGGAGCCGGTCTGAACAACGGCGGCGCGGGTCACGGGCATGGGCGGTTTCCCTTTTTGTCGCATGGTGAGAGGCCCAGTTTGAAGGCGCCCGGCGGTCCTGTCATGGCCGGCCTTCAACCAACCGCGCACAAATGCTTGACGCCGTTCGATTCATGGTGAATCACACCGCCCATGCCCAAGACAAAAAAGCCCCCCGAGCCGCCCCAGGACGACATCCGCGACGCCCCCCTGGCGCCCGCCCTGGGCGAGCGGTATCTCGCCTATGCCCTGTCCACCATCACGAGCCGGGCGCTGCCCGATGTGCGCGACGGCTTGAAGCCCGTGCACCGGCGGCTGCTCTATGCCATGCGCCTGTTGAAGCTCGATCCGGAAGCGGGCTTCAAGAAATCCGCGCGGGTGGTGGGGGACGTCATCGGCCGCTTCCACCCCCACGGGGACCAGGCCGTCTATGAGGCCCTGGTGCGCCTTGCCCAGGATTTTGCCGCGCGCTATCCGCTCGTGGATGGGCAGGGCAATTTCGGCAATATCGACGGCGATAACGCGGCCGCCATGCGGTACACGGAAAGCCGTTTGACCCAGGTCGCCCAATTGCTCCTGGAAGGGATCGACGAGGATACGGTCGATTTCCGCCCCACCTATGACGGCGAGGATGACGAGCCCGTGGTGCTGCCCGCGGGCTTTCCCAATCTGCTCGCGAACGGCTCGGCCGGGATCGCGGTGGGCATGGCGACGAGCATCCCGCCCCACAATGTGGCTGAGATCTGCGACGCCGCGCTTCATTTGATCAAACGGCCCAACAGCTCCATCGAGAAGCTGGTCGATATCATGCCGGGGCCGGATTTTCCCACCGGCGGCATCGTGGTGGAGGATCGGGAAAGCCTGGTCCAGAGCTATTCCACGGGCCGGGGCGGGTTTCGCGTGCGCGCCCGCTGGCACCGGGAAGAGGGCAGCCGGGGCTCTTACGTCATTGTGGTGACGGAAATCCCGTATCAGGTCCAGAAGGCCAAGCTGATCGAGCGGCTCGCGGAACTGATCGAGGCCCGCAAACTGCCCTTGATCGGCGGCGTGCGGGATGAGTCCGCCGAAGATGTCCGCATCGTGATCGAGCCCAAGACCCGGGCCGTGGATCCGGTTCTGGCCATGGAACAGATGTTCCGGCTGTCGGATCTGGAATCCCGCGTCTCCCTCAACATGAATGTGCTTGACGGGGGCACGGTGCCCCGGGTCATGGACCTGCGGGAGGTCCTGCGCGCCTTTCTCGATCACCGCAAAGTGGTTCTGGTGCGCCGGTCCAAGCACCGGCTCGCCAAGATCGAGCATCGGCTCGAGGTTCTGGGCGGCTATCTGATCGCCTATCTCAATCTGGATGAGGTGATCCGCATCATCCGGGAGGAGGACAAGCCCAAGGAAGAGCTGATGGCCGTCTTTGAGCTGACGGATGTTCAGGCGGAGGCGATCCTCAATATGCGCCTGCGTTCCTTGCGCAAGCTCGAGGAAATGGAGATCAAGCGGGAACACCGGGACCTGAAGAAGGAGGCCAAGGAGATCCGGGCTCTGCTCAAATCCGATGATCTGCAATGGGCGCGCATCGGCGAGGAGCTGAAGGAGGTGCGCAAGATCTTCGGGCCCAAGACGGAACTGGGCCGTCGGCGCACGGCATTCGAGCACGCCCCGGAAGTGGAGGACGTGGATCCGGAAGCCTTCATGGAGAAGGAGCCGATCACCGTGGTCTGTTCCGCCATGGGTTGGATCCGTGCCCTGAAGGGGCACCAGGAGTCCGAGGTGGATCTCAAATACAAGGAAGGCGACGACGCGCGCTTCTTCTTCCATGCCCATACCACGGACAAGCTGTTGATGTTCGCCTCGAACGGCAAGGCCTATACGCTCAATTGCGACAAGCTGCCGGGCGGTCGGGGACACGGGGATTCCGTGCGCCTCATGGTCGATATGGGGGAAGAGGAGATCGTCTCCCTCAAGATCCATGAGCCCGGCCAACGCCTCCTCGTGGCGGCCGACTCCGGACACGGATTTCTGGTGGCGGAAGATGATCTGATCGCTGCCAAACGCAGCGGCAAGCAGGTCCTGAATGTCAGTGAACCCCATCAGGCCGTGGTCTGTACGCCCGTGGACGGGGATCATGTGGCGGTGCTGGGCGAGAACCGCAAGCTCCTCGTTTTCCCCCTCGATCAGGTGCCGACCATGGTGCGCGGCCGGGGCGTGATCCTGCAGCGTCACAAGACCGGCGGTCTGGCCGATGCGTGTGTCTTCCATTTCGAGGACGGTCTTGTCGTCTGGGATGGCAACAGCCGCGAGAAGCACTTCGCCGACATGACCGACTGGCTCGGCAACCGGGGCAATGCGGGCTGGAACCCGCCCAAGGGCTTTCCCCGTGAAGCGGCGATGAATTGAGGGCAGCGGACGGAATGGCGGAGCACCATGTCATCCCGAAACGGATGATGACGTGATGCTTTTCCGGCAGGCGTGGCCTATGGGGCGATCATGCTCGGCAACCACATGGCGAGCCCCGGGAACAAGGCGGTGACCAGGAGCGCGATGATCTGAATGGCGACGAAGGGGAGGGCCCCGCGATAGATCTGGCCCGTACGCACCTCCGGTGGCGCCACGCCGCGCAGATAGAACAGCGCGAAACCGAAAGGCGGCGTCAGAAAGGACGTCTGCAGATTGATCGCCATCAAGATCCCGAGCCAGACCGGATCCACGCCCATGAAAAGCAGCGTGGGGGCAACGAGCGGCACGACGACAAAAGTGATCTCAATAAAATCGAGGAAAAAGCCCAGGACGAACATCACCGCCATGACCAGGATGAGGGCTCCGAGAGCGTCACCCGGCATGGCGGCGAGCAGGCCATGGACCAATTCATCGCCACCGAACCCCCGGAACACCAGACTGAACAGGGCCGCGCCGATCAGAATGGTGAACACCATGGTGGTGATTTCCACCGTCCCCTGAGTGACCGCCGCCAGGGTGCCGCTGCGATGGGTGCGCCACAGGCTGAGCCCCAGGCCGCCGGCGACAATCGCGCTCAAGACCAAGGCCAGGATGATGGCCGCCTGCTCCGGCGCAGTAACGGTTTCACGGTTGAGGCCGAAATCGACGCTGCCGGCCAGGCTGAAGAGACCAAACAGGGCGATCGCAGCCATATATTGCGGACACCGTCCCCAATGGGGCCCTTCGGGAAGCTGGCGCAGCCCGGCCAACAGGCTGGCGCCGACGGCCCCGAGGGCGGCCGCTTCCGTGGCCGTGGCAATACCGGCCAGGATCGATCCGAGCACGGCGACGATCAGCAGCAGGGGCGGCACGAGCGCGCGCGCCGCCTTGGCCATCAGCTCCCTGATATTGCGCGCCCGTTCCGCTTCCGGAATGGCGGGCGCGGCCGCCGGTCTCAGGAAAGCGATGCCCCCCACATAGGCGATGTAGAGCGCGACGATGACAAGTCCCGGAAGCAGGGCGCCCGCGAACAGATCGGCGACGGAAATCGTTTCCGGCGAGAAGATCCCTTGCTGCAACTGGGCCGTCTGATAGGCGATGGAAAGCTGGTCCCCCAGCAGGATGAGAACGATCGAGGGCGGAATGATCTGACCCAGGGTACCGGCGGCAGCGATCGCCCCGGTGGCGAGCTTGGGGTCATAGCCCCGGCGCAACATGACGGGCAGGGATAAAAGGCCCATGGTCACCACGGTGGCGCCGACAATGCCCGTCGAGGCCGCGAGCAGGGCGCCGACAATGACGACCGAAATGCCGATCCCGCCCCGCAGGCCCATGAACAGGCCGCCCATGGTGTCGAGCAGTTCCTCGGCCACTTTGGAGCGTTCCAGCATCACGCCCATGAAGACGAAAAGGGGCACCGCGATCAGAACCTCATTGGTCATGGTGCCGAAAATCCGGCTGGGAAAAGCCGTCAGGAACGCGAAGTCGAAAATACCGAGCGCCATGCCAAGGCCGGCGAACAGGAGGCCGCTGCCCGCCAGGGTGAAGGCCACGGGGAAACCCGCCATCAAGGCACCGCAGGTCACTACGAAAAGGGTGATGGCGAGACCGTCGGCAAGGGTCATGGCCGGCCCTCCGCTGCCGGAACATGGCCGCGTTCCAGCAACAGGCGCATGCCACGGGCGGCCACGACCCAGCCCTGCAGCATGACCGCCACCGGAAACAGAAGGAGCAGGGTCTTGAGGGGATAGACGGGCAGGCCGCTTGCCTCCTTGGATTGTTCGAGCACGGCCCATGAGGCCCCGACATAGGGCCAGGCCACATAGAAGAGCAGCGCCATGGAGGGGAGCAAGAGGAGATAGACGCCGACCACGTCGATCAGCGCCTTCCGGCGCCTGGAGGCGGGTCGGTAGAACACATCGACGCGCACATGGGCCTCCCGCGCCAGAGCGAAGCCCCCCGCCACCATGAACAGGCCCGCATGAACGTAAATGATCAGCTCCTGGAGTTCCACGAGACCCAGCAAAAAGACATACCGCAGGATGACCACGATCATCTGGATGAGGACCAGGAGCAGGGCCCCGACCATGGCGATCCAGCCCAGCCTTTCGTTGAACGCGTCAATGCGCATGCTGACGGCCTCGGCGAGGGCGTCGACCCGCCCGGCCTGCTCCGGGGCGAGCCAGATCACGGCGGCACCGATCAGGGGCAGGGCGAAAAAGGACCAGAAGACGAGCTGAAGGAACGCCCAGGTCAGATCATTGTTGAAGATAAGGTCGACCACGCCGTCCGCACCTGCTCACTCGCCGGGGCCTTGAAGGCGGCGGGCGGCCGCAAAGCCTTCCTCGGAGATCCGCCCCCAGGCCATGCCCCTTGCCCGGGCCTCCCGATAGCTTTCATAGATGCGCTGGGTCAAAGGGTCGCCCTCGGATAGTTCCCGGTTGACGGCTTCGGATACGGCTTTGATCGCGGCGAGCACATCGTCGGGGAAGCGGCGCAGTTCGACGCCCTGGGTATCGATCAGTTCCCGGAGGGCCGCGCCGTTGCGGGTATTGTACTCGGCGAAGGTGTATTGGGTTTCCGCCGCGCAGGCCATGGCGATGATCCGCTGTTGGGACGGCGCGAAGGAGCGCCAGACGTCAAGATTGATGCCCAGGCACAGTTGGGAGCCGGGCTCATGGAAACCCGGCCAGTAATAGTATTTCGCGACCCGGTGAAAGCCGAAGGCCAGGTCGTTCCAGGGTCCGACCCATTCGGTGGCGTCAATGGCGCCTGTCTGGAGGCTCTGAAAGATCTCAGCCCCCGGAAGGGACACGGCGGCCGCGCCAAGCCGGCGCAGGACCTCGCCGCCCAATCCCGGCATGCGGATCTTCAACCCCCGGAAATCCTCGACCGTGTTGATTTCCCGATTAAACCATCCCCCCATCTGGACGCCCGTGTTGGCGCAGCCGAAGGGCTTGATGTTGAAGCGGGCCGACAATTCGTCCCACAGCGCCTGGCCGCCGCCATAATGCACCCAGGCGTCGATCTCATTGGCGGTGAGGCCGAAGGGAACGGCGGTGAAGAAATTGAAGGCCTTGGACTTGCCCTGCCAGTAATATTCCGCCCCGTGATACATCTCCGCGGTGCCGGAGGAAACGGCGTCGAAGGCCTCGAAGGCGGGGACGAGTTCGCCGGCGGCGAAGACCTTGACCGTCAAGGCCCCGTCGGTGGCTTCGGTGATGTGTCGGGCGACCCGCTCCGGAGCCGTGCCGAGGCCGGGAAAGTTCTTGGGCCAGGTCGTGACCAGTTTCAATTCACGTCGTTGACGGACAATCGCCGGGGCGCCGGGCGTCGCGGTTTCATCCGCATCGGATGCATTCCAGGACGGGCGTTTACAGGCAGCGACGAGACCGGCGCCGGCGACAGCCGTTCCCTTGAGCACTGTTCGGCGGTCCATGAAACGTCCTTGCGAGAGGGGGAGGAGGCGGAAGCGGGCCTCGCGGGCAATCGAGCGATGGAGCGCCGCTCAGTCCGCGTCTTCTTCTTCCACCAGGAGCACCCAGCCATTGGGACCAAGTGCTTCGAGGGGCGAAAATCCGATCTTATAGTCCATCTTCTTACAGCCCTGGACCCAATAGCCCAGATACACATAGGGAAGGCCTTGGGCCTTGGCCCGGCGCACGTGATCCAAAATCATGTAGGTGCCCAGGCTCTGGCGGGAGCGTTCCATGTCGAAAAAGCTGTAGACCATGGACAAGCCGTCGCTGAGGCGATCGGTGAGCGCCACGGCAATCAGCGTCTGGCCCTCATTGGGGCCGGTCCGTTCCATGCGGTATTCGACCAGCGTCGTATCCACGGTGGTTTCTTCCACCATGGCGGCATAGTCCATCATGGTCATGTCCGCCATGCCGCCATCGCCATGGCGGGCATCGAGATAGCCGCGCAGCAGCGAGAACTGCTCCCGCGTGGTGCGCGGCGCGAGGACCCGCGATTGCAGCTCTTCATTGGCCTTGAGAATCCGGCGAAAACTGCGCCGCATCTCGAAATCCTCGACCCGGATGCGCACGGAAACGCAGGCCGCGCAGTGATCGCAGGCGGGACGATAGGCAATCGTCTGGGAGCGCCGGAAACCGGCATGGGACAGCGTGTCATTGAGCCGGACGGCTTCAGGCCCCAACAGATGGGTGAAGACCTTCTTTTCCAACCGCCCAGGCAGATAGGGACACGGCGCAGCGGCCGTGATGTAAAGCGGCGGGATTGTTTTTCCAGGATGTTGCGTCACGCGCCCCAGTCCCTTTTTGGCCAGCTCAGTCTCGAAAAAAGCGTGCCCCCGAAAGGCACACGGGATCTCCCCTTACTAAGCTAGGCCAAAATACCAGGGGGCCACCAGGGAAAAGGCGAGCCATAGCAAAAGGATTAGTGGCGCGCCGGCGCGCACATAGTCCATGAAGGTGTATTGCCCCGGTCCCATCACCAGGAGATTTGTCTGATATCCCATGGGGGTAGCGAAGGAGGTGTTGGCCGCGAAGATCGTCGCCACGAGGAAGATGAAGGGGTCCACGCCCAATTGCGAGGCGGTGCTCACCGCGATGGGCGTGAACAGAATGGCCGTCGCATTGTTCGACAGCACATTGGTCGTCAGGGCGACCAGCAAGAAAAAGGCCGAGAGGACAACCGAGGGGCTGGCCCCGTCCAGAACCATGACCAGGGCCTGGGACAAAGTCTCGGCGCCGCCCGTATGCTGCAGGGCGCTGCCCATGGCGAGCGCTGCCCCGACCAGGAGAAAGATGCGCCGATCGATCGCCCGCGCGGCCTGACGGGTTGTCAGACAGCCCGTCGCGACCATGGCCAGACCGCCACACAGGGCGGCCATCACGATCGGCAGCCAACCGATGGCCGCAGTCGTCACCATCAGCGCGAAGATCCAGCGGGCCACGACGGCCTTTTCCAGATTGGGGATTTCGCTGGAGGCCCATTCCATCAGGATCAGGTCCCGATTGCTCCGCTGGGCGCGGATCGCGGCGCGCCGGCCCAGCAACAGGAGCACGTCGCCCGCTTCGAGACGGATATTCTGCAGATTGTTGCGATACATGCGGCTGCGCCGCTGAATGCCGAGGACAATGCAGCCCGTGAGCAGCCGGAAGCCGATATAGTCGACCGTGTAGCCCACGAGCCGGGAGCCCGGCGCGATCACGGCTTCCGTTGCCACCAGGTCATTGGCGATCTGAACATCCCCATTGGTATGCTCAAGATCTCCGTCCCGGCCGCTGCGCGCGATCATACCGCGCAGATAGTCCGGTTTCGAGGACAGGAGTTCTGTCAGGGCCTTCCGCGTGGCGACAACGACCAGAATGTCGTTTTCCTGCAAGACCAGATCATCAAAGGGCGCATTCAGCGGGGTGTCGCCCCGCTGAACCAGACGCACCTTGATGTCCGGTAGTTGTTTGAAGGCCCCTTGAACGGCCTGGGCGCCGATCAACGGATGATCGCCCATCAATTCGATCTCGGCGATGAACTGTTTGCTGTCGCCGACCACGGCGTCGGTCAGGCTGTCATGGTGGGGCAGGAGGCGCGGCAGCACGGCCAGCACATAAATGGCCCCGACGGTGGCCAGGACCAGACCCAACGGGGTGAACTCGAAAAAGCCGATGGGCGGCAGACCGGCCGCGGTCGCGCCTTCGGCCACCAGAAGATTGGTCGATGACCCGATCAGCGTGGTCATGCCCCCGAGGACGCACATGAAGGTCAAGGGCATCATGACCTTGCTCGGCAGCAGGTCGGCCCGCCCGGCCAGGGCGGAAACGATCGGGATGAACATCACGGCGACGGGCGTGTTGTTGAGGAAGGCGCTGGTGACCGCGATCAGAACCAGCACCGCGAGAAGCGTGGTGCGCGGGCGCCGGCGGCCGACCTGGAGAATGATCCGCGTCGGCCGTTCGAGGGCGCCCGCCTGATAGAGCCCCTGGCCGACAATCAGGAGGGACAGAATCGAGACAAGCGCCGGATTGGCGAAACCCGACAGCAAGACCTCGGCATTGAGCAGGTTTTGCCCATGGGCACCCCGCAGGGGAAAGAGATGAAAAAAGACGAGGAAGCCCACGATCACGCCCGCCGCCGTCACTTCCATGGGCACGCGATCAAGGCTGAAAACTGCGATGGCCAGCGCAATGCCCACCATCGTGACCCACATTTGCCACGGGGCATCGGCCATGAGAGCTGCGGATGAGAAAATGTGGTCCATGGTGGCTTGTCAGATCCTTCCATCTCGCCGTTGGGGGGCACATCCTTCCGGGGCGTCCCAACGACTCCCGCATCTTACTGATTGGAGAACCTTGGCGAAGTGTTGAATCCCAAGGGGGTGTCCCAGGTCTCGTTCCCAGTGCGGCCTTCCAGTCATTCCACAGGGAAACTTAAGAGCTTCATGCTCTGATCCGTGCTGGCGAGCCAAGAACGGCCTTTGGAGAACGCTGGCGCGGTTGCACCCCATGACACTAGACGACCTCATAAGCTGGGTTTCCGGCTTGACCGTCGACGGCCTCATGATCTGCCGGACAGGCGGTTCGAACGTCGATGACGGGCCCGAGGGCGTCACCGTGGCATGGTGCAATGAAGTCCTGCGGGACATGCTATGCGCCGGTGAGGGAGATCTGGGGCGAAAGCGTCTGCTTGATCTGGTGCCCCACGCCTGCCGGGCCCAGGTCCAGCCTCAACTGAGTGTCGCGCTTCGATCGGCCCAGCCGTCCCGCTTCGAGATCCCCCTCGAACGCAGCGACGGCCTGATCATCCAGACCCAAGCGACCATTGGGCTGCCCCCGAAATCGGATATGGGCTTTCGGGTGGTGAGTTTTTACGACATCAGCGACCGGCATTGCTACGAAACGACCCTGCAGGAAGCTCTCGATGAATTGTCGGCGCGGGTCGATCATGAGAGTGAGATCCGAAAGCGGCTCAAGGAAAGTCAGTACCGGCTTTCCGTGGCCGTGAACGTCTCAAAGATCGCCATCTGGGACTGGGAAGTGCCCACGGACCGGGTCTTCCTATCCGACCAGTGGTTCTCGATGCTTGGTCATCGGCCAACGGATTTTCCGGATAAGGTCAATGCCTGGGCCGCCCTGGCGCATCCGGACGATGTGACTGGCGTCATGATCCAGCTCGAAAGCTGTCTCGCCGGCACGGTGGAGCGCTATGAAGCCGAGTTCCGCATGCTCTGTGCGGATGGAACCTATAAATGGATCTACGCAAGCGGCGACGTTCTCGAACGCGACAGCAATGGGCGGCCGATCCGGCTGGTTGGCACCCATATCGACCAGACCAAGAGACGTTTGCACGAAGCGCGTGTCCGCCAGGCCCTGAGCGATGCGGAGCATGCGCGCGAACGCCTCTCTAAACTGGCAAACAGCGTGCCCGGCGCCCTCTACGAATTTCGTCTTGATCCGGATGGCAGTTGGTGTTTTCCGTTCATTACGAATGGTGTCGAAGGCATTGTCGGTGTGTCCGTGCAGGACGTCATGCGCGACGCTGGCGCCATGTTCGGGCCCATCCGCGCAAGCGATCTCGCCGTCTTGGAGGAGAAAGTTCAGCGCTCGGCCGAAGCCATGACACCCTTTGCCATGGAATATCCCGTGCGCGACCGCAAAGGGCGGTTGCGCTGGCTTCACGCGGCATCGCGTCCGCAACAGGAGGCCGATGGCGGGGTTCTGTGGCACGGCTATCTGCAGGACATAACGGCGCGCAAGGAGATCGAACTGGCGCTCAACGAGGCCAAGGATGCGGCCGAGGGAGCCAACCGCGCCAAATCCCAGTTCCTGGCCAATATGAGCCATGAAATCCGGACACCAATGAATGGTGTCCTCGGGATGGTCGAGGCCTTGAGCGCCACGGCGCTGTCGGAGCCCCAAGCGCGCATGGTTCGCGTCATCCGGGAAGCCGGCGATGCGCTCATGAACATTCTTAACGACATTCTCGATTTTTCCAAGATCGAGGCCAATCAAATGACCCTGGAGCATGTTCCCTTCAGGGTCGGCGAACTGGGCGCCAAGATCGAAAGTCTGCATGCCCTCAAAGCCCGCGAAAAGAACCTGGATTTCAATATTCTTTACGGCGGCGACCCGGAAACCAGACGGCTGGGTGATCCCCATCGCATCCTCCAGATCCTCCACAATCTGATCACGAACGCGATCAAGTTCACATCTACGGGCGAAGTCCGGGTTGAGCTTTGTTGCTGTGCGGAGCACTGCAGCGCGGAAGAGTTTCTCATTACCGTGTCGGATACGGGCATTGGGATGACGGCGGATCAATGCGTCCATGTCTTCCGACAGTTCGCCCAAGCCGACGACTCGACGACACGACAATATGGCGGCACCGGTCTCGGGTTGGCCATCGTGAAAGGGCTCGTCGAGGCCATGGAGGGTGAGTTGACCATGGACAGTGAGCCTGGGGTCGGCACGACCATCCGGGTTCGCCTGCCGCTGCCCGTTGTTGATCAACAAAGGGTCACGGAAGAAAAAGCGCCCGCGGCCGAAGGGCCTTTCGATTTCGATGCGACTGCATGGCGGATCCTGGCCGCCGAAGACAATGCCATGAACCGAATGGTGCTTCAGGCCCTCCTTGCGCCCATGGGCGTCGATATCGTGTTTGCCGAGAATGGTCAGCAGGCGGTTGATATCGTCAAGCAAGAGGATTTTGATATCATCCTGATGGATATTCAGATGCCCGTCATGGATGGGGTGGCGGCCATGAAGGAGATCCGCACCCTTCAGGACCAGGGCACCGTGCCCCTGATCTGTATCATCGCCCTGACCGCCAATGCGCTTGACGCGCAGGTCAAGACCTATATGGAAGCCGGTTTCGATGCCCATGTGGCCAAACCGATCCATGCCGCGTCGCTGTTCGCCGTCATCGACAAAGCCGTCAGCATTCGTCAGACCGGCATGGCCATGGCGAATCTGAGGGCGTGAGGGGCGCCGTGCCCCTTTGAGACCGGCCTGTCGGCCCAACGGGTCAGAGCGTGTGGCCAGGCGGCAGGGGCGGGGCTTCGCGCAACAGGACGATGCTGATGCGCCGGTTGGCGGGCAGGTCCGGGTCATCGGGAAACAGCGGATCGGTGCCCGCCTTGCCGATCACATTGGCGATCCGGTCCACATTGACCCCGCTTTCCATGATGATCCGCCGGGCCGCATTGGCCCGGTCGCTCGACATCTCCCAGTTCGTATACCCATCTTCCCGGTAGAAGGGGGCGCTGTCCGTGTGACCGGAGATGGACACGCGGTTGGGCAGCCGGCGGACGATTTTGGCCACCTGCCGAAGGAGCGTCTTGGTCCGCTCGTAAGGCACCGCGCTGTCGGGCGGGAACATGGCGCGCCCTTCCTGATCCACGAGCTGGATGCGCAGGCCCTCAGGCGTCTGGTCGATGATGAGTTGTTTGGAAAGCTCCGCGATTTCCGGCATGTCCTGCATGGCCTGGCGAATGGACAGCTCGGCCTGCTGGAACATGGCCGCTTCCCGCAGGGCCAAGGCCCGTTCCAGGGCGTTCGGGCTCAAGGTTTCCGGCGCCTTCGCTTCCTCGCTGTCGGCGTCGTCTTCCTGATCCTCGGCCCCTTGCGCGTCATGGGCCTCCCGGTAGGACGCCTGGGGCGGGATGTCCTGGACCAGGATCCCGGCGGCGCCGGCGCGCCGTGCACCGTCCTCGCTAAAGGCCGTGCCGCCCAGAATGCCTCCGGCCCCGCTTGTCGTGCTGCTGACGGATGCGGGGGCGAAATAATCGGCGATGCCCTGTTTCTGCTCCGGCGTCGTCGTGTTGAGGAGCCACAGCAGCAGGAAGAACGCCATCATGGCGGTGACGAAATCCGCATAGGCGACCTTCCAGGCGCCGCCGTGGTGACCATGGCCGCCCTTCTTGATCTTCTTGATGATAATCGGGCGTTCGTTATCCGCCGCCATGGCGCCATCCCCGAGAGGTCCCCAGAGACCCGACTATGGCGCACAAGCCGTTAAGGTCCGGTTGGTCCCGGGGGCACGAGCAGGGAAAGGGGCGGGGAGGGTCAGCGTTCCTCTCGTCGGGTCTGGATCAACAACAGGTCGGGGCCGATCCGGTTCGCGACATAAAGATCGGGCAGGCCGTCGCCATCCACGTCCCCTTGGGCGATATCGAAGGTGTTGCCCACCGCGTTCGGCGGAAACACCGTGTCGGTGGCCTCCTCGAAATGTCCGGTGCCGTCATTCAGAAAGACCTTGAGGCGGCCCCGCCCGGGCGCGCGCACCGCCAGAATATCGGTGGTCACGATGTCGAGATCGCCGTCCGCGTCCAGGTCGAGGAAATCGGCTTCCGCCGACGCGGCAGGATCTTCCGGCAGGCGGTCGCCGCCATCGGTAAACTGTCCTTTACCATCATTGATGAGCAGACGGTTCAACGGATCGGCATCCTGCAGATTGAAGCGCACATTGCCCTCGAGGATATCCAGATCCCCGTCACCATCCGCATCCCCCAGATCGGCCTCCCGGCTTTCCTGAGCGGCGTTGGGCAAGGCGCCTTGCGTGACGGTGAAGGTCCCTTGACCGTCATTCACCATCAGGACATTGGGTCCTTCATTGCCGAACAGCATGTCGAGATCCCCGTCCCCGTCCACATCGCCCAGGGAGACATCCTGACTGACTTCGGTACCTTCCGGCAGGCGTTCCCGCGTGGCATCGACGAAGGTCCCGGCACCGTCATTCAGGACCAGGAAGTTCTGCCCATTATTGGCAAGGACCAGATCCATATCGCCGTCGCCATCCACATCTCCCGTGGCGACACCATTGGTGATCCCCTCCACGGGCAAAAGGGCGCCCGCGTCCTCGAACCGGCCGTCTCCGGTATTGCGGTAATATTCGTTGGTCTTGTCGTCCTCGGAGACGATGACCGCGTCCAGATCCCCATCGCCGTCGAAATCGGCAACCGCGATGTCCTCGCTGTCATGGCGGACCTGGGGGATCCGGTGGCTCGCGTTCTCGAAGCGGCCCCGTCCGTCATTCATGAGATAGATGTTGGGGCGGTACTCGCTCGCGATCAGAAGATCGAGGTCGCCATCCGAATCGAAATCGGCGAAGACGCCATCCATGCTGTAGCCTTCAAGCGCCTGGACGGGCAGGCGGTCCCGGCTTTCTTCCCGATAGAGCGTCTGGGCCTCGACGGGGGCGGCGAAAGAGACCAGCAACGCCGAGAGCGCGATCACGGACGGGCGGATGCGGCATGGATACGTCACGAATGGGCGGGTCATGGCGGCTTCCCCTTGAAAGTCTGGCCGGTGCGTTATTCTTGTCGACGACACCTATGCTATGACACGCGCGAGCCCTTGAGGAGAGTCCCGATTATGGCCGTTACCCCCGATGCCTTCCGCGCCGCCCTCGGCAGTTTCGCCACCGGGGTCTGCGTGGTGACGTGTCCGCCTTCCCATGGCCGGGATGCGATCGGCTTGACGGTCAGTTCCTTCGCGTCCGTCTCCCTCGAGCCGCCGCTCGTCCTGTGGTGCATCGACAAGGCGTCGGACCGGTTCAAATGCTTCAACGGCACCGATGTCTACGGGGTCAACATTCTGGCCCAGGGCCAGCAGGCCCTGTCCGTTGCCTTTGCCGGGGACGGGCTCCTCGACGACGTGGCGACCCGGCAAGGCGTGTTGGGCGTGCCGCTCATCGACAACGCCATGGCCCAGCTCGAATGCCGGGTCGTGGCGCGCCATGATGCGGGCGATCACGTCATTCTGGTCGGCGAAGTCGCGGCCCTGGCGGTCAGCGAGGGGCGGGAGCCCCTGGTCTATCACCGGGGGAAGTATCACCAGCTGGCGTGAGCCGCATCAGACCCAGCCGGCTTTCCATCAGCTTTTCCATCGATCGCTCGATCTCGAAAAAGCTGCCGGCGCCCCAGGGCGTGACCTTGTCGTCGTAATGGGGCGAGTAGGGATTACCCGATTGGCCGGTCGAGATCATGAACCGGGACCGGGCGGGCGTTTTCAGGTCGTAAAGGGCCCGGTAGCTGGCGCCATGGCCATTGGCGAAGGGGTTGGCCCCCCGCGCGGCATAGGAGCCCCGGGAAATGGTGTAGGTGCCGCCGGCGGTCTCGACCGTTCGCGAGAACAGGCCCGAAAGACCGGGCACGGCACCAAAGGGCATGTGGCCATGGGCGGCGGTGTGTGCCTCGCCCCAGCGCCAGGTGTCGGGATCCGACCCGAAGCGCTTCTCGAGATCGGCAAGGGCCATGGTCAGGCTCTCACCCAGCAGATCCGGGCAGGTTTCCTTTTGCGGTGTTGTTTGATCATCGCACCACCGGCCGGCGCCGTTCTCGTCCGCCAGGACCCGATCGAAGAAAATCGGCCGCAGGCCCATGAATTGACCGCCCAGGTCGGCGAGCTCGTCCCCCGCCAGACGGGACGCGAAGGCGCTCATCCACGCTACCATGATCAACGGTTCCGCCCGATCCGCGGCCATCACCCCGTCCCAGGCCCCCAACCGGGCACGGAGATCCGCCGTGCCAGGATCATCGGGCATGAGGGACAGCATGCGCGCGAACAGCCGATCCCGCAGGCCGGTGCGGTGATCCCCCATGATGGCCGCGAAACTGTCGAGATCATGGGTCTCCTGATCATCCAGAAGCGCCACAATGCGTTGCGCCCGCCAGGGCAGGTTCCACTCCGCCGTGATGAACCGGTCATAGCCCGGCGGGCGGATGTCGCTGTTCGCGGTGGCGAGGCGCCCTTCGGCGGGAGCCCAGATTTGCGGCCACTCGGACGGTTCCAGGAAACCGGTCCAGATCTCGCGGTGGGCCCAGCCGGCCACGGGCACGAGGCCGCCGCCGGGCACATCCGGATGGCGGATGGGGACCGCACCGGCGGCCATGAAGCCGATCGCCCCTTCGCGGTCGGCGAAGACGAAATTCTGCGTGGGCACCACATAGTCGCCGATCAGGGCTTGGATATCGGTGAGACTGCTGGCGCCCAGGATCCCGACGGAGACCTCAAAAGTTCGGTTTTGCGGCGATAGGCCCGTCCACATCACCGTCCAGGCATGGCCATCCGGGGCCCGGTCGGCCAGGATGGGCAGGACCGGGCCATGGCGGGAGCGGCGCAGGGTTTCGGTCACGTCCTCGCCGAAGCGGACCTTGAAACGCGCCTCGCGGGCCTCGAAGGCACGGGAACCATCCGGGGTGAGATAGCGATTGGGATCTTCCGGGTCCAATCGTTCGAGCACCAGATCCTGAACATCCGTCCCCGTATTGGTGATGCCCCAGGCCAGATCATCCGTCTGACCCATGAGCACGGTGGGAATGCCGGGCAGCGTCGCGCCGGTGACGCCCCGCCCGTCGATCCGCAGGTCCACAAGATACCACAGGCCCGGCATCAGGAGGCCCAGATGGGGATCATTGGCGAGCAAGGGCGCGCCCGTGGCCGAGCGGGATCCGTCCACCACCCAATTGTTCGAGGCACCCAGGGGCGGAAACAGGGACGCCGCTGCAACCGTCGTCTCCGCATCCTCCTCCGGTCGCAGGAAGGGGGTCAGATCCACACCCTCGGGCAGGCCGGGAAAGGGCGCCATGAGATCGGCGATCTGCGCCGGTTCGAGGGCCTGGGCAAGATCGAGCCGGGCCAGCTCCGTGAACGCATTGGTGGACAGGCCAAGTCCGAGCATGGACATCAGAATGAGGGAATCCTCGGCCGCCCAAGGTTCCGGCGTCGTTTGAACAAGGAAGAATTCGGGCGGCAAGGGACGGTCCCGGTCGATGATCCGGCTGTTGACCCCCCACGCATAGGCCTCGAGCAGTGCCTGGGTTTCCGGCTTGAGGCTTTCAAAACTCGAGCGGGCAAGGCCCGCGAGATCAAGGGCACGGATCGTGCGGTCGACATCCAGGGCCACGGAGCCGAAGAGTTCCGCAAGCCGGCCCTGACCGACCCGGCGCAGAAACGTCATCTGCCACAGCCGATCCTGGGCATGGACGACGCCCATGGCAAAACCGGCATCGGCCAGGCTGCGAGCCTCGATATGGGGAATGGCGTGGGCATCCCGCAGGACGCTCACCGGCGCCGACAGGCCGTCCGCGACAATGGTCGCGTCATAGTCGGGCAGGGACCCTTGCAGGGTGAAGTACCGTTCCGTCGCGAAAAGGGCGAGCAGGACGACCAGACCGGAAACGAGCCATCCGATCCACTTCAGGATACGCAGGATCATCGGCTCACGCACCTTCACCGCTGAGGCGCAGCCGGCTTGTGTTCTCTGCCAGGACGGACCGACTGGTTTCGATCGTGATGGTTTGCCCGTCCCGCCACAGGGGCAGCATGTCATCGTAATGCTTCGACAACAGATGACCCGATTGGCCCGTCGTGATCATGAAACGGGAGGCCGCGAGGTCGGCGAAATCATAGATGGCCCGATAGCTCGCCGAAAACGAGGAGTCGTAACGGGTGCCGTCCGTGGTGACGTCGAACCGGGCGGGGTTCACGGTGTCCGCACCGCCGCCCATGGGGACCATGCGGGTGAACAGGGAGCCGAGGACCGGAATGGCGTCGAAGGGCTGATGGGGAAAAATCATCGCATGGGCCGCATCCCAGCGCCAATAGTCCATGTTGGGACCATAGAGCGCCGCAAGGGATGCGGTCGCGTCTTCGAGAGCGGCGGCCACGAGGGGCGGGCAGGTCTCCACCGTGTCTGACGTTACCACGTCACACCAATGGGCGCTTTCCCCCGACAACACGGTGTAGAGGAAATTCTCCCGCAGCCCGCGGGCGGGCGGATAATCCGCTCCAAAATCATCGGCCGTCACGAGACGTTCCAGATTCTTGATCCAGGTGACATAGATCAGGGGTTCGGCCATATCCCCGCCCATGGTGCCGTCCCAGGCGGCGATCCGTTGCCGGGCCTCCCGGGCCAGGGCGCTTGTTGCCTGGCTCCCGGCCAGGAGCGGCGCCAGCCGGCGGGCGCGCACCGACACGGTGTCCGTCTGGATGCCGATGAAGGATTCCGTATCGTGACGCTCGATTTCGGCAAGACGTTCGGCAATGCGGCGCGAGCGCTCGGTCGCGATCCAATCCGCCGTGATGGTGTGGGGATAGCTGTCCGGCACGATCTGATTGTTGGCGGTGATGATGACCCCGCTTTCCGGGTTCTTGACAAAGGGCAGGTCGTCATAGGCGATCGCCCCCTGCCAGTCATTGCGGGCAAAGGTGCCGTCCGTGGGCGCCCGGCCCTTGGTGTCATGGTCGGCCGCGCGGACGGGGACGATGCCCGGCGAGAGATAGCCGATCGTGCCCGTCACATCCGCATAGAGAATATTCTGCATCGGTCCGACGAACAACTTGCCGAGTTCCCGGGCCTCGTCATAGGAGGTCGTGCGCATCAGGCGGACCGACGTCGCGAGGCTCGCATCCGCGTCATCGAGCAGCGTCCACGCCAGCGCGACCTCCTGGTCCTCCGCGCCGAGCCGGGCATAGCTTGTATAGTCCTTGGGCAGCACGGGCCCATGCCTTGTGCGCTTGAAGGTGAGGGTGACGGCTTCCGCGTCTTTGACCGTGATCACTTCCTCACGGGTCTCGAAAGCCTCGAAGCCGGTCTCGGTCGCATATTCATCCGCGTTGTCCGGATTGACCGTCACCACATAGAGATCCTGAATATCCGGACCCGTATTGGTGAAGGCCCAGGCCGCCGTGTCGTTGCGGCCCAACAGGACCGTCGGGATGCCGGGGATCGTGACGCCGATGACAGGACGGTCGGCAAAGCCCAGATGGGCCAGATACCAGATCCCCGGAATGCTGGCGCGCAGATGGGGATCGTTGGCGAGGAGAGGGCTGCCCGAAAGGGTCCGACTGCCGTCCAACACCCAGTTGTTGGACTGCTCAGCCGGGCCTCCGTCCAAGGCCCGCAAGCGGTCTGAGGCGCCAAGGGGGGCTTCGTCTTGGGGCGTGTCCGACAGTCCCAGATCTTCCGCCGCCAGGGATACGAAATTGGGCAGCGCCGTCGGGTCATAGAGTTCCCGGGCTTTTTCCGCACCCAGAATGGCGCGCAGATTCGCGCGGGCGAATTCCGAGCGGGCATTGCCGCTCAGGCTGAAGCCCATCAGTTTCAGGATGCCGATGCAATCGGCTTCCCGCCAGGGCTCCGGCGTGAGCCTGAGGATCAGAAATTCAGGTGGCGCTTGGAAGTCCGGGTCCTCGAGCACCGCGTTCACGCCCCGCGTATAGGCGCGCACCGCCTCGATCGTGTCGTCGGGCAGGGCCGCAAGGCTGCGCTCGGCGGCGCCGGCCAGGTCCATGGCCCGGAAATAGATGTCGGTCTCCAGCGTGGCCTCGCCCAGAATCTCGGACAGGCGTCCCTGAATCAGGCGCCGGTTGAACGTCATCTGCCATAGGCGGTCCTGGGCGTGGGCATAGCCCAGGGCGAAATAGATGCTCTCGTCGCTCGCGCCAAAGATGTGGGGGATGCCGTAGGCGTCGCGCAGGATTTCCGCCGATCCCTCAAGCCCCGAAACCGTCCGGGTGCCTTCCGTCCAGGGCAGGGAGGTTCGCAGCACAATGGCAACAAGGGCCGCCGCCACGAGGCAGACGGACAAGGACAGAAGCAATCCCACCCCCATCCATTTCAGAACAGCCTTGACCATCGCGCAGCGCCCCTTTCCCTTGGCCGTCAATTCCGATGTGTTTCCCCACGTGTCGCATGGAACCACGTCCGTGCATCGCCGGGCAACTCACCAAACAGGAGACAGTACAATGGGTCAAAGGCTGGCTTTTCTGGGGCTGGGTGTCATGGGCTTTCCCATGGCGGGTCATCTGGCCGCACAGGGGCATGAGGTGCGGGTCTACAATCGCACGGCGGCGACGGCCGAGCGTTGGTGCGCGCAACACAAAGGGTCGGCCTTTTCGACACCTCGAGAGGCCGCCGAAGGGGCGACGGCGGTCTTCGCCTGTGTGGGCAATGACGACGATGTGCGCGCCGTGACCTTGGGCAATGACGGCGCCTTCGCGGGCATGGGCGCCGATGCGATCTTCGTCGATCATACGACGGCCTCCGCCGGGCTCGCCCAGGAGCTCGACCGGCTGGCCGAGGCCCATGGGCTGGGTTTTGTCGATGCGCCGGTCTCGGGCGGCCAGGCGGGGGCCGAAAACGGTGCCCTGACGGTGATGTGCGGGGGGCTCGCCTCCCATTTCGAGCTGGTCCGTCCCCTGATCAATGTCTATGCCCGGAAAGTCTCCCTCATGGGACCGGCGGGTGCGGGGCAGCTCACCAAAATGGTCAACCAGATCTGCATCGCCGGCGTCGTCCAGGGACTTGCCGAGGGGCTCCATTTCGCCCTGCGCGCGGGCCTCGATCCGGATGCGGTGGTGGACGTCATTTCCAAGGGCGCCGCGCAATCCTGGCAGATGGAGAACCGGGCCGCGACCATGGTGGAGGGCAAGTTCGATTTCGGTTTCGCCGTCGATTGGATGCGCAAGGATCTGGGCATCTGCCTGGACCAGGCCCGGGCAACCGGCGCCCGCCTGCCGCTCACGGCACTCGTCGATCAGTTCTATGCGGATGTCCAGGAGATGGGCGGCGGGCGTTTTGATACCTCAAGCCTGATTGCCCGCCTGGAAGCGTTTGACGATGCCTCGCAAGGCGACGTTAAGAAAGGATGAACACACCCTGTTTTCAACATAATTTGCAAACTGAGGATATCATCCGCATGGCGATTGCCTGCGATTCGAGAATCATGGATGGTGCGAATCACCTCTCGCGCCGGACAGTCAATTGTGGATCCGGCCTGTTCCATTTCAGGACGGAATATTCCGGATGCCCCACACTGCGGCAATTGTCGAGGAGTCCGATCGCAAGCCCGCCGGTCGGTACCACCATGGAAATCTGCGGGCGGCCTTGATCCGGGCGGCGACGGCTTCCTTGCGCGATGACGGCCTCGCCAGCCTTTCCTTGAGGGGCGCGGCGCGCCAGGCGGGGGTTTCCCAGACCGCGCCCTATCGTCATTTCAAGGACCGGGAAGCGCTTCTGGCGGCGGTTGCGGCCGAAGGCTTCCGCAGTCTGATCGATGACATCGAGCAGGCGGGTCAGTCCTGCGAGGACGACAAGGAAGAGGCGGTCGTCGCGATCGGTGGGGCCTATATTCGTTTTGCGACCCTTCAGCCGGAGCTGTTCCGGCTCATGTTCGGCCGCGACATCGAAAACCGTCGGGATCATGAGGACCTGGTGCGGGCCATGGACGAGGTCTCTGACCATATCGGCCGCATCCTGAAAAATCCGGCCCTAGGGATCGGGATCTGGGCGGCGATGCACGGGCTCGCCTGGCTCCTGGTCGAGGATGTGACCGATCTGGGACAGGGCGATCTGGGCGTCATTCCTGGCCGCGCGGAAATCGTTCTGCGCTCGCTGCTCGCCCATTTGGTGGAAGCCTGAAGATTTCGGCCCGGTGACGCCGGGAAATATGGGCACCGCTTTTCCGGCCGACCGGGCGCAGATAAAAGGCCTGGAGCGGCAAGCCGAGGATGTCGAAAAAGGGCGGGCGCGCCTGCATTCCCTTTCCCTGCCCATGATGTGTTATGCATATTTGTTGGTTGGCAAATGATGCGTGACGACGAGAATGGGCGTCACCGGAGCGGTCCATCGCTGCCCCCTGGAGGAGGCCCAGGGGAAGGGACCAAAAGGGGAGCGGAAAGACATGGAATTCCTGATTTTTCTGGGCGTCGTCGCGTTGATTGTTGTCGTCTTCGTCCTGATCTACAACCGGCTCGTGGCCTTGCGTGTCAATCGGGACCAGGCTTTTTCCGACATTGATGTCCAGTTGAAGCAGCGCTTCAATCTGGTGCCCCAGCTCGTGGAAACCGTGAAAGGCTATGCTCAACACGAGAAGGACATCTTCCAGAATGTCTCGGAGGCGCGCGCCCGGGTGCGTGATGCTGGTACGGGCAACACGGCGGAGCGTATGAAGGCCGAAGGCGCGTTGGGTGGTGCGCTCGTCAATCTGTTGGCCGTGGTCGAGGCCTATCCGGATCTCAAGGCCGACGCGAATTTCCAGCAGCTGATGAATGAGCTGTCGGATATCGAGAACAAGATCGCGGCGGCGCGGCGCTTCTTCAACAATTCGACCTCCGAATACAATTCCGCTGTCCAACAGGTGCCGGCCAACATCATCGCCGGCCTGTTCGGTTTCAAAACAGAAGCGTTTTTTGAAGTCGAGGACGCGCTGGCCGAGCAGGTGCGCAAGGCGCCCGAGGTGAATTTCACCTCGTGACCGGACCGTGGATCTGACCTTGAACCGGTATGGAGACGGATCATGGCCCTGAATTCGGCCGGCCTGTCCACCCATGTCTGGAACAACAATCTGCGCTCCCTTGCGCTTTTGGCCCTCTATCCCGTGATCCTGTTCGCCATGATGTGGGCGATCGGGTTTATCCTGGGTCAGGATCCTTTGTGGCGGGATGCGATCCTGGATCGAGACGGGGGCGTTGCCGCGACTTTCGATCCGGACACCACGCCCATCGAGTTTGCCTGGCGGTTCCTCTTCGCCTATTGGCCCATCATGGCCAGCGTGGTTGCGATCTGGTTTACGATCTCCTTTTTCTTCCATACAAGGATGATCCGTGCCCTGGCCCGTTCCCATCCCGTATCGCGCAAGGAGGAGCCGGAACTCTACAATCTCCTTGAAAATCTCGCCATCGCCGAGGGCATGCCCATGCCGAGGCTCGAGATCATCGAAACCCATGCGCGGAACGCCTTCGCGAGCGGCATCGATACCAAAAGCTATACGGTCACCGTCACGCGCGGACTGCTCAATGCCCTTGCGCGCGACGAGGTGGAGGCCGTTCTCGCCCATGAGCTGAGCCATATCCAGAACCGGGATGTCCGTCTTCTGATCGTCACCGTGATTTTCACGGGCATGCTCGGCTTCCTGGCCCAGATGACCTGGAACGCCATGCGCTACAACATGTTCGTGACGCGCTCACGCAGCCGGGACGGGAAGGGGAACAGCGCGGTTTTTGTCGTGCTCGCCATCATGGCCGTGTTGTGGGCAGGTTATTTTCTGACCTTGTTCACCCGTTTCGCGCTGTCGCGTCGGCGCGAATATATGGCCGATGCGGGCGCGGTACGCATGACCAAGAACCCGGAAGCCATGATGCGCGCGTTGATGCGCATTGCCCGCCGCGATCGGATCCCGGAGACCACGGATGATATCGCCATGATGTGTGTCGAGAACGCAAAGCCCTTCATGGGTCTGTTCTCGACCCATCCGCCCATCAAGCAGCGTATCGGGACGATTTCCCGAATGACACGCACACCGGTCCCGCGCCTGCCCAATACCGGGCCGGCGCCATGGGGAGAGCGTTTCAATGCCGGGGCGCGCGAAGATGTTCCGGCCCATGATCCCTGGCTGACGGCCAAGCGGGGCAAACGCAAACCACCGGCGCCCTGGGGGCCAAGACCGGTGTGATACTAAAATCCTGACGATTGGTGCGTCTTTTGAGTAAGCTTGATTTGTTCTTTCAAATTCTCCAATAGTTTTCTTAAATCTTTACTTTCTGTTTCCCCCAAATGCCGAAAGGACCAAGGATCATTGGATACCGCGACTACTACGTCAATTATGTTCGCAAATATAGTTGGCATGCCATCTAATTCAATGTATCAGCTTTTGGGCGAGAAGTGCACAAAATGGTTTCGTATCAGATTGATTTTTCTGAACGATCGTTTCTGATCTTCTGTAACTGTTATCATTCCGCCTCCATCCAGCCCGCACCTTGTTTTAATACTATACAAACGCTCAAATAATATGGATGGTTTTGCAAGAATTTTATCAGGCGGTCTATCTTCTTTAGAAGTAAATTCTGTTATTGGAAACCCATATTCGTCAATCCCCGTTTGAGTGCGCTTTATCTCTCCATTCCTGTCACGGTCATGCCAATCCATCCATTTCTTGGCAGATTCTTTTGTGAGGGCACCAAGATTATCCGTCCCCGTTAGATGACAAACCATCGCTCCTTGTAAACCACTATGCAGCGCTATAGTTGCCCATTTCCAAATATGGGGTTCAGCGTCAACGCGCTTAAGACAAGTCAAACAAAATGATAGAGAGTTTATAACGTCTGTGTGCTCATTTATTCTCAACCACATAGGTGCCTCGCTGCGCCGACATATGTATCACTCACGCAAGCGCCTTCGCCACGTCCTTGGCGAAATAGGTCAACACACCGTCCGCGCCCGCCCGCTTGAAGCATTGGAGGCTTTCGACCATCACCTTGTCCCGGTCGAGCCAGCCATTCTTGGCCGCCGCCTCGATCATGGCGTATTCGCCGGAGACTTGATAGGCAAAGGTGGGCAGGGCGAAGGTTTCCTTCACCCGGCGGACAATATCGAGATAGGGCAGGCCCGGCTTGACCATGACCATGTCGGCGCCTTCCTCGATGTCGAGGGCGACTTCGCGCAAGGCCTCCTCGCTGTTGGCCGAGTCCATCTGATAGGTCCGCTTGTCGCCTTTCAACACGCCGGAGGAGCCGATGGCATCCCGGAACGGTCCGTAAAAGGCTGAGGCATACTTCGCGGCATAGGACATGATTAGAACATCCGTATGCCCCTCCGCCTCAAGGGCCCCGCGGATGGCGCCGATCCGCCCGTCCATCATGTCCGACGGGGCGATCACCGTGCAGCCCGCCTCGACCTGGACGAGGGACTGGGCCACCAGGATTTCCACCGTGGCATCGTTCAGGATCCGGCCGTCCTCGTCCAGAAGGCCGTCATGGCCATGGGACGTGTAGGGATCAAGGGCCACGTCGCACAACACGCCGATCTGGGGCACCGCGTCGCGGATCGCCCGTGTCGCCCGGCAGACGAGATTGTTCGGGTTGACCGCCTCGCGCCCGT
Organism: uncultured Alphaproteobacteria bacterium; assembly: GCA_964522525.1. Taxonomy (GTDB): domain Bacteria; phylum Pseudomonadota; class Alphaproteobacteria; order JAJFIK01; family JAJFIK01; genus CAYUYV01. The sequence goes on along the minus strand of CAZFWG010000008.1, from coordinate 17,663 downwards.
CTTCGCTGCGCTTGCCTTTATCGGTATAGGGAAAAATGGCCAGAACCGGAATGCCGAGCTCCGCCGCCTCCCGGGCCGCCGCCACCGCCTTGTCGACGCTGAGCCGGGTAACGCCCGGCATGGAGGGCACGGGCTCCGACACGCCCTTGCCCTCGACCAGGAACAGCGGCCAGATCAGATCATCGACGGTCAGGGTCGTTTCGCGCACCAGGGCCCGCGACCAGGGATGGGCCCGCGTCCGGCGCAGGCGCGTCGCGGGGAAGGAGCCATCCAGGACGGTGCGGGGCGTGTCTTCGGTCATTGGTCTTATCCCTCATTGTTGTCCGTCCACACCATAAGACACCGGCGCCGGATGTCCATGCTTCGTGCCTCGTCGGCCCTGATCTGGTGGTGCCAGGGGGCATGGTCCGCCTCGTCAAGGACCCGGAACCCCAGGCGCTCATAGAAGGGCCGGTTCCACGGGATCTCGCGAAAGGTCGACAGGGTGACCTTGGCCAGCCCCCGGATCCTCGCCTCATGGCACACACGGGCAACCAGGGCCCGGCCGAGCCCCTTGCGACCATGGGCCGGATGGACGGACAATTCCGCCAGATAAAGCGCGTCCGGGTGAAGATCGGTCAGGGCAAAGCCGGCCGCACCAGTCGGCCCCGTGACAACAAAGAGCAGGCCGGCCTCGGCGGCCTTTTCGAGCGTTGCCACGGAATGGGCCCCCACCACATCCGAGAGATCAATGAGGCCCGTGCCCCGGAACAGCTCCGCGGCCGCGCGCTCCACCACGGGCAGCAAGGTGCAATCGGCTTTTTGCGCCACGCTCAAGGCAAAGCCATGGGGCAGGGTGGGAGAGGTCATAAGGTCCGCCATGATCGAGGGAGAGGTCCGGCCAAGGCCAGCCGGTGCGTGCTTGGGCCTCGTGCGGGCGCCATTGCACGCCGCGCCTAAGTTTCGGATAAACCAGGATTGAATGTGACACAAAACACGAGGAAGAGGCCGATGGATTTCGAGCTGAGCGAGGAGCAGCAGGCATTCCAGAAGACGGCGCGGGATTTCGCGGCCGACCAGTTGGCCCCCCATGCCGCCCGTTGGGACCGGCAGGAGATCTTCGCCGTCGACGCCATGCGGGAGGCCGCCAAGCTGGGTTTCGCGGGCATCTATGTGCGCGACGATGTGGGCGGCTCGGGCCTCGGGCGGCTCGACGCGGCCTTGATTTTCGAGGCCCTGTCGGCGGGCTGCGTCTCGACGGCGGCGTTCCTTTCCATCCACAACATGGCGTCCTGGATGATCGACCGCTTCGGCAATGAGACCCAGCGCCAGACCTTCCTGCCGCGCCTGACCACCATGGAGTTCATCGCGAGCTACTGCCTGACCGAGCCGGGCTCCGGGTCGGATGCCGCCTCCTTGCGCGCCAAGGCGGAGCAGGACGGCGACGACTATGTGTTGAACGGCTCCAAGCAGTTCATCTCCGGCGCCGGTACCTCGGACCTCTATGTCTGCATGGTGCGCACGGGCGGCGCGGGGCCCGAGGGCATTTCGTGTCTCGTCATCCCCAAGGACAGTCCCGGCCTCAGCTTCGGCAAGATGGAGCAGAAAATGGGCTGGCGTTCCCAGCCGACGGGCCAAGTGATTTTCGAGAATTGCCGCGTGCCGGTGGCCAACCGTCTGGGGGCGGAAGGGGACGGCTTCAAGATCGCCATGCAGGGCCTTGATGGCGGGCGGATCAATATCGGGGCCTGTTCCCTCGGGCCGGCGGGCGCGGCCATCGATCTGTCCCGGGATTACATGAAGGAGCGCCAGCAGTTCGGCCGCCCCCTTTCGGGCTTCCAGGGCCTGCAATTCAAGATCGCCGATATGGCGACGGAATTCGACGCGGCGCGGCTGATGATCTATCGGGCGGCCCATGCCCTTGACCACCGCCTGCCCAATACCACCATGCAATGCGCCATGGCCAAGCGCATGGCCACGGATATCGGCTTCAAGGTGGTGAATGATGCCCTCCAGATCCATGGCGGTTATGGCTATACGGAGGATTATCCCTTCGAGCGCTGGGTGCGCGATCTCCGTGTGCATCAGATCCTGGAAGGAACCAACGAGATCATGCGGGTGATCATTGCCCGCGACCTGTTCCGTCAATAATGCGGGGGCGATCATGACGGATGAAATCCTGTTCGAACATCATGGCGCCCTCGGCGTCATTCGCTTCAACCGCCCCAAAGCCCTCAACTCCCTGACCCTGCCCATGGTCGAGGTGCTGGGGCCGCGCCTGCGGGAATGGGCGGAGGATCCGAAGGTCCTTGCGGTGATGATCCTGGGTGAGGGGGAGAAGGGCTTTTGTGCCGGCGGTGATATCCGCGCCCTGTATGATTCGGGCAAGGCGGGCACACCCTACGCCCGGACGTTCTTCGCCACGGAATATCAGGCCAATCTGGCGGTCCATGAATTTCCCAAACCCTACGTGGCGATCATGGATGGGATCACCATGGGCGGTGGCTGCGGTGTGTCCGTCCATGGATCCATCCGGGTGGCGACGGACCGGACGGTCGTGGCCATGCCCGAAACCGGCATCGGCCTCATCCCCGATGTGGGGGGCAGTTATTTCCTGTCCCGCCTGCCGGGCGAAATCGGCATGTTCATGGCGCTGACGGGCTATCGGCTGAAAGCCGCCGATTGTCTTTATGCGGGGGTCGGGACCCACTATGTGCCCAATGACAAGGTCCCCGCCCTGATCCAGGATTTGCAGAGTGCGGAACTCACCTCCACCTCCAAGGCGCCGATCCTGCGGCTGATCTCCGCCCATCGCGGGGATCCGTTCCCGGCACCCCTCGAAGCCCATCGCGACCGGATCGATCGTTTGTTCGCGGGCGACAGCGTCGAGGCCATTATGGCGGCGCTTGAGGCAGATGGCGACGACTGGGCCGCCCAACAGCTTGAGATCATGAAGACCAAATCGCCGACGTCAATGAAGCTTACCTTCCGCCAGCTGCGGGAAGGACGTCATCTCTCCATGGCCCAGGGTCTTGCCATGGAATATCGCCTGGTCAGCCGCATTATGGACGGCCATGACTTCTTTGAGGGCGTGCGTGCCGTGATCATCGACAAGGACAACGCGCCAAACTGGCACCCGGACACGATGGAAGGGGTCTCGACCGAGACGGTCAACCGCTATTTCGCCGATCTGGGGGCTGAGGAATGGGTGCCGAAAGCGGGGTGAGCCCCTAAAGCTCCTTCTCCCAATACACCACCTCGTCCATCGGGTTGTCGTAATAGGCCGGGATCTCCCTGAAACCCAACCGGCGATAAAGGGTCATGGCGGCGGTCAGGCGGGTCAGCGTATCGAGGCGCATGGCCCGGTAGTTCCGGGCGCGAGCAGCCTCAATGATCTGCTCACTGAGCGCTCGCCCGATCCCCATTCCCTGGAAGGCTTCTGGAACGTAAAGCCGTTTCATCTCGCACGTATTGGCCTCGAAACGGCGCAGCCCCACGGTGCCCGCCGGGGCGCCCGCGACCTTGGCCAGTAAAACCACGTCGTACCCGGCCGGGAAGGCGGCCATCTCCGCCTCAAAACCCTGGAAGCAGAGATCCACGTCCAGCCAAGTCGAATAGTCGAGGATGAGCCGACGCGCCGCGGCGACATCTTCGGAGGTCTCAACCGTCACGATATCAAAGGTGAATGGGGGCGTGCTCAACGGGGCTCTCCACAGGTGACTTACAAGAATTTTCGCTGGAGCTTGAGGCTGTCAATCCATTGAAACGGCGCGCTTGCGAGCGGCCAGACCTCGACATTTGCCCTGAGACAGGGGAAGCTTGCAAAAAATTACATCAAAGCGTGGCATCACGGGGAGGGACATCATGCAGCGGCCCAGGCTCAGTTTTTTGCAGATCTGGAACATGAGTTTCGGCTTTTTCGGGGTCCAGGTCGGCTTCGGGCTGCAGAATGCCAATGTGAGCCGGATCTTTCAGACCCTCGGCGCCGAAGTCGACGAAGTCGCCATTCTGTGGATCGCCGCGCCGCTGACGGGCCTGCTCGTCCAGCCGATCATCGGCTATATGAGCGACCGCACCTGGGCCGGATGGCTCGGACGGCGCCGGCCCTATTTCCTAGTGGGCGCCATCCTGACCACGCTGGCGCTTGTGGTCATGCCCAATTCGCCGACCTTGTGGATCGCGGCGGGCATGTTGTGGATCATGGATGCCTCCCTGAACATCACCATGGAACCCTTCCGGGCCTTTGTCGGCGACATGCTGCCCGATGAACAACGCACGACCGGCTTCGCCATGCAGAGTTTCGTCATTGGTTCAGGCGCTGTCTTGGCCTCGGCCTTGCCCTGGATCCTGACGGAATGGTTCAGCGTGGCCAACACGGCGGCCGAGGGCGAGGTGCCCCAATCCCTTCAGCTTGCCTTCTATATCGGCTCCAGCCTCTTGTTGGTCTCGGTCCTTTGGACCGTCTTCACGACCCGGGAATACACCCCCGAACAGCTCGCGGCTTTCGAGGAGGCCGCCAAGGCGGCGCGCGCTGGCCAGAACAGCGAAAGCGACGGCGAGGGGCGGCAGCCGCCCCACGGTCCCGCCATGATCTGGAACGGCTGGATGTGGCTGATCCTCGGCGGGGTGGCCACCATCCTGATCGCGCAATTCGCGTTGGAGAAGGAGCTCTACATCCTGAGCACCTGCGGCGTGGCCTTCGGCCTGATGCAGGTCGCGGCCGGTCTCCTGAAGCAACGGGGCCAGACCGATAATCCGTTTTCCGAGATCATCGACGATCTGTTCGTCATGCCCAAGACCATGCGTCAGCTCGCCGTGGTCCAGTTCTTTTCCTGGTTTGCCCTCTTCTCCATGTGGATCTACGCGACGCCCGGCGTCGCCGCCTATCACTACGGCACGAGCGATCCCACCTCACCCGTCTACAATGAGGGGGCCAATTGGGTGGGGCTGCTTTTTGCGGTGTATAACGGCTTCGCGGCCCTTGCCGCCTTCGGCATTCCGGTGCTCGCCGCCCGGACCAGCCGCAAAATCGCGCATCTGGTCTGTCTGAGCTTTGGGGGTCTGGGCCTGCTTTCCTTTATTTGGATCGGCAATCCCGCCCTGTTGTGGACCAGCATGATCGGCGTCGGCATTGCCTGGGCTTCTATTTTGTCCATGCCCTATGCCATTCTGTCTGGCGCGCTGCCGGCCCAGAAAATGGGCATCTATATGGGAATATTCAATTTCTTCATCGTGATCCCCCAATTACTGGCGGCCAGCATCCTTGGCCTGTTCGTGCGCGAACTTTTCGATGGGCAGGCGATCTATGCCCTGGCGCTGGGCGGCGCGAGCCTGTTCGTGGCGGGTCTGGCGACGCTGATGGTGGATGATGTCTCCGACGTGCCGGGGCAGGGCGCGGCGGCGGCGATGCCCGCCGGCCATTGAGACCCGGGCCTCTGCCCAGGCCCTTGAGTGAAGGAAAGGAGCGACAGGTTGGCGAAGCGAAACGTCCGGCTGGAAGATCTGGCGCAGCTTGCGGATGTCTCCATCGCAACCGTGTCACGGGCCCTCAATGACAGCCCGGTGGTCAGTGAGGAAACCAAGCGCCGGGTCTGGCGTCTGGCGCGGGAGCACAATTATGCTTTCCGCTCGAACATGCCCGCCCTGCTCAGCGGCTCCACGGCCTCCATCGCCCTTGTTCTGCCCACGCCCCATGGCCGTCAGGCGCGCATCTCCGATCCGTTCTATCTGGAGCTGATCGGCGGCGTGGGTGACGCGGCGCGGGAGGGGGGCTGTGATTTCGTCGTCTCTCACATCTCGCCCAATGATGATGAGGAACTCGAGTTCCTGATGACCTCGGTCCAGGCCGAGGGCGTGATCTTTCTTGGCCAGAGCTGGCTCCACGACCGTTTCAACCGGCTGGGCAAGAACTCCCGCCGGTTCGTGGTCTGGGGCGCGGAACTCGCGGACCAGACCTATTGTTCCGTCGGTAGTGACAATCTGCGCGGCGGCAAGCGGGCCACGTCCCATCTTATCCGGCTGGGGCGTAAGCGGATCGCTTTTTTCGGCTCCACGGAAGCGCCGGAAGCGATGCAGCGCTACCAGGGATATCTGTCGGCCCTGCAGGAGGCCGGCTTGCCGACCGATCCGACCCTCGTGTCGCCCACCCATTTTGAAGTGGAAAGCGCCGAAGCCGCCGTCAACGCGCTCATGGTGGGCGGGGTCGGTTTCGACGGCATTGTCGCCGCGAGCGATCTCATTGCGGTGGGGGCCATCCGCGCCATCCGCCGAGCGGGGATGCGCGTGCCCGATGACGTATCCGTCGTCGGTTATGACGACATCATGCTCGCCCGCTACAGCAGCCCGTCCCTGACGACGGTCGCCCAGGACATGAAGAAGGCCGGGCGCCTTCTCGTCTCGAAACTGCTCAGCGCCGGGCCCGACAAGGCCATGCCGTCGGAACGGCTGCCCACGGATTTGATCGTGCGGGAGTCCTGCGGCGCCTGACGGCCCTTGGCGCAGTGTGACGTCGGGGCCATGCCTTCACGGCATCGCCCGACAGATGACGTAGTCAAGGGCCTTGACCGAAACGGCATAGCTGGTAGGGGCTGAGGCCTCCGCCGCGCAACCGCCATGGACGCTTTCCCAGCGCAAGGATCGGGGGCCGACCTCGATCTGGGCCTTTCGGTCCGTGTCGCCCGTATTGAAGACCACGAGATATTCGCGCCCCGTCTCATCATCGAGGCGGGACAGGGCCAGCAGGCCGCCCTCTTTTTCCGTCAGGCGCACCTTCTGCCGGCCGCGCCGAAGGGGCTCGTGGGCCTTGTAGACGGCCGCCATGCCGGCGATCGCCCGGTAGAGCGGGTGTTCCGTATCGAAATTGGCATCGGCCGTGGTCGCGGTTGTCGCGATCAGGTCATTGTCGTTATAGATGTCGACCTGGCTCGGGAACAGGGTCTCCCGGGCATCCTGGTCATTGCCGTCACTGACAAAGCCCTGTTCGTCGCCGTAATAGATGACGGGCACGCCCCGGGCAAAGAACATGAGCGCATGGGCAAGGCGCACCTTTGAAAACAGGACGTCGTCGGACATATCCGGGCTTTGGGCGCGCAGGAAGCCGGAGAACCGACCCATGTCGTGATTGCCGATAAAGACCGGCAAGGTGCGCGCCGTCGCGGCACCGCCTTCATAGAGATCATCGGCCACGAACAGGGCCTCAAAGCGCCGGCTCGGCGCGCCCCGCACGAGCACGTCGGACAGCGCGCTTTGAAAGGCGAAATCGAGCACGGTCGGGAAACCGTCCACGCGGGTGGCGTGGGCGAGGCGCAACGGGCTCGGATCAAACACTTCCCCGAAGACATAGAAATTGGGAATGCCGAGGGATCGGGCATGCTCGATCATGGCGGGGTTGAAGGCGCGCCAGAATTCCGGATTGACATGGCGGGCGGTATCAATGCGAAAGCCGTCGACCTTGAACTCCGTGATCCAGGATTTGTAGATGTCGATGAACCCTTGCACGACCGCCGGGTCCTCGGTCATCAGATCATCGAGGCCGACAAAGTCTCCATAAAGAGAGTTTTCCCCTTCAAACGTAGTATTGCCACGATTGTGGTAGTAGCGGATATCGTTCAGCCAGGCCGGCTTCTTGATCCCTTTCTCCGCTTCCGGAACGAAGGGCGTGTAGGCATAGTCGAAACGGGTCAGCTTGGCGAAGTTTTCGACCGTCTGGAACGCCGCCGCATCGCCCAGGAAGCCGGGATTGATCCGGGGGCCGTCGGCGGCCCCTTGGGTCGTGTAAGGATAGTCGGCCTTGGATCGATAGGGACATTCTTCGCTCACCTTGCGGCCCGGATCGAAACCCGGGTCATGGCATTCCCGATAGGCGATCACGTCCGCCGTGTGATTGGTGATGATGTCCAGATAGATCTTCATACCCCGGGCATGGGCCCCGTCGACAAAAGCCCGCAGGTTTTCCTTGGTGCCGAAATGGGGATCAACCGCCGTAAAGTCCGTAATCCAATAACCGTGATAGCCGGCCGACTCATTGCCCGCGCCCCCTTGAACGGGCTTGTTCTTGTAGATGGGGCCGAGCCAGATGGCCGTCGCGCCCAGGCCCCGGATGTAGTCAAGCCGCTCGGTCAGGCCCTTGAGGTCTCCGCCATTGTAAAAGCCCTTGTGAGTCGGATCGAACCCGTGGTCGAGCCGGTCACCGTCATAGCCTCCCTGGTCATTGGCGGGGTCCGCGTTCTCAAACCGGTCGGGCAGGACGAAATAGACAACTTCATCTTCTGGCGGACGATCGCGGAAGGAGGCGGCCGTGGCGGGCAGAGCAACGGCGAGGCTGACGAGCAGGGCGGCGAGGGCGGAGCGGCATTGGGGCGGCATGGGCGGTCCTCTCATCGGCGTGGCGGCGTGATCGGGAAGCCAGCATTTTTTGATTGCAGGTCACAACAGTGCCTTTGAATGAAAAAATTTACAATAGCGGCTTCGCCCAGGACGATAAAAACCATGATCGCCGCATGGACGAGCATAATGCCATGATTTTCCTACGGTTTATGGATTTTGCGGCGCAGCGTAGACGCTCGCCGGCGCAGCAATCATGGCGCGGGCGGAGAGTTTTGACTTGCCAAATGGGTAAATTTTTTTCACAGTTTGTAATCGGTTGGGATTTGATAAGGACAAGCCCGTTCACCATCGCAGAATGGAAGAGGGGGCACGCGGTCTTCGAACCGCTCGGAGCGGACGGATCGGCCTGAAACCGGGCGAGCCGGGCTCTGACGGTTTGGGGCGGCGAGGGGAGAGGCTAAGCGGGGAAACGCTGACGCTGCTGCGTCCACTTATTCTCATCGCCTGAATTCTCATTACAAATCCGGACCGCCTGGAACCGTGACCGTTCCCATGCGAAGCAATTTTTATGGTGCTTCCTTGGGTCGGGTGCGGGTGGACCAGCTTGAGGGATACAGAAGCTCTGAGGGGAGAGAATCATGGCGTTGGGGAAGAAAGACATTCGGAGCTCCTTGCTCCTGGGATGCGCGGGTCTCGCGCTCAATCTCGTGGCTGCGCCGGCATTCGCCCAGGACGGTCCCGTCATCGAGGCCCCGGAGGATGAGGCCGCGACCGCCGAAGCGGCGCAGCCGACCGCCGAAAGCGAAGGGGGGGAAGTCATCATCGTGACGACGGAACGTCGCGAACAAAACCTCCAGGATGTGGCGGGCACGGTGGCCGCGTTCAGCGGCGAGGACCTCCAACTGCTTGGGGTCAATGACGACTTTACCAATCTGCAATATGTCGTCCCCGGCTTGCAGATCACCAACAATGAGGGGCGGGTCGAGGTCTTCCTGCGCGGCATCGGGTCCTTCGATGCCGAATTCTCCTCGGATCCGTCCGTGGCCACCTATTTCAACGGCATCTATATCGGGCGCCCCCGGGGCATTGGCCTTCTATTCTTCGATAGCGAGCGCACGGAAGTGGCCAAGGGGCCGCAAGGCACCCTGCGCGGGCGGAACTCGGCGGGCGGCTCGATCAACATCATCTCAACCCGGCCAGAATTCGATGAATTCTATGGCTATGCGCAAGGCGAGTTCGGCAATTTCAGCACCCGTGGTTTCGAGGCGGCGGTCAATATTCCCATCACCGAGGACCTGGCCGTGCGCGGCTCGTTGTTCTACAAGGAGAACAACAGTCTTTACACGAATGCCTTCTTCGATGCCGGCGCCGAGGGCGAGGACTTCAATGACGGCCCCGGTTCACGGGACGACATCACCGGCCGTCTCTCGGTGTTGTGGGAGCCCACCGACAAATTCAGCTGGTATTTCCTTTGGCAGCGCTCGGACGTGAATGCGGGCGGCGAGCCGGGCGTGTTCCACGGGCGCTCCTTGGCGGCCGGTTTCGATATCGAGGATCTGGATGATCCGTATAACCAGTTTTTCCGCTCCGAGGGGGATTTCGATCAGCAGGTCTCCTACTACCTGACCCAGCTCAACTATGAGACCAAGTATTTCAACATCGAATATAATGGCTCCTTCTCGGACACGCTGGCCATCAACCAGAACTCCTCGCGGGTGCAAGGGGTGGGTTCGGTGTTCCCGGGCGTTGAGGATGATCGCGCCATCATCCTGACCGATGATCCCGTCATCAATCCGTTCTTCAACATCAACAATACGGACACGTTCCACCAGGGCGAGCAGAGCCAGGCCATCATTCAGGAACTGCGGCTCTATGGCGATGCGTTCCAGGACCGTCTGTTCTGGACGGCGGGCGTGTTCTACTACCGGGAAAATTTCGACGGCTTCAGCTTCGATGTGGGCAACGGGTTCTGTAGCCAGTTCATCGGTCCGCAGCCGGATAAACCCTTCCTGGGCGACAATCCGTTCAGCTGCTTCCAGAACGGGCTGGGCGGTGAATTCCGCAACGACGACTCGATCGTTGAATCGATCGCAGGCTATGGGGATTTCACCTTCTCGGTCACCGACAGCTTCCGGATCAAGGGCGGTGTCCGCTACACGAGCGACAAAAAGACCCAAACCAACTTCAACGCCGCCTACCAGTTCAACATCAATGATGAGTTCTTCCTGGATGCGACTGCCTTCGGCATCCCGTCCATCGGCATCGACTCCTTTGATGACACAAGCGCGGTGGGGCCGGGCTTCACCGTCACCCCACCGGGTGAGCGGACCATCACGGAAGTGGTTCCGGGTCAGGAAATTGCCTTCTTCCTCGACGGTATCGCCGCTTTCGGCATTGGGGACAATTTTGATGATCTGCTGATCAATTGTGATGCCCTTGGCCTTTGCGAAGGCATCATCACGTCGACTCTGGACAATCCGTTCACGCCCGGTGTCGAGGTCAACAGCGTCACCAGTAACGACACGCCCTTTGTCGATTTCCGGGCCGGTGTGGAATACGACGTGACCGAAGACAATCTGGTCTATGCCACGGTGTCGACCGGCACACGCTCGGGCGGTCTGAACCTCCCGATCTTCCTCTCTGTGGGGGATCCGGACGTTGTGGGTCCGGGCGGCGGCGATGCCGTGCTGGCGCCCGACACCTTCGATGAGGAAACGCTGACCCTTATCGAATTGGGCACCAAGAACGAGTTCGAGTTCGCCGGCATTTACGGACGGATCAATCTGGCGGGCTTCTATTACAGCTTCGAGGATCTGATCGTTCAGGTCCTGGCGGATGTGCCGTTCCCGCTGCCGGGCAATCCGGGCGCCACGACCCAGCGCGTGATCAACGAGAATGTGGGCGATGCCCGGGCTTTCGGGATCGAGTTTGAAAGCTCCTTCGCCTTGCCTTACGGCCTGAATGTGGCGGCGAACTATCTGTATCTTGATGCCCAATATGAAGAAGCGATCATCTCGGACACCCGCACCGGCGATTTCGTCATCCCGGGGGACCCGACCTCGGGCGTGAGCATCGAGGGCAACGAGTTGATGAACACCTCCCGGCACAATGTGAACATCCGGGTGCAACAGACGATCCCGATCGGTCGGGGCCTGCTCAACTCCTTCGACTGGAACGTGAACATCAACTATCGCAGCTCCTTCTTCCTGTCGCCGCTCAACAACCAGGATCTGGCCTTTTTGGGCGGAACCATCGAAGGGCCTGGCGTCAACAGCTTCATCTCCTTCACCAACCAGGGCATCGATCAAGGCGGTGTTGCGGGAAGCCAGTTCTTCCGTTCGGACGTGCCCGGCTTCGTGACGCTGAACGCGGTTGTCGGCATCAATTTCGGTGAGGATGATCGCTTCCGGCTGGACGGTTTCGTGGAGAATGCAACGAACACGGCCTTTTCGGGACGCGGCTTCATCAACTCGGCCGTCAACATCCGGTTCCTGAACCCCCCGCGCCAATTCGGCGGGCGGCTCCGGGTGCGGTTCTGACGCGCGTTACGATCTTTTTCTCCCCTGACGGGGCCGGACGGAACGACCATGCCGGTCCCGCCATTGACCCTCAACTCACAGGGTTCGGACCTGGCTCCGGATCCTTTTTTTGAGGTGCAAACCCTTTGTCTTGTGGCCGCCCCGACACCAGCACCAGAAGAGCGCCTCCCGCCGCGATCAGGGCGGAGGCGAAATAAGCCTGGGCGCCCCACAGGCCCGCGAGCCAACCGAACGCCACAAAAGCGGCAATGCCCAATCCCTGCTCCAGAATGGCGAGGAAGCTCTGGGCCTCGGCCGCCATGGTCTCGCTCGTGGCATCCGCCACGAAATTCACACAGGCCAGAAAGCCCAGCGCATAGGTCAGCGCATGAAGCAGTTGAAGCCCGAACAGGATTTCGACCCCCGGTGAAAAAGCCATCGCGGTCCAGCGCACGACAGCCACCAGGCAGGCCAGCAGCATCAAGGTGCGTGCCCGGAAGCGTGCCCCGATATGCTTGAAGGCAAAGAACATGACGGTTTCGGACAAGGCGCCGAGGGCAATCAGGGTGCCGATCACGTCGGTCGAGAGGCCTTGATCCTTCCAAAGCAACCCCTGGAAGGCATTGAGGACAAGATGGGTGGCATAGACGAGCGCCCAGCCCAGTACGGGCAGCAAGAACCACGGTTTCATCACCTCACGGAGGGTGCCGGCCCCCGTTGGCGAAGGCGTGACTTCCGGTCCGGCACGAAAACGGGGCAGTACCAGGGATGCTGCCATACGGACCAACCCCAAAGCGACAAACAGGGGCAGAAACAGTCCGGTGCCTGACCATGCCAGCAGGTAGCCGCTGGTGAAGATGACCAGAAGATAACCGATGGTTCCCCAGGCCCGGAACGAGCCGAAATTGCTGTCCCGCCGGCGGCTCATGCGCAGCGCGGCGGCATCGGCGATCGGTACGACCGCGCTCTGGGCCATGACCGCAAGGGTCCAGAACAGCATGACGCCCCAGAAGTCGCGCACAAAGAACAGGCCGATGGGGAACATGCCCGAGGCAAGGCATCCCAAGACGATGGCGTGGCGCCAGTCGGCGGCGCGGTCGGCCAGACGTCCGATAAAGAGGCCGCTGATCAGCAGTAACAGGACCGGGGCGGCGTTCACGATTCCGATCTGTTGCGGGCTGAGGCCCTGACTGGCGAACCAGATACCGGCAAAGGCGTTCGCGGCACCCACGCTCATGGACTGGGTGAAGAAAAAGAGGGTAACGCGCCCGTCGGGAGGGAGGGACGTCATGACGCGTCTTCGGCGAAGTTAGCCCTATGAAATTGACTAGAAGTCAGTAAATTCGGCGTGATTTCGGGGACCGAGGACAGGTGACGATGACGGGCGAACATGTAGATGTCTTGATTGTAGGCGCGGGTATTTCCGGAATTGGCGCTGCCTATCATCTGCAAAAGTGTTGCCCGGACAAGAGCTTTGCGATCCTGGAAGGGCGCGAAGCCGTTGGCGGGACCTGGGACCTGTTCCGTTATCCGGGCATCCGTTCCGATTCGGACATGCACACCTTCGGCTATGCCTTCCGCGCCTGGACCGACCGGGAGGCCATCGCCTCCGCGCCGGCCATTCTGCGCTATCTCAATGAAACAGCTACGGAACATGGCTTTTTCCACAAAATCCGCTTCAACCACCGTGTGATATCGGCATGTTGGTCGAGCGAGGATGCGCGATGGACGGTGAGCGTTTCCCAAACGGCAACCGGCGAAACTGTGGAGATGACCTGCTGTTTTCTCTACATGTGCACCGGTTATTTCAACTATGAGCAAGGCTATCTCCCGGAATTTCCCGGTCGGGAGCGCTTCCGGGGGCGGATTGTCCACCCCCAGAAATGGACCGGCGACATCGACTATGCGGGCAAGAAAGTCGTCGTGATCGGCAGCGGCGCGACCGCGATTACCATGGTTCCCGTCATGGCCGAAACGGCTTCCCATGTGACCATGCTCCAGCGGTCTCCGACCTATGTGGTGGCCCGCCCAACTGAAGACCGCCTGGACCGGGTCATCCGAAACATCCTTCCCCGGCGCATGGTCTATACCATTGTCCGTTGGAAGAATGTCGTGACGTCGTCATATTTTTTCAATTTCAGCCGCCGGCAACCGGCCAAGGCCCGCAAGCGGATCATGGACCAGGTCCGAAAGGCGCTGGGCGCCGACTATGACGTGGATACCCATTTCAATCCCCGTTACAATGTCTGGGATCAGCGGGTCTGCCTCGTTCCCGACGGGGACCTGTTCAAGGCGATCCGTGGGGGGAAAGCCTCGGTCGTGACCGACCATATCGAGACCTTTACCGAAGGTGGTGTCAGGCTCAAATCGGGTAAGGAGCTCGACGCGGATCTCATCGTCACCGCGACGGGCCTCGATGTGCAACTTCTGAGCAACATCCCCCTGTCCATGGACGGGGTCCGGATCAATCCATCAAAGTCCTTTCAGTACAAAGGCGTGATGTTCAGCGACATTCCCAATCTTGCCTGGACCATCGGATATGCCAACGCCGCCTGGACCTTGAAGGTCGATCTGACCTCTGAATATGTCGCAAAGCTCTTGCGTTTCATGGATCGCCACGGTTATCGCTCCTGCACGCCCAAGGTGGATGATCCGAACATGCCCGCGCATAGCTATTTCGACTACACCTCCGGCTATGTCCAACGGGCGCGGGATATCCTCCCGAAACAGGGCGACAGATATCCCTGGCGCCTGCGCCAGAACTACTTTTTTGATATTTTCACCCTGCGTTTCAGTCGGATCAAGGATGGGGTTATGGTATTCCGCTAACGGATAGGGAGGCGAAGCCATGGAACTCAACGCCGATTTTGCACAGCGCGCCGTGGTTCACGCCGCCGAGATTCCCTGGGTTGCCTCGCCCATGGCCGGGGTCAGCCGCCGCATGCTGGACCGGATCGGGGACGAGGTCGCCCGCGCGACCAGCATTGTGCGCTATGATCCGGGCTCCCACTTTTCCCCCCATGTCCACACCGGCGGGGAGGAATTCCTAGTTCTTGAAGGGGTCTTCCAGGACGAACACGGCGACTTCCCCACCGGCTCCTATATCCGCAATCCCCCGCAATCGTTCCACACGCCGGGGTCTGAACCCGGTTGTGTCATCCTAGTGAAGCTGTGGCAGTTCGATCTGGCGGATCGGTCTCATATCCGGATCGATACCAACAAGATGCCGGCCTTGCCTGACGTCACCCGCACGGGCGTCTTCGTCACGCCCCTGTTCCTCGATGATCGGGAATATGTCCGTCTGGAACAATGGAACCCCGGCGCCCATGTCAGTGTCGAGACGGTCGGCGGCGCGGAGGTATTTGTTCTGGAGGGGTATTTCGAGGAAGGCGGGGAGACGTTCCAGCGTCATTCCTGGCTGCGCGTGCCCGAAGGGCCGATGCTGCGGATGAGGGCCGGGGCCCAGGGCGCGAAACTGTGGATCAAGACCGGCCATTTGCGCTTCGTGGCCCCGCCCGCGATCTAGAATTCACCCGCTGAAGCATCCTGGTATGACTGTCGCAGGTGCGATCCCGCCGGTTCGGTCGCACCGGGCGTTCAGGCCCGCGACCATGCCGAGACCAACCAGCTGGCGCTATCCCTGTCCGGGCTTGGCGCCAATGGTTCCAGCGACTCGGCGGGAGGCACCATGGAAAGCGCTCAGGATCTCTTCATTTATTCGGTCTCACTGGTTTTTGGAGCCCAGGCCCTCGCGACGGCGGGCCTGATCGCCTTGCATGCCCGTCATGCCGACCATGATCGATGGACCGGGGCGGGGGCCTTTGCCCTCATTGCCTTTCTGCTCGCCACCGAAGCGTTTGACCGTCTCGACATTCACGATTTGTGGCCGCTGTTCACGGTCGTCGAAGTGATGGCCGTCTTTCTTCTGGGGCCTGCGATTCTCGGGCTCGCGCGGTCCGTATCGCCGTTCATGCGCCAGGGACCGGACCGATGGTTTTTGCATGGGGTGCCGGCCGTCCTGTCCGCATTGATCCTGATACCGCTCATCCTGTCGGAGACACCGGCCGCCGCTCAGGCGCTGACCCGGATCTGGCAGCTCATCTGGCCCGTGTTCGTGGTGCATATCGGCGGTTATGTCGCCGCGGCCCTCTATGCCGTCTTCCGGGATACCCACCGATTGAATGACGTCTTCTCGTTCCGGGGCAGCGGTCATGAGCTGCGTCTGAAGCGCATGCTGGTCATGATCACCTTGCCCTGGGCTCTGCTGGCCGTTGAAGAGGCCGCCAGTTGGGTGATCGATCTGTCCGATCCGGCCCGCATCGCTTTCGGCCTTTTGCGGATGGCGAGTGTTCTGGTGGTTTGTCTGCTGGCGATCTATCCGGAGCCCCTGGTGCCCGCGCCTCAGACCGAAACCCCGGACCGCGCGCCTGACGGGGACGGTGCGCATCCGGCCGCCGGCCCGGCGGCGGTCAACGGCGCCTATGCGCGGGCGTCGCTCGATCCCCAGGCCCTTGAACGCATCGCCGACAAGATCCGCAAGGCCATGGCCGAAGACCAGCTTTACAAGAACCCGCTGCTCACGCTCCAGGAGCTGAGCACCCATCTGCGCATTCCGGCGCACAAGCTGTCCCAGACCATGAATGTCCATATGGGCAAGACCTTTTTCGATGTCGTCAATGATGCGCGGGTGCACGATGTGCTGGCATCGATGCGCCAGGGTCGCGCGGAAACGCTGCTCGATCTGGCCTTGGATGCCGGGTTCAACAGCAAGTCGACCTTCAACAAGGCGTTCAAGACCGTGACCGGAGAGACGCCCAGCAGCCTGCGCAAACGTCTCGACGGCGCAGGGCGCGACCAGGATGGCGGCGAACTGGCTGCGCCGGATCCCGCCAGGCCGGATGTCTCCACCCCTTGATCCATGCACGTTACCCGAGAAGTTGAAACCCGAACTGGCGCAGGGCGTTCGGGTGTTCTAGGGTCATGACCGTTTCTTCATGTTTGGGCGCGTGGAACATGGCGGGAAGGGTCGACAGCATGGTGGGTGATCTCAAACGGTCGGTGGGTTTCCTCCGACAAAGACAGACGGTCTTTGTCTGGGGACTGATGGCCCTGTTTGGGATGCTGGCCGCCCCCACGGGGGCC
The DNA here is from genome assembly GCA_964522525.1 of uncultured Alphaproteobacteria bacterium. Taxonomy (GTDB): domain Bacteria; phylum Pseudomonadota; class Alphaproteobacteria; order JAJFIK01; family JAJFIK01; genus CAYUYV01. The sequence continues at coordinate 699 of CAZFWG010000008.1, read as the reverse complement.
GAGGCCCAGACGGTCCGGGAAACCCTGCGTCTCGTGAACTCCTATCTGGCGGACACATGCAAGGCGACGCCCCGCTACGGCATCAGTGGCGTCCAGGACCGCAAGTCGTTCAATCAGTATCGGTTTTCACTGTCCGGAGAGACCTTGAGCTTCAAGGTCCGGGAAAGGGAAGCCTCTACCTACAAGAGCGGGGTTCACGTCACCAAGATAAGGTCCGCGAAATACAGTTTTCCCATGGCCGCCATGCAATTCGCCCAACCTTTTTCCGATGACAGAGGATCGCGCTATTATATTGATCCCTTTGTCGGGAAATTCGCGGAAACCTATTTCGGATGCTCGATTGTTTATCTGTATTGCGCCTACGGGGAGACGACATGCGTCACCCAGGACATCTACAAGGTCAGAGGATCCGGGCGTCGGCACGAACGCACGGGCGAAACCCTCCAGCCTTTGGCCGTGGTCTATGTCCGTGACCGGGAATATGGTGAGCGGCTCCTGAAGGCCCTCAAACACCTGTCGACCCTTGTACAGCCTGCGCGCGCCAAACGCTCCGCCGACCCCTTCGCGACACCGTAAGGCGTATTGTCCAGGACCATGTGTCCAGGACCGTGCGCGCCCGTCGTGCCGCCCCTGTTTACAGCCGGTCTTCGTTGCGATGGGGGCGGATGCCGGCAAAACCGAGAATGGCAAGCGGCGTCA
>CAZFWG010000007.1:50996-91107 GCA_964522525.1 uncultured Alphaproteobacteria bacterium | reverse complement strand
CCCAATTAAATCAATGGCTTGAGACCTCTTTGCCGCTTCACGAAGTGGGGCCTAATCTTTGTCCGGAAGCGCATTGGAAGCAGCGCGGGCCGCATCATTCCTTCAGGGCCTTTTCAATTCGTCGGACCAAATCTTCGTCAAGGGCCAACCCGGCCTTTTCACATTGCTCCCGATAGGTTGTGAGCAGGCCGCGCGCGGTGTCGCCATGGGCAGCGGGCAGGGCTTCCACATAGGGGGCGATGAGGTCCAAGCCCTCTCGGGCCGCACCCTCAGCCTCTTCATGGCGCTCAAGGGGACCAAGGACATATCCCGAAAGAGCCCACAGGCTCCTGGCCAGGTCGGGGGTGAAGGCTTGCGGGTTCTGCGCGGCCAGCCGGCGGCCGATCTCGACGGCTTCTTGGCTGGCCGCAAGGGCTTCCTCCCGCCGGCCTTGGGACGAGAGCCGGATGCCCAGATTGTTCTGGCTCATGGCTAGGTCGGGGGTGAAGGCTTGCGGGTTCTGCGCGGCCAGCCGGTGGTAGAGCCTGAAGGCCTCTTGCGTGGCCGCAAGGGATTCCTCCCGCCGGCCCAGAGCCGAGAGCTGGCTGCCCAGATTGGTAAGGCTCATGGCCAGATCGGGGGTGAAGGCGTCCGGGTTCTGCGCGGCCAGCCGGTGGCGGATCTCCACGGCCTGTTGCGTGGCCCCCAGGGCCGCTTCCCGCCGGCCCAGATCTGAGAGCCGGATGCCCAGATTGTTCAGGCTCCGGGCTAAGTCGGACTCGAATACATCCGGGTTGGCGGTGGCCAGCCGGTGACGGATCTCCATGGCCTGTTGCGTGGGCCCAAGGGCCGCTTCCCGCTGGCCCAGAGCCGAGAGCTGGCTGCCCAGATTGTTCAGACTCCGGGCTAAGTCGGGCTCGAAGGCATCCGGGTTGGCAGTGGCCAGCCGGTGGCGGATCTCCACGGCCTGTTGCGTGGCCCCCAGGGCCGCTTCCCGCCGGCCTAGAGTCGACAGCCAGACGCCGGCCGAATTGAGCGCATAGGCAATCTCGCTTTGCGCCGTTTCACTTTCGCCCTCGCCGTCTTGCGCCTGAACAGCGATAACACATTGCTGGGCCCATTTCAGGGCCAGTTCCCCATAGGCTTGGTTTGAGCGCAAATTGATGTCGAGAAGCGGCAACAGTGCCCGCGCCGTCGCGTCGGAAACACAGACGCCACTTTGCAAGATTGTCTCGGCCAGGGGACCCGGTGTGCCGGTCATCGCCGTGACAGCATCTGGCGCAAGGGCCTCGAAACGGGCGGGAAGGACGGCGGCCATCAGGCTACGGACGCGTTCGAAGGAGGCATGGCCATGGGTCGGGGACTGCCCCGCCCGTTGCAGAACCGTGAGGACCTTCTGACGCCGGGCGGATATCCCGTTGCCGGGCCGCTTCTCGATCCAGTCCAGACAGGCCTCGACGACGGGCGCCGCGTCGGGAAGAGACGCGACGAGATGCTCCCCGATAATGTCGGGTTCGAGGCCGGAAACGCCCTCTGCGCCTTGACCATAGAGGGCCATGAGATCTTCGAGCGGGAGTGGCAAACCGGCCATCCTTCGATAGGCATCCTGCTCGATAAGGGCCAGGGCGTCGCTCCGTGTGGCGACGCCTTCGAGCAAGGTCAATTGCGCGAGCGCCCGCTCAAGGGCGAGGCCGTTCGGAGCTTCCGGATCGATACCGCGCGCCCGCGTCCAATGAGCCTTTTCCACAGCCAACATCTTGGTCAGAATACCGGGCAGGCCATCCCGAGCGTCCTCTCCCGGTGCCTGGGCCAGATGGAGCAGCGCGCGTATTTGAAGGGCCAGCGGACGCGCGTAATCGGGGTTTTCCTCAAGCTCCAGATAGGCGGCAGCCGGCGGCAACATTGCCGGTCTGTCATAGCCCAAATCGACCATTTTGTTTGCTAACTGACTAAGGGCCTGGTCGAACAGATGCCGTCGGTTTGCCCCTGTGTCCACGGCGGCCATCTCGATGGCGTCGATCAGGTCCGGTCCGTTCTTGAAAAGCACGTCAACGGCCTCGCCGCCGGGGGCATGGCCTGTCAGAGGCTCGGCGCAAAGACCTTCAAGCCAGTTCGAGGCCCGTGACAGCAAAACGAGCCGCACCGGCCTCCCCTGACGAGCACCTCTTATGATCCGTATGCTAAGCTCTTTGATGTCCTCCCGCCGATTTTCCGCGTAGTCGACCACGATCAGAAGGCCCTTACCCGTGCCCTTGGTGAGAAGATGATCGAAAGCGGCCCAGAAGGGGGATGTATCCTCGCTCGTTCCAAGGGGCACCGGGGCAAGAAACCCGGCTTCCCACTGATGCTGATCCCGTAGTTCGGCCGCCACGGCAATCATCAGGCGGGTCTTACCCATGCCGCCGGGACCGTGGACAAGCTTGCCCGCTGCGTCCCGCTCATTCTCAACACACCAATCCAGCATGCGTTTGCGCATGTCCGACACGTCGACGAAATCAACCACGCCATATTGCGGTTTCAGCAGGGTCGCGGGCGTGCTGGGCTCCTTGCGCTCCTCAAGGGTGTCCTGCTTCGGATCGAGCAGAGGCTGCCCGGATAGGCGTTCATAGGCCTTGAGGGGCGTAAAGCCGATGACGCGGCGCAACGTATCGCGGCCCCGCTCGATGAGCGGTCCGAAAACTCTCCGCCCAGAGATGGATTCAATGAATCCATCAATGAAGTTGAGGACACGCCCGCCGCTCCGGGCGTCGAGAATCAACGCGATGACAAGGGTGACGAGGCCCGTGATCCAGACGCCCAAATCCCCAAACACGTCAAATGCGAATTCGAGAAGCCATCCCATCGCCCGCCCCCCAACAATCTCAACACATTAAAAGGGAGTGGGTTGGCGTTGACAACACGTTTTGCGACAGTTTCCGCTCGGCTCGGCCCGTGGACACCGGACCAGGCGTGCGCCCGCTCCGGCGTCTTCTGCGGGTCCTCAGCCGTCAGGCCATACCTTTCGCCGGCCGCGCAGCTTTCGTTATGGTAGTGTCGCCTGCGCCTGATACGGATGTTGGCGAAGTCGATCGCACGAAGATCCCGGCTGAGCGGGCAGAACGCGGTTACGGGTTCAACCAACCTTTCACCCAGGCGTTCAGGTCGTGCCAATCCGTATATTCCTTGTCTTCATTGGGATCCGCATCCGGATCTTTTTTCGCGATGATCCGGCGCATTATGAAGCCGGTCAGAATATCGTATTGAGACGGAGCATAGGCGCCGGCGACATGCTTGGTTTCGGCCGGGGTCCAACCCGTGGCGGCACAGAAGTCACCCACGATGTCATCAAGTCCTCTCCAGTCTTCGGCATCGTGTCCAGATGCCGCCAAAGAGACGGAAACAAAACCTGTCTTCTGGCCCGCCAGAGCATCGGCATTGTTTGAAACGAATGTGCTGATGGCTTTCGGATAGTGTCCGGCGTGGATGGGCGCCGCAAGAAGAATGGTGTCAAACCGGCTCAGTTCGACGTCATCCGCGTCCTCTAGTGCAAGCAGTTCGACGGCATGTCCTGCATCCGCCACCATGTCAGCGATATGACGGGCGATCTTTCGGGTCTGCCCTTCTTTGGTTGCGTAGCCGATCAGGAGTTTCATTCGTCATCTCCCATTTCGCGTCCAACAATATGTTCGTGGAATGATTACATATCCAGGCCCGAACCGTTCGGCCGCGCGATAGGTGCGACGCTAGCGTGGGCTTCAGACCGTGAGCGCAAGGGGCGTTCCGTCATCGGCGGGGACCTTTCGGTGCAGAAGAATGTCGACGGGCTTGTGTGGGTTGGCCGCCGTCTGCGCCAGAGCCGTGGGCCCTTGGCTGAACATCAAAGCCCTCATGATCGCGGCCACGCCACGCCAAGCGCGTTTCGTCATCAATACTCTCCCTGCACCCCTTTATATGAACCGGTACCACACCATTCCTTTGGATACAGCCTGGCGCACTTTCCCGGCCCTAGTCAGCATGATGATATTCCCACCACCAGGGCATGGTGGTATCGGGGCCCAGGACCACACCGAAAAGCGCCGGGTAGATCAGCTCGGCCCGAACGCTGTTCGACATCATGACGACACAGCGGCGCGGCCCTTCCTGGCACACGACCAGGTTCCCGGTCCAATCATTGTGACCACCCTTGAACCAGGCGGTGCCGTCCGCCTCCTGATAGGTGACGAGACCCAGGCCCGCCGACAGGCCGATGGCCGGTCCCCGTTTGTCGAACGTCTCCCACAGGGGCGGAAACTGATGCTCCGTTGAGATCGCGAGTTGGGGCGTGACCAGGGCCGCGCGGCTCTCCTTCGATAGTCCGTCGCCCCGCATGATCCCCGCCCACATGCGCGCCTGGTCCGCGATGGTCGTGTCCATGGATCCGGCCGCGCTCACATTGGACCGCTCGTCATGGGGTTCGAAGGAGCCGTCCATGGCGTACCCGTCGGCCAGATTGTCGGCGAAATCGGGCCGCCATTGCATGCTGGTCTTCACCATGCCGAAACGGTCAAAAATCCGGCGTTGCATCTCGATCTTGACGTCGAGGCCCAGACCTTGCTCCAGCGTAAACTGCAGGAGGTAGAACCCTTCCCCCGAATAGGCATAACGGGCGCCGGGCTCGAAATGGAAACGCAGCGTGCGATCATCTTCGAGCCAACGGAAATTGTGAAAGCCGGTGGAGTGGGTCAAGACATGGCGCGCGGTCAACCGGCGCCAGCGATCATCGCCTTTGAGATCCGCATAGAACTCATAGTCGGGGATGGGCTTCGGCAGATAGTCTGCCAACGGCTTATCCAGGTCGAACAGGCCATCATCGACAAGCTGGAGGACCATGACCGCAAAGGCCGTCTTGGTGAAGGAAGCACCATACATGACGGTATCGGGTTCAAGGGCCAGGTTTTTCTCCACATTCCGCAAGCCAAAGGTCTGCACATGGACAACCTCACCCTTCTCGATGACAGCGACGGCAAGGCCCTTGACGTCCTGTGCGGCCATAAGGCGGCGGGCTTCCCCGTGGAGACCCGCCCATCGGTCGGTCTCGGCACGGGCGTCGGCGGCCCAGAGAAAAACCAAGGCGCTGACCAAGGATACCCATACTCTGCCCATTGTCATTCTCTCCATGATTTCTATCCCACCATCGCCCCGGCCACGAGCAGACCCAGGGTGAACACGGCGAGGGTGACGATCAGGGTAACGAAGGTATAGCCCAGCACGTCCCGCACCTTCAGGCCCGCGAGCGCCAGGAGCGGGATGGTCCAGAAAGGCTGAATCATGTTGGTCCATTGGTCGCCATAGGCGACGGCCATGACGATCAGGGCGGGATCGACCTCAAGCGCCCGGGCCGCCTCGATGAAAATCGGTCCCTGGACGGCCCATTGTCCGCCACCGGAGGGCACGAACAGATTGACGAGCCCACCGGACAGAAAAGCCCAGATGGGAAGGGTCGTGGCATTGGACTGTTCCGCCACCCAGACGGAAAACAGATCCACTAGTCCGGCCCCCGCCAGGAGACCCATGATGCCCGCATAAAACGGATACTGAAGAAGAAGAGCCCCGAGCGAGCGTCCGCCTTCCAGGGCGAGGGCTACATAGTGGGCCGGAGACCGCGCAAGGATCAACCCGAAGGCCAGCAAGGTCCAGTTCACGATATTGAGGTTCAGGCTGAAACCCTGCTCCGTGAACCAGATCGCGAGATAGCCAAAGAGCAGACCACCCAGGAGCAGACTGCCGATCCGCAGCTCGGCCGCCTTGTCGCCCACGGATTTCTCAAAAGTCTCCGTGCTCGGCTCTTCTTCATCGATGTCGCTCAAGGCCTCGACATCAATCGGGCGCGCCCGCGCGGGCGCCGGACGCATGAGCGGACAAGACAGGCTGACGACCGTCAGGGTGACGGCGGCGATGATCAGATTCCAGGTGGAGAAGATCGTTGCCGTAACGGGTACGACGCCGATCTGGGCCTCGAGCGCATGGCCGGGCGTCGCCACGAACAAAGGGGCGGATCCGGAATATCCCATATGCCAGACGACAAAGCCCGAATAGGCGGAGGCCACGAGGAGCGGATAGTCGAGGGTGAGGCCCCGCCGCGCCCCTTCCACGGCAACCCGCTTGGCCAGGGTGGCGCCGACCACGAGGCCCAGGGGCCAGGCCAGGAGGCTGGCGGCGCCGGCGGCGGCCGCGATCATGGCATAGGCCTGGCCCTCCCTTCCGGGAAGCCGGGCAATGGCGCGCAGGACGCGCTGAACCAAATCCGTATGGGCGAAGGCATGGGCGGTGATCAGGGTAATGCCGAGCTGGGCGGTAAAGGCCATCAGGGCCGACATGCCCCCGCCCCAGGCGGTCAGCGCGCCCTCGACGGAAACATCCGTCAAGCCGAAGGCCACGACGAAGGTCACCAGGGTCAAGGCAATGACAAACACGAACGGGTCCGGGTAATACCGCTCCACAAAGACCACGAAGGGCGATGCGACGCGGTTCAACAGGCCGCTTGAGGTGTTGGCTGACGACATGGCGGACCTCTCAGACAGGGGACATGTTCCTTCCGCTCCTCAAGGGCGTCATGCCTCGCCCAGACCCGCCACCAGAAGGTCCATTGCCGCACAGGCGAAAGCCATCATATTGGCACCCCGATCGGCGTCGCCGGTCTCGATGGTCCGGGCCAGAACGGTCGGCCCGACCAGGGCCACGCAGCTATGGCCGGCAGGATCCCCATAGACATTGCCGTCCGGTCCCGCCGCGCCGGTTTCGCTCAACCCCCAGCTTGCGCGATGGGCCTCGCGCACGCTAGTCGCCAGCCACACGGCGTAGTCTTCGGTGCTGGAGCGCATGCCCGCCGCCTTCACTTCCGCCACGCCATCCGCGCGCAAAGCCTTCAAGGCTCGGGGCGTGTAGACAATGTTCCCACCCAGATAAAACCGGGAAGCTCCCGGCACGGCGAGCAGGGCCGCCGAAATCAAACCGCCAGCGGAGGATTCCGCGATGGCCAGGGTCTCCCCCCGCGCCACGAGCCGCGCGGCGGCCGCCACGGCCCCGGTATGCAGCTGATCCATCCTTGTCTCACCCACAGCCGACAATCCCCCCATCCACAGGGATCACGGCGCCGGTGATATAGGCCCCGGCCCGCGAACACAGGAAAATCGATGTCCCGCCGATATCTTCCGGCGTGCCGATCCGCCCCCGCGGATTGGAGGCCCGGATGTCATCGCCAAAGGCCTCAAGGGTCGCGGCCATCATCTTGCTCTCGAAGGGTCCCGGCGCGATGGCGTTGACGGTGATGTGCTCCTTCGCCAGACGGCGGGCGAGCGCGCGGGTCAGGTGATGCACACCGGCCTTGGCGGCCGAATAGGGGTAGGTCTCGAGGGGGTTCACGTGGAGCCCGTCGATCGATCCGATATTGATCACCCGGGCCGGATCCTCGGGCGTGGCCGCAAGGCGCAGGACCGGCAACAGTTTCTGGGTGAGGAAGAAGATCGATTTGACATTGAGGTCCATGACCTTGTCCCAACCATCTTCCGGAAACTGATCAATGGGCTCTGCCCAGGTGGCGCCGGCATTGTTGACAAGAATGTCGAGCTTGTCCTCCCGGTCCATGAGCGTGCGGGACAGATGGTCGATGCCTTCCATGGTGGCGAGATCGGCGGGCACGGATATACAGGTGCCGTGCTCGGACAAATCCTTGGCGACCGCGTCACAGACTCCGGCCTTCCGGGAAGAAATATAGGTCCGCACACCGCGCTTCACGAAGTGCTCGGCAATCATCAGGCCGATCCCGCGCGATCCGCCGGTGACCACGGCCGCCTTACCCTGAATTGAAAATAGCGGATCCATACTCGTTTCTCTCCCTATGGCACGCTCAGCGCTTCGCCCCCATGGTTGCCCGAGCGGGGCCAGGGGTCCAGTGCGCGTTCGTCTGGCGGCAGGAGATGGGAAAATCCGGCGGGTTCAGGCGGAGTGACGGGCCTCGGCCGAGGCGATCGTGGTTCGGTGCATGGCCTCGATCAACGCGGCGGTCTGGACGGGTTTGGGCACGTAATCGTCAACACCCAGAGCAAGGTAGCGCTCCCGGTCGCCTTTCAGGGAATTCGCCGTCACGGCAATGATGGGCAGATCATTGAGCGGCGGCGCCAATTGGCGGATGCGACGCGTCGCTTCGACCCCATCCATGACCGGCATCTGGATGTCCATCAACACGACGTCATAGCGCGTGCGCTGGACGGCCTCGAGCGCCTCGGCGCCGTTGTCCACGCAATCGACCACGACTTCAAAAGGCTCCAGCATCGCGCGCAGGACAAGCTGGTTCACGGGCTGGTCATCGGCGACAAGCACATGTTTGAACGGTAGCGGCGGCGGCGCGGTCTCCATTTCCACGGCCGCTCTGGGCTGCTGCTGCTCAGGAGCCGCCGGCAGAGTGAGCTCGAACCAGAAGGTACTGCCCTCGCCGACTGCGCTTTCCACGCCCACGCGCCCCTTCATCAGGCCAACCAGTTGGGCCACAATGGCAAGGCCCAGACCGGTGCCGCCGAACTGGCGGGTGGTCGAACTGTCCGCCTGTTCAAAGCGCTGGAAAAGCCGTCCCTGGGTCTCCGAAGGGATGCCCACGCCCGTGTCCCTGACCTCAAAACGCAAGGCCCACCCGCTTTCGCCGGATAGACCCGAAACGCGCACATCGACGCCGCCTTTTTTGGTGAATTTGACGGCATTGCCAATCAGATTGGAGAGGATCTGACGCAGCCGGGTCGTGTCCCCGACATAGTGGGTCGGGAGGTCCGGGCCCATGTCCCAATCAAGCGTGATGCCTTTCTCCAGGGCGTTCGGCGAAAACAGCAGACAGGTGTCGCTCAACAAATCCCGGAGCGAAAAGTCCTGCATATCCAGCTCAATCCGTCCCGCCTCGAGTTTCGACAGGTCCAGCACATCATTTAGGATGACCAAAAGGGATTGGGCGGAATCCTGGGCAATGCGGAGCCTTTCCGCATGGACCGAGTCGAGATTTGCTTTATCGAGCAGCGAGAGCATGCCGATGATGCCGTTCATGGGGGTGCGGATTTCGTGGCTCGTATTGGCCAGAAACGCGGATTTGGCGGCATTCGCGGCATTCGCGGCATCGCGAAGATCCAGGATCCGCCCCATGGTCTTTTTCGCGATGAGCGCGTGGCCGACCACGATCACACCGCAGCAGACGGTGCAGGCGGCCATGGTGGAGGTATAGAGGCCGACCCAAAGCGCCGGAGCCAGGGGCGGACCCAACACCAAGTCATTGATGGTCAAGCCCAGCAGGCCCACCATGGTGGTCAGGCACCCACCCGTGGCGATGAGCGCCATTCTCATGTTCAGGAAAAAGCCGGTGATGAACGGGATTATCATGAACATCGGCATGACATGACTGCTGCTGCCGCCCGTGAGAAGCGACAAGGCCGTCACCGTCAGGAAAAGAATGGCGACCAAGACGACCGCCCCCAACTCGATCCATCGGGGTCCAAGCACCATGAAGGACACGGTGGCCAGGGCGGGCACCGAGAGACCCGTAATGACATCGGGGGGATAGCTGAATGAGAGCGTGCTCAGAGGGTGGGTGATCAGCCCTTGGACAAGCACGCTCAACAGACCCAAGGCGCCCATGGCGCTGATCAACACGAGGGCACGCACCCGCACCGCGCGGCCATAGTCGCGCTGGAAGTCCAAGTGGCAGCGCCGGTCGATAAAGGCGATCACATGCCCGGCGAAAGCCAAGAGTCTGGAATGGCCCGCCATCCTGCCCCGGGGTCAATTGCATGGAGTTCAAAACACTACTGCCATGCTAGGGGACGGCCTCTGATCATTCCGTTAAGCGGCGGGCTTTCAACGGAAACCGGGAGGCGGGACCGTCAGCCGAAGCCTCTTTCAAAATCGATGTCGTCGATCAGATCCGGAAAATCGATTAACGGATTGCGATTGCCCTGAACCTTCGCGATTTCCGCGTTCCGGTGAAGTTCGTAAAGATCCACTTTCTGGGCCTTATGCCACCGGATCAGCGTTTCGAGGCGCTCGGGCTGAAACTCCCGCCCCTGATTGCCCATTTCCCCCGGATAGCGCAGCAGGAAATAGAGCGAGGCGCGGGCCACGACCCCGTGATTGTAGGTCGGTTCAAACTTGTCTCCGACCCGCCGCCCGCAATCGCCGCGCTCGGATTCCATGGTGGGATCGAAGTCAAAATACGGAATGTTGCTGCGGAAACTGTTGCAGCGCATCTCGCAGGCAAAGAGGTGATGCAGGTCGGCCTTCATGGGCTGGCGCTTGTCGAACCAGGATTGGGGAACGACATGCTCGCAATTGTGCTCGCCGGAGATCGCCTCGAGGGCCTCGTCATCCACATCGATGGCATCGTCGTCGTCGAGCAGGCGCTCCAGATCGGCAAGGGAGGTGCTTTCCTGGGCCCCGCCGGCGCGGCGCCGGACCAAAGCCTCCAGTTCCCGCCGGATCACTTCCTGGCTGCCCATCTCGTCATCGGAATAGATGCTGAACAGTTCGAGATTGTGGGGCCGCAGATCAATCCACGGATAGAGATGCTTGAGGCGCGCCGTCTTGTAGGAGAGCTTGTTGGTGTGGGTGCGGGTCATGAGATCGCTGAGGGATTCGAAAAGGGCCCCGCTGTCGGCATCAAACGAGATCCCTTCGTAATACTCTTCCCGGTTCTGATGGTCCTCGTCCTTGTCGTAGTAGACACGGCGGCGCGGGCCGTTTTCCTCGATCAAGCCGCGAGCGAGCGTCGCCGCCGGCGTATCCAGGGCCACTTGCGGCAATGTCGCCCCAGGACCCTGGGCGCCAGGAATCTGGGCGCCCGGGAGCGGCCCGGACAGTCGTGGAGACGCTTGTCGTGCCTCGATTTCCGGAACGCCGACCTGGGAGACCGTCACCTTGAAATAGAAGGCCATTTCATTCTTGCCGGGCTGGGTCACGTCCGTGCCTTTCGAGGAAATGTGGTTCAGATCAGAAACAGGCTCGCTCGCCGGCGCCTGGAAGGTTTCTGCGTAGAGCGCACGTTGGGCCTCGGTCATGGACAGGCCGTCGAGATGGGCCACGATCCGGCTGATGCGCACCCCTTCATTGGCAACCCATTCGATGTGTTCCGCCGCCGCGTCGGAGCCGTCCCAGACGCTGCCGTCCTGGAGCAGAATGTCCTGGTTCTCATTGCGTTTCGGGATCGAGGAATGATGCAGGGCCGCCAGATCCCAATCGTCATTGCACACGGGCGCGCCGGAAGATCCTTGGAGCGTGTCGGCCCGGTAGTGGAGAAAGTCTTCCACGACGTCGACGACCGGGTTCTCCCGGATCGCGATCTGCATGGGACCGCCTTCCGGGTGCTGGATGAGATTGACGTTCTCGCCCACGAGGATCTTGCCGCTCGGCCGGATCAGGGGAAGCCAGCCGCGCCCCTCCAGACCCTCGTTGCGCAGGCCCCTTCGCTGGACGGCCACGAGCGTGAAATCGAGCGCCACATCGGTGATGAAAAAGACGGACGGATCGAGCCCGAAACTCGTCGGTGTGCTGAGGCTGCCGTCCTTGCGCTCCTGGTAGTCGAACTGGATCAGGGAATTTTCGGCGATGCGTTGGTCGCCGATGACATGGTTGTTCGTCAGCATCAGCGTGGGGGAAACCATGAACCCAGTGCCATAGCCATCGGCACTCGTGCCGTTCGCCCGGATCACGACCCGACCCACCACCCGAGAGGTTCGCGCGCCGCCGGTGAGGAAGGCCACGCCCTGGATCTCGCTGCCCTTGAGGATGCGTTCCAGCATGCGTCCGCCCAGGGAATCCGCGACTTTGGTCTCGTTGACCACGGCATCGACCGTGGCGAAGGGAATGCCCTTGCGCGACAGGCGGGTGCGGATGCGGCTGGCTTCCTCCGCGTCGGTCCAGTCGCCCTGGCGAATGAGGGCGCCTTTTTCATTGCGCACGAGCTCCCGGCGCTCGAACCGCTCGGCCGCCGCCTGCCAAAGCGCGCGCATCGTCTTCGGGTTTTCCACCATGCCATCCCCTCCCGCGCAGCCTGCACAAACGCGCCCGCGTTGTGCGGACTCCTATATCCAAACTTGCATATACCGTCACGGCATTCTTGAGGGGATACTCCGAAGGGGGTGCATGTCGAAAAAGATAACGGGGAAGCGGACGGTCAGCCCTCGCCCTTTTCCACCCAGACCTTGAGGATCTGGTGGGCAATGGCCATGGGCGGCGGCACCCAGAAAGACCCGTCGCCCTCACCTCGCAAGGCCCGCCGCACGGCGTCGCGGGTGAACCATTGGGCTTCGGCGATCTCATCGCCGTCGATCTCGATATCGATGGTTTCCGCCTGGCAGAGACAGCCGATCATCAGGGACGAGGGATAAGGCCAGGGCTGGGTCGACAGAAACTGGACCCGGCTGGTCTCGACGCCGGTTTCTTCCATGACCTCCCGGCGCACGGCGTCCTCGATGGTCTCGCCCGGTTCGACAAAACCGGCCAGCGCCGAATACATGCCGCGCGGAAAATGGGCGCCCCGGCCCAGAAGGCAGGAATCGCCATGGGTCGGCAGCATGATCACGACCGGGTCCGTACGCGGAAAATGCTGGGCACCGCAATTCGGGCAATCGCGACGATATCCCGCATCCGAGAAGTCGGTGGGATGGCCGCAATTGGCGCAGAAGCGATGGCGGGCATGCCAATCCACCAGGCTCTTGGCCTGGGCCAGGATCGCCGCCTCCTCGGGCCGCAGCCGCATGGCGACGCCGCGCAATTCCTCGAACTGGCCGAGCCCCGCCAAAGGCCCCTCGTTTTCCGGATCCGCCTGGGGATCAAGCTCCAGGGCGAAATAGGCCACGTCGCCCTCGACGCCCAGAAAGATCGTCACCGGATCGGCCGCGACGATGCCGTCCAGGAGACCGGGGCGCAGCCAGCCCACTTCGGCGGGCTGGGATTCGTCCCGGGGGCGAATCACGAGCGGCTTGAGGCGCCATAGCGGCACGATCAGGGTTGACGGGTCCGACAGGCGCTCCTTGAGCCAGGCCTCGTCCTTGCGCCGATGGGCCGCGCGATCGAGCGGATTATTGGCGAAAGTATTGGGATTGCGCTCAAGGCCCATGGGCATCTGATCCTCTCTTGACGGTCCATCGGATGTTTTCTGCCTCCGATGGGCACCGGCGGGTTGCGGGACCCTTCCGGTCTCCTGATATAGTCACTTCGGGAGGTTGGCTCGGACGTGCCACTCGCCAACCCGGTCAGGTCCGGAAGGAAGCAGCCGTAACGAGACCGGCGCGGGTCGCTGTCCAATCTCCCACTCTCTCGGCGTTCCCGGCGTGGCGCGGAAAGCACCGCAGACCCGAAGGTCCCTATGGCATCAACCGACCATGCGTCCCCGTCCCGGCCCGGTGTCGACCCGACATCGGACACGGCCCTAGGCGGCGAGACCGGCCCTGAATATCAGGTTCTGGCGCGGAAATATCGGCCGCAGACCTTCCACGATCTGGTCGGCCAGGAAGCCATGGTGCGCACCTTGTCGAATGCCTTCGAGTCCGGACGCATCGCTCACGGCTTCATTCTCACGGGCGTTCGCGGCGTGGGCAAGACCACAACGGCGCGGATCATCGCCAAAGGCCTGAACTGTGTCGGCCCCGACGGAAAAGGCGGCCCCACGATCAGCCCCTGCGGCCAGTGCGAGCCCTGCCGATCGATTGCCGAGTCGCGCAATATTGATGTTCTGGAGATGGACGCGGCCTCCCGCACGGGCATCGACGACATCCGCGAGATCATCGATTCCGTGCGCTACCAGCCGGCGGCCTGCCGCACCAAGGTCTATATCATCGACGAAGTGCATATGCTCTCCAAGGCCGCGTTCAACGGCCTGCTCAAGACCCTGGAAGAGCCGCCGCCCCATGTGAAATTCATCTTTGCCACGACGGAAATCCGCAAGGTGCCGGTCACGGTCCTGTCGCGCTGTCAGCGTTTCGACCTGCGCCGCATTGAGCCGGAGGCCATGATCGCCCTGATTTCCGGGATCGCCGAAAAAGAGGGCGCCAAGCCCGATGACGGCGCCCTGGCCCTGATTGCCCGGGCCGCGGAAGGGTCCGCGCGGGATGCCATGTCGCTCCTCGACCAGGCCATGTCCCATGGCACGCGGGGCGAAGACGGACGCATCGAGCTGAAGGAAGACGATGTCCGCGACATGCTGGGCCTTGCTGACCGGGGCCGCGTCCTGGACCTGTTCGAGCAGCTCATGGATGGGCGCACGGCCGAGGCCTTGAACGAGTTTCGGGCCCAATATGACGCCGGTGCCGATCCGATCATGGTGCTGAACGATCTGTTGGAGATCACCCATTGGCTGACCCGCGTGCTGATCGTGCCGGACGCCGGCAATGATGCGGCCCTGCCCCCGGCGGAACGGGAACGGGGCCAGGCGCTCGCCAAGGATCTGGCGGTCAATACCCTGACGCGGGCCTGGCAGATCCTGCTCAAGGGCCTGGGCGAAGCGTCAAACGCGCCGAACGCCTTTGCCGCCGGCGAAATGGTGCTGATCCGTCTCGGTTTCGCGGCAAGTCTCAAGACACCGGACGATGTGCTGCGCCTCCTGGGCGAGACACCGCCGGCGCCCTCGCCCCCGCCGTCCCGGTCCGTGGGCGGTCCAGCCGGTCAGGGACCGGGGGCAGCGGCCCCGCCCCTTGCCGTTCCGCGTTCGGAAGGGAATGGGGGACCGTCAGCCCAGATGGCGGCGACCGCCCCCGTGGCCATGGCGCCAGAGCCCGATAGGGACGCGCCCCACCCCACGCCCATCGCGTCGTTCCAGGCCCTTGTCGCCGTCGCCGAGGAGCAGCGGGAGCTCCGCCTCGAGACGGAATTGCGCCGCTATGTGCATCTTGTCCATTTCGAGCCGGGGCGGATGGAATTTCGCCCGGCGGAGGGCGCGCCCCAGGAACTGAGCAGCCGCATTGCCACGGCCCTGCAAAACTGGACCGGCGCGCGCTGGATGGTGAGCGTGTCCAATGAAGCCGGCGCGCCCACTTTGTGGGAGGTCGAACAATCCGCGATCCGGGAGGCCCGGGCCGCTCTCCTCGCCCACCCCCTGGTGGACGCCGCGTTGAAAGCTTTTCCGGATGCGGAATTGGGTGAGGTGCACGACCTGGCGGAGAGCGCCGGCGCGGACGAAGGCGCCGTCGTCCTCGACCCGGCCGGACCGGAAAGTGCCCATGACGATGACTTTTAGAGCGATCTCGGAGGAACACGGATGAAAAATCTCGGCAACATGCTCAAGCAGGCCCAGGAAATGCAGTCCAAGATGCAGGAAATGCAGGCCGAGCTTGAGGCCCTCGAAATCGAGGGCGAAAGCGGCGGCGGCATGGTGCGTGTCACCCTGACCGGCAAAAAGGCCATGAAGGCGATCAAGATCGATCCGAGCGTGATCAATGCGGATGATGCCGATGTGCTCGAGGATCTGATCATCGCCGCCTATGGGGATGCGAGCACCAAGGTCGAAGCGCGCATGGCGGATGAAATGTCGAAACTGACGGGCGGGCTGCCCCTGCCGCCGGGTTTCAAACTGCCGTTCTGAGCGCGCACCTTGAGTGACGAACGGGTCCGGGCCCCTGAAATCGACCGGCTGATGACATTGCTGGCGAAGCTGCCGGGACTTGGGCCCCGCTCGGCGCGCCGGGCGGCCTTGCACCTCATCACCCACAAGGAAACGAGCCTCGTGCCCTTGGGCCAGGCCTTGGCCGACGCGGCGGCCGCCATTTGCACCTGCAGTGTTTGCGGCACCGTGGATGTACAGGACCCGTGTGTGCTCTGCACCGATCCGGCGCGGGCGACCGGCGTGTTGTGCGTGGTCGAACAGGTCAGCGATGTCTGGGCTTTCGAGCGGGCGCGGGCTTTCACGGGCCGGTATCACATTCTGGGCGGCACGCTCTCCGCCCTTGATGGGGTGCGTCCGGAGGACCTGAGCATCGGCCGGCTCATGGACCGGGCGCGGGATCCGGCGATCACGGAAGTCATTCTGGCCCTTGATGCCACGGTCGATGGTCAGACGACGGCGCATTACATCTCCGAGCAGCTGGCCGATTGCGGCGTGACCATCACGCGGCTCGCCCATGGCGTACCCGTGGGCGGAGATCTCGACTATCTCGACGACGGCACCCTGACCGCGGCCCTGAAGGCCCGCCGATCCATGGGCAACGGTTAGACTTTCCGATCAAAGGGATCTCGCCCCTCCGGACAGCAACACAGCAACAAAGAGGGCGGGCGGCTCTCGGCCCGCCGGCGCGCGTTCGATAAGAAGGGCTTTGAAGCCCTGCCCACAGACGACACTCCCCTAACAAAAAAGGGAGGCCCGGAAGCCTCCCAATTTTCATGCGTATCGCAACAGATCCGGATCAGACCAGCGGCCAGATAGTCGGCCGATCGTCGAACTCGATATCGAAATCGGGTTCTTCCGGGATCGAACTATCGGCGGCGTCCCGCTTTTCCGCGTCCTTGGCCGGGGCCTTCGGAGCGGTGGGCGCCGCGGAAGCGATCGGCTTGGCGGCCGGGGCTTCCGGGGTCTTTTTCTCGGCCTCGGTGCCTTTCGGCGCCAGGCTCATGGCCGGGAAATAGATGGCATGGCCGTGACCGCCGAGCGGCTTCGCCGCCGTGGTGCTGGGCGTGGCGGGTTTCGCCGGAGCCACCGGAGCCGCAGACTTGGCGGTCGTGGTGGGCTGAGCCGGCGTGGTCGGCTGCGCGGGGATCGGAGCACCGACCTTGGGCAGGTCGACCTTACCGTCGGTCGGCAGCTTTTTCGGCGCCATATCGACCTTGCCCGGAGCCGTCGGCTGGGCCGGCGTCGTTTGGGCCGGGGTGGTCTTTTGCGGCGCCGGCTTCGGCATCGCAAGCGACCAGTAGGGGTTCAGCGACCCTTCCGGCAGAGACTTGCCCGGTGCGGCTGGCGGGGTCACCGGAGCGGCTGGCTTCGGCGTCACCGGCGTCGTGCTGGCGGCCTTGGCAAGCGTGTCTGTGGCCTTGGGCGGCACCGTGCCCGATAGAGGCGTCATGCCCGCGACGGGCTTGGCGCTTTCGGACGCTGATTTCGGGGCTTCTGGCGCCGCAGGCGTAGAGGCCTTAGCCGAGGCGCTGTTGTCATAGCTCAGGGGCGCCAGGGGCACACCGAACTCGGCCAGATCTTCGGCGATGTCGGCGAAGTTGATGGCCGCGGCCGTCGGCACCACCGGGCTCGGCTTGGAGGCTTCCGGCTTGGGAGCCTCAGCCTTCTTCGCCTCTTCCACCTTAGGTGTTTCGGCAGGCTTCGGCGCAACCGGCGCTTTCGGAGCCAGGAAAGCCGGCGTGGTGACGGGCTTCGGCGCTTCGGCCTTTTTGGCCGGATCCGGCATGAACGCGTTCGGCACCTTGGCAACCGTGACCTTGGAAGTCATCGGCTCCTGGGACTTCACTGGCGACACCGGCTTGGCCGTGGTCAGGGGCTTAGGCGCTTCGGAAACCTTCGGCGTCTCAGCCTTGGCCGTATCGGCTTTCTTCGCGTCGGCCGGCTTGCCGGTCATAGCGGAGAGCCACAGGCCCGCCCAGACGGACGCCGCATCGCGCAGCTTGGACTGATCAGCCGGCTTCGGATCGGCCGGCTTCGGTGCCTCAACCTTTTTGGTTTCAGCCGCAAGCTTGAACGCTTCCGGAGCCTTAACCGCTTCCGGAGCCTTGGGCGCTTCCGTCTTGGTCACCGCCGGTTTGGCCGCGATCGGCGCCATCATGGGCTGGATCGGGGACGGGGTGACCGGGGCCGGCTTTGGCGCCACCGGCGTGGAGATGCCCACCGGGGCTTTCGGCGCTTCGGCGGTTTTCGGAGCCGCAACGGGCTTCGGTGCGTCAGCCGCCGGCTTGGAAGCCTCGACCGTCCGCATGGCGGTTACCGCAGGCGTATCGACCGCGCCGATCTGGACTTCCTCGATCCGCTCCGCGCGCCGGGCAATCTTGTCGGCGGCGATGAGGATTTCGCGGACGTCCTTTTCGGTCTGACCGAAATGAGCCTGCAGGTTCAGGACACGCTTCTGGAGACGGCCGACATCGTCGAGCATCAGGCCGGTTTCCTTATGGATGACCTGGGCCTGCTCGCGCATCTTGGCGTCACGCAGCACACCGCGAACGGTGTTCAGGGTGGCCATCAGCGTGGTCGGCGACACGATCCACACCCGGGCGCGGAAGCTCTTTTCCACCACATCCGGGAAATTGGCGTGCAGTTCCGCATAGACCGACTCGGACGGCAGGAACATCAGCGCAGATTCGGCGGTGTCGCCGGCGATGATGAAGCGCTCCGCGATATCGACAACGTGCTTCAGCACGGAGTTGCGGAAAGCGCGTTCTGCCTGGGCCCGGTCCGCGTCTTTGGCCTGACGCAGGGCATGGTAGCTGTCGAGCGGGAACTTGGCGTCGATCACGATCGGGCCCGGAGGATTGGGCAGTTCGATCAGGCAATCGGCAGAGCGCCCGTTGGGCAGCATTTTCTCGAATGTGTAGGAAGACGGCGGCAGGCTGGTGGTGACCAGATCCCGCATTTGCATTTCGCCGAACAGACCCTT
Organism: uncultured Alphaproteobacteria bacterium; assembly: GCA_964522525.1. GTDB lineage: Bacteria > Pseudomonadota > Alphaproteobacteria > JAJFIK01 > JAJFIK01 > CAYUYV01. The sequence continues at coordinate 72,559 of CAZFWG010000007.1, read as the reverse complement.
GCTGCGGCTGCCCGTCAGCATGTCGTTGAGAGACGTCACATTGGTCGAAAGGCTCTCAATGTTTTTCTGAGCCTCGTCGATCATGCTCAAACGCGTCTGCAGCTGATGAAGCGTCTGGGACGTGCGGTCCGTCTGCTCCGTGAGGCTGCGACCCATATAGAGCTTCACCGCATCGAGGCGTTCCTCGAGGGCTTTCATCATGCCGGCCTGGCTGCGCGTCTGCGCTTCCGCGAGCTGGCTCAAGCGGCCCGCCAGGTCGGACTGCGTCGACATCAGATTCGACACGCTCTGTTCAATGTTATCGGCGCGCATTTCCGAGACACGCTGGGATTCCAGCTCCTCGTCCGTGGGTCCCTTACGCATACGCAGGAACACCACCCCCGCAACCATCGCGCCCGCCAACACGATCGCCGCTGCCAACACCCAAACTCCCATCGGGTCAATCCTTTCTTCTCAGTGGAATTGCTTAATCCGAACGAAAGCGCGCGGCGGGTCGCAGTCTCCCAGCCCCCATACCGCCCCTTCCTAGTTACTCCCGCCAACCTTGACCATATTGCGGCGAGGGCTTATCTCGCCGCCATGATTACCAGACCGATTATCCACGTCCCGGACCCTCGCCTCAAGACGATTTCAGACAGAATTGAACGCGTCGACGGTGAAGCCCAGGATTTAATGAAAGAAATGATGGCCAGAATGACCGAGGCCAACGGGATCGGGCTGGCCGCCATCCAAATCGGTGTGGCGAAACGCGTCATCGTGATGGACCTGTCACGGGAGGACGAGGACCCGGCGCCTCAGTATTTCGTGAACCCGGAAATCACATGGGTATCCGATGAGACTAAACCCTATGACGAGGGGTGTCTGTCGATCCCGGACATTTATGAAACGGTGGTCCGGCCGGCCAAAGTCAGCGTGCGCTATCTGGACTTCGACGGCAATCAAAAAGAGCTCGAGGCCGAGGATCTGCTGGCCGTGTGCATCCAGCATGAAATCGACCACCTGAACGGCATCTTGTTCATCGACCACCTGTCCAAGCTCAAACGCAGTATGATCCTGCGCAAAGTGCAGAAGGCCAAACGCCAACGCGGCGAGGCCTGATCCGGTCGCGGGAGAATTCGATGCTGCGCCTTGCTTTCATGGGAACACCGGATTTCGCGGTGCCGGTCCTGGCCGAGATCCTCGGCGCGGGCCACGAGGTTGTGGCTGTTTACAGCCAGCCGCCCCGGCCTGCCGGCCGCGGCCAACGGGAAGTGCCAAGCCCCGTCCACAAATTCGCCGAGAGCCACGGCATCCCCGTGCGCACGCCCGCGCGGCTGAAGCATACGGAGGAACAGGAAGCCTTCGCGTCACTCGACCTCGATGTGGCGGTGGTTGTGGCCTATGGACTGATCCTGCCCCAACCGATCCTCGATGCGCCGCGTCTGGGCTGCCTCAATCTCCACGCCTCGCTTCTGCCGCGCTGGCGGGGTGCCGCCCCCATTCAACGGGCCATCATGGCGGGCGACACGGAAACCGGCGTGATGGTCATGCAGATGGAAGCGGGCCTCGACACGGGGCCCGTGCTCCTCGCCGAACGCACGCCCATAGGTCCCAGGACGACCGCCGGCGAACTCCATGACCGGCTGTCGGGCATTGGCGCCACGCTCATGACCCGGGCCCTTGCGGCCCTCGAACGCGGTGCGTTGGAGGCAACGCCCCAACCGGACGAGGGCGTGACCTATGCGGAGAAAATCGGCAAGACCGAGTGCCGGATCGACTGGACCCGCCCGGCCGTGGAGATCGACTGGATGATCCGGGGGCTGACGCCCTATCCCGGCGGCTGGTTCGAGATGCCCTGCGAGGGCGGCGAGCCGTTGCGGATCAAGATACTGGCCGCCGAACCGGTCGACGGATCTGGCGCACCCGGCGCGCTGATCGGTCCCGGCCTGACCATTGCCTGCGGGGAAGGGGCGCTTGCCATCACCCAGGTGCAGCGCGCCGGAAAAGGTCCGTGTCCGGCGGATGCCTTCCTGCGCGGCGTGCAGGTGGCGCCCGGCACCCGCATGACCTGATTGTGAGCGCTTTCCGGGCGGAAAACCGGAAACCACTTTTCCTGAAAGCGCTTTGGCACGATGACCCAACGCTACAAACTTACCATCGAATATGACGGCGGCCCTTTCGTGGGCTGGCAACGCCAGGACAATGGCCCATCCGTACAAGAATCATTGGAGCGGGCCGTGCACGGCTTCCGGGGCGAGACCGTGATCGTGCAAGGGGCAGGGCGCACGGATGCGGGCGTCCATGCGCTGGGGCAAGTGGCCCATATCGACCTTGAAAAACCGGCGCCGGCCGACAAGGTCCGGGATGCGGTCAATGCCCATTTGCGCCCGGACCCAATTGCGGTTTTGTCCGTAGACGCTGTATCATCGGAATTCCATGCCCGTTTCGATGCGATCCAGCGGCATTATCTCTATCGCATGGCGACGCGGCGCGCGCCCCTGACCCTGACAGCGGGCCAGGCCTGGGCCGTTCACCGGACCCTGGAGGTGGACGCCATGCACGCCGCGGCCCAATGCTTTGTGGGCCATCATGATTTCACGACCTTCCGCGCCGTCCAGTGCCAGGCGGAGTCCCCCTTGCGCACCCTCGACCGGATCACCGTGTCGCAAGTGGGCGAGGAGATCCACGTGACCGTCAGCGCCCGGTCCTTCCTCCACAATCAGGTGCGCTCCATGGTGGGCAGCCTGAAACGGGTGGGCGAGGGGAAATGGAGCGCCAGGGACCTGAAGAAAGCCCTGGAGGCCAAGGATCGCACCGCCTGCGGCCCCGTGGCCCCGGCCCATGGCCTTTATCTCGAGCGCGTGGATTATCCGGCGCCGTAAACGAACGCCCCTTCGCCTCGCCTCGGGCACACGCATCGGGACGTGTACAACCGCCCGCTATACCGCTATTATTGCACCCAGCGTATACAGACAGATGTCAAGGAATGCATGGGGGCAGGCGCGTGTACAAGGTCTTGTCGATTGACGGGGGCGGAATCCGGGGCGTGATCCCAGCCTTCCTGCTCTACCGAATGGAAGAGGAATTCGGCCGGCCGATCGCCGAGATGTTCGACCTGATCGTCGGGACCTCGACGGGCGGCATCATCGCGGCGGGCCTGACAGCACCCTCGGCGCTTCAGGCCGGGCAGAATGTGGCGCCCGAACCGCGACACAAGGCCAGCCACATCCTCGACCTATATGTTCAGCATGGGCGCAAGATTTTTGACCGGTCCTTCTGGCGCGGTGTCACCTCCGTGGGCGGCAGAACCGATGAGCAGTACGGACACGAGGCGCTGGAAAAGCTGCTGGAGACCTATCTGGAAGGCACCACCTTAGAGGACTGCATCACGCCCATTGTCGTGACGAGCTACGATATCGAGCGGCGGGAGCCCTATTTCTTCAAGACGGAACGCGCCCGGAAAAGGAAGGACAGGAACCATTACCTGAGGGACGTGGCCCGTGCCACCTCCGCCGCGCCCACCTATTTTGAGCCCAAGGTGGTGAAGAGCCTGGCCCAGCGCCCCACGCGGCGCGTGCTGGTCGATGGCGGCGTCTTCGCCAACAACCCGGCCATGTGCGCTTTCGCCGAAGCCATTGAGTCGGGCGTGGCCATGGACGACATCATCCTCGTTTCCCTTGGCACGGGCATCGCGAAACGCAAGATCCCTTACGAGGACGCAAGGGATTGGGGGGCGATCGGTTGGGTACGGCCGGTCATCAGCATCATGATGGATGGCCTCGCGGACTCCGCCGATTACCAGTTGAAACAACTGCTGCCCGACCGCACCGCGGAGAGCAAACAACGCTATTTCCGCTTCGATACGCCCCTCGACCTCGCCCTTGACGATATCGACGCGGCCTCCGCCGGGAACATCCGCAGCCTTGAGGACGAGGCCCGGCAGATCCTTCGCGAAAACGGCGATGAACTCGCGCGGTTGAAGGATCTCTTGGTGGCGTGAGGGGTGGCGGGCCTGGAGCCGCCCCACGTCATCCGTAGCGCCGGATCACCCACTCATAGATCGCCGTGAGTTTCTCGAGATCCGCCACGGCCACATGCTCATCCACCTGGTGCATGGTCTGACCCACAAGGCCAAACTCAACCACGGGACACAGATCCTTCAGAAAGCGAGCATCGGAGGTGCCGCCCGATGTGGAGAGTTCCGGCGTCTGTCCTATCTCCTTCCGGATCGCGTCCACGACCAGATCCGTGAACGGACCCGGCGCCGTGACAAACGCCTCACCGCTGGAACGGGCCTCAACGCTCACCCGGCCGCCGCCCGTCTCCCCACAGATCTCTTCGATCCGAGACGTCAGACGTGCCGCCGTGTGCCGATCGTTGAAGCGGATGTTGAACCGGGCCTGCGCGCGCGCGGGGATCACATTGGTCGCCGGATTGCCCACATCCACCGAGGTGATCTGGAGGCTGGACGGGTCGAAATGATCACTTCCCTGATCGAGCTCCAAGGCATCGAGACGGGAAAGCACAGCCATCAGGGTCGGGATGGGATTATCGGCCCGGTGAGGATAGGCCACATGACCCTGGCGCCCCCGCGCCGTCAATGTCACGTTGAGGCTGCCCCGGCGGCCGATCTTGACCATCTCGCCCATGGCGGAAGGATTCGTGGGCTCCCCCACCAGGCAATGGTCGATGCGTTCGCCCTTTGCCTTCAACCACGCCACCATGCGCACGGTGCCGTCCGTGGCCGGCCCTTCCTCGTCACCGGTGATGATAAGGGCCAGATCCGGCCCCGCTTCCCCGACCCGCGACACCGCCGCCAGAAAACAGGCAATGGCCCCTTTCATGTCCACCGCCCCCCGGCCATAGAGCCGGTCGTCCGTCACTTGAGCGGCAAAAGGATCATGGGACCAGGCTTGGGTATCGCCGGGCGGCACCACATCCGTGTGCCCCGCAAAAGCCAGACACGGCCCGCCATTTCCCCGCCGGGCATAGAGATTGTCGATGGTCGGCCGACCATCGCCGCCGAAGGGCAGGCGGGTGACCGCGAAACCCAAATGCCTCGCCGCTTCCTCGACGACATCGAGGGCACCGGCATCCTCCGGGGTGACGCTGGGGGCACGGATCAAACGGCGGGTCAGCTCAACGGGATCGAGGGGCACGGGCGGCGCCTTCACAAACGGGTGGATGGTCCGCCCTCGCCGGGATTGAGCGAAGCCTGGTCCACAAGATGGCGATAAGGGTCGGCCTGATAGGTGCCGAGAATGCGCAGATGGGAGGAGAAGAACGCCAGTTCCTCCAAGGCAAGACGCACTGGGCGATCGTCCGGGTGCCCCTCAATATCCGCGTAGAACTGGGTCGCCCGGAAGGTGCCGTCAAGCTGATAGCTTTCGAGCTTGGTCATATTGACGCCATTGGTCGCAAAGCCGCCCATGGCCTTGTAGAGCGCGGCCGGCACATTGCGCACACGGAACAAGAAGCTGGTGATCACTGGCGCCGCCGAGCGCGGCGCGTCGGAGCGTTCCCGGGCCAGAACCAGAAAACGGGTGGTGTTGTGGGCCGCGTCCTCGATATCGGGTTTGAGGATCTGCAGCCCGTGAATCTCGGCGGCCAGCGCGGACGCCACCGCCGCCTCGCTGGCATCGCCGCGTTCGGCGACGGCCCGGGCCGCGCCCGCCGTGTCCGCCGCCACCACCGGCCGGATCCCGAGATGGCGCAAGCTCATGCGGCACTGACCCAGCGCCATGGTGTGGCTGTGGGCGGTCTTGACGGTGTCCAAGGTGGCGCCGGGGGCCGCCAAGAGCTGATGACGAATGGGCAGAAACCGTTCGGCCACCACAAAGACTTCGGCCTCGGGCAGCAAATGGTGGATATCGGCGACGCGACCGGCCAGGGAGTTCTCGACCGGGATCATGCCGAAATGGGCGCTGCCATCCTCGATGGCCTGGAAGGCATCCTCGAAGGTAGGGCACGGCATCGGCTCATGGTCGGGGAAGAACTTCTTCACCGCCAAATGGGAATAGGCACCGGGCTCTCCCTGGAAAACAATGCGCGGGCTTTCGCGGTCGCCCATCAAACCCTCCGTTACAACCGTCCCATGTCAGGCGCCTTGTACCAGGCGCCGGGCTGCTTGCCGCTGGGCAGGCCTTCCCGCGCCGCGACAATGGCCCGCGCCCGCTCCAGATCCGCCGGCGTGTCGACGCCCAAGGGCACATCATCCACCACCGCGACGCCGATGCCCATGCCGTCTTCAAGGGCGCGCAACTGCTCGAGCCGTTCGCGGCGTTCGAGCGGCGAGGGCGGCAGGCTGACAAACCGGTCGAGCGCCGACCAGGTGAACGCATAAAGCCCAATATGATGATAAAGGGGCCCATCCCCGGACGGCGCCGCCGCCCGCGTGAAATAAAGGGCACGGCCCAACCGGCTGCCGTCCGCTTTGGAAATGATCGCCTTGACCACGCTGGGGTCGTCGCGTTCGCCGTCCTCGACGATTTCGGCGGCGAGCGTTGCCAAGTGCACATCCGGCATGGCGTCGAGAGGCGCGACCGCCGCGCGAATGGCGCGCGGATCGAGGGTCGGCAGATCTCCTTGCACATTGACAATAGTGTCGCATTCCCCGTCTGGATCGAGGAGCACGGCCGCCTCATGGACCCGGTCCGAGCCCGACGGGTGGTCGGGGCGGGTCATCACGGTTTCGCCCCCATGGTCCCGGACCGCATCGGCAATCTCGGGTTCCGCCACCGCCACGACGACGCGGCCCAGATCCGCCTCCAAGGCCCGTTCCATGACCCGCACGATCATCGGCCGCCCGCCAATATCGGCCAGCGGCTTGCCCGGCAGCCGGGAGGACGCCATGCGGGCCGGAATGATTGTCAAAATCCCCATGAACAACGCTTTCTTCTTCTTGGATCCGAGCCCCAAGCGGACGGCGGATCTCATCGCTCTTTCAAATTTCAGCCATTTCCGCCATGCCCGCGCCCTGCGTCAGGCATACCGCTTGTCCCCTTCTTAGCGTGGATTTAATCTCCGCGCGCAATCACCGTCGAGACCGCATTTTCACCGCCGCGCTTTTAGGACCGCACCAGGCGTGCTGCAAGACTGGAGCTGACAGGATGGATTCGTTCGAGTGGAACAAGATCTGGGGCGCGCTTCTGGCGTCCGTTCTGATGGTCATGGTCTTGCGGGAGATCGGCAGCTTTGCCTTCCATGAAGAACCCCTGGAAACGCCGGGTTATGCCATTGACCTGCCCGAGAAAGAGGATGCGGGAACGGCCGTCGCGGCGGTCGAAGAAGTCCTCGATCTGGGCGCGCTCTTGCTTGAAGCCAGCGCCGAAGGAGGCGAACGCGTCGCCAAACAATGCGCGGCCTGCCACAATTTCGTTCAAGGCGGCGCGAATCAGTTGGGGCCCAATTTGTGGGGCGTCCTGGGCCGGGACATCGCCTCGAAGGACGGTTTCTCCTATTCCGCCGCCCTGTCGGGCAAGGAAGGCGAATGGACCTATGAGAAAATGTACGCCTTCCTGGAAAACCCGAGCGAGTGGGCACCGGGCACGGCCATGAACTATGTGGGGCTCCGGCGGCAGCGCGACCGGGTCAATATCCTCGCCTATATGGCGCAGCAGGCCGACGCGCCGCTGCCGTTCCCGGCCCCCCTTGAGGCGGAAGCCGCCGGGGACGAAGGTACGGACGACGCCCCGACCGAGGCAGTTCAGGAGACGGGGCTCTAGGCCCCGGTCACGGCACGGACCAAGGTTTCGGCACTCCGGATGCCTCTTGTTTTCGCCCGGTTGGCGGGGCAGCCTGAACGCTTACGGTCACGCTGCCCGATCGCGGGCGGCCCGCACAGGACATCCGTGACACCCCCATGCTGGCCTATATCGCCCGACGTCTGATCCTGATGGTGCCGACCCTGATCGGCATCCTCTTCGTCAGCTTCCTCGTCGTGCAATTCGCGCCGGGCGGACCCATCGAGACCATCATCAGCCGGCTGAGCGGTGGCGCGGACGCGGTGGGCACGCGCATCGGGGGCGCCGGCGAAAGTCTGGACGCGGGCGAGGGGGCCTATCGCGGCGCCCAGGGGCTCGATCCGGAACTCATCGCAGAGCTTGAACAGCGCTTCGGTTTCGACAAGCCCCCCCATATCCGCTTTGTGCAGATGGTCTGGAACTATCTGCGCTTTGATTTCGGGAACAGCTATTTCCAGGATGTCTCCGTCCTTGAGCTGATCGGGCAGAAGCTGCCCGTGTCGATCGGCCTCGGGCTGTGGACGGTCCTGATCGTCTATCTGATCTCGATCCCCCTCGGCATCGCCAAGGCCGTGCGCGACGGCAGTCCCTTCGACATCTGGACGAGCGGGTTCATCGTCCTGGGCTACGCCATTCCGGCCTTCCTGTTTGCCGTTCTCCTGATCGTTGCCTTTGCCGGCGGCTCCTTCTTCCAATGGTTCCCCCAGCGCGGGCTTGTCTCCGACGGCTGGTCGGATCTGTCCTGGTGGCGGCAGATCCTCGACTATCTGTGGCATCTGGCCCTGCCCTTGACGTCGCTCGTCATTGGCGGCTTCGCGACCATCACCCTACTGACCAAGAACTCCTTTCTCGATGAAATCGGCAAGCAATATGTGGTGACGGCGCGCGCCAAGGGCTTGAGCGAGCGCGCGGTGCTGTACGGCCATGTGTTTCGCAACGCCATGTTGATCGTCGTATCCGGCTTTCCCGGCGCCTTTGTCTCCGTGTTCTTTACGGGATCGCTCCTGATCGAGACGATTTTCAGTCTGGACGGCATGGGCCTGCTGGCCTTCGAATCGATCCTCAATCGCGACTACGCCGTGGTCTTTGCCACGCTCTATATCTATGCCCTGATCGGTCTCGTGATCACCTTGATCAGCGACTTGACCTATATGTGGATCGATCCGCGCATCGATTTTGAAGCACGGGGGGCCTGAGCCATGGCCCGCCTCCTGCCCGCATTTTCGCTGCCCCGGCTGATGCCGCCCCTGTCGCCGATGAACGCCCGGCGCTGGCGGAATTTCCGGGCCAATGGCCGGGGCCTCTGGTCCCTGCGGATCTTCGTCACCCTCGTGGTGCTTTCTCTGGGGGCGGAGTTCATTGCCAATGACAAGCCGCTCCTCGTGGTCCATGACGGCGCCCTGCTCAGCCCTGTCCTGACGACCTATCCGGAAACCCGCTTTGGCGGCTTCTTTCCCCGGGAAGCGGACTATCACGATCCCTTTGTTCAGGAGCGGGTCGAGCAGTCCGGCGGCTTCATGGTCTGGCCCCTGATCCCCTACAGTTTCGACACGCGGGACTACCGCATGGAGGAGCCGGCGCCGGCACCGCCCAGTACCCGGCATTGGCTGGGCACGGACGACAATCAACGCGACGTGCTCGCCCGGGTGATCTATGGATTCCGGACCTCGGTCATCTTTGCCCTGCTGCTGACGGGCGTGTCGGCCGTCATCGGCATCGCGGCCGGGGCGGTTCAGGGCTATTTCGGCGGCTGGACCGATCTGATCTTCCAGCGCGTGATCGAGATCTGGAACTCGATCCCGGCCCTCTATGTCCTGATCATTCTGGCGGCCGTCCTGGCGCCTGGGTTCTGGATGCTGCTCGGCGCCCTCGCCCTGTTCAGCTGGGTCGCCCTTGTGGGTGTGGTGCGCGCGGAATTCCTGCGCGGGCGGAATTTCGACTATGTCCGCGCGGCCCGGGCCTTGGGCGTCGGCCATGGGACCATCATGGTGCGCCATATCCTCCCCAACGCCATGGTCGCGACCCTGACCTTCCTGCCCTTTCTCCTGTCGGCCGCCGTCACGACCCTGTCGAGCCTTGATTTTCTGGGCTTCGGCCTGCCGCCCGGATCCGCCTCCCTCGGAGAACTGGCCCGTCAGGGCAAGACCAATCTCCAGGCGCCCTGGCTTGGGATCACCGCCTTTCTCGTCCTCGGCACCATGCTGTCCCTGCTCGTCTTTATTGGCGAAGCAGCGCGGGATGCCTTCGATCCCCGCAAGACCGGGGAGAGAACCCCGTGAGCGCTCCCCTGGTCGACATCGAGGATCTGTCCGTCACGTTTCAATCCGGCCCCAGCCGGGTCCAAGCCGTCGACGCGGTCTCGTTCGACATCTTGCCCGGCGAAACGGTTGCCCTTGTGGGTGAAAGCGGGTCCGGCAAATCCACGGTCGCCTTGTCCTTGAGCCGGCTCCTGCCGCCCTCGGCGACGATCTCCGCCAAGCGCCTGCGCTTCCGGGATCAGGATCTTCTGACGGCGGACGAGACCGGCATCCGGTCTTTACGCGGCCACCGGATCGGCTCCATCTTTCAGGAGCCCATGACGGCGTTGAACCCCCTCCACTCGATCGAACGCCAGATCGGGGAGCCCCTGCGCATCCACCAAGGGCTCTCAAAAGGCGCGGCACGGACGGAAGTCATCGGTCTGTTGGACCGGGTCGGCCTCGGCGCCATGAAGGATCGCCTGGGCGCACTGCCCCACGAGCTTTCCGGCGGTCAGCGCCAGCGGGTCATGATCGCCATGGCGCTTGCCAACAAGCCCGACCTGCTGATCGCCGATGAGCCGACCACGGCCCTCGACGTGACGGTGCAGGCCCAGATCCTCGCCCTGCTTGAGGACCTGAAGCGGGAATTCGGCATGGCGCTCCTGCTCATCACCCATGATTTGGGCGTCGTCCGGCATATGGCGGACCGGGTCTGTGTGATGAAAGACGGGACCCTTGTCGAACAGGGGTCAGCGGATCAAGTCTTTGAAACGCCGGAACATGCCTACACCAAAGCGCTGATCGGGGCGGAGCCCCGGCCCCTCGGTGTCCGAGAACCCCTGAACAGCGCGCCGATCCTCCGAGCGGAAAATCTGAGCGTTTTGTTTCCCGTGAAACGGGGTCTCCTGCGCTCGACCGTCGATAATGTGCGCGCGGTGGACGGCGTGGATCTCAAGCTCCAGGCGGGGCGCACCCTGGCGGTCGTGGGCGAATCCGGATCGGGCAAGACGACGCTCGCCATGACCTTGTTGCGTTTGCAACGGCCCACGACCGGGACCATCCATCTGAATGGCCGTCCCATCCAGGACATGAGCCCCAAGGCGCTGAGGCCCTTGCGCCGCGACCTTCAGATCGTGTTCCAGGATCCTTACGGCGCGCTCAGCCCCCGGCTTTCCGTGGCCGACATCATTGGCGAAGGCCTCGATGTCCATGGCCTGATGCGGGACCGGCGCGAGCGCCGGACCGCCATTGCGGCAATTCTTGACGATGTAGGCCTGCCGGAAGAAGCCATGGATCGTTACCCCCACGAATTTTCCGGGGGCCAGCGCCAACGCATCGCCATTGCCCGGGCCATGATCCTGAAGCCCAAAGTGGTCCTTCTGGACGAACCGACAAGTGCGCTTGACCGGTCGGTCCAGACCCAGATCATCGATCTCTTGCTTGATCTCCAAGACCGGCACAACCTGGCTTATCTGTTCATCAGCCACGACTTGGCCGTGGTGCGGGCGCTCGCCGATGAGGTTCTGGTCATGCAGGGGGGCAAGCCGGTCGAAGTGGGACCGGCCGCCCAGATTCTGGAGGCACCTGAAACGGCCTATACCCGCGCCCTGATCGACGCGGCTTTCACTGTGCGCTCTATTCCTTAAGTGTCGGCCGCCGCACACTGGTGATCGGTCCGGCGTCGTCAGCGACTTGAGACGCAAATGCCGTCAGATCATTGATCGTGACCGCCATATAGGTCGCGTTGGCGTGGAGCAGGCGGGCCTCGTCCACCATGATGCCCACATGGCCTTTCCAGAACACGAGATCGCCGCGGCGCAGGCCTTCCGGGTTCGACGGATCGATATCCAAGGGCACGCCAACGGTTTTTTCCTGCATGTCGGCGTCCCGAGGTGCGGCCATGCCAGCACGGGCGAGGGCGGTCTGGACGAGGCCGGAACAATCAAGGCCCAGACTCTCCCGGCCGCCCCACAGATAGGGCACGCCCAGAAAACGTTCGGCTTCCGCAACGAAATCCGACGCCGGATGGTCCAGAACAGTCAGATGGTCCGTGAACACATAACCCCAAAGGGGCGTGTTCGCGCGCGCGATCGCGCTGAACGGACCGGACCCATTGGTGACGCTGACCCGGGCGGTCAGGCTCAATGCGCCAAGCGGCGGGGTCTTAAGATCCGGCTTCGGAAAGACGAAACTACGCAAGGTCCGTACCGTCGCCGAGGGCGGGCGCCTCTCAGGCGTGAGGGCGTCGGACGGGACGTAGCCGACATAACCGTCCTGTTCCGCCTGAACCCAGGACCAGCCGTCCTTGTCCTCATAAACGCTCACCATCTCCCCAAAGAGCAATTGAGTATCGAGGCTCGCGTCATGGCGGGGGGCCCGGCGCAGGGGCGCGACCGATGCCTGGACCTGGGCGGGTGTCCCCTCCACGAAACGCGCCGCCTGGACCTCACCTTCGAGCGCCTTTGCCGCCAGGTCGGGCCGCGCCGGCGTCAGGCGCGGATCGCCCTTCAGAACATCAACGACGGACATGGGTTTTCCGCTTCACAAGGGCCGGGTCCGGATCGCCCGGATGGGGCAGGCGGTCCAGGCCGCCTGCCGCCTCCAGAATGGAATCCGCGAAATCGCGCAGGAAAACCGCGCCCTTCACCGTGCGCTGAACAAGAACGCTGCGCCGATCTTCTTCGTCCCGCTTGCGCGCGACGAAGCCCATGGCGCTCAAGGTATCGAGGGCGCGGGTGACGACCGGCCGCTGGACCCCCAAATGCTCCGCAAGGGAGCGCACCGTATGGGGCCGGGGCAGGAGATAGACCGCGAGCAGCAGACAGAGTTGGCGCTGGCTCAGATCGGGCATGTCACTGCGCACCACGCCGTGGGTCACCTGATGCCACAGGCCCAGGGCCCCAAGGGCCGTCAGTTTGCCCTTACGCGCGGACAGGGTCACGGGCTTGCCCTCCTCTCCCATTCCTCAGCCGACAAACCGGGCTTCGGCCAAACACGGTGGAAAACGCCATGAGGCTTAGCCGCCGTAGCGTTCCTGAACAAGGCTCAACACGCTGCGGATGGCCTGGGCCTCACCACCGACGGGCCGTCCCGGCCGGGGCTGGGCGTTCCAGGCATAGAGATCGAAATGCGCCCAGCGGGCGGCTTTCTTCACGAAACGGCTTAGGAACAGGGCCGCCGTGATGGAGCCGGCGAAACGGCCCTGGCTGATGTGGTTGATGTCCGCGACCCGGCTCTCCATCAGCGCCAGATAGGGCTTATGGAGCGGCATTTGCCAGACCGGATCCTGGATGCGATCGGCGTGAGCCATCAGATCCAGGGCGAAAGCCCGATCATCGGTGTAGAAAGGAACGATCTCGGGGCCAAGGGCGACGCGGGCGGCCCCCGTCAGGGTCGCCATGATCAGCATCATGTCGGGGTGTTCATCGTCCCCCGCCGCAATGGCATCGGCGAGCACCAGACGGCCTTCCGCATCCGTATTGCTGATCTCAACGGTGGACCCGTCCCGGGCGCGAAAGACATCGCCGGGGCGGAAGGCATTGCCGGAAATGGCATTTTCCACGGCCGGGATCAGGACGCGCAGGCGCACAGGCACTCTCAGGGACATGATCATATGGGCGAGACCCAGAACATGGGCCGCCCCGCCCATGTCCTTTTTCATCAGTTCCATGGACCCGCCGGTCTTGATGTTGAGACCGCCGCTGTCGAAGCACACGCCCTTGCCGACCAGGGTGAGACGCGGCGCATGGTCAGGCCCCCAGACCATATCGAGCAGACGCGGAGGCCGTGAGGACGCCCGGCCAACGGCGTGGATCAGGGGATAGTTGTTCTCGAGCAGGGTGTCGCCGACAACGGCCGTGAACCGCGCCCCGTGGCGTTCCGCCAGATCGCGGGCGGCGCGTTCCAGTTCGGCCGGTCCCATGTCATTGGCCGGCGTGTTGACGAGATCACGGGTGAGATAGATCCCTTCCGCGATCCGGGCGACTTCATTGAGATTGACGCCTTCCGGCACGGCAAGGCGCGGCACGGGAAGACCGCTCACGGACTTGTAGGCCTCGAAGCGATAGCAGCCCGTCGCCCAGGCCAGCGCCGCCAGGGCGTGGTCGGGCAGGGCGCCCAGATCATCGAAGTGATAGAGACCGTCGCGCAGCAGGAAGGGCAGCTCCGCCGGCAGAAAGAAATCGTCGCCCGCACCAAGGCCGAAAGCCACACGGCCCACGCCGCCTTGGGCATCGGGAAGCATCACCAGCCGCGCGGGCTGTCCCTTGAAATCGTGGGCCCGGAGCCAGTCCGTCAGGCCCGGATCCCGGCGGGCGGCCCAGGCCTCAAAGCCCGCGCTGGTCACAAGATCAATGGGGATCGAAGTGCCTGGGACAGGCGTGGCGAAGCAATCGAGCACCGGAATTCCTTTCTCATAAAACGATTTGAGGCGCGCAACTTTAGGCCAGCCGACGCCCTCGCCCAAGAGGTCCTCTTTGCGCTACGAGGTTCTTTTGGGCCTTTATCTGTGCCATCCCCATCCTGCCGTCCCGGGGCGCGCATCCGACACACAGGAGTTCCTTCAATGTCATCCCCTATCCCCTTCGCCCTGGTTATCGGAGACAAGAACTTGTCGTCCTGGTCCTTGCGGCCCTGGCTGGCGATGAAAATGGCCAATATCCCGTTCGAGGAAATACAGATCTGGCTCGATCGCCCGGAGACGGCCGCAAGCATCGCCCAGCATTCCCCGTCCGGACTCGTCCCCGCCCTGAAACACGGGGATCTGACCCTCTGGGATTCCCTGGCCATCATTGAATATTGCCACGAATGCTTCCCCGAAGCGGGGCTGTGGCCTGCGACTCTTGAGGACCGGGCCCTGGCCCGTGCCGTCAGTGCGGAAATGCACAGCGGCTTTGCCGCCCTGAGACGGCACCTGCCGATGAAATTCGCCGAGACCAGACTGGAACGGCCCGCGGACCCTCAAGTGGATCGCGACATCCGTCGCGTTCAACAACTCTGGTCGGAGTGCCGGAACCGCCACGCGGATCGCGGCCCCTTTCTGTTCGGCGCTTTCAGTGGGGCGGATGCGATGTATGCGCCCGTGGTGTCCCGTTTTCGCAGCTATGATGTGGCCCTGCCCACGGAACTTCAGGCCTATGCGGATGCGGTCTGGATGCTGCCGCCCATGTCCCAGTGGCTCGCCGGCGCCGAAGCGGAACGGGCGTGAGGGTGGCGCGGTAAGTCATGGCGCCCCTCTTCTGAAGATCGTTTCTGAGGATCGTTCACAAGATGAATTTGGGCTTCGGCACGGGACGGGGAATGGCCGCAGGCCAATCCGGATCCACCGTGGTCTGAGGAGCGTCCGAGATCAGGCCGGCTTCCCGGTAGTAGCGTTCAGCACCGGGATGGAAAGGCAAGGGCAGACCCGTCACCGCGTTCTTCGGTGTCAGCGTGCCGCCGAGGGGATGGTCCTCCTGGAGGATCGGGGTGTTCGCCTCGTTCCACAGGGCGCGCGTGATGGCATAGACCAGGGCGTCGGGCAGGTCCGCATGGGTGACCCACAGGGCACCGACACCGAGCGTGTCGATGGCCGGTTGCCCCGGATAGAGATCGTCCGTGAGTCGGATGGTTTCGAAAACACCATCATGGCGGGCCCGCAAGGCATCGATCGGCGTACCGCTGATCGGTACCAGACGCGCCTCACCCGTCTCGATCAGTTGGGTGACCAGGGTGACCGGCGCGCCCGCCGTGTAGAAGAAGCCATCCAGATCGCCCGATTTCAACGCTGCGGATGCCCGACTGGGGCTCAGGATCTGGAGATCCATGTCATCGGGACGCACGCCGACCGCCTCGAAGACCAAACGGGCCGTCGCATTGGTGCCCGAGCCCGGCCGGTCGATCGAGATGCGTTTCCCTTCGAGATGGGAAAGGGACGTGATCGGCGCATCAAAGCGAACGACGAGGTGAATCGTTTCGGGATAGAGCCTGGCGATCGCGCGCAGCTCGCTCTGCCGGCCGACTTTCTCAAAAAGACGTGTCCCCTGTCGGGCCCACAGCACGACATCCGCCTGGGCCAGCCCCGTATCGACGGCCGCTGCGTTGATTTCCACGACATTACGCACGGACCCCTCACTCGCCTGGGCCACGGCAATCAAACCGCGAGGCCCACAGCGGGTCTCATCCGTACAGCGACCGGAGCCCAGGGGATGGGAAATGATTCCGGCGATGACATCCGCCATGCGGAAATAGCTGCCCGCCACCGCACCGCTCGCGATACGGAGAAAGACAGCCTGTTCCTCTGCTTCCGGATCCTCAAGATCATCGGCAGGCTGGGCAAAGCTGGAGGCATTCAGGATCAAGGCCAAGGCGGCGACAAGCGACCCCCAGGGCGCCCAACGGCGGCTCCAAGAGGGGAACGCGCCACACCGGAGTTGCGGTATGGCGATCCCAGATGCCCGATAAAGATCCATGGCCGTCTTATACGCGCGCGATGCGCATTCATCCACGACAGAACGCCGTTTTGTGAAATTAAACGGCCGATTTTGTTTCGTCGTTGCAATTAAGGCATGGTCTGAGTGCGCCGGATCGCGCGCGGAGCGCAGGCCAAGCCCGTCAACGCGCGGAAGTCGACAAATTCTGAGCCGCAACCAACCATCCGCCCAGATCGACGGATGCGAACAAGGCAAAGGCCCCGCCCAAAAATGCCACTACCAGACCCGTCGTTATCAGGCCATATTCCATCCCCGTGACCCCCATGAGAGGTATCCGGCGATCCCGCTTCGGCTTTTCCATGGTTTCACCCCCTGCCTGAACAGTCCCGTCTCCATGATGAGCCGACGCCCTTGAGAAAGGGATAATTGGCACCCGAACCTTCCCGGCCTTGGCCGTCTCAGGCAGGCCGGTCCATTTGTCGAAAATTAAGGATAATCGTCGATGCTGGGGTCATGACGTACACGATTCCGTTTCCGCCTCGGCGCTCGGGCGGGGGGACGATGATCCTTGAAGCAGGGCACCCCATGAGCATGTTTATCGGCACAAAGACCCAAATGGCGACCGCGACCGCCGCCACCCTTGACCTCACTCTGGGGGTGGACGAACTGACCTGGCTGAACTTCCCCCGACCGGCCTTGAGCCTCTATGTGGTCAACCCGGGCATTGCCGATGCATTGGTCCAGGACGGACAAACGGGGCTCCTGCGGGGCCGCGCACCCGGATCGACATTGCTCGTGGTGTTGGGAAATGATGGGTTAGCCGTCGGCCGCTGGCGCATCAATGTGGGCGGCAAGACCCGTCCGCAGATCGCGGGCATGGTCACCATTCCCTGCATCCGCCCCCTGGAGATCGGTCATCGGCCCGTCCTGGCGGCCTGACCTTAACCCAGCGACGAGGGCCTTCCCCCGGCACGGGCGGCCTGCCCGCAAAGGTCGTCAGGCCTGGGCCGTTCCGGTTTCGTCGCCGGCATTATGGATCTGACCCAGGGGCTCACCGCCCAGCAGCCGCGTCACATAGTCGATATGGAGACGCAAATGATAGAGGTCGTCCGTATAGGGTAGAGGAACGCGAATGGTCCCCACTTCGGCTTCCAAGGCATTCAGATCGGCAACGATCTCACGACGCGCTTGATCGGATTGGGCCTCGCGGCCGCGCGTTTCCAATTCCCGCAGATCGTCATACCAGCGATAGATCCGACGCCGGATCTGCCAGCGATAGGCGGGCGGCGCCACGCGGAACAGCGGGATCATGACCGTGATCAAGGGAATGACGAGAACCCAGAGCCGTTCCACCAGATTGGCGGCCCAGAACGGCATGTAGCGCCGCAGGAAGGTCGGCCCCCGTTCAAAGTAGCGGCGGGCCTCTTCGCTGAGCGGCAGCTCAAGAAACTTCGCGGATGGAAAACCGCCATCGGTGCCAAACGCCCGGCCGTTACTGTGAACGGCGCCGGCCACATCCAGCACAAGCGCGGTGATAGCCGGATGAAGATCTTCCTGGGCCACGAGTGTCGTCGCCGGGGCAAGAAGCGTCGTGTCCGCCCGGGGACGGTTCGCCTCAAGATCAAAAGCCCCTTCCGGTACGTCAAGGGTCGACAGATAGGGAAAGACATGGGCGATGCCCCGCGCCCGTTCCAGGCGCGCAAGGCTCACCGTCGGCTCCGAGAGGAGCACCTGGATCGTCGCGGTCTCCGGCGCCGTCACGAACATGGCGGCGCCGATCTCGCCACGGATCAAGGCCTCGGCCGCGGCCTCGCCGGAGCGGCCGTCCAGGCGCAGCTGTTCCAGCATGCCGACCGCGTCAAGAAGCGTCAGGGCGAGCCGCCGTGTGCCGCTGCCCGTGGGCCCGACCGCGATCACCTGACCGCTCAGATCCTCAAAGCGCGCCAACGGCTCCGGGGTGCGGGTGAACACCCAGAACGGTTCCAGCGCGACGCTCGCCAGGGAGGTCAATGAAGTGGGTCTGGGCTCGGGCACGACACCGCCCTGGAGGAAGGCAAGATCCACATCCCCCTGCTCAAGGGCGCCCAGATTGTCGATGGAGCCGTTGCTCGGCACCAGAGTGACCGTCAGCCCATTGGCCTGCAGACGGTCGCGATAGGCCTGGCCCAGACGGTCGTAGAAGCCACCCGGCGTGCCGGTCGCGATCGCGATCTGGCGGGGCGGTGCCGGGTCGACAAAAAACCAGGCAATGAACACCACGACCGCAATCAGGAGACCGATCGCGGCTCCGACGATCAGGGCCGGACGGGAACCGGCCCCGTTCGAGCCGCGCCGATAGGATGCCCGTGCGTTTTCCGATGCCGCCATGGCGCTAATCCCAGTGTTTCTCGAAGCACGCCAAACTGCCCGGTCCATGTGTTTTCATGGCCCGTGCCTCGAGAATCACCGTGCAGCCCCTCAGCCTCCTTGGCAAGGGGGTTGGCTAGTCCGAAAGGTCTTGCGCGTTCGGATCCTCCCCCGACGGGCCCCCGACCTTCTGGGCAACCGTGAGGATTTCCTCACGCGCGGTACAGATGAACCTGTCGATCTCTCGTTCGAGCTGGCCCGTGAACTGGACCACCATCTCCGCGGTTTCATTCAGGGCCGAGAACAGGGGCTCCACGTCGCCGTCGTCTTTGTTGTCCCCGATCACCGCTTGTTGCAGATCGGTTTGCATGGAGGACATTTCCTGGCTCAGGACATTCGCCATGATGACGGCTTCCTGAACCCGTGCCTGGAAGTTCTCCACGAGATCGCGAATGGACCGGGGCTGTTCGATAGCCGGTTCGTCGCTCTTGGGGACCTCGCTCATCGCTGTTCCTTTGCCTCACAAGCGGCCGCCGGAACGGTTGCCGCCTCTTACGTGGTAGCGAAAAGGCGTTAGGGCTTGGTAAAACGATGGCGTCAGTCGGCCGAATGGCGGGTCACGCGAAAGAGCCAGCCATCCCCATCGGCGATGGGCTCGCTCAATCCGTCTCCGGTGCTCTGGCACAGGTGCGGCAGATCGACCTGGGCCATGGGATCGGTCACGCGCACCACGAAACTGTCGCCGGGCGCGGCCGATGCGAGGGCCTTGCGCACCCGGAGCACCGGGAGCGGACAGGCAAGGCCCGAAAGATCGAGATCCACCGCAGCATGGTGCTCATCGGACGGCTCATCCGGCGGGGGTGTGGTGGCGGACATCAAGGCTCCATCAGATCCCGAATGTTCGGGGGATATCGTCGAGGGTCCCATCGTGGCGCCGGTTTCGCCCGGGTCAATGAAAAACCCCAGCCACACGAGCGGCTGGGGTCCTTTGTGTCATGAAGCCTGGATCGGTGCGCAAGGCACCATCAGCTTACGAAGAAATTGTCGCTGCTCGACAGGAAGTCCAGATTGGCGTCCACCAGCGTGAGCTGATTGCCGTCGAGGGACAGCACGACATTGCCGCCCGACTGGGAGGCCTGGGCCGCGAAGTCATCCGCACCCGAGATGCCAAAGGCTGTGAGGTCAAGCTGGTCGGAACCGTTGATGGCGAAGTCGAAGACCCGGTCGGTGCCGAAATCCGCATCGAAAACGAAAGTATCGGATCCGGACCCGCCGACAAGATCGTCATCGCCGATGCCGCCATTCAGCGTGCTTGCGAAGCTGTTGCGGGCTTCGAGCCGGTCGTCTCCGGCGCCACCGAGAAGAGTGTTCTCGATACCGAACGTGTTGGAGCTTGACGCCACGACGGTGATGGTGTCGTCGCCCTCGCCACCGTCGAAGGTGTTGAGGATCCCGCCGGCGAAGGTGATGTTGTCGTTGCCGTCACCGCCAAGCACCAGATTGTTGCCGACCGCGTTGGTCACATCAATGGTGTCGTTACCGGTGCCACCATCGATCTCGTAGCGGCCGCCGTCACCTTCAATGTCGTCGTTGCCGCCCTGGCCGTTCAGCACATTGAGGCCCGGGGCATCGTCAGAGAGCAACTGATCGTCTTCATCGCGGATCACGTCATTGCCGTCACCGCCCAGGACAGTGTCGTTGCCCGACGTGGTTTCCAGACGATCATTGCCGTCACCGCCATCGACCGTGTTGTTGACGCCACCGTCGAGCTCGACCCGGTCATTGCCAGCGCCGCCGACAACGACATTGTCGCCGACCACCGAGTTGAGCAGCAAACGGTCGGCCCCGGCGCCGCCATCGAGGCTGTAATTGCCGTTGGTGCCGACCAGCATGTCATTGCCAGCACCACCGTCGAGGATGTTCGTGCCGAAATCCTCGCCCTCGGCCACCACATTGTCGATGTCGTCAATCAGGTCATTGCCGTCACCACCGAAAACGGTGTCGTCGCCAAAGCCGGTCTCGAAGGTGTCATTCCCGCCCAACCCGTTGATGAACAGGTTGCCCGTATCACCCCGTGCGGTGAACGAGTCCTGGCCGTCGCTGGTCTCGACCGCCGACTGGGAGGCGATGGTGACATCGGCCGTTGACGTCAGACCATCGTCATCGAGCACCGTGTAGGTAAAGAAGATCGGAGTGATCAGCACGTCATTGGGCGTGAAGGTCACCGAGCCATTGGCCCCGACCGTCAGGGACCCTTCGTCGAGCTGCACGGTCTGATTGGCGTTGGCCGTGATCGCCGTCTGGGGATCCGTGCCGATCGTGAAGGAGGTCACCTCCAGATCGTCATCATCCGCATCAAAATCATTGTCGAGCACATTGCCGGTGATGACCTCGCCGGGCGCCGCGCTGAACACGTCATCATTGGCCTGCGGGGCCTCGTCATCGGGCTCGTCATCGACAGGATCGTCACCCGGTGTGTCGTCGTCATCATCATCGTCATCGTCGTCATCATCAGGCGCCGGCTGACCCGTTCCGGGCGCGCCGGGGATGAGGAAGATCGACGTGCCGTCGATATTGCCCGGGGCAAAATCCACGGTGAAGGCTTCGTTGTCGGGCGCCGCACCGGCAAGCGTGATGGTGTCGGTGATGCCCGCGACGGTGATTTCAACGAACGCGTTGGTGCCGATGGTCGTCACCGAGACCGCAAGTTCGTCCTCGGAGACAAGGGACACATTGATGAAATCAACATTGTCCGTGCCGGGCGCACCGGCCGTGAAATCCGTGACGAAATCGCCGTCGAAAGTGCCGATCGTGCCGAAGATCTGGTCGGCACCCTGGCCTGTCTC
>CAZFWG010000007.1:32268-50896 GCA_964522525.1 uncultured Alphaproteobacteria bacterium | reverse complement strand
TCCATGTCGGCGTCATCATCGTCGCCGTCATCCGCATCATCGTCGTCCGTGTCGTCATCATCATCGTTATCGTCGGTGACATTGGTCTGGACAATGCCGATCGCGGCGCCGTCCGGCGTACCGACGACCGTGGAGGGCGCGAAGTCGAAGTCGAAAGTGGCGCCGTCCTCGACCACATCTTCCAAGGTGATGACGTCCGTGGTGGGACCGTTAACGCCTACGATGGTCACGGTCAGAATGAGATCATCGTCATCGACGGCCAGGCTGACATTGCCCTCGAAGTCGGGAACGCTGACCAGCGAGATATTGATGAAATCGGCTTCCCCGGTGCCAATGGCGCCGAGTGTGAAATCGGTAATCACATCACCGTCGAGCGTGCCGATCTGACCGAAAATGGCGTCGGCGCCAAGACCCGTGGTGATGGTATCGGTGCCCGCGCCACCGACGATCGTATCGTTGCCGGCGCCGGCGGAAATGACGTCATTGCCTTCCGTGCCGAAAAGCAGGTCGGCATCATCCGTACCCGTAATGGTGATGCCGCCGTCATCATCGTCGTCGTCATCATCGTCATCGTCATCATCGTCATCGTCGGCGCCGGTCGTGTTGAAAAAGATGTCCGCGCCGGTCAGGGCGGGGTTCGAGGCGAAGTCCGCATCGATCGTATCGATCAGGGAAGCGAGGCCGACCAGGAACAGCGTGTCGGCCACATTGTCGACGGTGTTGGTGATCGTCACCGCGAGATCATTGCCGCTCACGGCGAAATCGACGTCCAGGGAATCCGGACTGCCGAACTGAATGGTGATGCGATCGGATTCCGGCGTGTTGCCCAATTCAAAATTGGAGATCAGGTCACCGGTGAAATCGCCGAGAAAACCGAAAAAGAAATCGCCACCCGCGCCGCCATCAAGCTCGTCGGCGCCCTCGCCGCCCACCAGCGTGTCGCTTGCAGCACCGCCGAAGATGGTGTCGTCGCCATCCAGGCCAAAGATAAGGTCGGCAGCGTCGCTTCCGTTGAGTTCGTCGGGACCCGCGGTCCCCTCGATGGTCGCCATTTGGAAACCCCCAGGACAATGAAACACTTATGCTCGAGAGGGACTCCGAGAGTCCGCTCGCCGCCCAACCCTGTGGCGGAAGATAGCCAAAAACCTCTGGCTTCACCAGCGCTCTAAGAGAGGGTTAAAGACCACGGCGCGCGCAGCTGCAAGCTGTCCAGGGCTCTCGAAAGCTGTATTGCAACGCAGCACGATGGGCGCCGGATAACGCTGTTTACAATGGAACACCGCACACGGATTGGATGATGGAGCAGTTGCGCCACCGGACGCCGGGGCCCGAAGGGGGCATGGTTGCCCTCCTTTCGTGCCGCCAACGCATTTGGCCGACTCCAAAAGACCCGGCCGCGAATACCAGGACCAGAGAGAAAACGGGGCCAAAAAGCAAACGGGGCGCGTCCGTAAGGACCGCCCCGTTGCCTGTTCACACGATGCTTGTTCACACGATCCGGGCATGCGCCGGATCAGAGGATCTCCACCGCGAGCGCGATGCCCTGACCGCCGCCGATGCAGGCCGTCACCACACCGCGCTTCAAGCCATCGCGCTTCATGGAATGGAGAAGACGGGTCGTCAAGACGGCACCGGTCGCGCCGATGGGATGGCCGTGGGCAATGGCGCCCCCTTCCACATTGACGAGCTCCGGCGAGATGCCCAGTTCCCGCGTGACCGCAATGGCGATCGCGGCGAAGGCTTCGTTCACTTCCATCCGCTCGACATCATTGATCGACCAGCCGACCCGGTCCAGCAGCTTGCGAACGGCGGGCACCGGGCCGATGCCGAACATGCCCGGCTCCACGCCGGCGACCGCATAGCCCTTGAGCTCAGCGATCGGGGTCAGACCGTTGGCTTCGGCGAAAGACCGGTCCGCGACGATCATCGCCGCGGCGGCCGTGTTCAGGCCCGGCGCGTTGCCGGCCGTGATGGTGCCGTCGCTGCGGAACGCGGGGCGCAACTTGCCGAGCGTGTCCATGGTCGTGTCCGGGCGATTGTGCTCGTCCTTGGCAAACTCTTCCGGCCCTTTGCGGCCCTTGATCGTGACGGGCACGATCTCGCCTTCGAACTTGCCATCGGCCTGGGCTTGGCTGAAGCGCACCTGGCTGCGTTCGGCCCAGGCGTCCTGTTCCTGGCGCCCGACCTGGAAGCGCGTCGCCAAATCCTCCGTATGCCAACCGGAATGCTCGCCCGAGAAGGCGTCGTTCAGGCCGTCAAGGAGCATGGAATCGAGGATCTGGGCATGGCCCATGCGATGGCCCCAGCGGCCGCCCATGATCAGATAGGGCGCGGCATCCATGTTCTCCATGCCGCCCGCGATCATCACATCCTCGTAACCGGTCCACACCTCCGAGGCGGCCGTGGCAACGGCCTGGGCCCCGGACCCGCAGACGCGGTTGACGGTCATGGCCGGCACTTCGACCGGAACATCCGCGCCACGGCTGGCCTGGCGCGCGGGGTTCATCTTGTTACCGGCCTGGACCACGTTGCCCATGATGACGCCACCGACATCTTCCGGCTTCAGACCGCTGCGCTCCAGAACGGCGCGGATGGCCGTGGCGCCGAGTTCGGTCGCGGGGGTGGATTTCAACGTGCCGTTATAGGTGCCGATGGCCGTGCGAACGGGCTCGCAGATTACGACGGTGCGGCTTGTCATTGGGGTCATCCTCCTTGGCGTGGGAGCCTGCTGCTCTGGCGAGATAAGGCTACCTTAAAGCGATTTCGCACAAGCGGGAAACCCGAGATGCATACGGGGTCGTGAATGGCTACCGCTTGACCGCGTCAGACCCCGTCTTATCGTGGAATTTACTTATCGGGGCATTTACAAATGCCCAGGAAGACCATCCCGCGCGCAACAGATCAGCGTCGGAATACGGACGGGGCGTCATGGCACAACTCGAACAAATCAAGCGGGACTTGCATTATCTGCGATCGCTGCTGCGGATCGGATGGCGGATCCGGCATGTCAAATCGGACATGACCGAGACGGCGGCCGACATCATCGAACACTGGGCCGCCAAGACGCCCGATGCCATCGCCATTTTGTTTGAAGACCAGTGCGTGACCTATGCGGAATACAACGACACCGCCAACCGCTATGCCCATTGGGCCCGGGCCCAAGGGCTGAAACAGGGAGACGCCGTCGCCCTGCTGATGGAAAACCGGCCGGAATATCTCATGGCCTGGCTCGGCATGGCCAAGATCGGCGTGGCCACGGCCCTGATCAACACCAATCTGACCGGGCATGCGCTGGCCCATTCCCTCAACATTTCCGGGGCGAACCACATCATTCTGGGAACGGAGCTTGGCGCGCCTCTGGACACCGCCCGTCCCTTTCTCGAACGCTCCATGACCGTGTTCGCGACCCGAGAGGACGCCGACACGCCGCTTCCGCCGGAGACGGAGGATCTCGACGCGACCCTCGCGGCCCAGCCCGCATCGTCCGTGGGACGGGAAGCCAGAGCCGGGTTGGGCGGCAAGGATGTCTGCTTCTACATCTACACGAGCGGCACGACGGGCCTGCCCAAGGCCGCCAAATTCACCCATGCCCGCCTGCACACCGCCATGAACGGCTTCTCCGCCGCGGTGGGCTCAACAGCAAGCGACCGGGTCTATATCACGCTGCCCCTCTATCACTCCGCCGGCGGCGTGGCCGGGCTCGGCGTCGCGCTGACGGTGGGCGGAACCGTCATTATCCGACGCAAATTCTCGGTCAGCCATTTCTGGGACGACGTGGCCCAACACAACGCCACGATCTTCCAATATATCGGCGAGTTGTGCCGGTATCTCGTCAATGCGCCGTCCCATCCCCATGAGCGCAGCCACAAGCTGAGGGCCATCATCGGGAACGGTCTGCGTCCGGAGATTTGGGAAGAGTTCCAGTCGCGCTTCGCGATTCCCCACATCGTCGAATTCTACGGGTCCACGGAAGGCAATGTGACGCTCTTCAATCTCGACGGCAAGGCCGGCGCGGTGGGACGGGTTCCCGGATATGCCAAGGGCATTTTCCCGGTCAATCTGGTGCATTTCGATGTCGAGACGGAACAACCAGTGCGCGGGACGGACGGTTTCTGCATTCCGTGCAAGGATGACGAAGTGGGTGAGGGGGTCGGCCGGATCGGCGAGAAAGCGACCAGCCATTTCGACGGCTACTCCAATGAAGACGCGACCAGCAAGAAGGTCCTGCGCCATGTCTTCGAGGAGGGCGACCTCTATTTCCGCACGGGCGACCTTTTGAGGCGCGACCGCCACGGCTATTACTATTTCGTCGACCGGATCGGTGACACCTTCCGCTGGAAGGGCGAAAACGTCGCCACATCGGAAGTGGCCGAGGCCATTTCCCGCTTTCCCGGTGTCCGGGAAGCCAATGTCTATGGCGTGCATGTGCCTCATACGGACGGACGGGCCGGCATGGTCAGCCTCGTGGCCGATGAGGGTTTCGACCTCGATGGATTTCACGCCTTCCTGGCGGAGGAGCTGCCGGCCTATGCCCGGCCGATCTTCCTGCGCCTGCAGACCGGCATAGAAATCACGGGCACCTTCAAGCACCGCAAGGTTGATCTGGTCAAGGAAGGGTTTGATCCCACCCAGATTACCGAGCCCCTGTTTCTGCGGGATGACAAGGCGGGCGGCTTCGTCCCCCTGACCTTGGATCTCTTCCAGGAGATCGAAGCGGGCACACGCATGGTGTGACCTGTTTTCGCGTTCTCCTGAAACCGCTCTAGCTCGCGAACACCTGGAAACCGGCGCGGGGGAAATGGAGCGCGACGCGCCCCACCCGGGCATCGTTGCGGGCGATCGTGACATGCTGGGCCGATGAGGACGCGAGAGTGCCGGTGACGGGCACCCGGCCCGTGTCATCGGGCATGACCGTCACGGCCGTGCCGGGCTTCAGACCGTTGGGATCGAACGGATCCTCCATCGCCTGGGCCACCGGTTCGGCGCCGGCGGCAATGTCCAGCGCCTCGGCGGAGGAAAGCTCCGTCGGCGCCCCATGACCGAGCTGGGCCACCCGGTCCGCCCAGGCCTTCAGGGTCGGGAATTCGTCCAGCAGTTCGGCGGACGGGGGATGTCCGTTCTTCAGGAACCAGACATTCATATAGGCGGCGATGTCGCTGAGCCCCGGCTTCATGCCCGTCAGGAACGGCCGGCCGTCGCCAAGCTGGTCGTCGATCCAGCCCATGGCCGAGCGCCATTGATCCCGCATCATGGGAACGGCCTGCTTCATGGCGGAGGGGTCAAACCGTCCGCCTGCGAATTCCTGGCGATCCTTGATGAAGGCTTCGGGCACATGGTCGGCCAGGGCACCGAAAATCAGGCCCACCGTGGCCAAAAAGACCGTCGTGTCCGTCCACCGGCAGAATCCCGCCGAAAGCGCTGGCGCGCCATCGGGAAAAAGGGTGGGCACGGGCATGCGCCGTTCGAGCTCCGTGGCGATGAGCGTGGTATCGCAATAGATATCGGCGCCGATCTGCATGACCGGGGTCTTGCGATAACCACCGGTGAGGGGCATCAGATCCGGCTTGGGCATGATCGAGGGGATCTTGACCGATCCCCAGGGCAATCCTTTCAGTCCCAGGATCAAGCGGATCTTCTCGGAGAACGGGGACGTATCATAATGATGCAGAATAACCGTCGAATGATCCGCCATGCTCTGCCCCTTCTTGTCTTGTCCGGGTGTTATTCCTGGGCCGCATCCTTGAGAGCGTTGCCGGTGACGTCAAGACCCGTGGTGCGATCCTCCTCCAGATCCACGTCAAATGTCTCCAGGAAGCGGGCAACCATCATGTAGTAGCCGATCGTCAGCACAAGCTCCTGAATCTGGGAATGGTTGAGGTGCTTCGTGAGCGGAGCGAAGGTTTGATCCCCGGCCCGGACATTGCGGACCACGTCATCGACAAACAGGAGAACAAGCCGCTCCAACTCCGTGAAGATGGCGGCCGAACCGCCGCGCTCGACCGCCTCGATCTTGCGGGCCGGGATCTCGAGCTGGCGGGCGATCGCCCGGTGATGATGGATTTCGTAGGCCGCGCCCGACAGGTGACCGACCCTAAGGATGGCCAGTTCCCTCAGGATCGGGTCCAAGGTTCCCTCAAAGAGAATTCTGTTCCCCAGTCGAACAAAGTCGCGCAACGTCTGGCCGGTATGGGCCATCATCATGAAGATGTTGAGGGGAGGCAGGTCCTCCAGCAACTGGGCGACGGGTTCGGGGGCATTTTCGGGATCGATATACGGGATACGGGCCATGGGTTTTCCTTCTTGATCTGGGAACTGGACAATCGGCCTAGATATTGGGGCTTATTCTGCATCGGGGAACCCCAAGGCATCAATGCGGCAGCCCGTGGCATGCCCCTTGCTTTACCGAGGACTCAACCCGCCATCCCCGGCGGAAGCGCCGCGCCGGCAGAGGTTTGCCCTCTTGCGGACGGACGCTACACTTGAGCAGGTGCATCCGGCCACCTGTTTAAGGCCGGTTCCCCCTCTGTCGCACTACGCTTGGACTCAATTGGGCATGTCGTTTCACCCCGTTTTGACGTTGCTGATGTTGGCCCTGTTCGTTCTCCTGGCCTTGAGCGTCGGCTATCGGCCTGAAAGGCCGGCGGTGGGCCAGTTGCGGCGCACCTTGCGCACCCTGCGTCGGCTGGCCAGGCGCAATCCTGACCGCTATGGCCCGGCGCTCGCGCTCCATCTTCGTCTTTTATCGCTGGAGCTTGTGGAATCCGGCCGGCCCGTCCAGGCGCTGGTCAGTGCGATGATGGCCGTCGATCTCTGGCGCAATCTGACCGTGAATCATCCCAAGCGTTTCGACCAGGAATTCCAGGATGCCTTGGCGCTCGAGGACGTCTTGAAAGACACGGTCGGTTTTGACAGCTCCACCGATCTGTTGCGCCTTGCGGAAGCGGAAGAGGATGCCCTCGCGCGCGGGGAGCCGTCCGTCACGATCAGCGCGAATGCGGAAGAAGAAGAAAGCTTCCGGGCCTTTGACCGTTTCGCCCTCTTTGTCTGGCAGATCGCCCTCTTCATTTGGATCTTGAGCGTTTCGGCGCTCATGGGTGTGCGGTTTTTCGGGAACTAGTGCCTTTTTGGGGCTCGGACGCTTAAGTGGCGAGCGCACCGCAAATTGGGACTGAAGCGTCAAAACCACGTCCCTCATGACGGCCCGATGCCGGACCGCAATCCTTCAAAACACCGATCCAGGCCGCTTGTGGCGGCGGGGCGTGAAGCGCTTGCGCCACTGGGGGGTGCTGATTAAAGATACGAACCCCGGTAACAAAGAGACGGGCCCCGCATGACGCTCAACCCGCAGGTTCAAGCCATCCTCGCCCAATTGGCGGAAAATCCTCAGCCGCCGATTCACACCCTGTCCGCCCAGGACGCCCGCGGCCTCTATAAGGCCATGTCCGAAGCCATGGACACCCGGGACAGTCCCATCGGCAAAGTCGAGAACACACATTTCTCGGGTCCCGCCGGCGACATCCCGATCCGCATCTACAGTCCGATCGCGGCGGCGCCTGTCGTTCCCGGTCTCGTCTATTTTCACGGCGGCGGTTGGGTGATCGGGGATCTCGATACCCATGACAGCCTGTGTCGTCAGCTTGCCACGGCGAGCGGGTGCCGGGTCGTTTCGGTCGATTACCGTTTGGCGCCCGAGAACCCGTTTCCGGCCGCCTTCGATGATGCGGTCGCGGCCGTGCGCCATGTCCAACGGGCCGCCGCCGATCTGGGGATCGACCCCAACGCCATCGCGGTGGGGGGCGATTCCGCCGGCGGCAACCTCGCCGCCGCTGTGGCCCAACAGGCCAAGCAGATCGGTGTCAAACTGGCCTATCAGCTGCTGATTTATCCGGTGACGGAAGCCCTGCCCGAGACGGCCTCCATGACCGCCCTGGCCGAGGGCTATCTGCTCGAAAAAGCGGGCATGGAATGGTTCGTGGCCCAATATGTTCAGGACCCCGACCTGATCAAGGACCCCCGCGTCTCGCCCTTATGCGCCGCCGATGTCTCAGGTCTGGCGCCGGCCTATGTGGTGACCGCGGAATATGACCCGTTGCGGGACGAAGGCCGTGCCTATGCGGAGAAACTGGCCGAGGCCGGTGTGGCCGTGACCCATCTTGATTATCCGGGCCTGATCCACGGCTTTTTCACCATGGCCGGCCTGATCGAAGAGGCCCAGGCCGCGGTGACCGCCGCCGGCACGGCTCTGGGAGAAGCCCTGAACAACGCTTGAGCCCGTCCCGGAGGGATCCATTCCGCTGCTGGGCGCCGCGCCTGCGCTCAGGACTGCAGGTGCCTCAAGCGCGCTCTTTCAGGCCCCGGCTTTTCATCCGCCACAGCAGGAGGTCGAGCCTGTCCTGACCGAAAAAGGGCTCGCCCTCGAAGACCATCAACGGCACCCCCCAATGGCCCGACGCGGCCTGCGCCTCTTCGTTCTCGACGACGACAGCATCGAGACGATCCGGGTCCTGTGCAACACGGGCCTCCAGGGCCTCAAGATCAAAACCGTCCTTGGCGATCCAATCCCGGAATGTCGTTCCCTGATCCCAATTCTGGACCTGGCCGGACCAGACCATGCGGCTCACGGAATCGACAAAGGCGAGGCCCCGCCCTTGTTCCCCGGCCACGATGCCGAGGCGCATCAAGCGGTGGATATAGGGCTGTTCCTCGGGCACATCGCCCGTTTTCATATTCATCACGATGGGATCGGGCGAGGGCGGAGCGAAGGGAATGCCCAGATGGTCGGCCACCCGGGCCACATCCATGATCACATAGTGCACCCAGCGCGGGTCGATGGTCTTGAAATAGTCTTTCACCCGTACCGCGAGCGGATAGACGGGACGGACACGGACGGTCAAATCATAGTCCCGTTCCAGCTCCATGATGCGGCCCGTGGCCAAATAGGAATAGGGGCTGCGAAACGACCAGAACAGATCAAAGGACAAGGTCACGGGGCGTCTCCTCCATCGCTTCTTCGTATGCCCAGACTAGCCTCGCCTTTCTCCCTTGCCCAGGGGGCGGG
The DNA here is from genome assembly GCA_964522525.1 of uncultured Alphaproteobacteria bacterium. Lineage (GTDB taxonomy): Bacteria > Pseudomonadota > Alphaproteobacteria > JAJFIK01 > JAJFIK01 > CAYUYV01. The sequence goes on along the minus strand of CAZFWG010000007.1, from coordinate 41,838 downwards.
CCTGCCGCCATGCTGTCCTTGAACCATCAATAAACGGGAGGATGCCATGGCCCGCGTCAGCGCGAACGGTTTGGAAATCGAAATCCTGGACCAGGGTCCGCCCGACGGCGCGCCCATTCTCTTGATCATGGGCTTTGCCTGCCAGTTGCTGCATTGGCAGGCGCCGCTGGTGGACGGGCTGATCGGGCGCGGCTTCCGGGTCATCCGGATGGACAATCGGGATGCGGGCCTGAGCAGCAAGCTCGATCATCTCGGTGTGCCCTCGCCGGCGTCCATGGATGATCTGGCCGCGCCGCCCTATCGCATCGACGACATGGCCGCCGACGCCGTCGGGGTTCTCGATGCCCTGGGCATCTCCTCCGCCCATATCGTGGGCGCCTCCATGGGCGGCATGATCGCCCAGGCCTTCGCCGGCCACTATCCGCAACGCGTCCGCAGCCTGATTTCAATCATGTCCAGCACCGGCGATCCGGATCTGCCCCAGGGACGCGAAGATGTCGTCGCCGCCCTGATGCAGCCGCCGCCGGACCCCAATGACCGGGAAGCATGTGTCGAGGCCCATATCCGCTTCTGGGAACTGATCGGCAGCCCCGCCTATGGCGCGGGCCAGGCGGAACTCCGGGCCCTGGCCGAGGCCGCCATCGACCGCAGCCTGTGTCCCCAAGGGTCCGCGCGCCAGATCGTGGCGATCCTGGCATCCCCGCCCCGTGGCCCCCTCCTTCAGACGGTCACGGCGCCCACCATGGTCATTCATGGGGATGACGATCCGCTGGTTCCCGTGGAGGCGGGCCTGCGCACGGCGAGCTACGTGTCCCATGCCCGCATGGAACGCATCCCTGGGCTTGGCCATGACATGACACGCGCCAACGCTCCGATCTATGAACGCCTGATCGGTGATTTCGCGGCGAATGTCGAAGCCGCACGGGGCTGATCGCGAGACGGGCAGGCTCCGTGTTCCTGGTGCGCGCCGCGACACAAATCCGTCATCTGAGTTTCACGGCGCGGGCCGGACCGGCACGGCATGCCGCGCATCTGACGCCCCGTTTCATGATTTGTTCAGTAGAAGCGGAGGATCCATGCGGTGGATTGGCGATAGGGAGCGCCCAAAAAACATGATAGAGGTGTGAATGGGTAGGTCGTACCGCGCCCGATCCTTGGGGATGAAATGAGACTCTTGTTCATCGCTTCGGATCGGCAGTCGATCGACCCTGGAAACGCCCAAGTTCTTCGATCCCGGAGCCGCGCCCGGACGCGGGCGCCAGCGAGCGAGACACCTCCATGCACAGCAGAGACAAAACCTATCGGAAGCGCGCGGTCGCAGGTCACGCCCTTCACCCGGAAACCATGATGATGGGGTATGGATATGATCCGCATTTGTCGGAAGGCTCCCTGAAGATTCCGGTCTTTCAGACCTCGACCTTCGTGTTCCGAACCGCCCAGGACGGCAAGGATTTCTTCGCCCTCAATTCGGGGCGGGAAGCACGGCCGGAGGCGGAACCGGGGCTGATCTATTCACGGATGAACAATCCGGACCTGGAGGTCCTGGAAGACCGTTTGGCCCTGTGGGAAGACTCCGAGGCGGGGCTTGTGTTCTCAAGCGGCATGTCCGCCATCTCCACGACCTTGTGGACCTTCGTGCGCCCCGGCGATGTAGTGGTCTACAGCGCGCCGATCTATGGCGGCACCCAGGGCCTCATCCAACGCACCCTGCCGGAATTCGGTATCCAGGCGGAAGCCTTTCTGGGGATCGGCTGTACCCGTCGTTTTGACGAGGCCATCGAACGGGCCCGCGCCCGGGGCCGCATCGGCGCCATCATGGTGGAGACCCCCGGCAATCCCACCAATGGGCTTGTGGATCTCGCCCATTGTGTCGAGACGGCCAATCGTCTTGGCGAGCAGCAAGGGCACCGGCCGCCCGTGATCGTCGACAACACCTTTCTGGGCCCCCTGTGGCAACACCCGCTTCAGCATGGCTGCGATCTGGTGGTCTATTCCCTGACCAAATATGTGGGCGGACATTCAGACCTGGTCGCCGGCGCCTGTCTCGGGTCGCGGGAAATGCTCTGGCCGGTGCGCCGTATGCGGACGGGCCTTGGCACCATGGCGGACCCCCATACGGGTTGGCTTGTCATGCGCAGCCTTGAAACCCTGAAACTGCGCATGACGGCGGCGATGAAAAACGCCCGCCAGGTCGCCGAATATCTGGCCGATCACCCGAAGGTCGCCAAGGTCCACTATCTGGGCTTCCTGGAGAAGACCGACCTCAATTACGAGCTCTACAACAAGCAATGCTCCTCACCGGGATCGACATTCGCCTTCGAGATCCATGGGGACGAGGCCGATTCCTTCCGCATGCTTGACAGGCTCGAAGTCATCAAACTGGCGGTCAGTCTCGGCGGGACGGAAACCCTGATTTCCCATCCCTACAGCACGACCCATTCGGACCTGGGGCCCCAGACCCTTGCCGAGATCGGCATCACGCCGGCGATGATGCGGATTTCCGTCGGCGTCGAGCACCCGTCGGATCTGATTGCCGACCTGGATCAGGCCTTGAAGGCGGTCTGAAACCCTAAAGGCGGATCGGGAGATCCTCCGGATCCGCCTCTTCCTCGTCAGCGATTGGCGGGACCGCCTGCTCCAGAGTCTGTGAGGCCACTTTGTCCCAGAACTGACGGAAAATGGCGAGGGACGCCGCCGGGGCCTCCTCCATGGGCATATGGCCCACACCTTCCATGTCCACCGTCTTCACATCGGGCAGATTGGCATCGAACACCTCCGCCTGTTCCAGCGGCAGAATGCGATCTTCCGTTCCCCAAATGACAAGGCTCGGCACGTCAATACCTTGGAGGACCGGTTCGGGCCGCGCCAGAACAAAGCCCCGCATGCGGGTGAGAAGCGCCTCTCGATTGCCCTTTCGACGCAGCATTTCATGGTAGCGGGTGACCAGATCGGGCGTGATGCGGCTCTTGTCCCCATAAAGACTGTCGAGGAGTCCCCGGATCATGGCCTTCGGCAACACGAAGCGGATGAAACCGAACCAGGCGGGGACGTCGCCGGCCTCACCCGGCACCGCCCCTTCGGCGAGCACGCCACCCGGCGCGATCAGGACCTGGGCCGCCACCCGCTCGGGATAGGCATCCGCGAGGCGCCAGGCCAAAAGCCCGCCCAGGGAATTGCCGACCGGCACGATCTGGCCAAGGTCGATCTCATCCATCAGCTTGGAGAGGATTTCGACGGTGCGGTCGTTGGAGTAGTCACCGGACGGGTCGGGCCCGGTCAGGCCATGGCCGGGCAGATCGAAACGCACAATATGGAACTGATCCTCAAGGCCCGCCACCCAGGCATCCCAGGTCTGCAGATGGGCCCCGAAACCGTGGATCAGGACGAGGCTCGGTTGATCGGGCGAGGGGGTTCCCGTTTCCTGCAGGTGAAAACGCACGCCATCCACGGTGACGAAGCGGGAGGTCTCGTTCGTATAGCGGGCCTCAAGTTCGCTCGGATCGAGGTCCCGGCTGCCATAGATGGCGAGGCCCAACGCCACCAGACCGACAAAGACAATGCCCAGAAAAATGGTCAGGAGAATGCGTCTGAACATAACCGCTTAGCCCTTCATGGAAAACCGTGCCCGCAGGAGGCCACGCTTTCATGCTTTCCCCGACCCGTCAAATATCGGCGAGCAGGAATTGGGCGGGATCGAGATCATCGCTTTCCAGATTATTGAACTGGACAGTCGTGTCATCGCTCAGGATCAAAGTCACACCGCGACTGCCATCGACCAGATTGTCGAGAATGTCGGACAGGGTGAGGCCGACAAAGGCCGTGAGGTCGGCAATATCGTCAGGACCAAAATCGATGATCCGGTCATTGCCCCCATCGGGTTCAAACACAAAACGATCCGCGCCGCTTCCGCCAAACAGAATGTCGTCGCCCGCACCGCCTTCGAATGTGTCGTCTCCGCTTTCGCCCAGAAGCAGGTCGTTACCCTCGCCGCCGACAATGACATCATCGCCGAACGAGGCGAGGACGATGTCGTTGCCGCCACGGGCATCGATCACGTCGTCACCGAAGGTGCCGCGCAGCACATCCCGTTGCTCGGTGCCCACAAGGGTGAATTCCTGCTCATCGTTATCGCTGATGACGAAGCCGAGGAAAGCGCCTTCGATGACCGCGGCACCTTGATCGGCCTCCGCGCCGAAGAGTGTCACCAGGAAAGTTTCAGTCGGTTCCGGAAGGGTGTCGCCCGCAACCTCGAAGCTGAGGAACGCCGTGTCGACACCGGCCGCGAAGGTCACGGTGCCCGAGGGCAGGGCCCCGCCCAGGAAATCATCCGCCTGGGCAGGATTGGGGCCTGAACCTTCCACGGCGAAGGAAACGGTGACCTCCGTATCCAGTGCCCCGCTGCGCGTGACATTGAGGGTCACGGGCACACTGCCGCTGTCGCCCTCGGCAATTTCGGTGATGGCCGGCCCGAAGCCGATCACGGCGTCGAGGCCCTGGACCGTCACCTGCACGTCCGATGGCGCGGTGGCCCCGGACGCGTCCGCCACCGTCACCGCGAAGCGATCCACGGCCGTTTCCCCTTGACGCAGATCGACAAAGGCGCCCGCCGGATCATAGGTCAGGTCACCGTTTGACCCGATGGTCACGACGGCACCGGACGCCAAGCTGAACGGTTCACCCACAAGGCCGGCAAGACCCTCAATCGCGACAATGCTGAGCGCTTCCCCTTCCCGGTCGGTGTCCACACCAAAACCATTGTCGTCAAAGAGATTGCCTGACAGAGGCGTCTCCTCGTCGGTCATGAACAAATCACTGGCGGGAAGAGGCGCATCATTCACGGGCAGAACCTGGAGCGTGACCACGCCGGTCACCGGCTCCGTTACGCCATCACTCAGCGTGTAGACGAACTCATCCGCGCCGAAGAAATCAGCAGTCGGTGCATAGTCGAAACGTCCGCCCTCGGTCAGCTCTAGCGTGCCGAAGGCCGGCCCGGACAAAAGGGCCACGGTCAACGCATCGCCATCGGGATCGGAATCGGGGCCGGTCCCATTGTCCTCGAGCACATTGCCGGTAAGAGTGCCGTCCTCCAGAACCTCGAAAAAATCGTCCTGCGCGACCGGTGGATCATTGGGCGCGGAGAGGCGTACCGTGACGGTCGCGGCATCGGTCAACTGACCGCTGTCTCCCGCCGTGTAGGTGAAACTGTCGATCACGGTGTCATTCGCCGCGCCGACACCGACGGCGCTTCCCGGGTCATAGGTCACCGAGCCGCCGGTTCCCACACTCACCACGGCACCGGAAGGCAGTGTGACCGGTCCGCCTCCCTCGCCGATCACGACATTATTGATAGCCACCAGGGCGAGGGCATCCTCATCCGGATCAAGATCGGCCCCGTTCCCGTTGTCGGCAAACAGATCAATCGCGGTTGCGGTCAAGCCGTTCAGGACAAGCTCATCGTCCTCGGCCTGCGGAGCGTCATTGATGCCCGTGACCGTGATGGTCGCCTGGGCCGTATTGCCCAGCGCCTCACCATCGCTGAGCTGATAGGTGAAGCCATCCTCGGTCGTGATACCGGCACCCAGAAAGACAAAGCTGCCCGCCGGGTCGTAGGTGAACTGACCGTCGTTCAGGAGGGTGAGACGGGCGCCCGAGGGCAGCGTGAAGACATCGCCTGCACTGGCAACCGCGCCATCGATCCGGACGACCTCCACGGGGTCACCGTCCGGATCCAGATCGCCACCCGCCCCATTGTCGGCCAGGAGCGAACCGCTCAGTACATCATCCTGCTGGACACTGAAGACATCGTCCGATGCCACGGGCGGATTGTTTTCCGGGCCAAGGGCGAGGGCTGCCCGCACCGCCTGATCAGCCTGGATCAGCCCCGCACCGGAAAATCTGTCAAAGCCCGGCGCGCCGATATCGATGGCCGTGTCCTGAAGAATGGTCCGGACAGCCGCCGGTGACAGGTCCGGATTGGCGTCGAGAAGGAGGGCCGTCACCGCCGCCGCATGGGGTGCTGCCGCCGAAGTGCCAAAGAAATTGGGAAATCCGGTCGAGTCGAGATCCGAGGAGCCGAAAAATGTCGTGTCCACCCCGTCGGGCGCGACGATCTGGGGCGTGAGGCGAATGTCTGGTTGGGCCAGGCGGTTGCCGTCCACGTCAAAAAGGATCGTGCTGGGGCCGACAGCGGAAAAACTGTTGAGGACAGGCGGAAAGGTCCCGAAACGGGGCGTGTTCTGATAGAAGGCCGCACCGACGGCGATGGCGCCTTCGGCGGCGGCATGGCCGATCACCGTGGGGTTCACGAACTCGGACGTGAGTTCCGGGCGTTTCTCCGCGATGAAATCCACGCTGTCGAAAAAGACGGCCTTCAACAGGCCGGGATCGGGCCCACCGGCATTCTCGATCACGAGCCCGAGTTCAAGGGTTTCGTTGCCATCATTCTCGAGGCGGAAGACCTCCACCGGATCGCCGCCGATGTTGAAATCCGCGCTGCCGAATATGTCGCCGCTCTCGTCGCGGAACGGCGCGCCGGTGGCGAGATCCACAACATAAATGTCGATATCGCTGGCCGCGCCGGGGCTTTGGTCGGACAGGCTGGCGAAGGGTTGATCCCATTGGAGGGACACGAACAGACTGTCATCGGGACGGATGCTGAAGGCAAGAATGGGATCGATGCCCGGACCGGGATCCCAGTCATGGGCAATGGCGCCGGGCTCAAGCGCGCTGGGCAGCGAGATGCCGCTCGAGCGGAAGGGCGCCTCATAGGAGGCCTGCGCCGTATTGCCGGCGGAAGAGAAATAGACCGCCCCGTCGGCCACCACCCGGTCGACGGCCTGGGCGGGGATGCCGTCCTGGAAGAACGGTTCCGCCAGATAGGTCACATCGTCGATAATGACATCGGCGCCCGCGCTCGCCAATCGCTCGATGTTGCGGGCGAAATTGGCCTGACCGCCAAAGGCGGTGGCATAGAGAAGATCCGCCCCCGGTGCCACATCATGGATGATCTGGAGAATGGCGCGGCCTTCGTCGGTCGCGGTATCGCCAAAAAAATCCTGCAGCACCTGAACGCCTTCATCGGGCAAGTCGCCGGATGCGAAATCCGCATCGGCGCCGCCCAGGGCATCGAAACTGTCGGACAGGGCCCCGACGCTGACGCCGGTCCCATCGACACCAAACTCGGCCCGCGCCAGATCCGCATCGACCGCACGGTCCCCTTGGGAAACGACGTCGCCCTGCGAGCGGACCGTGAGGGCCGGCCGCGCCGAGTGGAGTGTGGTCAGGGCCTCGAGTTCCGGCAGGGCCGTGATCGGCAGCAATCCGGAAACGAGCCGCCCGGCGGCCGCGCCGTTCTCAAGGCCCAGGGCGAGGAGATCGGCGAAAAGTGCGGTCATCTGGCCGGGCTGCGCGATGGCATCGATGGCTACGGTCGCCGCTGTTTCCGCAAACAGGGGCGAGCCGGGCGCGCGCGCCGACAGATCGGGCGAAACGCTCAAGCTCGGAGGCACGGTCGGCAGGGTCAGGTGGCTCGCGAAGCCGCTTTTGCCGGGCGCCGAGGGACTGGCCACAAGATCGCCCAGCCCGCCATGGAGCCGGCTGCCGGTTTTTGCCATGAACGCCCCCAAAACATGTCCGCGGCCCATCCCGTCTCCGGGATGCGAAGACCCTTCACCGGATCTTCAAGGACCAGAGCCGATATCTTCACCGAGTGAACACCGTCTGGCGAGGCCTTCGCCATTATCGGTCCGTAACGCGACAACATGCCCGCGGCACGGGCGTGACAGGAGCGCGCGATGGCGGCCCTGGGGCCTTGGCGCGCGCCGCGAGCGGCCCAAATTCTTGCGACAACACCGGAACATCAGGAGCACCGCCCATGGGCCCTATCGCGCCGACGGATTTGCCGCCCCCGCCCCGCCATGATCCCTGGCTGATGGCCGAACTGCGCTCGGACCATGCCGGCGAGACCGGGGCCGTGGCGATCTACCAGGGCATCCTGGCCGTCAGCCGGGACAAATCCGTCCGGGATTTCGCGGAGCGGCATCTCGTGACCGAGGCCCATCATCTGGTGCTCATGGATGCTCTTGTGCCCCGCGACGCCCGCAGCCGACTGTTGCCCCTGTGGCGCGTGGCGGGCTGGCTCACGGGCGCTCTGCCGGCCCTGTTCGGGCCGCGTGCCGTGTTCATCACCATCGAGGCCGTCGAATGTTTCGTAGACGAACATTATGGCGACCAGATCGACCGGCTCGAGGCCGAAAACCGGGAGGAGGCAATCCGGGCCGTGCTCGTGCAATGCCGGGAAGAAGAGGTCTATCACATGAAGGACGCGGCTTCCCGCTATGAGCCGCCCCGCACCTGGTCCGGGCGGGCCTGGGCATTCCTCATCGACAAGGGATCGCGGGGGGCGGTGGGCCTCGCGCGGCGGATCTGAATGCCGGTGCCCGCCCCATTGGGGGTGTGGCCGGGGCGCGGTTTCCATGGCATATCCTGACGGATAGTCCTTGTTCCTTGGAGACCCCGCCGCCCATGACCTCGAGCGCCCCGACCTACCCGATCGAAGCCCACCGTTACGTGCTGGCCCATCGTCCCGACGGACTGCCGGCCCGGGATGATTTCGTCCAGGAAGCGGTCAGCCTCGAGGCACCGGAGGCGGGACAGGTGCTGACCCGCAGTCTGTTCATCTCGGTCGATCCGGGCATGCGCTCCCGCCTCAACGAGGAGGCGAGCTACGCGGCGGCCTTGCCCATCGGCGGCGTGATCGAAGGCGCCAATGTGGGTGAGGTGATCGCCTCAGGTGACGAGCGGTTTGCGCCCGGTGATCATGTGGTCTCGGGCGTCGGGTGGCAGGACTATGCCCTCGCCCCGGCCAAGGCCTTTCGCAAAATTCCGGAGACGGGCCTGCCTCTGTCGAGCGCCATCGGCGTTCTGGGCATCCCCGGCATGACCGCCTATTTCGGCCTTTATGATGTGGGCGGACTGAAGAAAGGCCAGGCCGTGCTGGTGTCATCCGCCGCCGGCGCGGTGGGCGCCACCGCCGGCCAGATCGCCAAGCTCGAGGACTGCCTCGTTATCGGCATCGCAGGGGGTCCGGCGAAATGCCGTTGGCTGACCGAGGAACTGGGCTTTGACGCGGCCATCGACTACAAGGCCACAACCGACCTCACCGGCGCCATTCAGAGCCTCGTGCCCAAGGGCATCGACATCTATTTTGACAATGTGGGCAACGCCATGCTGGACGCGGTCCTGCCCACCATGCGGGCCTATGGCCGGATCGTCGTCTCAGGCCAGGTCGCCGACTACAACGCGACCGCCGGTTCGCGTGCCGGCATCTACGCCACCCAGACCTTCATTACCCATCGCCTGCGCATGGAAGGGCTTGTTGTCTTCGACTACGCCGCCCGGTTCGGCGAAGCGGCGGCGCGCATGGTGCCCTGGATCCAGGAAGGGCGCCTCAAATTCCGCGAAGAGATCATTGACGGCTTCGATGCCCTGCCGGAAGCCTTTATCGGCTTGTTCCGGGGAGAGAATTTCGGCCGACGCCTGATCCGCCCCTGACCGGTTCTCACCATGTCC